>CALGKA010000063.1 GCA_937927895.1 uncultured Granulosicoccaceae bacterium | reverse complement strand
GGTCAGTCCCACGCTAACGCTAGTGGGTTTCCTAAAGACCTCAGACCTCAGACCTCAGACCTCGACAGTACGGCATGGAAATCTAACGAGCACGACATAGTCATGTTCATAAGCAGCTTTGCTGCCTTTTTACGAATAAAGTACGTCAACGGAAACCCACAAGCGTTAGCGTGGGACTAACCACCCCAATCTCATATTGCCTCATATCCAGAACCGAACTGTACAAAACTAAAATTCCATAGTTCGAACTACATCTTTCAAACTTAGAATTCATACCGGTCAGGTCCCACGCTAACGCTAGTGGGTTTCCTAAAGACCTCAGACCTCAAACCTCAGACCTCAACGGCACGGCATGGAAATCAAACGAGTACAACATAAATATGTTCATAAGCAGCGTTGCTGCCTTTTTATGAATAATGTCGCTAACGGAAACCCATAACATCTAAGTTTTTATAGTCCAATCAACTTGTTTAAGACTCAATGTATATTTTCAGGCGTTTCGTTAACAACCCTAAACGAAGCTACTGCCACGACCCTTCAAAGTCTTTAGGTATCATCAGAATATCTTTATCCAACGATGCGATATCTCGCCGCCCACATAGTGCCATGGAAACATCTAGCTCTTTGTGGATAACTTCAAGGCTTTTGGTAACACCAGCTTCACCCATTGCACCTAAGCCGTAAATATAAGAACGGCCGATATATGTGCCGGTGGCGCCCATGGCCAGTGCTTTTAGTACGTCTTGTCCGGAGCGTATGCCGCTGTCAAGGTGTACTTCAATTTGTCCGCCTACGGCATCAAGAATCGAGGGCAGCGCGCGGATTGAGCTTAGGGCGCCGTCTAGTTGGCGGCCGCCATGGTTCGATACAACGATTGCATCAGCGCCGGTTTGTGCGGCGAGCTTTGCATCTTCAGGGTCTATGATGCCTTTGATAATAACTTTGCCACCCCATTGCTCTTTTATTTTTGCTACGCGGTCCCAGTCAAGGGTTAGGTCGAATTGTTCACCTATCCATTGCAACATTTTGGATGGATCGGTGTCTATATGGCCGACTATATTGCCCAGGTGGCGTCGTTTAGCACCGAGCATTTCAATGCCCCAGCGCCACTTGGTGGCAAGGTTGGCAATGCTTGATGCGGTAAGTGCAGGCGGTACTGATAAACCGTTTTTAAGATCTTTGTGGCGCTGACCGACAATTTGTAAATCAAGGGTTATAACCAGTGCTGAGCAGTTGGCGTCTTTGGCCCTTTGAATAAGACGGTTTAAGTAGTCTTCATCTTTCATTGTATAAAGCTGGAACCAAAACGGCTTGCTGGTGGCGGCAGCAACGTCTTCGATAGAGTTTACAGACATGGTCGAAAGTACATAAGGCACGCCAAACTTTTCTGCCGCGCGCGCGGCTTTGATCTCGCCGTTGGCGCTTTGCATGCCGGTCATACCAACCGGTGCCAGAGCTACTGGCATGGCGACTTTTTCACCGATCATTTCTGATTGGGTGGATCTGCCAGACATATCAACCGCGACTCTTTGGCGTAGGTATATTTTTTCAAAGTCGCTGCTGTTTTCACGAAACGTTTGTTCGGTCCAGCTGCCGGATTCTGCGTAGTCATAAAACATACGTGGCACCCGACGTTTGTAAATGGGTTTTAGATCTTCTATGCAGGTGATCACTGGCATGGTGGTGTTCCACTTTTAAGAGCGACTTGTAGTATACCTGCCCCGAACAGTTTGGGGAGTATCATCAGGGGCTTGAGCATTTCTAATAGCGAAGTATTCGAACTAACTGTGCGGTGGCTATTTGAAAATTGATTCTTCAATATAGCTACTGTAACTTGAGTAGTGCTTACTCTGGGCTTTGATAGTCGAATGCAACGCTATCGTGGTCGTTTTCAGTCACCAGGAATGATATTTTGAAGACTGTTTTCTACCACAATGATTCAGGCCGGGCATGGATCACTATAGATAACCCGCCCCTAAATGCACTCTCTCCCTCGGTTCAAGCGGGCCTGATTGAGGCGATTGCCAGCGCTGAACAAGATGCTTGCACAACAGGTGTTATTGTCTGCCTGGGCAGATCCTTCATAGCTTGTAGTGACAATGCTACGCCAGATCGCCTACAAAACGTGTATCAAACGCTAGAGCAAAGCCCGGTGATTTGGGCAGTCGCATTACACGGCGCAATGCACGGCTGTGGGCTGGAGCTAGCGTTAGCCGCGAATATAAGAGTCGCAACAGCTGATACTTTACTTGAGTATCCTCAGGCACACCTGGGCTTAACAGCAGGTGCTGATGAATTTCCGCGAGTCAATCAGTTTCTGGGTGCTGCAATTGTTTCAGACTTAACTAATCACGATCACTTACTGGATGCCCAGGCACTGTTAACCGCGGGTGCGATAGATTCAATAGTGGGTGAAGATGTCGAGGCGCATATAGATGATCTTCTTAACGCTATTGAAGTGAGTATGCTGTGAAGTATCGAATTCAATTTAAAATAAGGTTCTAGAATCAGTGGCTAATATATTGTTGTATCTCATCACTGTGCTGATCTGGGGAACCACCTGGTATGTAATAAAACTTCAGTTGGGGTCAGTGCCTGAGGCGTGGTCGGTGGCATGGCGGTTTTTTATCGCGGCAGCGGCAATGGCTGTCTGGTTAGGTTTTCGTGGTCGGTTGGTAGATTTTCCCAAGGGGCGCAATTTAGCGTTTGTGTGTGCACAAGGGGTGATGTTGTTTTGCCTGAATTATTGGCTGTACTATTTGGTCTCAAATCATTTAACGACTGGCCTGGTTGCAATACTATTTTCATTAATCACCATAATGAATATTATTAACCAATGGTTGTTTTTTAAAGCACCGGTCAATAATCGGATTTTACTCGCGAGTGTTGTTGGAATAGCCGGGTTGGTATTGGTGTTCTTTCCAGAATTTACGTCAGTTGAATCTAATGCTTTGTTTTTTCAGTCAGTGGGTTTAGGTATTCTTGCCACCTGGTTTGCCTCGGTCGGGAATATTTTATCGTTGCGTAATTCCCGGGCTGGTCTGCCAGTGATGCGAACCAATATGGTTGGTATGTTAGCCGGTGCAACGTGTATGAGTGTTATAGCCTTAGCTTCCGGTGAGACTGCCAGTATTGAATTAACTCCGCGTTATTTGGGGGCGTTGTTGTACCTTGCCATATTTGGCTCTGTGGTCGCGTTTGGTTGTTACTTGACGCTTATTCATCGCATTGGTGCAGATAAAGGCGCATACGCGGCTGTTGCGTTTCCGGTAGTGGCGTTGTTAATTAGTACTTGGTTAGAAGGCTATCGTTGGACAATACCCGCTGTGTTTGGTGTGGCATTAATTGTCGCGGGCAATATGATTGCGCTTTCGAAGTCGCGTAAGCTCAGCTAGTTATAAACTATGAGCCTGTGCGTTGTGTGGCTTTTGGTAAAGCCTGCCACCATTGCGCATAAGGCGAATCTGTAGGTGGGTGATCGCTGTAGTCGGGTTCGCCATCGTCCCACCAGACAGGGCCTGTTTCACCCAGTTCAGTTTTTGCTTCGACTACAGCAGCTGCATCTTTAGACATGCGCGCTTGCATTAGTTTTTTTATGGCGCGTCTTCTTAAGGTATCGTCAAGATTCGGGTTTGTGCAGCGCTTTAAAATACCTTTGGCCACAAGGTAACGGCCATCTGGTGTATGGGGTCGATCTTTGCGTGCCATGGAGGGTGCCTAATTTGCGTTTATATTTGATAAAAATCTTAGCACCGTAAACCGGTAGTGTTAATAAGGTCGGCGTGATAATTCAGAGGCGCATTGTTTTTTCTATACATTGATATCTGCTTGTATTGAGTTTTCTGATACATACTTAGCATTGGGAAGGTCATTGCTTTGCGCGCGCTTGGTGGCTTGCGCTTTTGTATGATCATTATCAAGCCATCTTTTGATTAGCCTTTCTTCAAGTACGGCGTGCTCTACATTGAGCATGATTGTTAAATCAAAAAGCACATGCAGCAAGTTCCACGGGTGGGTGTCGCAGAGTAAGTAGTTACCTTCAATCAGAATAATTTGATCATTGGGGTGGATTAATTTAGCGCTACTTCGCGCAAGATCTTGTTCGCGGTCGAAAACGGGTGTCGCCATTAAGTCGGTTTGTTGGTGTAGGCCTTTAAGCAATAAGTTAAGGCCTGTTGCATCAAACGTATCGGGCGCACCTTTGCGCGCAAATTTTCCATTTTCCTTGAGTATGCTGTTGTCGTAGTGGAAACCGTCCATAGCAACTACTGCAACCGATGTTTTAGTTGCCAGTTGTTGTTCTAAAGCGTCACACAGTGTTGATTTTCCCGATGCAGGGGCTCCCGCAACAGCAACAAAAAAACGTGGTTTGCCCGCTGCGCGTTTAAGAATTTCACTACCGAGGTTTTCTATTATGTCAGGCAGCATGCTGGTCTGGAGTCATGGCGCCCGTCATTAATGCAACCGCATCGGACATTGAATATTGTTTTGGGTCGATAACGCACAAGCGTTGGCCTAGTCGATGAATATGGATGCGATCAGCCACTTCAAATACATGTGGCATATTGTGTGAGATTAGCACTATCGGCATGCCGCGTTTTCTAACATCTTGAATAAGCTCTAGTACTTTGCGGGACTCTTTAACACCAAGGGCGGCGGTGGGCTCATCCATTATAATGACTCTTGAGCCAAAAGCGGCGGCACGTGCGACTGCTACCCCTTGGCGTTGACCACCCGAAAGAGTCTCTACCGATTGTTTAATGTTTTGAATGGTTAAAAGGCCAAGTTCTGATAACATTTTACGGGCTTGTTGCTCCATGGCTTTGTGGTCAAGCATTCTTAAAAAACCCATAACCCCGGACTTTCTTATTTCTCTGCCCAAAAACAAATTGTCTGAAATTGAAAGGGCGGGGGAGAGCGCCAGGTTTTGGTAAACCGTTTCAATACCTGCGGCACGTGCGTCTTGCGGTGAGTTAAAATTGACCGGTTGTCCGTCGAGGTATATTTCACCGGAGTCTGGTTTTAGTGCGCCTGATAAGGCCTTAATCAATGTAGACTTTCCGGCGCCATTGTCGCCGATAATACCTAGAACTTCCCCGGGCATTAGATCAAAATCGCAGTGATCTAATGCGGTCACCCTGCCAAAGCGTTTAGTGAGTTTGTGACCCCGCAGGACTGCAGTATCTGAAGCTGTATTCATACCGCCACCTTTCTTATCCATTGATCAATAGCGACCGCAAATATGATTAGCACGCCAATGAGCAGGTATGTCCATTGGGGATCGGTGCCCACCAGTCTTAAGCCTAACGAAAATACTCCGACTATTAACGCACCAAACAGCATGCCTGCAATAGAGCCTCTGCCACCAAACAAAGAGATCCCACCAATAACCACCGCGGTTATCGATTCTATATTGGCAAATTGCCCGGCCGTTGGAGATATAGACCCTATGCGCCCTATTAATGCCCATGCTGCTAATGCACATATAAATCCTGCCAGTGTATACACGGAAATTAATGTGCGTTTGACTCTAACCCCAGCTAGTTCTGCGGCATCGGGATCATCGCCGATGGCGTACACGTGTCTGCCCCAGGCGGTATGCTTTAAAACGAAGGCAAGTACTATGGTGAGAATTACCATTAATAGGACGGCATAGGTAAATATCGCTGTGCCTTCGATGCCAAACATCGGAAGATTTATAGGTACTTTTATTTTCTCACCTAAAAATTTTAGTATCGGTGCGTCTGCGTCTAGATCTTGAGAGCGGATGGTCTCATTAGCTGAGTATAAAAAATTCGTGGCTAATACAATTTGCCACATACCCAGTGTGACAATAAACGGTGGCAATCTCACAATCGCGACTAATACCCCATTAATAAAGCCGCACAAGGCGCCAACTGCAAAGCCGCAAAGTAATGCAAGTTCTGGAGGGAGCCCGTAGCGAAACGCAAACTGGCCCATAATGACCGATGATAAAACCATTATTGCGCCAACAGAAAGATCAATACCTGCGGTAATCACCACCAGTGCTTGTGCCGCGCCGACAATTCCTACAATCGCGACTTGTTGTAAAATTAAGGTCAATGCAAAAGGTGAGAAGAACTTTTTGCCAAGCAATACACCGAAAATAGCGATTGAAATTAGTAAGACAATAAGTGGGACCGCAGCAGGGGTTTGATGCAACCAGTGTCTTATGTGGTTCAGAAAAGATCGTTTTTCTTCGAACTCTGGTAGTGTTTCAGGCGCGTTTGTTAAACTGGACTCGAAGTGTTCAGTAGCCACTAATTCCCCCATGCAATTTTTTTATTGTTTTCGTGGGCCTGTTTGAGACTGCCCAACTTTATATACTGCTTACTACTGTCAAACAACATTGCTAAAAACACGGGTGCCAATGGCACCCGTGTTTCGATACATTTAACCCCAGCAGCGGTCAGTGCCGACTTCTGTGTCAATTGATTCAACACCTTCGACAGGTTTATCGGTTACCAGTGCAACACCTGTATCGAAGAACTCTTTACCAGGTGTGTTTTCAGGCTTGCTGCCATCCTTTGCCCAGGCAGCGATTGCTTCAATACCAAGTGATGCCATTAGCAGTGGGTACTGCTGTGAGGTTGCACCAATAATACCCTCTGCAACATTCTTAACGCCGGGGCAGCCACCGTCTACTGACACAATCAATACATCGTTTTCACGACCGATTGATTTAAGGGCTTCATAGGCACCTGCAGCAGCTGGTTCGTTAATGGTGTATACCACGTTGATCATTGGATCTTTAGCAAGAAGGTTTTCCATTGCTTTGCGACCACCTTCTTCATTACCTGCGGTAACGTCGTTGCCAATAATGCGTGGGTCTTCTTCATCGCCCCACTTGTTTGGATCGCCTAGGTCTATACCAAAGCCTTGTAGGAAGCCTTGATCACGTAATACACCAACTGACGGCTGGCTTACGGCAAGATCAAGCATGCCAATTTTGGCGTTTGCAGCTTCTGCACCCAAGGCAGATGCGGCCCACTTGCCTATAAGCTCACCGGCCAGGAAGTTGTCTGTGGCGAATGTAGCGTCTGCTGAATCTATTGGCTCAAGTGGAGTATCAAGGGCGATTACAAGCAGGCCTGCATCGCGTGCTTGCTGCACCGACGATACAATGGCTTTGGTGTCAGAGGCGGTAATTAAAATACCTTTCGCGCCATCTGCAATGCAGGTTTCTATCGCGGCCACCTGGCTTTCGTGGTCGCCGTCTACTTTACCGGCAAAGCTTTTTAGCGAAACGCCAAGCTCGCCCGCTTTAGCGGTAGCCCCTTCTTTCATTTTTACGAAGAACGGGTTGGTGTCTGTTTTAGTGATTAAACATGCAGAGGTGTCTGCGAAGGCCTGTCCGTTGATTGCTGCTAATGTTAAAGCGCTTAGTGCAAGTACTTTTTTCATTTGTTTCTCTCCAAGGTTGGTAATTGTCATATCTCTCCGATACGCAATTACCTTATAGAACCACTGGCGGGATGTGCTGTCAATAAGTAATCTAATTGATTTTTATACAAAAAATAGTCATCTTAAAAAAATGGGGCTGGAAAATAACAGGCTAAAAACTTAATGTCATAAAAGAGAAATAACGCTTAAATATCTGTTAGCGAAAGACCTTCCGCGAACCGGTGCAGGGGTAGGTTATCTATTCCAACCGATTCAAATAGCAGAGTTCAGACCTCTAGACTAAAGGCACGCCGTGGTTCGAGTGCCGCAAATTGAGTGCGGTTAGAATTGCTAGCACACTTTCGAAGTGCCATTGTGGCTCTATTTAAATCAGTTAAGTGACCCCCGGTGCGGGTGCAATTGCGTAAGCGTCTCTTGCCGCCTAATACTTACGGTTCAATCGGTGCTGTGCAGTCGTCGCTGGTATCTGTTGGCGCCGCCCATCAGTCTATGGCACAAAATTACTGAGTAAAAGGGTTGTACACATCTGAACGTTAATGCATCTTTCATCTTAGAGGGATAGACTAAGTTAGATACAAGAAAATCAAAGAGAGAAAACAGCATGTCTCAAGTAGCGCTAGTCACTGGTGGTGGTTCAGGTATCGGTCGAATGACTGCGGGTGCGATGGCCAGGGCAGGGTTTAACGTGATCGTTTGCGGTCGTAATCTAACCACTCTAAATGAGACCATTGCTAATTATGCCGAAGGTTCCATCAGTGCCATTCAATGCGATGTAAGTGATTCCGATTCTGTCGATCAACTCTTTAAGCAGTTAATCGCAGATCACGGCCGGCTTGATGTAGTGTTTAACAATGCCGGAACCAATGTGCCGGCAATGCCAATAGATGAGCTAACGGTTGAGCAATGGCGTGAAGTGATTGATGTAAATTTACACGGAGCATTTTTAATCGCGCGTGCAGCGTTTGGGCAAATGCGAAAGCAAGATCCACAAGGTGGGCGTATTATTAATAATGGTTCAATCTCGGCTCATGTACCGCGCCCGGGCTCTGTACCGTATACCGTGAGTAAACATGCTATTAATGGATTGACTAAAACCATTGCATTAGATGGCAGACCATTTCACATTGCATGTGGTCAAATCGATATTGGCAATGCCGCCTCTGCTATGACCGATCACATGAATGCCGGAGTGCCTCAAGCCGATGGGAGTATTAAGCCAGAGCCAACGATGGATACGCAGCATATAGCCGATGCCATTGTAAGTATGGCATCACTGCCATTATCGGCTAACGTATTGACCACCACCATAATGGCTACCGATATGCCTTTTGTAGGTAGAGGGTAAGGTAGAGTTTGGATCGCACCGAGCCGCTAAAGGTGAATCAATAAGGGTGAATCAAAATGACTGACAGCAGCAAGCTAGATAAAATAGTCGCAGACGCACGGGCGTCTTATCAAACACGAGAAGACGGTTATCGCCAGCGCGCGTTAAAGCTATACCCATGGGTTTGTGGCAGATGCATGCGCGAGTTCGATAACAGCAACCTGCGCGAGCTTACCGTGCATCACAGAGATCACAACCACGATAACAACCCGGAAGATGGCAGTAATTGGGAGTTACTTTGTGTGTTTTGCCACGATAACGAACATCAGCGGTTCGTTGAAGTAGTAACGTACGGGGAAGGCGAGGCAACTCCTATCAGTACGCACAATCCTTTTGCAGATCTTAAAAGTCTTATGGGTAAAGAAATCGACGAAGACAGCTGACCTAGGTAAAGTAATAAGTCAGTGCATGTCAATATTCGTTTCGCGTTATGCGGCGTTATTGAATGGTGTTGTAAG
Source organism: uncultured Granulosicoccaceae bacterium (assembly GCA_937927895.1). Taxonomy (GTDB): domain Bacteria; phylum Pseudomonadota; class Gammaproteobacteria; order Granulosicoccales; family Granulosicoccaceae. The sequence continues at coordinate 34,658 of CALGKA010000063.1, read as the reverse complement.
CTGGTAATCGTTATTTCTTAGAAGGTTTATACAGATGAAAAAGACCACCTCAGTAAGTACAGTTGAGCAAGTGGATTCCAGTAAGCGGAATACACTTAAAGGCATGGCCATGGTGACTGCAAGTGGAGTGCTGCCGTTGTCTGGAGCGGCTATGGCCAATGCCATTTGGCCTGCAGACGTTTCAGATACTACGGCATTGTTACCAGCAGAGATTGATATGAAGATTGTTAGCATTCCTGATCGGGTGGGTGAATCTTTGCTGCTACGGAATTTAACAGATAAAGATATATCGATCAGCCAATTTGAATCGGGCAGGGTAATTTTTCAAGGTGATGTGGTTGATTGCAATGATGCTTGCACACAAGGTGAGTTATTCATTCCAGCAAACCGGGAAGTGTTAGTGCAATTTGAGCCACGATTTGCAAAGAACATTGACTTGCCCAACGCTTACCTGGCAGCAAACTCAAGTACCTATACATTGCCTGAGGGTACGCGAGTTGTGAAGCTGATGGCTCATATGCAAGGGAAGTCTGCGCGGCTTTCTGCAGCTGTAATTGCTTAACATTAGAGCCTGATGAAAAAGCCTGACTATGCGATTAGGCAGGCGCACGTTGCTGATCTCGGCGCAGTTCAAAGCTGTGCTATAGCTGCATACTCCAAATATATAGAACGTATTGGGCGTGAGCCTGCGCCCATGGTGGCTGACTTTTCTGCAATAATAGATACTGATCATATGTCTGTGATCTGCAAAGACAACACTGTTTTAGGCTTTGTTGTTTTCTACGCAGTAGAAAATGCAATGCATTTAGAAAACGTTGCAATCTTCCCTGAATATGCGGGATGTGGAGTAGGGCGATTGCTGATAGAACACGTTGAAAGTACTGCTGCTAGGTTAAGGCTGGAGTCAGTAAATTTATATACCAACGAAGCGATGACAGAAAATCTAACTCTGTACCCCGCGCTGGGGTACAGAGAAATTGAGCGCCGTACCGAGAGTGGATTCAAGCGAGTTTATTTCAGTAAGTTTATAAAATTCTAGTGCGGCTTGCTAAATCAGCAACTGACAATAAATATCCACCTATCGCTACACTGATCATGAGATGCAGCGCCGATATTTCTTTGCTATTTCTTTTGCAATTACAACTGTATTAATTAACACTGTTGATCTGGTCACATTGTTAGTTAACCCAGCGGATGTAAGTGTTGTGGAAGTAGTAAGCGGTGGTTCCAATTTATCGTCAAGCCTCGCGGCTAATGGTCTTTTGAGTCAAGACCAAATTCAAATAGCTAGCGTTGAGGCGCAGCGCAGCGGTGAAACGCTTGAAAAAACGCTATTGCGCCTTGGATTCGTTACCGAGGCATTGATAAAAAGTGCAGAGCAAGAACTCACCGGTGTGCAATCTATTGACCTTGCTATGGTGTTGCCAGACGCTGATGCATTAAAGCTCGTGTCTGTAGACGTGGCGAGACGCTTCCAGTTAGTTCCAGTGTCTCTTAAGAGTAACGTCGTATTGATAGCAGTTGTTGATCTCTACAACTTACCGGCACTTGATCGGCTGAAAGCGACTATTGATCCATCGATTGAGTTGAAATTGGCACTTGCCGGTGAACGTGAAATGGCAGAAGCCATTGATAGGTTCTATGGATTTGAACTATCAATAGATGGCATTTTGCACGAGATTGAAACCGGGGTTGTAGATACTGAAACTATTAACCCGGACGGTGACTATCATCAGCCTGTAGTAAGGCTGGTGGATGCCATTTTATCTGATGCTGTACGGCACCGCGCCTCAGATATTCATCTTGAACCAGAGATGGGTTTTGCTCGAATTCGCTATAGAATAGATGGTGTTATGCGTCAGATTCGCAGTTTTCACTTGGACTACTGGGTGGCTATTGTTGTGCGAATTAAGGTGTTAGCGGAATTAAATATTGCTGAAACGCGCGCCCCTCAAGACGGCCAACTTTCAATGAATGTGTCGGGCGGCAACATAGATTTTCGAGTGTCTTGTATGCCCACTGTGCATGGGGAAAATCTGGTTCTGCGTATACTTGATCGGCAAAAAGGTATTGTGCCGTTGTCCGCCCTTGGTTTAGAGAATCGTACCTTAGACGAACTGACAAAAGCCATGAATCGACCAGAGGGCCTGATACTAATTACAGGCCCCACGGGGTCCGGTAAAACCACAACGCTTTATTCAATGCTTGCAGAAAAATCAGATGAGCGGATCAATATTATGACGCTGGAAGATCCGGTTGAGTATCCCATGGCTATGCTTAGACAAACATCGGTTAATGAGCAGGTAAAGCTAAATTTTAGTAGCGGTATAAAATCAATCTTAAGACAAGACCCAGACGTTATTTTGGTTGGGGAAATTCGTGATAGTGAAGCCGCTGAGATGGTCTTTCGCGCCTCAATGACCGGGCATCAGGTTTATTCGACTCTACACGCAAATACAGCTATTGGTGCGCTTGCAAGGCTCAAAGATTTAGGCGCAACATCAGCTGTTGTGGGTGGCAATGTTATCGCTATTGTTGGTCAAAGGTTGGTCAGAAAACTATGTGGTAAGTGTTGTGTAGAGGATGATTCGCAACTCAATACAACAGCGGGCTTTAAAGCAAAAGGGTGTGAGTCTTGTGATTGGCAAGGCTATAAAGGGCGAGTGGCCGTAATGGAAGTGTTGAGAGTGACGCCTTCACTACAGGAGCTTATTATAAACGATGAGAATTCAACTGTATTGCTTAAAGCTGCGCGTCAAGACGGTTATATAACGTTAGCTGATGAAGCATTGCGCTTAGTTAGGAACGGAATTACTTCTATGACAGAGGTGTCCCGTGTGATCGACATCACAAACTAGATACTGTTCATTCGTTAGCATTTTCGGTGTAGTTAGGAGTAACCAGCAGTATCGAAGTAAGCCAGTATCGATGTAAGCCAGTATGGGTGTAAGTAGTAATGCAGTATTTTAAATTCAAAGCAATTGATAGCGCAGGCCTGGTGCAGCGCGGTCAGATCTCTGCAGCAAGTGTGGTGGAAGTTGACGCCCGTCTGTCTAGTCGCGGTCTTGAGCTAATTGTTTGTAAACCCGCACGTAATATTCTAAAGCCCTTTCTTTCGCGTAGACGTGTATCGGTTAGTCGTCGCGAACTCATTGATTATACTTTTCACCTGCAGCAAATGATTGAGGCGGGCGTGCCTCTGCTGGATTCAATCAAAGAATACCGAGATGCTACGGATCACAGCGGTTTTAAAACGGTGGTTGCTGATCTGGTTGATCAGATAGAGGCGGGCAGTACATTATCGCAGGCTTGTGCATCACACCCTGAAGTATTCAAGCCGGTTTATACCAGTATGTTGCAGGCGGGTGAAGAGAGCGGGCGATTGGTTGACGTGCTGACTGATTTGTTGTCTTTACTCAAGTGGCAAGATGAAACTATTTCGAGCATCCAGCGGGTTTTAATTTACCCGGCATTTGTGTCATTGGTTTTGTTGCTGGTTATCGGCTTTGTTATGACATGGCTGGTGCCGAGTTTACTTTCCTTTATAACATCAGCGGGTGGTGATCTGCCGTGGCATACCCGGTGGTTAATAGCGCTATCTAATTCGATAAGCCAGTATGGCTTGCTTCTAATAGTGCTGTTGGTTGGTGGCGGGGTTTTTATTGCAGGCTTAGTGCATGCCAATAGCAATGCTATGCGTCACTGGCACCGGTTGCAACTTAGGCTGCCGTTGGCCGGTCAAGTGTTGTACAAAATTAAACTAGCACGCTTTTGCAGATGTGCGGCATTAATGTATGCATCTGGCATAACACTAATAGATACCCTAAAGCATGGTGAATCACTGGTAGATAACTTAGTACTTGCGAAAGCCCTGCGTCAAGCTCGATTGAAAATCGTAGCGGGTGAAAAAGTTTCTGTGGCTTTTAAAGCACAGCCAGAACTACCACCGCTTTTAGCCCGTCTCGTTCGTATAGGTGAAACGACGGGTGGTATGGATAAAGCCTTCATGCAAACCAGTTATTTCTATGAACGCGCCTCGCGTGAGTCTATTGATCGGTTGGAACAATTTATAGGGCCGGTGCTGATTGTTTTCGTTGGGGCAATTATGTCGTGGGTAGTGCTATCTGTTATTGGACCAATCTACGACCTGGTGTTTAGTATGTCGGATGGAATGTGATGTTAAAGATTAAAAATGATGGGCATGTATTGTTTTTACAGCCCCACCGTCTAATTGTGTTTAGTAGTACTAATGAAAAATTCAGTTGGCCGATTGTCAATAACGAAATCCCCGATGAACTATCGGTATATTTGTTGGCAAATAATCGGGCAGTGTTTGACCTAATAATAGATCTAGCCGAAGAAGAGTGCCATTTGGAGCCGTTGCCATCAATAGGTCGGCAAGATAAAAAGCACTACATGACAAGAATGCGTGATAAATATTTTGCGACATCATTGCTTTCTATGGCCTCCGCTAAGCAAGTTGCCAAAAAAAGTGAAGAATCAGATGTCGTTCTAATCGCAGGTATTAGTCATAGTGTGTTGTGTGAAAGGCTTTTAGAAAAATTGCACGGGTCAGAGAGCATAGTAAAAGCTATCCACTCACCCGTTACGTTGGTGCCTAAGGTCTGTCAGTCGTTAGGTCTTACAGGTGCGCAGTTAATGGTGTTGCACCTTGATAAAAAATTATACCGATTGCTCGCATGCGTTAACGGTTTTGTAGTGATGAATCGCCGTGTGGAAATTAGTGAATCAACTGATGAAGGGCTCAGTGATGCCTTGTTAACAAGCATTGGTGAGACTTTAGTATACATAGACCGCAAGGCAATACCCGGGTGGGCATCTCCAGTGGTAAGTCTTGTAAAGAGTGATAGCGATGACTCATTCTCGAGCGTGCTTAAAAGTGCGCTTGGTGCTGCTGCAAAATTTGAATTCAGGCATGTGTTTCCTAATGAGGGCGGTCGGATTAGTGTAAAACCATATTCAGGCGAAAGCGCTGTGCAGTTACTGGCGTCTGTTGTAGATCGTGGTGGTTGCGGTTACGAGCAGTTAGAGCATCGGAAATTCTACAATGCACGCAAGGTTAGACATGTCTGTTTTGCGATATCTCTGAGTCTGTTCGGTGGAGCGTTATCTTCCGCTGCGTTGGCAACCAAAGCGGCAGATCAATCTACCGGTCTTACTGAACGATACGGGCGGTCAATCACGCTTGCGAGTGCCAACTTAAACCATAACGATCACGCGCCACCCGTTGAAGCGGTGCGCCAGGCAATGGTGACAAGTAAATTGGCTGAAATACGCACCCAGGAAACCCCTGTGGAATTTTTATCACAACTGTCTTCTGTAGTGGGCAATCACCCTACTGTGTCTATTGCGGCAATCTCCTGGGAGCGGCAAGATTTGCTTGATGAAGAATCGTTACAGAAAATTCTGGGTGCTACTGATTTAATTGAAGTGCTACCCATAGAACTGGTTTATCAGGCGACAGTATCTGGTGTGGTTGGCGGAGGTACAGGTAGCGCACTTGATGCTTTTGAGGCATTTGTCAGTAATTTGCGCAAATCAAGCGCAAGCAATGCAGTAGAGGTTATTGAGGCGCCTTTCGGGATGAGTCAAAACGCTAAAACGACGGCGACAGATATTGCTGAGTCGAGAGGTAGCTTTGTTGTGGAAATTAGTCCGGTAAGGGATAAGCCATGACAGCTATTGATAAGCCAACAATGCTTGCCTTGTTGTTGGCTCTAATTTCAGCATGCTTAATTGCAGTATTTATAAGTAATGTACACCGCGGCCAGGTAAAGATAGAAAGCTTGCGTAGCCAATACTACCAATCGCGGGACGAGGCGTTTGATCGTATCGAAGATCAATCTTATATGGCAGAAAATAGCGCAGATTATCAGCGGATTATGAAATCCGTTGGCACCGGGTCTGCGCAAAGAAGATCATGGGTCGAAGCGCTAAGTGATGCTAAAGATAATCTCAATCTGTCAGAGTTGCAGTTTGATGTCTATCCGTTGACACCTATTAATTTAAGCCGGTCAGGCTATCCAATTAACGTTGGTTATGAAGTCATTGAGCTTGCGTTGGGTTTGGTCCATGAGGGGCAGTTGTTAAAGCTGTTTGAATATTTAGCTACAAGTATTAGCACACCGTTTGAGATTACTTCTCTTGTTATGCATCGGGTAGACAATAAAAAGAATAGTGAACTCACCACAGCTGAAGAAATCAACCTTCAGGTGGTATGCACTATCAGGTGGTATTCAATTGGCATGATAGGAGATGGCCATGCAATTGCGCAAGGGTAGAGTAATTGTATTCTTCGGAGTAGCAGGTGTTCCTTTTGCCTTTGTGTTGGCTTCTGAATTATCTATTCCCTCTACTGTTCAGAGTGAATCGCCTGCTGTGGTTCCAGGTTCTTCAATGAGTTTGTTTATGTCTGTAGAGGAACAGCGGGCAGCAGAAAAGAGAAATAGTCAAACTGAAACGGATGGCATGCTCCCCGCAGAACCTCTGGATACAGAGGAGCTTGCGCTGGACAATGAAGCCGTAACGGAAGAAGAGAGCGAGGCAAATGCGCCCGTTGATGGAACAAACCTGTTAAAGGCTGAGCGCGCCCTACCACGCTATGATGGAGTTGTTTTGCGAAATGGTGCGGTGCTTGGTCTGTGGGTTAATGCACAGCGTCTATCCACCTACGAAAGAACGGGTAGTGTGCGCTTTGAAAGCGTACGTGCCAATGGACAAGCCAGTTTCTCTGGTGCGTTACAGGTGTCAGGTAATACTGGAACGGTAGTATTGAACCCTGGTGATCTTATGCCTTTTAAATCTAATGAGGTTCGTGAAACGCTGCAAAGCAGCAAACCAGATTCAAGTGTTGCAAAGTGAAAGTTTTAACGCGTCAACGAGGAATTGCACTATTACTATTGATGATGCTGTTACTCAGTAGTAGTGCATTTTATTTGATTAGTGATCGGCAGATAAACGCTAACAAGCAAGATGCAACATTGCAATCTCTTCTTGCAGCTAAGCAGGCGCTACTGGCTTATGCTGTTAACTATGCCGATAACTATGGGCATAACACACGTGGTGGAACGGGAAGATTGCCTTGCCCTGCATTGGAGCGTTTTAGCCGCCCGGCTTTGCGTTGTGGTCCTAATGCTATTGGCTACTTGCCGTCTGTTTGGACACGTGACGGTAATAGAATCGAAATTGATTATATCGAGCGTTTTTTGGATCAAGATATTTGGTTGGCTATTGCGGCTGATCATCGTTACAACCCGTCGTACAATAGTCTTAACTCAATCAGTGGTGGTGGACTGTTAAGTGTAGATTCACTGCAAGATGTAATCGCTGTACTTATTGCACCGGATGTTGCCACTGATTCGCAAGATAGATCGGGTGTAGAAGGGATTAGTCACAGTGTTTCTGAGTATCTGGAAGGCGAGAACGCCGATGGCGACTCCGTGTTCACTTTGAATGAATCAAACGATCTGTTAGTGCCGATTAGGCGCTCTGATCTGGTGCCACTTATGGAACGGCGAACTCTGGGCTTCGCTAAGCAATGGTTAATAGAATATAAAGCTCTTAATGGATTTTATCCGTATGCAGCCGCTCTTAATGCTAGTGGTCAATGTGAGCAAGGTTTACTTAAAGGTCTGCTTGCATCAGAGGTTGGTAACTGTAGCGAGCAGTCATTGTCAGATACTGACTTCGCAGATTTGCCCGATAACAGAGTGCTGCGCCAAACATGGTTTTATCGATCCGGTTGGCCATCGCTTATTTATTACGTTGTTGATGCTAGCTGTAGTCCGGCATATGGATTATCTGAATGTGATGGGGTTGATGATCCAGAGCGGCGGTTACGAGTCAATGGCGAGCCTGTTGAAGTAGTGTTAATTAGCGTAGGTGAGCCAATCGAAACGACTATTGCAGGTGGTCTTCAAGTGCGAACATCAGCGGCACTCGGTAATTTTCTAGATAGCGCCGAGGTGTTGTCGTCAGATAGCCACTTTGAATTACCGCGTTTATCTTTTGAAAGTAATGATCAACTCGTTTTCATAGAGTAGCTTATGAGTACCCGTCCGATTTTGGTGGCTAGCGCGGTAAGAAAAAGGGATGCCGGATTCACGCTGCTTGAAATGTCGATTGTACTGTTAATTATGGGTTTGCTGCTGGGGTCTGTAATAAGGCCTATGGGTTCCAGAATTCTCGAACGGCAACGCAGTGAGACGCTACATCAACTTGTCACTATACGCGAGGCATTGATCGGTTATGCGGCTGTTAGCCACAGGTTACCGTGTCCGATAATTACTGCAGCTGCAGGTGCGCAGAGCATTTCAGATAGCTGTAACGTGGCGCATGGGTATGTGCCAGCTGCGTTATTGGGTATAACCGGCCACTACGACACAGACGGATTATTAGTTGATAGCTGGGGTGCGCCTATTCAGTACCATGTGAGTTTGTCAGATGCTGATAACGATGGCTTACCTGATTTTACCAGCGCACACGAAATGCGTGATGTCAGTATGCAATTGTTAAGTCCTGAGTTCCAGGTGTGTGATACCGCCGTGTGCAATCAATTACGTGCGAATCGCCTGCCTGCTGTTCTTGTTTCTACTGGTGCCAAGCAAAGTGGATCAAGTGATGAGGCAGAGAATCAAAATTCAAATAATACCTTTGTAAGCCGTGATCTTGATTTGGTTGGTACTGATCAGTTTGACGATATCGTTTTGTGGTTATCAGGAAACATTTTGTACACCCGCCTTTTGCAAGCGCAGGTTTTACCTTGATTGTAGTAAGGGCGGTTTTTTTTGAAGTTAAAGAGGTAAGAAGTATGGTTAGGAAACAACAGGGTTTTACGCTAATAGAAATTGCAATTGTGTTGCTAATTATAGGGCTGCTGCTGGGTGGAATTATGAAAGGGCAGTCTATGATTAATAGCGCAAGGGTGCGGTCCATAGCTAACGATCTAAGCGGCATTGAAGCTGCCTGGATTTCCTTTCAAGATCGGTATCGTGCACTACCAGGTGATTTCCCACGTGCGTCCACTCATATTGTGGCGGGCGCTGTAGATGGAGATTCAAATGCGAAGGTTGATACTGTCGTAGAGGCCGGGGCAGTGTGGCAGCATCTTGCCGGTGCCGGGTTTATTGCTGGCAATTTTGATGGTGCAGCGGTAACAGCGTTAACAGATAGTGATTGTGTGGAAGCCACTTGCCCAAGCAATCCGTTTAACGGTTTTTATAAAATCACCAATTCAAATAATGCATTGGGTCAAGCCAATCCGTCGCATGAGCTCACTACCGGTAGAAACATACCGGTTGAGGTAATGTATGAGTTAGATTTAAAAATTGATGACGGTATACCGAACACTGGTCGTCTGCGTGCCTTTGAAAGTACGGCACATAATACATGTGTTGCTAACGGTGAATGGAATGTTGTAGTGGGTGCTGCGGATTGTGCTGCTGTGTTACAGCTACCGTTGTAGTGTGCCTGTAGTGTAGAGTTCTAAGCCCGCACTTGGCGGGCTTAGCGCTATTTTTACTTGCAGGGTTTGGAAGTACTTTGTACTAATACCCACAATATGATATCGCGATGATCATCTAACGTGAGTGCTTGTTTCTTAGTCAATCTAATAATGAGAAACGGGCTTAGGGTCTTGATCTGATCCTCTATTTCTTTTCGGGTGTCGGAATTAACAATACCCCAGGGTTTACGTTTAACAAGCTCTTTGAGTTGGTCAAAGCCGTTGACACCGTCTTTAAAAGCGATCGATGCGATCACTATGTCTCGATCATCTAATGCGTTTAAGCATTCGTTGTCCCTTAGGTTAAGGTGCGATGTAGAGGTGGCTTTGTCAGCGCTTTGTGCAGCCGCTGTGGTTTGGTCGTCAGTGGATTGTGCGTGCGCGACTGGGCTAAATGCAAGCGTTAGGCTAATCGCTATCACTGTGGCAATAGTAGGCCGAGCAGCGCTGAGTGCCAATGTTGGTTTAGCGGCGTGTGCGGCGGCTAGCAGGTTAGAATGAACAGCAGCAATGCCAGAAAAATTCATAACTGTGTGTGTCCGTTGAAGTAACGGGAATCATACCTTAAGGGCAGTGTCAGTTGCGCAGTGAAAGCCTAAAAAGTAGTTTCGGCTTTTTAGCTCTTAACTTCGAAAGTGACGGAATCAGACTGAATTTTTGTATCGCCGTTAGCATCCAGGATACGACCTTTAACACTGTGATTTCCGCGTTGAAGATTTTGCAGTGATAAGTTGGCATCGCGGCCTTTGCTTACATCTTTGCCGTCAACATTAATCACTAAAACATCTGAAGGGGCAAGGGATGGGGTGGGCAGGAATATAATCTGCACAGAGCCTGAGCGGCTGTTGATTACTTTGCCAGACTTAGGTGTAAGGATGTTAAGGCTTTTGTATTTGACGCCATCAGCAGACGGTTTTTGAGTGTTGCTATTGGCTAACCGTTCTTGTGCGTCGCCTTCAAGTTCTTCGTCAAGTTCTCCGTCAGGGCCTTCCGGGTTTTGTTCTTCGGATGGTTTGTTCGGGGATTGAATGACTTGCAGCTTTATTTTCTCAGCGCCTTCAGCTGGCCGATCACTGAAAGAGATTCGGCCGTTTTCATCAACGTGCTTGTATACCGCTGCGCCCACTAGATTAGTGGTCGTCAGTGCTGCGATGAATAACATTGTTTGAGTGAAAGCTTTCACGCTTTTCTCCCGAGAGTGTATAGCTGGTAGAGGGTATAAACAATATTTAGGCCGAGAGGAGGCGCTGTTCGCGAGGTTGAGGCTGTTCTGAGACGTTCGACACATCAACTGGTTTTTTTTCTTGCCTTTGCAGGCGCTGGGTTGTTTGTTTGCCTTGCAGGTGGCTGACGTGTGTGCCCATGTCCTGCGGGCGGCTGACGTGCTTGGCATTCCTGCCGGTGGGCTGGTTTGTGACATGCCTGCGGCGGCTGACGAACGTTGCATGCCTGCCGGCGGCCTTCATTTGGAAAGACCCAAACAGAAGCAAAGGTCTTCATGCTACTTTGTTGCCCTTTATTTAACTGGGAAGGGGTGGCTTTGCCATTTTTTGAAATCATCTTCCGAGGGGTCGCGCCCATTATTGTCAACTATGGGCACATCCATGTGCACCGCGGTCAAAGCGCCGTCCCTGGCGCTTTGACCGCACGGAAGACTATTTCAAAAAACAACAAAAAGCGCGGGGAACGCGGGAACCGCGTTTACTGCATTCACTTCGTGAGTGTCGGCACTCTACGTTGGCTTTTTGGGATCTCGTTAGACGGCAGAATGACGGTTCGCGACGCTCAGGTGGGTCGGGGCGCGTTTTGGTTTTTTTGTGCTCGTGTGATTGCTATTTTTGATGCGTTTGGTGGGTTGTTGACGTTGCAATCAATTCTGGCATTTGTTTTGGGTTAGTTGATTTCTGGCACTTTACGGTTTTTAAGTCCCTCGCTGACGCTAGCGGGCTTCCTGACGAGTGAGAGCCGCAGATAGAGCAAGCTTTCACACTGAATTTTCTTTAGGAAGCCCGCCAGCGTGAGCGAGGGAATTTCTGGTGTGATGCTTCGGATTCTGTTGAATTTATAAAGAACTTAAATCCAGTGCCGCACGTAGTCTTTTTGCTTTTTAGGAAGCCCGCCAGCGTAAGCGAGGGACTTTCTGGTGTGATGTTTCGGACTCTGTTATTTATAAAGAACCGCGGACTAATTTCAGTTTTAATCAACACTACATGTCATCTTTTTGCTTTTTAGGAAGCCCGCCAGCGTAAGCGAGGGACTTTCTGGTGTAATGTTTCGGACTCTGTTGAATTTATAAAGAACCGCGAACTAATTTCAGTTTTAATCAACGCTGCACGTAGTCTTTTTGCTTTTTAGGAAGCCCGCCAGCGTAAGCGAGGGACTTTCTGGTGTAATGTTTTGGACTCTGTTGAATTTATAAAGAACCGCGAACTAATTTCAGTTTTAATCAACGCCGCACGTAGTCTTTTTGCTTTTTAGGAAGCCCGTCAGCGTAAGCGAGGGACTTTCTGGTGTGATGTTTCGGACTCTGTTGAATTTATAAAGAACCGCGGACTAATTTCAGTTTTATTCACACCACACGTCATCTTTCACTTTTAAGAAGCCCATACGGGTAAGCGCAAGAGTTCTGGTGGGATGCTTCGGATTCTGTTGAATTCATTAAGAACCGCTAACTAATTTCGGTCTTAATTAGAGTGCAGGAATCGCTCGCTAATGATTAAGCACTTTGGATCTAGCTGAGAGATATTAAACGCGGACAAAAACACGCGTATATGGGAGCGCGGGCTAGAACCGGAGCTGTTGCTCCGGTTCTGGTCTTACTTACAGGCTGTAGTACTGCTCGAACTCAACCGGGTGAGTGGCCATTCGCAAGCGAGTGACTTCTTCCATTTTAAGTTCAATATAGCCATCAATCATGTCATCACTCATGACGCCGCCAGCGGTTAGGAACTCGCGGTCTTGATCTAGTGCTTCTAGCGCTTGATCTAGTGAGTGAGCAACCTGAGGGATTGCTTTGGCTTCTTCTGCAGGAAGATCGTATAGATCTTTATCCATTGCATCGCCTGGGTGGATTTTGTTTTTGATACCGTCAAGACCTGCCATTAACAAGGCAGTGAATGTTAGGTATGGGTTGCCACTTGGATCAGGGAATCGAACTTCAATTCTGCGTGCCTTAGGGCTTGATACGTGTGGAATACGCACAGAAGCAGAGCGGTTACGCGCTGAGTAAGCAAGCATTACCGGCGCTTCGAATCCAGGAACAAGGCGTTTGTAGCTATTGGTAGATGCATTTGCGAAAGCGTTAATAGCCTTGGCGTGCTTAATGGTTCCACCAATGTAGTGTAGAGCCATTTCTGAAAGACCTGCGTATTCATCACCAGAGAAAAGGTTCTTCTTACCTTTAGCAAGAGACTGGTGAACGTGCATGCCGCTACCGTTATCACCTACTAGTGGTTTAGGCATGAAGGTAGCTGTTTTACCGTGCAAGTGAGCAACGTTTTGTACTACATACTTAAGAATCTGAACTTGGTCAGCGCGCTTAACTAGAGTATTGAATGCTGTGCCAATTTCACACTGACCAGCTGTACCCACTTCGTGGTGGTGTACTTCAACTTTAAGGCCCATCTGTTCCATTACCTGACACATTTCAGCACGGATATCGTGCAGTGAATCTACCGGTGGTACTGGAAAGTAGCCGCCTTTAACGCCTGGTCGGTGACCAGTGTTGCCACCTGGGAATTCTTTACCGGCACTCCATGCAGCTTCTTCAGAGTTGATGCTGAAAAAGGTGTTACCCATTTCAGTCGCCCAGCGGACATCGTCGAATACGAAAAATTCCGGCTCTGGACCGAAGTAGGCAACGTCAGCGATCTTCTGAGTCTTCATGTAAGCTTCAGCGCGTTTCGCGATTGAACGCGGGTCACGGTCATAGCCTTGCATGGTGTCAGGTTCGATTACATCGCAAGTAATGTTAAGGGTGGCTTCTTCAGTGAATGGATCAAGTACAGCGGTGTCTGTATCAGGCATGAGGATCATGTCTGAAGCATCGATACCCTTCCAGCCAGAGATAGATGAGCCGTCGAACATTTTGCCTTCTTCGAAAGCGTCTTCGTCGACTTGATGGGAAGGCACAGAAACGTGTTGTTCCTTGCCCTTGGTGTCTGTGAAGCGAAAATCGACGAAGGTGACAGCGTTGTCCTTCATCATTTTCAATACGTCTTTTGCGCTCATCGGAGTCCTCTTTAATCTAGTCTGATATTTAGTGCCGAATACTAAGGTGGCGGTTTTTTAACAGGAGCTATCTGTCGGTTGTTGAATGCGCCAGCATAGCTTAATTAGCGTATTCAAGGGGAATTTCAAGGCTCTGTTATTAGTAAAGCCGTGCTTCTGCTCAGCGTATTATCCTCAGTTTTCAGAGCTGAAGGAAGAAGTTACTTGCTTGGGGTTTATTTGTAATCTGCTAATTTTGCATCGCACTGATGCTTTTTTTGCACCAGTGAAGCTTCTGTCAAAAAGCAGGCTTTTCGCGATATTTCAATGTAAAACAACAAGATATAGTGATTTTTGTATCGCAAAAGCGTCTTTTGCTATTCGTGTTTTACAGTGATTTGGCTGTTGAACGCCTTTGAAGTCTGCAGCATGGCTGCGGCCAAATTCTGCCCTTTGACGACTCGGTACGGTATTGCCCATTGGTGCTGCCGTTCTTTAAGCCTCTCGAGTGCTATCGATGCGTCGGCTAGACTCATAAAAAACCGCTTTTGTAGTCTTAAAACGTAGTGTTATTTTCCTAATGCCATGCCTTGGCGAACACCTATTATAACAGTGCGTTGAGAGTTACCGACGAATGGTCTGTCATTTACAGCAACAAACACCTAAAATTGCTGGCTCGAATCGCTAAACATCAATGTCGCGGAGCCCTCTTTGCAATATGAATTGAATACCTTCCAAGGTCTGATCGCAGCCCTCCAGCATTATTGGAGCGAGCGAGGCTGTACGGTACAGCAACCTTATGACATGGAAGTAGGCGCCGGCACATTTCATAGCTCAACCTTTTTGCATGCCATTGGTCCCGAGCCCTGGAACGCGTGTCATGTGCAGGGATCGCGTCGCCCGACTGATGGTCGCTACGGTGAGAACCCCAATCGGCTGCAGCACTACTACCAATTCCAAGTAGTGTTAAAGCCGTCGCCTGACGATTTTCAAGAGATGTATCTGGGCTCGTTAAAAGCGCTGGGTTTTGATCCGCTGGTGCACGATATTCGTTTTGTAGAAGATAACTGGGAATCTCCCACACTAGGCGCGTGGGGGTTAGGTTGGGAGGTTTGGCTAAACGGCATGGAAGTCACTCAATTCACTTATTTCCAACAAGTCGGTGGTTTGGAATGTAAGCCGGTAATGGGTGAGATTGCCTATGGCCTTGAACGCTTAGCTATGTATATGCAAAACGTTGATAGTGTTTATGATTTACTGTGGTCTGATGGCCCCGCTGGCCCTGTTACCTACGGTGATGTTTTTCTGCAAAATGAAATTGAACAATCTGCGTATAACTTTGAACATGCCAATGTAGAAGAGCTTTTTAAAACGTTTGAATCTGCAGAAGCAGAGGCGCAACACCTTGCAGAGATTGGTCTGCCGTTGCCTGCCTATGAAAAAGTACTGCGTGCATCACATACGTTTAACATGCTTGATGCCCGGCATGCGATTTCAGTTACTGAAAGACAACGATACATCTTACGAATTCGAACGCAAGCTCGTGCAGTGGCTGAGGCGTATTTAGCTGCGCGTGAAAAAATGGAGTTTCCTTTGTTGAAGTCTTCTGAGACTAAAGGCAAGGCAAGCTAATGACTAATACTAATAGCTTCCTAGTAGAACTAGGCACAGAAGAACTTCCGCCTAAAGCGTTACTTAAACTAGCTAATGCATTTGGTGATGGCATAATCAATGGGTTAAAAGATGCCAACCTCATAACCGGTGAGTGCAAAGTATTTGCAGCCCCAAGACGCTTGGCCGTATTAATAGAAGGCGTGCCTGCAAAGCAAGCTGATCAAAATATTCAGCGTCGTGGCCCGGCACTTGCCGCCGCCTATAAAGATGGTGAGCCAACGCAGGCAGCATTGGGCTTTGCAAAGTCTTGCGGTGTAGACCTTAAAGAGGTTGAAGAGGTCAGCACTGATAAAGGCACATGGTTAGCCGTTAATATTGATCAAAAAGGCCAATCGGTAAAAGAGTTATTGCCTGATATTGTCGCTAAATCGCTTGCCACATTGCCTGTGCCAAAGCGTATGCGCTGGGGTAGCAGTGATGTAGAGTTTGTACGCCCCGTGCACTGGTTACTAATGTTGTACGGCAATGATGTTATAGATGCCAATATCCTTGGTTTACAATCTGCCAATAACACCCGTGGTCACCGCTTTCACAACAACACAGATATAAAAGTTGCCAGCCCAGAGCACTATGCACAAACCCTGAAAGAGCAGGGTAAAGTCATAGCAGATTTTGATGAGCGCCGTAGTTTAATTGCTAAAGGTGTTACAGAAGCCGCCAGCAGTGTAGCTGCTACTGCTTTGGTTGAAGATGCCTTACTAGATGAAGTAACGGCCCTTGTAGAGTGGCCCGTTCCAGTGCTTGGTAACTTTGAGGAAGAGTTTCTGCAAATACCAGAAGAAGCACTCATCACCACAATGAAAGATAATCAAAAGTACTTTCCATTGTTTGATAGCAGCGGCAAGTTAATGCCCATGTTTATTACTATCTCTAACATTGAAAGCACCGATCCTGAGCAAGTGAAAAAGGGTAACGAGGTCGTTATTCGCCCGCGCTTGGCTGATGCCATGTTCTTTTGGGAGCAAGATAAAAAGAAGCCGCTTGAAAGCCATCAGGAAGCTTTAAAGAAAGTAGTGTTTCAAAACAAGCTTGGTACCGTTTTTGAGAAAACAGAGCGGGTAGAAAAACTAGCGCTTAATATCGCCAGTCAAATTGGTGCAGATGCCAATCACACATCTAGTGCTGTGAAGCTTTCCAAGTGTGATTTGCTAACCGAAATGGTCAGTGAGTTTGCATCGCTTCAAGGCATTATGGGTGAGCGCTACGCAAAGCTTGAAGGGCAGCCAGATGAAGTATCAAAAGCACTAAGTGAACAATACTTGCCACGCTTTGCCGCAGATGAAATTGCTGCAACACCTGTGGGCCGATCACTTGCTATAGCGGATCGCCTGGATACCATTGCCGGTATCTTTGCTATTGGTCAAAAACCAACGGGTGTTAAAGACCCGTTTGCCCTTCGCCGATTATCACTTGGCGTACTGCGTACTTTGATAGAAGGTGAGCTTGAGCTAGACCTGCAAGATCTACTGCAGCACGCAGCTGCAGGCTTATCAGATAAAGCCACTGTAGATGTAGATGAAGTATTTGAGTTTATGCTTGAGCGGCTACGCGCCTATTATTCATCTAAAGATATCAGTCCGCAGATCTTTGATGCTGTAGCGTCAGTGCGGCCGACATCTCCGCTTGATTTTGACCGTCGCATAAACGCTGTAAAAGCATTTACGCAGTTGCCAGAAGCTGAAAGTCTGGCTGCAGCTAATAAAAGAATCAGTAATATTCTAAAGAAAAACCCAGTGGCTGAAAAAGCCAGTGTCGATCAATCGTTATTTGAAAGTGAGCCAGAGAAAGCACTCTACGGCGCATTAACCGAGTTAAAGCCTGAAGTAGAAAAATATTTCTCAAAAGGCGATTACACCCCTGCATTGCAAGCACTTTCAAAATTGCGAACACCGGTTGATAAGTTCTTTGATGAAGTTATGGTGATGGCAGACGATGAAGCGATTAAGAACAATCGTTTGGCATTGTTAGAAGAGCTTCGAGTAATGAATTCACATGTTGCACACCTTGGTGCTCTGCAGTCGTGAAGATAATTATTCTTGATAGAGATGGTGTAATCAATGAAGTGCGCGATAACGACGTTATTAAAAACCAAGATGATTTTATTCCTATAGAAGGAAGCTACGATGCGATATCGCGTTTGTGTCAGCAAGACTATCGTGTAATCGTAATTACCAATCAATCGGGTATAGCGCGCGGTTTAATCACTATTGATGAAGTAAACGCAGTACACCAACACATGCAACAAACCGTAGCATCAGTTGGCGGCAGAATAGACGCGGTATTGTTCTGCCCTCACAAGCCAGACGACGACTGCAACTGTCGTAAGCCAAGACCAGGCATGTTGCATAGCTTAATGGAACGCTTAGACATAGAACTAAACGGTGTATATTTAATAGGCGATTCCCTGCGTGACGTACAAACCGCCATGGTAGTGGGAGCAACCCCGGTGCTGGTTAAAACAGGCCATGGTGCTAAAACCGTTGAAGAAAATAAGCACTTAGAGAACGTAGAAGTTTTTGATGATTTAGCAGCGTTTGTTGATCAGTTGTTGGAGGCTGATGATTAAACGTTTGTTATTAAAGCTAGCTCCATTAAGCCCAATAGCCTTTACCAAATATAGAAATTTGCTGAAAGTGTTTCGATTACCCAATATCTACTTGCATCCATTCGTTGTCAGCTTCATCGGCCCGTTCAAGATCATTAAGTAGATCTTCAGTTTTTGACTCTCGCCAAAAACATATGCCTAAATCGAGGAAGCGAAATGAGTACCCAGGCTGATGATCATTTTTATCGAGTGTCCCAAACTTTTTTATCTGAGTAATTACCTCGCTAACTTCCTCTTTAAATAGATCAACACCATTAAAAATTATAGGAAAAGGAATGTTTTCGTTGATTCCGATCCAGTCTACCAAGCCAGTGTTGGGATCATAAGTTGTTGAATAGCACTATCTAGAAAGTAGTCACTATCAGGAAACTCTATTCCAGAACTTGTGTGAGTGGGGACGTTACTGGCGGGACTACCTGCAGCGGCCCTCAAATCTTCTTGATTCATTCCAAGCTTAAGTTTTCCAATGCCATGAAGTAAGATGATTTCTAATTCTTTCAATGTGGGTTATAACCTCATTGCATAGTTTTAATTTGTTCGTTAATGTCGCTTTGGATCGAGCGTGCACTTCTTTGCCT
The DNA here is from genome assembly GCA_937927895.1 of uncultured Granulosicoccaceae bacterium. Lineage (GTDB taxonomy): Bacteria > Pseudomonadota > Gammaproteobacteria > Granulosicoccales > Granulosicoccaceae. The sequence goes on along the minus strand of CALGKA010000063.1, from coordinate 16,069 downwards.
ATCGCTGCGATTACTTAAAAATGGAGCGCTGTGAAATTGTTTTTAAGTGGAGTGCTATAGAAAATTTCGCTACACAGTATTTTTTAGCTAATTGCTTTATCAGGTATATTTTACAGTAAGCTGTGGCCAGCAATTTAGCCACCCTTTGCTTTCTACCCTTTGCTCGAATTCTTTAGGCTTTCTGCGTTTATTATTTATTGTAACAGTGTTGCGGAAAAGCGATTCACAACCAAACGGGGCAACCAATTCTAATGATTGGCTTGGTAATTTCCTGACACCAATCGCAGTTTCTATCTCTACCCAGTAACTCATTGCATCGCAGGTTGATGTATAGGGACGATCACTGTTTCTAATATGCATGCGGGCCTGATTTTTTACCGACCATGGTAAATTCGACTTGGAGGTTAGTAGGCGCTCATACTCTTTATCTGTTTTCTCGTTTAAATCATTGGGATTGAAGTAGATGACATCAATATCATTTAGCGGAGTGGAAACACTATAGTTATGAGTCTTATCCCAAACCATATTGCGCACAAACCCTGCCGCCAAACACCAATCATCTAACCCAATGCTTGCTGCTTCATCCAATGCGCGGATCCTTAATTCATCCGCCTCTAGCCACTTTATTATTTGCACGTTAGGGTTCATGTTGGTGCCCTTTAAATAGACTAACGCCAGTGGAGCTAGATTCGGACGAGTCTCGCATTTGGCGAGCTGAGGCCACTACGTAACAAAATAGGATTGAACCCTTTTTCATTTGCCAGAATTTAAAAACTGGACAAACTCTTCCAAGTCTTCTGGCGCAAAATCATAATTCCGTTCAAGCTTTGCTGGATCTGCCCAGCCAGGTTTGGAACTTAGCCAAAGGTTCGCAACGGCTTGAGTGTTTATATTCTCGATCAATCCAACTGGAATCCAAACATATTTAGATCGGAATATGTTGGGAACGGGTGATCCGCATACATCGCAAAAATTAGAGCTAAATCCTGTCTCTTTTTTCCATTTCTGTACGCTTGATTCCCCCGTTATCCATTTAAATTTATCTAAGGGTATGATTGTCCCGGCGTTGGAAGCAGTACCACCTTGTTTTTGACATAATGTACAGTAGCAATGATACACAGACGGAATACTTTCAGTAATCTCAAACGCAACAGATCCACAATTACACTTTCCAATCATTTGCCCTCTCTCAGTATATTTGATTGTGCATAGATACTAGCCCACCAACCAAGTGTCATGATAGTTGTATACGCACCGCTATGGTTATTGCGGTTGTGTATCGCAAAGCTAATCTTGGTGTAAACGCTTAGATGCTCCATTACGGTGATTTTGGACCACAAAGACTGAAATTCATACTGGCTGTACTCAGGGCTATCCGTAGGTATTGTTTTTTTCTATGATTATTCCTGGTCGGGATCGAGCGGCACCCTTTAGAATAATGTATATATAAACGGTGCGAGCGCTGAACCTGGTGCAAAGACGACGAGTGCACCCAATAAGACGAGTAATATCAGTATGGGTAATAGCCAGATTTTTTTATGAGCTCGCATATAGGCCCATAAATCACTCATTAACTCAATCATTAGAATGGTTTTTCCATGTTTTCTTTGGGGGAGACAGTAGAGACATTTCTATGTGTACTGGTGTTCTTGTCAATTTTTGTGTGTAGTGGATCTCTGCCTATTAGTCGCATAAATAGAGCGACAGGTGTAAACACAAGAAAAAATAAAAGCCCGAGAATAATAGGTGTAGTAATTTTGCTCATAAACAGACCGAAACGCATCCAACCCCGATATATAGGTCGGAGCGTTGATGGTGCTAAAGCGCCCCAGGCGGCCAACACTCCACCTATTATTAACGGCCACTTGGGGTAACCAAATCCAAATAGCCAAGGGATAACAAACGCAAACACCACGACCACAAACGAAGCTGTCGTAAAGGCAAACTTGCGTAATCCTGTTACATCCAGTTCGGGTATTATTTTCGAAGTACTCATTAGTATTTACATCTCAGTCTATTAGTCGAGCTCGAACTCGTTCATCCAGTCTTCGTTTTTTGTCCACTTTGGTTGACTGGGCTTGTGCAGAACAAAATTTTCGATCACCAGATAGTCCATTTCTGTGCGCATGAAACACCGGTACGCATCTTCGGGAGTAGCTACTATTGGCTCACCCCGAACATTAAAAGAAGTGTTAACCAGCACCGGGCAACCGGTTTTATCGTCAAATGAAGACAACAATGCATGATAACGAGGATTCGTTTCTTTGTGCACTGTTTGTATTCGCGCTGAATAATCTACGTGTGTGATCGCCGGTATAGTTGACCGAGGCACATTTAATTTCTCAACCCCGAACATATTCTGTTGTTCTTCTGTCATGCTAATTCTATGCTGATCTTTTATTTCGCTAACCTGCAGCATGTAAGGACTGGTGGACTGAATATCAAAATAATCTGATACCCGCTCCGCCAGCACTGAAGGTGCGAAGGGTCGAAACGACTCACGATATTTGATTTTGAGGTTCATTATAGATTGCATGTTAGTACTTCTCGGATCACCGAGAATTGAACGCCCGCCAAGCGCTCGTGGACCGAATTCCATCCGACCCTGAAACCAACCGACGACATTCTCGTCTGCCAGCACACTGGCCACGTGACCAGGTAAATCATCATCGTTAAGGACTTCATAGACTGCACCAAGCTCCTCCAGGCTGGCAGCGATATCTTCAGCTGAGTAAGTAGGGCCGAGATAACTACCTCGCATCGCATCACTCTTAGGGGCAGGTCTATCGTTTTCGAGATATTGATACCAGGTTGCAAGAGCAGCGCCGATGGCACCCCCGGCATCACCGGCAGCAGGTTGGATCCATATGTTCCTAAATGGTCCTTCACGACTAAGTCGTCCGTTCGCTACGCAATTCAAAGCAACTCCGCCCGCCAGGCACAGGTTTTTGCTACCCAATTCCTTGTGTACCGTGTGCCCCAAACGTAGTACCACTCGCTCAGTCACTTCCTGTACTGATCTCGCTAAATCCATTTCGCGTTGGGTGATCGGCGACTCGGGTTGGCGTGGTGGTCCATCAAAAAGCCTGTCGAACTGTTTGTTCGTCATAGTAAGGCCCGTTACATAATCAAAATAGTCCATGTTTAATTTGAACGTGCCGTCGTCTTTAACGTCAATTAAATGAGTTAAAATAGTGTCCACATATTTGGGCTCTCCGTACGGTGCGAGACCCATCAGTTTGTACTCCCCCGAGTTAACTTTAAAGCCGGTGTAGTAAGTAAAGGCGGAGTACAACATGCCGAGAGAATGCGGAAAGTTTATCTGCCAGACCGGCGTAAGTTTTTCCCCTTGTCCGTGCCATACTGAGGTCGTTGCCCACTCACCCACTCCGTCAATGCAAAGAACAGCGGCATCGTTGTAGGGGCTGGGGTAATAAGCTGATGCGGCGTGTGATTGATGGTGCTCAGTAAATAGTAATTGCGGCCCTTTGCTCTTACCTTTTACGCCCAGTGATTTTAGTTCGTTGCGTAATACAGACTTCAAGTATAGCTTCTCCTTTAACCATACCGGCATGGCCATCGAAAAACTTTTGAATCCTTTTGGAGCACGACTAAGGTAGGTTTCGAGCAAGCGGTCAAATTTCAACATAGACTTTGTCGTAGAACACGACAAAGTCTACATCGTTTATCGACAAATTATTTGCTGACAGACAATATCCGATAGCTCTAGTGGGGAAGCTCGGGTCATGCTTTTTTCTGGAAAACCGTTCTTCCTGCGCAGCAGCTACTATCATTCCATCGCACACTAAAGCTGCGGCGCTGTCGTGATAGTATGCGGAGATACCGAGTATGTTCATATAACATCTTTGTTAAGTATGGTTATGCAAGAAAAATAACCAGCAAGCTCACAACAAAACGCTGGTCATATCCGTGTTGAGGTTGGCAGCGCAGCCTTGTACTTAATGTGAAGCGGTTTACGTTTGCAGTCTTGCAGAAAATTTACTAAATCGAACTGATATTAGAAACATGTGATTATATCTTGTAATCGAGGGAGGATTCATTCTGCCAAAGCATCTGCAATGGCTTCTGCGACCAGTTTATAACCGAGTTCATTTGGATGTTCGTTAGCTGAGTTGTGGAATGGTGTTTCGCCCATTTTTAATGAGGCTTCCAGAAGTGGAGTGGTGTCTAGGTATTCTAAGTTTTCACTCTCAAAAAATGATATGAGATCGCTCTTTAACTTGAGTTCATTTTTTATTTTCGGGATCAATGACTTGTGGTTAGCTATGTAATCGTCCTCTAAGAGATTGTTATATGCCACTGCCTTTGTAGGGAATATAACGATAATCATTTTTGTATTGTGTGCTTCGCTCATTAGCGAATGAATACCAAGCAAAGCACGCTCTGTGATACGTTTGCCCTCAAGTATCCTCAGATCATTTTGATCTACGGCTAACACGTCAACTGCTGGATTCTTGAATACAGTTCGGAGTTCTTCTATTTCGTCGTAGACGATATTGCCATTGATATTGGACGTCTGTTCGTAGCTTTCATCAGCTTTTTCGCCAAACCTGTCCCACTGAAAGTTAGTTAAGCGATGGTATACATTACGGAACAATGCATAGATCGCAGACTTATCCCTAAGTTTAGTCCCAATAAATCTATGTGACGATGGTAACCCAACCCTGAAGGGTACTGGCACTGAGGTTAGGCCAAGATTTGTAGCCTGGTCTTTAAGGGAAAGTTCAGAGTGAGCACGTTCTAGCTCGTCTAACATCTCAGCGTCGACACTACGCAAACTTTCGCAACGCTTTTCCAGGTACACAGATGTATAGGCGTCACTCATGTCATTTCCTAAGTACACGCTAACCACAATAGTTTTAGGGGCCAGGTCAATTAACTCCTTTGCCACGTGTAAATACTCACACGGGCCGTAACCACCAACACCTGCATTGTAGATCTGAAAATTGCTATTTTTTCTGAGGATCCCGGGCCAAGAGTCACTTTCGATTACGGTGTAGCCGTACGTCATAGAGTCTCCAATGGCGAGAATATCGGCCTTATTGAGCGCAACTAAATTACGATAGCCCCGCTTATCAGAGCCAGGGAAAAAAGGCGATAGCCGATAGCCTAATACAGAATCCGGATCTAGTGCTCGATTCCCCCAGGGTGGTCGCAGTTCGTAAGCGATTCTCGGTGAAAGATACGCAGCTGCCTTTACGGTTAGTTCTGCCAGTAAAACTCCAAGGAGTAACGTTGCGATAAAAAATACAGTCTTCTTCATTGTGTTACTGCTATCTTAGTGGAGAATATCTGGGAGCTAATGTGATGGAGTCACTGTGCTTTAAAAACAGAAACATTATCAAAACAGTACGTCGTTGTTTGAGAGTTGTTTATAACGGCGCTAAATTGGAGACTGAAATTGTCTTGCTCTCCACTGTAAGTGTACTTTATTCGACGCTTACCCCAATCGAGCGATAATGGTTGCACGAATTCATATAATACTACTTGCTGACGAGCGAAGGAGTAAAGCTGTACATTAAGTGCAGCATTGTCCCTAGTGCTTTTTACGTCAAATTCAATCATATGTTCCCCCGGTTCTAAACCAATACTCCCGGAAGCTAAAACCGGATATTGAACTGGGAATGTTCCTGCATCCAGGGTAGAGCATAAATGAGTACCGACGGACTGCAGCCATGCATAGTCTGCTCCCCATCCCTCTGTCCCTCTGGAGAAGTCGCCATTTACTATAAGGTCGTCCGCATTGTTATAATCAAATGAGTAGTCAGGTATTAGGCCTTGTGAAAGTGCGGGTGATGTTGGCTTATCTATTACGCCATCCAAATAACACTGATTACCCGTGTACCAAACACAAGTACCATCTAATAGCTCAGCGTAATTAGATATGCCATCTTTGTCGTAGTCAAAAAAGTCTGTTACGTGCGGCGCGTCAATAACAATATTCCCACGCGCGAAAAATTCCTGGTTTTGAGTGGAAATTTCTACGCCCATATCGTTGTATATTGCCGACCATAGAATATCAATAGTATTGTTCTGATTATCACGAACCCCACCCACTGAAACATCAATAGTGGTTTGGTCAGGCTCTAGAAAGTACTTCTGTGGTAGCCCGTTATTAATATTGAACTCAACAAGTAATCTTTTATCATTTAACGCAAGAATCTGTCGATCAGGTAGGCTTAAACTGGCAGCTGGAGTATCGTTATAGTTAGAGCTCTCACATGCAGAGAACATTCCTCCGAATATAATGCAAGCTATAGCGTTATTAAGTATCTTTGCATTCATGTATTTAATGCTTTTCATGCGAGTTACAGCCGTATCATACTGATGATAGTAGTATGACTTTGAGCTTGGCCAGAGAACATGAGCGATAAAACCAGAATTCGGTGTGAAAAATTCATACTGCAATGTTCCAATACTTCACTAGGAAAGCATTCTAAACCAAGCCAATGCTAATGCAAAGTATGACTGCGCCTAACATGCTCCTATAAGGTTGCCATCAAACTTTTCACCATACTGAGAAATACGCCTCAAGATCTTATCAGGGAGACCTGGTATGACTTGAAACATTCGTATGGACTATGATTTCATCTGGGTTAGTTTGTCCGGTGGTCGCACAGTCGGGTGTTACTCGTTTGGTTTCCGCAACTCGTGAATGCAACTGATACAGAGTGTGCTGTTTATTCCGTCAGTCCCAACGTATTGCATTGGAAAAGCTGATAAAGACATCTAATCGAACGCTTGTTGGCTGGTAAAGGAGGTCAGTCAAAATCAAGAAGTCAGGTCGCCTGAAGATTGCACTAAATGTGTTTAGGGGGCTGACTTGATCTACACAATAAGCCCCGCTACTACACGTGAGTGTTGCATCCACTGTAGTAATGTTTATTGCTTAAGCCTAAACAAGTGATTCGCGTTTAAATTGTTATGGTCAGCCACATCTTGTGGCGTTATGCCTTTAACTTTAGCAATAGTCTCTACCACTTCATGCAGAAACGCAGGTTCGTTTCTTGAGCCTGTGTGTTGGCTACCGGGTTGATCGGGTGCGTCTGTTTCTACCATGATCGATTCTATTGGTAGTGCTTTAACGGTTGCTCGTAAGCGGGTAGCGCGGTCGTAGGTTATTGCGCCGCCAAATGATACTAGATAACCAAGATCTATTAGTTGCTTTGCTTGCTCCAGGCTGCCGTTATAGCTGTGGATTACGCCGGTGGTTGTGGCGCTTGCTTTTTTGATTGATTGAATCACATCTTGTACAGCGTTTCTCGCATGAACAATAGTGGGTAGGGTGTGTTTTGCAGCCATGCTTAATTGTTGTTCGAAGAAATAACGCTGTCTTTCATAGTCCAGGTCTTTAACAAAACCGTCCAGGCCGCATTCCCCTACTGCAATGCAGTTGTTTTCTTTCAGTACGCGATCAAGTGCTTCTATATCTTGTTCTTTGTGTTGATCGATGAATACGGGGTGTAAGCCTGCAGTCGGGTGCACGTTTTCATATTGGTCGCATAGATTAAAAATCTTTTGCCATCGATCTTCGGTTGTTGCTGGAATGATGAGTGCGCTTACACCTGCAGCTTGGGCGCGGGCATAGACGGCTTCGCGGTCTTGATCGAAACGATCATCGTCAAAATGTACGTGTGTATCGATTACTGAAATCATTGCTTAGATTAAACCGGCCTTGTGGTTATGGACACGGGTTCGGGTTTGCGTTATGTACTTTTTGAATGGCTGTAATTGTTTCATCACTCAGTGTTGTATTGATGCTTTCGCAGTTTTCTTTTAGTTGTTCTAGCGTGGTAGCGCCGATTATTGATGAGGCCACAAAGGGTTGGTGGTTAACGAAGGCCAGTGCCATTTCGGTTGGGGTAATGCCGTGTTGTTTTGCTATGTCTGCGTATTGTTCTACAGCAGTGGTGGCGGGTTCGGTGGTGTAGCGATAGAAGTAATTTTTATGCAGAGTGAGCCGTGCGTTCTCGGGCTGTTGGTCGTTTAGGTATTTGCCTGATAGTGCACCACCGGCTAAAGGTGAGTAGGCTAGCAGGCTTATGTTGCTGCGGTGTGAAAACTCAGCCATACCGACTTCAAAAGTTCGGTTTAACAGGCAGTAGGGGTTTTGAACCGATGCGATCAGTGGCAGATTAAACGTATTTGCGCACAGCAGGTATTGATGTAAACCCCATGGGGTTTCATTGGAGACGCCGATGTGTTTGATTTTTCCGTCGTTAACAAACTTTGCGAGTGTGGTGAGCGTTTCTTCGATTGGGTTATCGTGTTTGTCTGATCCGAATTCGTAGCCAAGCTTGCCAAAGTAGTTAGTGTTACGTGAAGGCCAATGGATCTGGTAAAGATCTATATAGTCGGTTTGAAGGCGTTTAAGGCTATCGTGTAATGCGGTTTCAATTTGCTTAGGCTCAAGGGTTGGGCCGTTGCGTATGTAGCCGATCCACTTTTTAGGTGCCGGGCCGACTACTTTGGTGGCAATAATTAGTTTTTCGCGATCTTGATGTTTGAGCCAGTTGCCAATGTACTGTTCACTGAGCGTGCTGGTTTCTTTGCTAGCGGGTGCCGGGTATAGCTCTGCGGTATCAATGAAGTTAACACCGTATTCTGTGGCAAGGGCTAGTTGGTCATGCGCTTGTTGTTGGGTGTTTTGCTCGCCAAAGGTCATGGTGCCGAGACCAATGGCGCTTATTTTTAGGGCGGTGTTGCCTAGTGGATTATATTTCATCTCTTAGGCCATGTTGCTGCCATAGCGGATAGAAAATCCGTTTAGAAAATCAGGTTTAACATGGTCAGGCTGACAATCAAAAACAAAATAGTCATAAATACACCTGCACGCATAAAGTCGATGACTCGGTAACCTGCCGGACCCATAATCAGTGCGTTGACCTGATGAGTCGGTATTATAAAAGAGTTTGAAGTGGCAATGGCAACGGTTAATGCGAACACGGCAGGGTCTGCACCTGCGCCTACGGCAATATTAATCGCCAGTGGTACCAGCAGTACTGTGGCGCCAATGTTAGACATAACTAATGTAAAGATGGTCGCAAGAATCGCAATTACAGTTTGTAGTAACCAGATAGGCACATCACCCAGTACTTGAAGTGTGTGCATCGCGATCCAGGCTGCCGCGCCTGATTTTTCAACCGCAAGCCCAAGCGGGATTAAGCTTGCCAACAGAAATACCGTTTTCCAGCTGACTGCACGGTACGCTTCATCCATGGTGAGTACACCGGCTAACACCATGCCGATAGCGCCGACTAATAGCGAGATAGACAGCCGCAGTTCTGAAAACAGTACCAGTGAGATTGCGATAACAAAAAAGAACAGGGCGTGGCGTATTTTGTTGGGTCGTAGTTCTTCATCTACGTGGTCGGTCACAATGGCGTAGTCGCTATTGTTGCGGAGTTTTTTAAGGTTTCGCCAAGCGGTGTGTACTACTAAAGTATCACCGCCGAGCAGGGGGGTGTCTCGCACATTCTCTTCTACTGTGTAGCCGGCGCGATAAATACTGAGAATATGCATGCCGTCGTTGCGGCGCAATTGGAGATCATTAAGGGTTTGTCCGACCAGTGATGAACCCGGTGGTACAACGATTTCAGCAATACCGGTTTCCTGAGCGTTCATTACGTTGGTGAAGTGGTTTTCACCTTTTACGATTCGAAGCTTATACTGGCGGGCGAATTTTACCAGCTCGCGCTTGCTGCTTAGTACACCAATGTAGCTGTTGACCCAGATAACGTCTTTGCCGTCGGGTACAACGCTGATTTCATCGCCATTTCTGACGGCGAGAATAAAAGGTACATTTTCTAAGGTGCGTTCGATCTGCATGATGGTCATACCGACCAGTGGGCTTTCAAGTGTTGCTTGCAGTTCGAAAAGCTCACCTTCTATTCCATAGACACGTTTAAAGTAGTCCGTGGTTCGGGTGGTAGTTTCGCGTTTCTTTTCGCTTTTGATACTGGGCAGCACAAAACGGCCGAAGACCACAAAAAACAAAATCCCGGTGGCGATCAAAGCCAGCCCGATCGGGGTGACATCAAAAAGGCCGAAGGTTTCCATCTTATGTTCAGGCGGCAATGCCTTATTAGAAGACAGCATCAGATCGTTTAGAAGAATAAGCGGGCTTGAGCCGACCATGGTGACTGTGCCACCTAAGATCGCGCAGAATCCCATTGGCATTAATAAGCGCGACATGGGAATACTGGTGCGTCGGCTAATTCGACTGACAACGGGTAGGAACAGTGCGGCTGCACCAACGTTCTGCATAAAGCTTGAGATCAGACCGACAGCGCCTGCGATCAATGGTGTGATGCGGGTTTCGGTGGTGCCGCCTTTTTTTAGAATCCAGTTAGCGACGCGGCTCATGATGCCGGTTTTATCTAAGCCTGCACCAATGATCATTACCGCGATGATAGACATGACCGCGTTACTGGAAAACCCTTCGAAAAGTTCGCTTGAGTCAATCACCGGATTAAGGCCCGGGAGCATGGTCGAGAGACCAAGGGCGACCATAATGGATACCGCCGCTACATCAATACGGACGACTTCACTGACAAACAAGAATACCGTCAAGAAGAGGATGCCCAGCACAAAGATAATTTCAGGAGTAAGTGTGCTGGCTTCGTTCATGGTGCTCTGACGGAGAGACCTCTTTTATTATTGTTGTTATCAGTGACAGTGCGGATCGCAATTGCTGCTGATAATGCCTGAAATCGATGCTGAACTTCTGTACTACTGAACTAATCGGAAACTAGCCGGTAAAGCTAGAGATTGCCACCAAAGGTAAACAAGCTATTCATACCTGTACTTAACTTTATGACAGTACAATGGCAGATTAGTAAAAGTTGACTAGCTACAATAGTAGTGTGCAAAAATCGCTTCACGTTTAAGAATTATTGCTGCTTTGAATCATTAATACGAAGTTCCAGTGGTAAAAGTATATAGTCGTTCCGTTTGACTGGCCACACTAATAATGTTGCAGATCGAAAAATTGCGTCCTGACAATTACTTTTTGACTAGTTTCTTGAGACCAAAGACCGAATATTTATGGGCCAGTTAAGTACCAGATCAATTAGAACGTTCGTATTGCGCCAAGGGCGGCTGACAGAAGGTCAGCAACGTAGCCTTGATGAGCATTGGGGAACGTTTGGCATTGAACCCACTGAAGGCGGGATTGATCTAAGCCAACACTATGATCAGACCGCACCCGTTTGGATGGAAATCGGTTTTGGCAACGGCGTAGCCCTTGGGCACATGGCGCAGAATAATCCTGCGGTAAATTTTCTGGGTGTGGAAGTGCACTTGCCTGGAGTGGGTCATGCACTGGTTGAAATCACTAACCGGGAGCTTAGCAATGTGCGTTTGATTCGTTACGACGTGCTAGACCTGATTGAACATTTTATGAGCCCTGCGAGTGTTGATCGTGTGCTGGTGTATTTTCCGGACCCTTGGCACAAGACTCGCCATCACAAGCGCCGCCTTGTGAATGCCACGTTTTTAGATTTATTGAGCACGTTGCTTCGCGACGATGGCCTGATTCATTTTGCCAGTGATTGGGTGCCCTACGCCCGGCAAGTACAATCTGTTGTTGAGGAGCACCCGAAATTTGAGTGTTTGCCCGCCGGTGATGAGTTTCAGCAGATCGTAAGTCTGCGGCCGGAAACCCATTTTGAGCGCCGTGGAACCAGGCTTGGCCACGAGGTAACCGATTTGGTCATTCGCAAGTTGCCGAATTAGCATGGGTGCGGCCAAACGGCGTTCCAAGCGTAATAATTCTGGCGCTCAGTGCAGTGACTTTATTAGGTATTAGCCGCTTACTCTTATATATACCAATCTTAACTGCCAATTTTGCGCAGATGAGCCGGAATATTGTCGTATCAGTTGGCCGTGTTCTTGTAACAGTACTCGATCGCGTAAACCATTTGCGACCTGTAAAAAGACATCAAAGGCATTTACGGAATAAAAATTCTCCACCAATCGAAATGAAAGTACTCATTGAAATTCAATCTCAAAGGTCTGGCCGGTGTTAGGTGCTCGCCCATCAAGCGATGACTCTATGACTCGGCGCGTCAACGACGGTGACTTAGTTGAGTCTGTGTTATCGAATTTGGTCGCCTGCCATGAGTGCGATTTATTGCATGAGAAAGTTGCAATTGAGATTGGTGCAGAAGCCCGCTGTATGCGCTGCAACGCCGGTTTATATACCAATCAGCAAAACAGTATTGATCGTGCGGTGGCAGTTGGCCTTGCCGCCCTGATTATGTTTGTGGTGGCGAATTCGTTTCCGTTTTTACAAATCAGTGTTTCTGGTAACTCGCAAAGTATGTCGATCATTTCAGCCGTGTTTGCGTTGTCCAGTGAGGGCCAGTGGTTGCTGGCGGTGGTGTGTTTTGGCTTTATTTTATTATTTCCGCTGCTGCGTATGGTGGGTTTGCTTTATATATTGCTGCCGCTGCGTTTGCATCGTCGCTTACCAGGTACAGAGCTGGTGTTTAGGGGGATCGTGTTTTTATCACCGTGGAGCATGATGGAAATTTATCTTTTCGGCGCGATAGTGGCTTTAGTCAAGCTGGCCGCGATGGCGAATATTGAGTTAGGGCATTCCTTTTGGGCATTTGCACTTTTGAATGTATTGGCTGCGGTCTCTCTGCAAATGATTGATAACCACTCTCTGTGGGAGTTAATTAGTGAGTCTCGTGAGGGTGAAGAGTCGCCAGCAGGTGAATTGGTATGAGAACTGCGGCTGAATGTGGCTTAGTCGCATGCCCGGCATGTGGCACGATCACCCGCTTATCAGTTGAGAGGTTTGAAGTGCCGCCTAAGTGTCAGTTGTGCTTTGCTCGACTACACTCACGTAAGCCAATGAGTATTCAGAAGTCTTGGGCTTGGTTGGTAGCGGGGGTGTTGGCATACATTCCGGCGAATGTTTATCCAATTATGTACACCACCGTTTTTGGTAATTCTGAGCCGAATACCATTGTGGGTGGATTTTTTGTGCTTTGGGAAATGAAGTCTTACCCCATAGCGATAGTGGTATTTGTAGCGAGTGTGGTTGTACCGGTTTTGAAGTTTGTTGCGGTATCGTATTTGTTGATCTCTATTCAAAGGGGTTTTAAACATAGTCGTTATGATCGAACCCGATTGTTTCGACTAACAGAATTTATTGGACGTTGGTCAATGATTGATGTGTTTGTAGTGGCAATTTTAGCGGCATTAGTCCAAATAGGCTCTGTTGCGCAAATTGCTCCGGGCTTAGGAGCGACTGCGTTTGGATTGACTGTTATTTTTACTATGTTGTCAGCTCTTGCGCTTGATTCACGTTTAATTTGGGATGGTGATCAAGATCTTGCAAGCGTCAATCGACCTGGCCACATCTCTGGTCATGCGAAGCGTGGTAATAATCTCTATGCTAATGATGGAACCCCGTTAGCATGAGTAATCGATTTAGACGTCCGCAGTATAAGTCTGGTCGCAGTGGCTCTGGTCATGATGGATCTGGTTACGATGACAATGATGGCCGTGGTATGAATCGCCGTGGCTATGATTTTGAAGCGGCAGCACCTGTTGTAGAAAAACGCCGCAAAAAACATGGAATCTCGGCCATATGGCTGGTGCCCCTTATTGCGGCCTTGCTGGGTGCGTACCTGGCAATAAACTTCTACCGTGACCAAGGCCCATTAATCACAATACAGTTTGATACCGCTGAAGGGCTTATCGCAGGTAAAACTCCTATCCGATATCGCGATGTCAATATTGGTGTAGTGGAAAAAATAAATCTAAGCGATGATCTAAACACCGTATTAGTTGAAGCCCGTATGACAGTGGATTCTAATCGATATCTAAATAATCACGCGCGCTTTTGGGTTGTGCGCCCACGGGTAGGTACCGGCGGTGTGTCGGGTTTAAATACGCTTTTATCAGGTGCCTATATTCAAGTTAATTCATTGGTGGGCAACGCTTTTCAAACAGACTTTGTCGGCCTTGAAAAACCACCTCTGACTGAAGAAGGTGCACCGGGGGTACGAATTAACCTGCGCGCTAAGCAGGCAGGGTATGTAAGCATTGGGTCGCCGATTTACTACCGACAAGTAAAAGTGGGCCAGGTTGAAGCACAACGATTTCTACCCAACTACGATGGCGTAGAATTTACTATTTTCGTTGATGCGCCCCACCATAAGATCATTCGTAACACCACCAAGTTTTGGAACGTAAGTGGTGTGGCGCTGAGTGTTGATGCTAATGGTTTAAGTGTTCGTACGCCATCGCTTGAAGGACTAGCGCAGGGCGGTGTTTCGTTTGAAATAATAGAAGAGTACGAGTTTCCCTATAAAGTTGAAAATGGTCATGTATTCACCTTGCATGAATCCCGTGAAGCCGCCACTGAAGATATGCTTAAGGTGGCAAGCTCTGGTAAATATAAATACGTAATCTACTTTGACGATTCCGTTCGTGGGTTATCACGTGGTGCACCGGTTGAATTTAAAGGCGTACAGATTGGCCGTGTTACCGACATTGAACTGCAATACGATGAAGCCACCGAGTCTGTTCAAGTGCCTGTGACTATAGAATTCCAACCGGATCGGTTGCGTGGCGTAAAAATAGACGAGAACGATATTGTTAATGAAACAATTGCACGAAACCTTAGAGCAAAGCTTGCCAATGGTAATCTGCTAACAGGGCAGTTGTTTGTGTCTCTTGAGCTCGATGAGCAAAGTACTGATGAGGCGTTGGCTAAAAATGCTGAAGGTGTTTCAATTTTACCCAGTGTTAAATCAGATTTAGCGCAGGTAACCGAAGGCGTGCAGAGTGCGTTGGTTAAAATTAACTCGCTGCCATTGGAAGAACTTATTAGCAATGCGTCTGGTACCGTCGCGCAGGCGCAACAACTGTTGGCTGACTTTAACCAGTTAGCGCTTCCCGCTCAAATCAATGGCACGATTGGATCAGCTGATGGTGCAATACAAGAATATGCTAAGTTAGCGACCGGGATGCGCAAAGAAATTAATAAACTAACCAAGCAAATGACAAGATTGGTGGCTACCGCAGATGAATCAATGGAAGGGATCGCGCCAGACTCGCCGTTGTATTATAACTTGCTTAATACCCTAAGAGATTTACAGCAAGCAGCCCGTGCGGTACTTGCAGTGTCTGAATCGGTTGAGAAAAAACCAGAGGAATTTTTGTTTGGAAAATAACAGCAAGGCAGTAAGTGTAACAAGCGCTGTTAACGGGTGTAAAAAAACAGCAGGCGTGCTTTTGTTGCTGATTACAGGTTTTGTTGCTGGGTGCATTAATACACCGCTACCAGACTACTATGTTTTAACCCCTGAGCCCGGTGCGCTAGGTGGCTATGCACAGCTTAGTGACCTTGCCATTGGTGTTGGGCCCATCACTATTCCTGAGACAGTCAATAGACCCAACATCGTTACACCCAAAGATTCAAACCAACTTGAGGTGGCTGAATACCATCGTTGGAGTGAACCATTGCGTGAAAATATCTCACGTGTAGTGATAACCAACCTGGCTGATCGGCTCGGCGCCAATAAGCTATATGCCTACCCCTGGCTTCGAACTGAAATAGATAACATTGCAAGAATTGATGTTTTGCAAATGACAGGTCAGATTGGTGTTGAGGTTTACTTGCAAGTACGTTGGCAACTGCTTACGGGTGATAAACCCTATCAGTTATTAGATACCCGTATTACTGAATATCGGTTACCGGTTGCAGGTGTTGGGTATTCTGCATTAGTCGCTGCATACAGTGCGGCTTTTGCGGCGTTGTCAGATGACATTGCTCGTGGCATGGCGCAGATCAATAGCGTGGCTGTGAAATAAATGTACGCGTTGCTGGTGTTTTTGTGCTGTTGGTTGTTTCGTTGCGAGTGTGGGTAAATCCGTTTGCGATTGTGAATCGATTAGTGGCATCTGCATTACCATGCGTTGAGCAAAGTTTTTCCTAAGATATGATCTAACGTTGCCTGCCTTGAGGCATCATTTCCTAGTTCGCCGCTCGAAAAATCAAATTTTGTTACGCTGTTCCCATGAAAAA
>CALGKA010000062.1 GCA_937927895.1 uncultured Granulosicoccaceae bacterium | reverse complement strand
GCGAGGTTGTTCCAGGTGCGTGAGATTTTGCCTGCTACATGTAGGCGTTTAGTCATTCTAAATAACTACATGTAGTCGGTAAAAGATTGCGTACCTGGGGCGACCGCAGTAGCGTTCGTTTATGGATGGGCACTAATTAGTGCCCATCCTTAAACAGCGCATAGTCTATATATTTAAAAAATATCTCAAAATGCATATAGTCACGCATAGCTAAGCGCTTGCTCCAGGTCGGCCAGCAAGTCTTCTACATCTTCTATACCAGTTGAATAACGGATTAACCCTTCAGGGATTCCTGCGGCAGCACGTTCCTCCTGTGTACATTCGACATGGCTGGTGGTTAGTGGTGGTCCAACCACTGTTTCCACGCACCCAAGATTCGCTGCCATGTGAGCCAGCTTCAACTTTGGCAATACCTTCTTTATAGCGTCGAGCCCACCAATGATCGAAAAGCTCATCATACCTCCAAATCCAGTCATCTGCTCCTTTGCTATATCGTGATTAGGATGACTTTCGAGGCCGGGATAATTTACCTGTTCCACTTTGGGATGTTGGCTTAGCCAATGTGCAATGGTCATCGCGCTTTGATTTTGCCGTTCAATGCGCAGCGCCAGTGTTTTCATCCCCCGGATAAAGCTATAGGCATCCATCGGCGCTAACGTTGCACCGTTTATTTCTCTATATTGGTATAGCTTTTTGATCAATTTTTCGCTACCACACGCTACGCCACCCAATGCATCAGCATGCCCTCCAAGATATTTCGAAGCCGAATGTAAGACGATGTCAGCCCCCAGATTTAATGGCTTTTGATTTATAGGTGTAGCGAATGTGTTATCAACTACAACCAAAGCGCCGCATTCATTGGCAACCTGCGCGAGCTTTTTAATATTGGTAATTTTCAAGCTGGGGTTGGTGGGCGATTCCAGGTACAACATGGTGCACTTTTCCCTTACACGCTTTTCTATCTCTTCATGATTGAGTGTGTCGCACAGAACTACCTCAATATTCAATCTGGGCAGAAACTCCGTGAACAATCTGTTTGTGCCGCCATAGCTGTCTTTTATTGAAACAACCCGGTCCCCGGGCTTCAGGAAAGCTCCAAAAATATTACTGATTGCAGCCATACCACTGGCAAAGCTGGTAGCGGCCTCCGCTTGTTCTAGTGCTTTAACTTTATTTTCGAATACGCTGACAGTCGGATTAGTGTTACGTGAATAAATGTGCCCGGGTTCTTCTTCAAGAGCTACCTTGTGCCAAGTGTCGATATCGTCATAGCCATATGACACGCTGTGTACAACAGGTACCTGTGTCGATCGTTCGTACAATTGGTAGTCTTGTTCTCCACCCCAGATGCTCAAAGTGGATTGGCCAGGTGTAGTAGCGGTGGGTTTTTTGATCATAAATGCTCCAGCGTCTGAGTTGATAGAAACCATGTGTTAGCCACATGAACTTTCAAGGCAGCGCTTCAGGAGCCTTTATCTTGATAGTGCAATGGTAAATGGAAGGCAAGAAAAAATAAAGTCTCGCGGCGGTGCACAAAAACCGATGACTCAGTTTCGTCCAAAGTGCGACATTCTCTGTGTCCGACACTTAACTCCAATTTATATACATGCGCGAGAGGCTGCAGTTGATCAGTCGCCTCGGCTCCCTGAAATTATTGTATTCAGAGTTTTAGGAAGCCCGCTGCGTGAGCGAGGGAATTTAGGGTGAGATGCTTCGGATATGCAGCTT
The DNA here is from genome assembly GCA_937927895.1 of uncultured Granulosicoccaceae bacterium. GTDB lineage: Bacteria > Pseudomonadota > Gammaproteobacteria > Granulosicoccales > Granulosicoccaceae. The sequence continues at coordinate 5,817 of CALGKA010000062.1, read as the reverse complement.
TAATAAAAAAATAAGAACCAACTTCAGTGATATTTTTAAAGCAAATCAAACATTAAACGTCACGGTTCTTAAATCCCTCGCTGACGCTGGCGGGCTTCCTACTTTTGGTCTTTTTAAAAGTAGGGCCGCCAACAGGGCATGCCGCTCACGTAAGCCGTCCGCAGGACAAGCCAAAGCGACAGCCGCCTGCGAGACATGCAACGAACGTAAGCCGCCTGCAAGGCAAACCAAACCAAACCAAACCAAACCAAACCAAACCAAACCAAACCAAACCAAACCAAAAAAAAACTTAACCCTCAATGTCACACTCAACCCCAACCAACATCACAAAAACAAAAAAAACAAAAACCACTAAGACCAGATTAAGGAAAACCTCAAAACTTCCGATACGACACAGAAGACTTATCATGTTCGCGAGAGCGGCATGCTGTCTGTAATTAAGGGCGGAGAAATTAATGACACTGACTGCAATAAAAAAAGGTGCACTGCTAGTAGCAGTAAGCACTACACTGATTGGATGTGATGCCTTGGAAATCACGGGCGGGCCTCTTGATCTCGGTGCAGCGCAAGCGAATAACCTTTTAGACCGCGGTGGGTTTGAAGATGGGTTCGGTGCATGGCGCGCATGCGGTGACCCTACCCTGGTATCGCTTCAATCTAACAACACAAACACCGTAACTTCAGCAAAAATAGACCCAGGCGGGTGTTTGTATCAGTCGGTACCAGCGCAAGCTAACGACTACATGATCGCTAGCTGTAGTGCTCGTAAATCCACTACCAATTGGGCTAGCATGACTTTCGCCTATCTTGATGCTGATTATCAGCCATTAAAAATGGTCGAAACCGCTCTACCAGATACAAATTTCACGGTAGTGTCAGCTCAATTACGCGCGCCTACCGACACGGCTTTCGCAGAAGTTCTGGTTTACGCTGAAGATGGTGCCGTAATAGATGACTGCGAACTGGTTAATACCCAAGCTGGAATGCCAACGGAGTACCTTCTTAACTCTTGGTTTGAAGACAGCCTAAACGGTTGGCAAACGTGTGCTACCGGTTCAGTAACTGTGTCTGATGATGTAGCCACGATTGACGATAGCTGCATTAGCCAGAAATTCACCTCGCCTGAAGACATTGAGTTTGCTTTTAGCTGTGATGGTGCGACAGCTGACAACCAACACGCAGGGATCGTAATAGGCTACCTTGATGGATCAAACCAACCTATTGGCACGGTTGAAGCAGCGCTACCCGATGCTCAAGGTGTACAGCCTAGATTGACGCTTGCTGCACCGTCGTCAACTGCCTATGTTCAGGTAATGGTTTATGCAGAAGGTCAAGCTAACGTAAACAACTGTTCTTTAACTACGGTTGAAAACACGTCAGAAATGTAGCGCCTATTAAGCCAGGCTGTTAAGCCGGGTCATATTAAACAAAAGGCCGCTAGTCGATAAGACTAAGCGGCCTTTTTTTGTGCAAGACATTGTTTGACACCCCTGCCTTGAAGTAACAATGATATCAACAAGCAATGATTGCGACAGCTACAATTCAGGCGGCTTATCAACAAGCGGCTTATCAACAAGCGGCTTCTTAGCCAACTGAGATTCACGGTGAGCGATATAACTGGTAGACAACACCAAAATAGCCCCGCCAAGAATCACAAACATATCGACGGTATCGCTGAACAAAGCCACCCCAAGGATTGTCGCCCACACTAACTGCAGGTATGTCATGGGCTGAAGGGTTGCAATAGGCGCACACCGGTACGCTGAAGTCAGGGTAAAATGCCCAAGCGTCGCAAAGACCGCCGTTAATAATAATAGTAACCATTCTGTAGGTTGCACACTGACCCAATTCAATGATGCGGGAATCAACAAAGTCAGCGTACACACCAGCGACAACATCGCTATTATTACTTGGTTGCTGTCTGTCTCTGTGAGTTTCTTAGTCAGTATAAAAGAGGCTGCAAATAAAGGCGTGGTGCCAAGCTGAGCTAGTTGACCAATTGAAAGCTCTTGGAACCCTGGTCGTAAAATCACCAACACACCTACAAACCCAATAGCAATTGCTATTAACCGCCGGGCTTGAAGTCGCTCCCCTAAAAACACAGCAGCAGCAATGGTGATGACTACAGGTGTTAAGTACCCTATTGCCGTAACCTCTGCCATTGGTATTCGTGCCATGGCAAAGAACCAAAGAATAACAGCCAGCGCGTGCGCCACACCACGACCGATCATGGTGCCGAATGCATTTATTTGCGCCTCTTTTCGTGCTAACTGAAAAAACACCGGCAACAACAAAAGTGTGCCGAACAGATAACGAATAAATGCAGACTGCGCCGCAGGTAAACGAGGACCCACCCATCTTACCAACACGGCGACACAGACAAAACAAAGGCCAGAGGCAATCATTAACAGCATTCCCTGGACAATCAAAGAGCGCGATTTGAAGCTGTCTATTTTGAAGCTATTGATCAAGGATTGTCACAAAGGTACACAACTGTTGAGATGGCAGGAACTACCCTCGAGAGTGCACTCATTCACGGTCGCTGTCCATCTTGCTGTCAAAAGTAATCAATTGATAATATCCGTATTTAGGGCTTGATTCTTGCCATTGTGTCATGACAATATAGACTTATCTTAACGATACAACACTGTTTCGTTACTATGCTCCACCGATGCGCATCTTATGGTTTAAAACACACATTTGTATTGTTTTTGATACAAGCAGTAACCGATACACAACACCAGCTTAGTGGAAAGATTGCGAGCTATTAATCATTAATGCCCTGACATTGTTTTTAACGGAATTATAAATGTTTTCAGCTATCTAAAATTTCAAACCAAGTAAGATCGCACCACCAGTTAAAACTCGTTTCTACCTTAAGGATTCAAAAATGTTCAGATTGATCACTGCCGCCACCGCGCTGGCAGTTCTTGTCGCCTGCGATAGTGAGGGAATAGATCGCTCACAAACAACAGGCATTCCATCCGAAAATATTGGCACTGCTAACGACGCCAACACAAGTGGCTCCGCCACCGGTCAGGTCGCAAGCGACGGCATCTCAGACGCAAATACCCTCATAGTCCCCAACGATGGAGTGGTCGAGGAAACAACGGATACCGTAATTGTAGTCGGTGGAACTGACACTGGTGAGACTGGCACTACTGGTGGCACTGGCACTACAGAGACCAATCCCAATGCCACGAACCCATTAGGCGGTAGCGGCTCTAGCGACGGCGGCCTGGCGAGCACACCAGAGACAAACCCCAATGCAACCAATCCACTTGGTGGCAGCGGATCATCTGACGGCGGAGTGCCCCCTGAAGAAACAGTGGTTACAGAGCAGCCTGCGAACGATGACCCTACTCCAACAGTAGATGCCTCGCTCAGCACAGAAGCGCCTGTAAGCGGCACAACATACGTGAGCACTATGGGCCCAATCACTTCCGACAACGGTCCGCTATGCTTGCGACCACAGAAAGATGCGCTTGGTAACGTTATCATGAATGAAGCGGGCAACTGCCCACTGCTTCAGTACCATGGCAACTTGGCGTTTGGTGACTTTATCCTTGCAACCAATGCATGGAATTACTGCGCTTCTTCTTTTACCGAATGGGAACAGTGTGTTTCAGTCAATGAATCTCAAGGCGCAGTTAAGCCACGTTGGGACTACGACTGGGGCGAAGAATTCCAAGTTAATGGTCAGGTATGGTTAGTAAAATCTTACCCTGAGATTGTCTATGGCATTAAATCACCTGGTGAATATTCTGGTAGCACGTTAGCTGAAACACCAGCCGAAACAGGACTACCTGCCAAGGTATCGGAAATGCCGTTCTATAAGATCGACTATGCGTTTTCAAGTGAAGAGTACCCGACACGCGGTAAAGACCTAAATGGTCAGCGCATCAATGGCGAGCGTAATATTGCAGTTGAAGCGTTCTTCCATGAACTATCAGGTGAATGTGATCCAACCAGCCTTATCAGAGACAGCTCTGCTAGCAACCAACGCTTTGAAATAATGGTATGGCTAGATGCTGGTGCTGAACGCCTTCCAGCTGCACCGAGCGACTACGTTACTACGCAAACGCTTGATGGTGTTGAGTACGATATTTACACCAAGCCTAGTGATGCCGAGTACATTGCCTTTGTATCTAAGTCGCCCACTGCCAGCGGTAGCATTAACTGGACAACATTCGTTGAGTGGACTCGTGCTAACAGCCACCGTGTAAACGAAGTATTTGGTCGTGGTTTTAACACAGTACAGTTGCAAGACGACTGGTGTATGGCAAACATACTACTGGGCACTGAGATCTGGTGGGGTAATGGTTACTTCCAGGCAGACGAATGGACTATCAGTAGAACGATTCGTTAATTTGTAACGCATGCAGTTTTGTTGCAAGATTTCTTGCAACATTGTTGCACTAATTGTTATGCACTTAAGCAGCATAGAAAAGCCGGCAAATTGCCGGCTTTTTTTATGCATCTAATTCAGTTAACGAAAGCGTGTTTCCATCTGGATCTCGAAACCAGGCTACTAACGCCCCGCTCGGTGAGGCCCAAATGCCGAGTTCATCTTGTGCAAGCTCAGAGAACTTTTCGAACCGAACACCGTTTGCAGATAGCGCTTTTGCACTATCGCGTACGTTACCTACCTGCCAACCCAGAACCGTATGGCCAGCCTCAGGTACAGACTCCACCTTTTGTATTCGAAGTGTCGTAACACCTACTTTAAACACTAACGCAAACGGATCATCTGAAAGACACTCAAGATTTAGCTACCTTCTCATAAAAATAACGAGACTCAATAGCATTAGCCGTTGCTATAAAAGAAACCGGAGTACCGAGCATTGTCATAAGTTTGCTCCTTATTGGTAAACGCTCACTGGCAATGGCGCGCATCAAACGCATACAGCGGAAGCGCAATTTACTGAACCACAAGCAACCCCTGACGATCTTCGCCAAATTGCTTCAATGTATTTTTAACAGTATCTGAAAAAGTATTTTCCTCAACGCACAACCAACGAAGGTTTGGGGCTTTTTGCGCCCACTGCAGCAGCGCATTGACGCTGGAATCACCAATGCCTGAACTCACAAGCCCGATCTCAGTCACTAATTGCGGCAATGAATCAATCAATAGCAGAATACTTTTATCACCTAATTCCGGGTTATAACTAACGCTAAATGAACGCAGCACAGGCCCACCTTGTAAGTGAACAGTTTTTATTGCATCAGCAATCAGCTTAATATCGGTGTAGTCCAAATCGGCGTTTCGAAGGTGAAGATTATAGTCTTGATTATCTTCAACGCTTAGCAGTTCAGTCGCCGCAGCTGTAACCACAGGGTGATCAATAGATTTCAGTGCCTTGGTTAGATTGCTAATGTTCTTTATTGGTTGTTCTTCTGCATAAAGCTTTACCCCCCCGGTGAAGCTTATAAAGCAATTGATTAGCAGTGCTGTACATATGGCTTTTATTGATCCTTTCATATACGCGTTCTCACAAGCCTATATTTTGATCAACAAAGACCATGCAACTGCGCATACTGCAATAGCATTATAGTTTTACCGTCTTTTATCTCGCCGCTTGCCACCTTTTGTAAAGCGTCTGAGAATTTCAGTTCCAAAACCTCTATATTCTCTTGCTCGTGCTCTAACCCGCCACCTTCTGAGACCTTCATTCGGTCACTGTATTCCGCCACGAAGAAATACAGTATTTCGGTAACTGACCCCGGCGACATATAGGCTTCATATATTTTCTTTACATTCTGTATTCGGTATCCGGTTTCTTCCTCCGTCTCTTTTCTAATGCAATCTTCTGCATT
>CALGKA010000061.1 GCA_937927895.1 uncultured Granulosicoccaceae bacterium | reverse complement strand
AGTTAGGAAGTAAGTTTTTATCCAAATAAAAATCTCAGCGAATATTTTCCATCCTATGTGGGAAAATAGTTGTTAAATAACAGTTACTGGCATGGGTGTTATTGTTACGTTTTGTTGCTTTGTTATTTTGCCGGGCGGAGTTAGTTGCACATAATAACGGCACTCGTCAGGAAGCCCGCTAGCGTCAGCGAGGGACTTAAAAACCGTAAAGTGCCAGAAATCAACTAACCCAAAAAAATTACGCTGCACGATATTCTTTAAACTTGTTATATGCATCAATCGTTGTATGTAGTCGTTAGTGACTCTCTAACAAAGTAGTTGATGGACATAGCTGTGTTCTTATTGAAGTGGGTATTATTTATTAGGCTTCACGGTATTTCAGTCCCTCGCTTACGCTAGCGGGCTTCCTAAAAGAGACGAGCGGGGTTGTGCTTTAGGCGGTGTTCTTTTTGAAGTCGGGATTTTAATTAAGCTTCGCGGTTTTTTAGTCCCTCCCCTTACGCTGGCACGCGGAGTTAGTTGCATATAATAATGGCACTCGTCAGGAAGCCCGCTAGCGTCAGCGAGGGACTTAAAAACCGTAAAGTGCCAGAATCAACTAGCCCAAAAAAATTACGCTGCACGATATTCTTTGAACTTGTTATATGTATCAATCGTTGTATGTAGTCGTTGCTGGCTCTTTACAAAGTAGTTGATGGACATAGCTGTGTTCTTATTGAGGTGGGTATTATTTATTAGGCTTCACGGTATTTCAGTCCCTCGCTCACGCTAGCGGGCTTCCTAAAAGATACGAGTGGGGTTTGTGCTTTGGGCGGTGTTCTTTTTGAAGTCAGGATTTTAACGAAGCTTCGCAGTTTAAGTCTCTCGCTTACGCTTAAGGGTTTCCTAAAAGATGACGAGCAAAATTGCAAAAAAAATAGCGCCCATTGGGCGCTATTTCTATCTGCTTACGACGGCATTAGTGTTAGTTTCAACACTAATCGTTTTGCTGTTATTTTGCGATCGCTTCTTTCACTTGCTCTAGTAGGCCACTGGCCTCATCTACTCGACCACCAAACTTACTAACATCTGTTTTAAGATTGTCGATATCAATTCCAAGATCATTCACAACATTGCCTGTGTCTGAAGATTCAGATAGTTCAAAAGGCTTAACTTCAACCGTTGGAAGTTCTACTACTTCAGCTGGCTTTATTTCTGTGGTCTCTTCAACGACTTTCTCCACTACCGCTGTTGCTTCACTCGCAGTCTCTTCAACGGCAGTCTCCACAACTGCTGGTGTCTCAGTCACAGTTTCCTCTACAGCTGCTGTAACGGCTTTCTCTTCAGCTTCAGGCTTTGCAACAACAGTGGTTTCAACGGTTGTCTCTACCGCGGCAGGTGCTTCTTCGGTGGTCTTCACTAACGACTGAGTCTGGGTATTCTCTTCAGCTTTAGTTTCTACTTCAGCGCTTTCAGCTACCTTGGTCTCTTCTGTTGTAGCACTGCCTTCTGTGGTAGCGATACCAGACTTGCTTACAGCACCCGATACGTGACCATCTGGGTCGGGCTCGTAGGCGGTACTGCACATAGCGACTATTAACAAAAATAGTACGGCTAGTGCTGCCATTAAGTAAAAACGAACGTCGTTAAAAAGGCCCATTAGGATTCTCCGAATTCCATAATATGTATTTTAAAAGATTTAATACTAGTGTCGGTGAGAGCCTCAGATAGAGCAAGCTTTCACGCTGAATTTTCACAAATGATTACCACAATTGCTGCAATTGTGCCGATGGTATTTTCTGCGATAGATATTGCTGTCGAGTATTTGGCAAAGCGGCGTTACCAAACTTCCAATTCTACCCCACCAACAGCGAGCAATATCAACGCCGTTGCGCGATACTATTTGCAAATCTTAAGAAACAGTAGTCGGACGATTCCCGAGGAACATCCGATAAGGAATCAACGCTAACAACGCGACTGCCCACTTTACGGCTAAATCGCCTGTAGCCCATTGCATCCATGGCAATCCGGTGGCGGCAAATGCCAGTGAGAAGAATAAAAAAGTATCGACGATACTGCTCAGCGCAGATGAGGTGGCTGGCGCTATCCACCATTTGCTGGCGCGCAGTTTGTCAAAAATTGATACATCCAACATCTGTGCTACAAAAAACGCCGTGCCTGAAGCCAGTGCAATGCGCGGATCTGCAAACACCAACGAGGCGACAACCCCGACGGCAAAACCAACCAAAACGACCTGTCGTGCCGCACTTGCACCGTAAAATCGGTTGGTGAGATCAGTGACTAAAAAAGCGAACGGAAACGTGATTGCACCCCACGTTATCCAATCGTTGATCGGATAGCTGACCAAAATATTAGACACCACAATGACCACTGCCATTGCGGTAATGGGCAGTAACAGCCGAGAAATTGCACTCATCAGATTATCTTTGCACATGGAAACTCCCCATTGTACTGGATAAAGCCACCGATGGGTAAATGTGATGTTGAGTCACAGATAGCAATAACAAACAATATTTGAAATAAAGGCTTAGCTGAGCACAACCATTCTCATCGGGAATTATCGATAGCACTAACGCTGCGAGTTGGCCCAATCGGGATGCTGCCAGGCCTTCGCTGTCGATTGTGGCAAGGCAGGCTTGCCTAGTATGGCATCACTGGCCTTTTCAGCTGTCACAATGGTTGGTGCGTTCAGATTGCCGTTAGTAATACGCGGAAATACCGAGCAATCTACAACCCGTAGTCCATCGATCCCGATGACCCGACACTGCGGATCGACCACCGATGCTGGATCATCGGCTGCCCCCATTCGGCAAGTGCCACATGGGTGATAAGCGCTTTCGACGTGCTCCCTTATAAACTCATTAAGTTGTGTATCGGTGGTGCGGTCATTACCCGGCTGGATTTCATCGCCTGCAAAAGGCTCAAACGCCGGTTGCTGCAGCAGCTCACGGGTTAAATGAATGCACTTTCTAAAATCGCTCCAGTCTTTTTCGATCGACATGTAATTAAATAGTATATTCGGCTTATCGCGATGGTTAGCTGAGGACAATGCCACCGAGCCTCTCGAGTCTGAACGCATTGGCCCCACATGCATCTGAAAGCCATGCGCTTTAGCAGCAGATTTGCCGTCATAACGGATAGCGACAGGCAAAAAGTGATACTGAATATCAGGGTACGGTACGCCCTTATCTGATCGAATAAAAGCCGCGGATTCAAACTGATTGCTGGCACCCAGGCCAGATTTTAAAAACAACCACTGTGCACCAATCAAGCCTTTAGAGATCAGGTTAAGCTTTGAATAAAGCGTAATCGGCTGTTTGCAATTCACCTGAAAATAAAACTCTAAATGGTCTTGTAGGTTCTGCCCGACCCCTGGAAGATTCTGCACCACATCAATACCGAGCTTGTTGAGCTGCTCACCATCGCCGACGCCCGACAACATAAGCAGCCGTGGAGAATTAATAGACGAAGCACTTAGAATGACTTCCTTACCGGCTTTAAGAATTGAGGTTCGGCCACCCTGCTCTATCTCGACCCCTACGGCTTTTTTGCCATCAAAAATTACCCGCGTGACCAGGCACCTTTTTATAGAGACATTGCGCCGTTTAAGTGCCGGGCGTAGGTAGGCATTAGCAGTAGACCATCGACGACCACGATAAACCGTCTGCTCCATTGGGCCAAAACCTTCCTGTTGCTCACCGTTGTAATCTTCGGTGGCCGGATACCCTGCTTGCACGCCTGCGTCTACAAATGCATGAAACAACGGATTTGTTCGCGGCCCACGGGTCACATGCAGTGGACCATCGGTACCGCGCCAGCCGGCCTGACCTCCGTGTGAGGTTTCCATTTTTTGGTAGTACGGCAATACATCAGCGTACGACCAACCAGCAGCACCCATGGACTCCCAGTGGTTGAAATCACCAGCGTTACCACGCACGTAGACCATGCCATTAATTGACGAAGAACCCCCAATCACCTTACCTCGGGGACATGCCATTCGGCGCCCGCCCAGGTGCGGCTCGGGGACGGATTCAAAGCCCCAGTCATAGCGTGACATGTTCATCGGGTAGGAAAGCGCGGCCGGCATTTGAATAAATGGTCCCGCATCGGTGCCACCGTATTCGAGCACCATAACGGAATGCTTGCCGTCTTCAGACAGCCGACTGGCGAGTACTGAACCAGCAGAACCGGAACCGACGATCAGATAATCTGCTGCAAACTCAGTCATAGGTAAAATCAGGGAGGCGTTCGTTGCCAATATAATACAGAGGCGCACCTAAACCTGCGCGACTTATGCATCCATCGCCGCGACGAAAGCCACATAAGCGTCAGCTACAGGCAACTTCTGAAATCATTGAGCTGCTAGCCGAACGATTTTTGCATAGTATTTAAAAGGTTCATGCATAGGGGCCTATTGAGTGCATTAGGCCGCTTAATAGTTGCCAAAACTCACATTAAGGCCAACATTAACAACGGCAAGGTAGCTATCGCTGAACTCCAATACTGCCAGCTGCGACTTGACTGCAACGCTAACCCGATTTACTCTAAAACTATGTCTATAAGAACTACGCTACAACTGCTCCTTATTAACCCGGCGGCCTAAGGCTTCCGGGCACCGCGTATCTTACGCGCCAATCATCGGCGCATACCCTAACCACCCAATATTTGCCTTCACCGTGACTCAAAAGGCCGTGACTCAAAAGACATGAGCCACTTACTATATCCGGCCATACCGCCACATATATCGGCCATACCGCCACCTAGGCAACTGAGAGCAGAAAGACCGTGACCACCATACCCAGCAACAAATATAAGCCATTCCCGCCTATCGCATTGCCTAACCGGCAGTGGCCAGATAAAACCATTTCCGCAGCACCTGACTGGTGCAGCGTTGATCTACGCGATGGCAACCAGGCACTGATTGAACCGATGGGCAGCGAGCGCAAGCTACGCATGTTCCAGATGTTGCTCGATATTGGTTTCAAGGAAATTGAAATTGGTTTTCCAGCGGCATCGCAAACTGACTTTGATTTTGTACGCCACCTAATCGATAACAACTTAGTACCAGAAGATGTCACCTTGCAGGTACTGACTCAATCACGCCCGGAACTTATAGATCGCACTTTTGAAGCCTTACGCGGCAGCCATAGAGCCGTCATGCACTTATATAACTCAACCTCTACAGTACAACGACGTGTTGTATTTAAAATGGACCGTGATGGGGTAAAGAAAATAGCCACAGATGGCGCTAAATACATAGCTGATGCCGCTGCGAAATTTTCAGACACTGAATGGGTGTTTGAATACTCACCAGAAAGTTTTACCGGCACAGAGCTGGATTACGCACTTGAAGTATGCGAAGCCGTGGTAGATGTTTGGCAGCCCTCACCGGCTAATAAAACCATTTTGAATTTGCCTGCGACCGTAGAGATGTCGACACCAAACATTTATGCAGATCAAATAGAATGGTTCAGCACTAATTTCAGCAAACGCGATAGCGTTATTATTAGTCTGCATCCACACAACGATAGAGGCTGTGCGGTAGCTGCCACAGAACTTGGCTTAATGGCAGGTGGTGATCGCGTAGAGGGCACATTATTTGGCAATGGAGAGCGCACCGGCAACGTTGATATAGTGACCTTAGCACTGAACTTAACCAGCCAGGGCGTTGAGTCTAATCTGGATTTTACTGACATTTTTGATGTTATGCGGACCACCGAGCATTGCAACAAATTACCAGTTCACCCGCGCCACCCTTACGCAGGTGAACTAGTCTTTACAGCATTTTCAGGCTCACACCAGGATGCTATTAACAAAGGTTTAAACGAACGTAAAGAAAACCCGGATGCCGTCTGGGACGTACCCTACTTGCCTATAGATCCCGTAGATGTTGGGCGCAGCTATGAAGCCGTCATTCGCGTTAACAGCCAATCGGGCAAAGGTGGCGTGGCGTTTATAATGGAAAAAGACCACGGGCTTGAACTGCCACGCAGACTGCAAATAGAGTTCAGTAAAGTGATTCAAGGCATCAGTGAAGATACTGGCAAAGAGATAGACTCAGATACCATTTGGTCAGCGTTTCAAAACGAGTTTATTCAGGCCGTTAACCCAATTGAATTTGTAGAGCATAAAACCACCGCTGAAAACGAATCCGATGAAGCCCGACAATTAAGTGCAAAAATCAAAGTAAATGGCTCTGCAACTGATGTAGAAGGTATCGGTAACGGACCAATAGATGCCTACGTTGATAGCCTTAAAAAGCAATTTGATATTGACTTCAGAGTGGTCGATTATCATCAACATGCCACAGGTGTTGGCTCTTCAGCACAATCTGCATGCTACGTTGAAATTCAGGTAGGTAAAGGCGCGACTCGTTATGGCGTTGGTCTGCACTCAAATATTGTGTGCGCATCGCTTATTGCAGTGAGTTGTGCGGTTAACCGCGCTTCAAGTGATTTACTGTCTATTGGCACTGTTGCCAGTGCCTAACTATTAGATAGGTTTCACTTACAAAGCCAATAAGAAAGCCACTGCTGATGTGCGTCAGCAGTGGCTCTTTCATTAGCAGTCTTCCACTTGCTTGCGTTCTGAAATTTCAATTCGCTTAACTGACGGTATCACGACAATCTCAAACGGGTGAGTCACCGCCTGTGTTGTTATGCAGTCAGGCCCGGGTGTCGTGAGCACCACCGTTACAACGACGCGGTCTGCATACTCTTCAGCCTTGGTGGCTGTCACTTTATAGCCACCAGTTGGCACCTCTCCAATGGACGAAGACAACACCTGTGATGTTTTGTAGTCCACAGGCTTGGCTGTTTCTATAGAGTGCAAACCCAGCTCCGCTCGGTATTGCTCAATACTTTTCAAGGCCCTGAAACTTTTGCCGTTGTTGCGCTCAAATGGATTGTAATTGGCCTTGTGTAGCACTTCTATTGTTAGCTCTTTCAAACCCTCCGGTTGATCACCCGGTGCAGCTGTAGCTTCAGGCGTTGCAAGCTGTTCTGACTGAGGTGGTACCTGCAGCGGTATTTCTTTTAACGAAGGCGCACAAGCGGTCAAGATGGAGGCTACAATTACTACCAATGCAGTGGTAGACACGTGCTTGCCCCAACTGGTTAAAGTCATTCGATCTAGGTCCTGTGAATTATGGGTAATTTTTGCTTGCCAGCAATTGAATGCTGTTTGGTAATTCGCGCTAGAAATTAACGCCATATGATAGTACTTCAAACTGAATCCCCACTTCACAGAAATTACCAATTTGCGGGGCTACTAGAGATAAAATTGCTATGAATTCAAAAATTACCGTAGCGACACTGCAACACGCTCCCACGCCAAACAATCTGCCAGCTTCTCTGGCTCGATTAGAGTCAGCTGCCACAAAAGCAGCTGCCGCTGGCGCTAACATTCTAGTCGTGCCAGAATGCAGTATTACCGGATACAACCAACCGCTGAAAACCATGCAGCAGGTGGCCATAAGAGCTAATGGCTCAACCAGCAAGTCTATTGCTGCACTCTGCACGCAACATAATATTGCCATAGCGTATGGCTTTGCTGAACGGGACGCAGGTCAGTACTTCAACACCGTTCAAGTGATCAATGCTGCGGGTGAAGTCGCAGGCAGTTATCGTAAAACCCACTTATGGGGTGATCTTGACCGAACATTATTTACACCAGGTGACACCCTGACGCCCGTATTTGAGATTGCAGGCTGGCAGATCGGCTTACTAATTTGCTATGACATAGAATTCCCGGAAAACACCAGAGCCTTAGCCCTGGCTGGAGCCGAACTTCTATTAGTACCCACAGGCTTAATGCATCCGTGGAGGGACATTGCCACACGCGTAGTACCAGTGCGCGCCTATGAAAATCAATTCTATATCGCCTATTGCAACTACTGTGATACGGAAGCAGACCTGACCTATGAAGGCCGAAGCTGTATTGTTGGCCCAGAGGGTGCTGATCTCGCAAGGGCCGATCAAACCGAAACATTATTAGTCGCCACTCTTGATAAACAAACAATCACGGACAACCGAGTGGCCCTGCCGTATCATCGCGATCGTTTACCGCATTTATATAAATCTCTAGCTGAGTAACAGATGTCAAAACTGCCCGTAACTGTATTTGGTCCAGACTTTCCTTTCGCTTATGACAACTGGATAAGCCACCCGTCAGGTATAGGTGAACTACCTAAAGATCAACACGGCGTTGAAGTGGCCATAATCGGCGCTGGTGTGTCAGGCATGGTTGCGGCATTTGAGTTAATGAAACTGGGGCTTAAGCCGGTTATCTACGAAATTGGTCGCATGGGCGGCAGGCTTCGGTCAGAGCAATTCGAAAACGCAACGGGTGTGGTAGCAGAGCTCGGCGGTATGCGTTTCCCGCGCTCAGCATCAACATTTAACCACTACACGGACCTACTTGGCCTTGAGAAAAAACCATTTCCAAACCCGCTCACTGAAGCTGCAGAGAGCACTGTTATCGAACTTGCGGGCGAGAAAATTTACGCCGAAAAAATGGATGACCTACCTGATGTTTATAAACGTGTTGCAAAAGCATGGGATGAAGCACTCAACACTGAAGCCTACTTTGCAGATATTCAAACCGCCATTAAAGAGCGTGATGTTCAAGGCATCAAAAAGCTATGGGACAAACTAGTTCGAGAGTGGGATGATCGTACGTTTTATGATTTTATCGCCACCGCACCCGCTTTCAAAAAATTAGATTTTAAACATCGCGAAATCTTTGGCCAGGTGGGCTTTGGTACAGGTGGTTGGGATTCAGACTTCAAAAACTCAATGCTTGAGATTCTACGCGTTGTACTAACAGACTGTGACTTCAACCAAGACTTAATCATTGGCGGCTCAGAGTCTTTACCCAGAGGCCTTTGGGACTGTGAGATAGAGAATGCTGTCCACTGGCCAGATGGAACGAGCCTTGCCAAATTAAACGTTGGCGCCACTAAACCCGGGGTTGTAAAGCTTAGACGTACAAACACTAATGCTATTTGTGTCACTGATCAATACGGCAATGAACAAACGTTCCCGGTAGTGATTGCCACCTGCCAAAGTTGGCTGTTAACGACCAGTATTGATACGCAAGAATCACTGTTCTCACATGCAGTTTGGATGGCGTTGGATCGCACTAGTTACATGCAATCGTCAAAGACTTATGTAATGGTTGATCGACCGTTCTGGAAAGATCGCGACCCGGTCAGCGGGCAGCAATGCATGAGCATGACTCTCACTGACAGACTTACACGTGGCACCTACCTGTTTGACAACGGTGAAGATTCACCAGCTGTTATTTGTCTAACCTACACCTGGATGGCAGATGCCTTAAAAATGTTACCGTTACCGGTTGAGCGGCGCGTTGAACTAGCACTAAACGCTCTATCAAAGATATACCCCGATATAGATATTAAAAGCCATATAGTAGGTAAACCTATTACTATCTCATGGGAGGCAGACGCTAACTTTCTAGGTGCTTTCAAAGGTGCTTCACCAGGTCATTACCGTTATAACAGACGCATGTACTGCCACTTCATGCAATCAGATCTCCCAACAACAGAACAGGGGATTTTTATAGCCGGCGATGATGTCTCATGGACACCCGGTTGGGCAGAAGGCGCTGTACAAACCGCGCTAAACTCCGTTTGGGGAGTGATTAATCATCTAGGTGGCAAATGCCATAAAGACAACCCGGGCCCAGGGGATCTATTTGAGACTATTAAGCCCGTGGATCTTGATGCCAGTTAGGTATCTATAGTGACCGGACTTACAAGGCAAAGGTATGTGAGGCAAGGTAGAATTGGCCAAGGTAAAAGTAGCATTAATCAGAAGGGATATCTTCCCCTAGCTTTACCGTGATATACCCCACCGAAGGCGAATCATAGTTAATGGCCAGGCCATGCACTGTGCGGAGAGTTATCTCTGCATAAGTATCACGGAGTGTCACCAAAACCTTATTAGGCAATTCCACCTCTACTAACAACTCTATTGAGGTACCGTTAGAAAACGTGATCACCCGGTACTCTGAAAACCCAAATGATTCATCACCCCATTTTTCCAGCGGAATAGTGATGAGATCATTTGTTTTGAGTGACTCTATAATGATCTGTTGAAAGTCACCGGGATCAGAAATAACTGGTTTACACATATGCTCTATTATTCGCCGCTACAACACGCCCTATCAATGTAATCGTCTCTCCGTGACTTTTTCGTGAATTCTTGTGCTATTCACGTGAATTTCGTGGAGATCCAAACCAACTACTGACCCAAAGGCACAAATAACTGGCAAGTGTCCGTCCATAAACAGCGCGTAGCGAGGATCATTCAGGTGCGTGAGATTTTGCCTACCCTATATAGGCGTTTAGTCATTCTAAATAACTATATAGGGTCGGCGAAAGATCACACAGGAATTGACTTACACCAAAAGCACTACGTAACTACTGATCGGATTACTGAACAATTCCTACACTTAATCCTGCGGGGATAGTTTTAGTTCTTTTTTGAAGGTGCGTCTACGTCGTCCAGGCTCGCTAACGCGCGGCCAAAGGTAGACCAAAACGCTCGACGATACAAAACCAAACTGACCCAGATGGTTGACGCAATAAAAAACTTAGGGCCCAAAAACCAAGCACTGGCAGCAAGTGCGAAAAAGTACGAATTCAGCCCTATGGTAAAGTGCCGCGCACCCAGCGTATGAAGCTGCCCAACCGTGTTGGCGTAGTCTTCTAGATTCACAGTCTCTGGCTGCTGCTTTGCTTTGGCAACCGTCTCATCAGGCGCGGCGCCTATCATGATAATGACATAGTTAAACAGCCGATAGCTCCATGCAAATTTAAAAAATGCGAAAGTAAAAATAAAAGTCAGTATTAACACTTTTATTTCCCACACTGTTCTAGTGGTGCCCACTGCAAAAGGCAGATCAGCCAACAATTCAATAGCCTGATCAGATGCACCTAATCCGGCTATTAATGCGCCAATTAATAAAATTGAGGTTGAAGCAAAGAAAATGACACCGTACTGCAGTGAATTTTGGATAATAGTGTCTGGCATTTTTGGGCTGCGATACACCATATTGCTCATCCATCGATGGCGGTACAAACTCATACGGGCAGAAATTGCTTTATTACTCCATGGTGAAAGGTTCACCATCCAAAAGTGAAGTATCCATGAGACAAAGAAAAAGCACAGCGCAAATGCGTCAGCATTAGTAAAGCCGACGCTTTGCATCAAAGATATAAATTGAGCGTCCAGTTTAATTACCTAATTAAGAGCACAGATTAAGTTCAGTGCTTACTAAAGTTTAAGTATATTCGATAAATATTAGAACGGTGCGCTTTTTGGCGTACGAGGAAACGGTATGGCATCGCGGATATTTTCCATGCCCGTAATATAATTAATTAGCCTTTCGAAACCCAAGCCAAACCCTGCATGAGGCACGGTGCCGTAACGACGTAGATCACGATACCACCATAGTTCTTCTGAGATACCTTGCGCTTCAAGCTTAGCATCTAATCTATCAAGCCGTTCTTCACGTTGGCTACCCCCGATAATCTCACCAATACCCGGGGCTAGAACATCCATTGCTGCAACCGTTTTTCCGTCGTCGTTTTCACGCATATAAAACGCTTTAATCTCTTTAGGATAATTGCGCAACACAATAGGTTTACCAACATGCTCTTCGGTTAGGTATCGCTCGTGCTCTGATTGAAGATCATGACCCCACTCTACCGGGAATTCGAATTTCTTGTTGCAGCTCTTTAAGATCTTAACGGCTTCTGTGTATTCCATTTGCTCAAATTCAGTTGTCACCATTTTCTCTAAGCGCTCAATACAGCCTTTATCGACCCGCTGGTTAAAAAATGCCATATCATCTTCACGATCATTAAGCACCGTTTGGAAAAGATACTTTAGGAAGTCTTCAGCAAGTGCTGCATTTTCATCCAAGCCTGCAAAAGCGATCTCCGGCTCGATCATCCAGAATTCCGCCAAGTGTCGGCTAGTGTTTGAGTTTTCTGCACGAAAGGTTGGGCCAAAGGTATACACCTTTGACAAGGCCATGGCATAACACTCCACATTTAACTGACCGGACACAGTCAGAAACGACTCACTGCCAAAAAAGTCTTGTTCGAAATCTACCTTGCCATCTTTGCCGATGGGGAGATTAGCAAGATCAAGAGTGCTAACCCTGAAAAGCTCCCCTGCACCTTCACAATCACTCGCAGTAATGATGGGTGTGTTGACCCACTGAAAGCCACGCTCGTAGTAATAATTATGAACAGCATTAGCCAATGTTGTTCTTACTCTGGTAATAGCCCCAAAAGCGTTCGTACGCGGACGTAAGTGCGAGATCGTTCGTAAATACTCAAACGTGTGGCGCTTCTTTGCAACCGGGTAAGTCTCAGGGTCTTCAACCCAGCCATGAACTTGAACTTCTGTGGCTTGAAGTTCAAATTGCTGACCACCACCCTCAGAATTCGCGACCGTGCCGGTGACTTCAACCGAACAACCAGCGGTAAGTTTCAGTACGGTATTGTGGTAGTTTGAAAGGCTTTCGGGCACCACAGCTTGCACACCATCAAAACCACTGCCGTCATAGACATTTAGAAACGATATGCCCGCTTTGGAATCACGCCGCGTACGAACCCAGCCTTGCACGGTGACCGTCTCACCTGCGGCTTTCGAGCCATTGAGAATTTGTTTTGCAGTGACAACCTGAGTCATGATTTTGTGCCTGTAAATGCACCGGTGGGTAAAAGAATGTCACCAGCGCCAAATCGATTTGTAAACCTGTACTTTACTATAGTTGATCTTCAGCGCTTGAGCTAAATCTGTGGGTTATGGGGGTGGTTTTCCACTTTGTATTGGGTGTGGTGTTGGCGTGACTGGGAGCGGTGTTCTTTTTCAGGTTAGGGGAATAATAAGACTTCAAGGTTTCCAGGCCGCGCACTTTCTAGTTAAGGAATGCCAACGGGTGTTGCTTACAGCTGTAGGGCTGAGATTTATTATAAGGCGAGAGGGTAATGAAACTTCACGGTTCTTTAGACCCTCGCTCACGCTGACAGGCTTCCTAAAAGATGACGTACGGGTGCTTTGTGTGGTTTGTATTTTTTTCAAAGTGAGTGGGTAATGAAACTTCACGGTTCCTTAATCCCTCGCTCACGCTGGCGGGCTTCCTTAAAGATTACGTACGGGTGCTTTGTGTGGTTTGTATTTTTTTTCAAAGTGAGTGGGCAATGAAACTTCACGGTTCCTTAATCCCTCGCTCACGCTGGCGGGCTTCCTTAAAGATGACGTACGGGTGCTTTGTGTGGTTTGTATTTTTTTCAAAGTGAAAGGGTACTGAAAATTCACGGTTCCTTAATCCCTCGCTCACGCTGGCGGGCTTCCTTAAAGTGGCGCTGAAGTCCTTGACGTGCTATCCCCAGCACGTGCTCGCCATTTTTAGGTTTTCAGGAAGCCCGCCAGCGTAAGCGAGGGACTAAAAGAGTGTGATGCGTCAGTCGCTTCACACTTCAAATAAAACCGACGCCCAACCACCAACCACCTAACAGGTATAATTCATACCCAACCGACCACCATCTGCATAGATAACCTCACCCGTAATATAACTAGACTTCTCACTAACCAAAAAAGCCACCACATTAGCAATCTCTGCAGCACTGCCAAGTCGTTGCATAGGCGTGCGAGACATTACCATTTTCATGGCGTCTGGATTAGCGTTAACGCTTGCAAGCATGGCAGTATCAATCGAACCTGGCCCGACCGCATTAACGCGAATATTATGCGGCGCAAGCGCCAACGACGCAGACTTGGTTAATTGCGAAACACCGCCTTTAGATGCACAATAAGCAGCGATGGTAGGAATAGCCACAACCGCATTAATTGAAGACATATTAACGATTGCACCCTCGACCTTATTGGCTACCATATTTTTTGCAGCACGCTGCAGTGCTAAAAATGTACCCACCAGATTTATATCAATCACTTGCTTAAACTGTTCTATGGTGGTGTCTAGAAAGTCCCCCGGAGATGCTATCCCGGCGTTGTTCACCAACATATGCAATGGCGCGTGCTCTGTATCTATTTGATCAAACATTTTATTGATCTGGTCAGCGTCTCCCATGTCACAGGCAATACCCACAGTATCTTGACCCAGCGTTTTAACAGCATTATCAAGTGCACCCGTGTTTATATCAGACAGGATAATCTGTGCACCCTGTTCTTGAAGGGCTTCTGCACAAGCGTACCCTATTCCTTGTGCGCCGCCTGTGATAAGGGCCAGTGGTTTAGTAGCCATCTATTTTTATTACCTACTCTGAAAGGATTTATTGTGAGCGCCGCATCGTAAAACGAGAAGCACGCCGGTTGAATACTTTGGAGGCAGTACGTAGCACTTTGAGCGTCCCCACGTTGTTTTACCCTAACCGGTTTGCGTCAAGGTGTTTCTCGCCAATGTGTCACGATTCTGAGACAGCCCCTAGCGAGGCCTCATGCTAATAAAGTTTTTATAATTATTTGTATATTTCGGCACTTGGGTTTTATGAAACTAACCCCAAACTGTTCAGTCTGATGTAATTAATGCGCAATCAAAACGCGATTACATCAACCAGATACAAGGAATATTAATGGATATAGTGAATACTAAAGCACTTTTAGCGCTGGCGATTTCAGGGGCAATGTCAACAGCTACAGCACCTGCTAATGAAGTCACTAATAAAGTCACTAGCAACTATGATTCAGAGAACTCAATAATCGCTGTAAGCAGCCCTGATTTACGGGTAACCGTATACGACGGTATTGCTACCATAATCGGTACAGCAACTTCAGGTAAAGAGGCGCAGCTCGCTGAAGATCAGATCTCGGACATCAAAGGTGTCGAACATGTGATCAATATGATCACGTGGGGGTAGGATTTTTTCTAAACTTGAAACTTATTGCTATTCAAAAAAAAATTGGCGCAACCAATGCGCCAATTACTATTGCCTAAAATAATCAATTTAAAGACTATTCAAATTGATAGTGAATAGCAGCACCAACCGCCAGGCGTAATTCGCCATCAGAGCTAATAGAATCATTGTCGAAGACTCTATTATTATAATTCAGTCCTAATTCCAAGCTCCACGAAAGTGGCGGCAATGACGGATTTTTTGCAGTCCATGCCCATTCGACACCCAATCCCGTTGTTAAAGCCATTTCCCGGTAAGCTTCATCAGCTCCATTAAAAGAGACATCGTCAAAGTAGTATGTTTCATTTTTCGCAGTAGCCACACCTGCAAATAAATAACTTTGCCAAAATCGTTTCTGAGTTGAGATTCTTAGTGCTCTTAGCGCCACAGCTGGCTCGCCATCGTTAGGTGAAAGCACACCCTGCACCATCCATTGGTTATTGAAATTGTGGCGCACACTAATACCGAAAGTTAGTGGTGCCGCCTGCAATCCGAAAGACCAATCTGAACTGAGTGCGCTATCGGTTAACGGATTGCCCGTTGCCAAACTAACTGCAGCAGTTTCTGTTGCCGGATTGTCGCTGGTATCTTGCGCGCTGGCTGAGCCGCACCAGACTAATGAACCTATCAGCAAGCCACCCAGTAATACAGATATTTTCTTTTTCATTTCAATATTTCTAATCATTATGTCGAGCCCCAAAGTTATTGCTTATTAGTGCTTCACAGCGAACAAATACACATTTGCGTTTTATAGTAATTATGGCAAATGGCAGTACCCAAAAAGTCTAAAAATAGACGACCCAGCATCTAGCTATTATAGTTAGTATAAGAATAATGAGGACTGTCGGCATAATAGCCTGCCGAAGCATAAAACACTATTTCCGTAATGACATTCGAGAATATTGGCGGTTTTTACACCAGCAGGCGCTACTTATGGCTTCACAATTATGGGTAAACCTGTGTATAAATCCTCTTTTTGCATTGACTGCAAAATGCGTTGTTTCACCCGCATAAGTTCTGACTTTGAGAGTATCGCCTCTACATAACTAAAGAATTTTTGCACAGCTAAGCGGTAATCATATGCAGCGCCTTGAATCGGTTTATGTACCTGCACTACCCAGTTTTCACCGTGGCGACCAATTTTCAGCGGCTGGTTAATCACCTTTACCGGCGTATTAACATCTATCATTGACGCCAATTCCTCAATGTGCGCAGCATACAATCTTATGCAACCATGACTCACTCTTAGACCCACACCTTTAGCGTTGTTAGTACCGTGAATCAGGTAGCTGGTATGTCCTATTCTTAACGCATACTCACCCAAAGGATTATCGCGCCCTGGAGGAACAACAGCTGGAAGGCTGAGACCGGCATTTTGGTATTCCTGATGAATAGATTGCGGCGGTGTCCAAGTTGGGTCTTTAACAATACTTGTGATTCTTGATTCGATAAGCGGTGTGTCCCACCCTTGCCTTCCAATACCGACTGGGTACACATGCACAGAGCGCTTGTGTGGCGGAAAATAGTAAAGTCGCATCTCGGGTAAATTAATGATTATGCCTTCGCGTTCTACATTAGGCAGTACATACCGAGTGGGTAAACTCAATACCACACCCTCACCTGGTAGCCTATGATCTATATCATTATTAGCGTTAATCAATGCCGATGCACCGACCTCATGTTGCACCGCTAGTGTATAGATGGTGTCCTCGTGGCTTGCCACCACTGTCTCTACGTGACCAACCACGTTGCTATCAGTGGGAATTTGATACTCTCTAGCAACACTTTCCAAAGAACAGCCAAAAACAGCTATAACAAACGCAATCGTATTGCGCCAACGCTGCAAATATAAAGCGTAACTGGTTTTATACTGCTTGCTCACTATGCGCTGTCTTTAAATGCTTCTAGTAGTTCTTTTTTATCAGAACCGTAGAGGTTGTCTGCTTCACGCGCTATCTGCTGCTGTAGAGTTTGTGGCTGTTCAATTAACTTCTCATCTATGATTTTTACAACGCCATTCACTTGTAATTCAACGTGCGACGCCTCAGAACCCTGAGCAGATGGCTCGACTTCCAGCCTGGCCTCTTCACTTTCGGCTTCTTGCAACCATTCTAGTAACTCAAGATCTTCTTGATCGCTTTCGTAGTCGTAGTTAATAACACCCGGTGAACAATGAATCGCCGGGGACGGCACCGAGAAGGTATCAAGCAAATGCCCACCATTGATAAGATCATTCTCTGCACGACGGTTGCGCTCATTTTCATCTGTACCCTGGCCTGTTAGCATTTCGGTAGTCATTATTCGAGCAGTATCAGGAGTAGCAAGTCTAAAATTCGCACTGTCTGTAGTTGAACCTGCTGAGCTTTCAGCCAGAGGTGACGCACCAATACTTTCAGGTAATGCCGTCAGCATGAGTGGCTCCCCTGCACCTGCCAACAGCATGTCTGACTCCGTTGAGTCATTGTTAGTGGTGTTAGTATCGGCACCATTTTGCAGATCATCTGTTATTGAAACCGAGTTGGTAAATAGTTGATCTGCTGTATCTAGATTTGCCGTGGGTTTCACCTCTGCAATTACCGCAAGCTGTTGCTCCTGGCCGACTGAGAATTCATCTATAACCCAGGTTATCGTGCCTGCCTGCTCATCAATTACGCCACCCGCCGCATCTATAATAGTGAGAATAGCAGGCGGGAACTCATCAGTTATAACAACATTAGTACCGGTTTGCGTACCTATGTTAGAGGCTGTTATAAAGTAGTTCACACGCTCCGTAGGAGCTGCCATAGTACTGTTATTGGTTTTGCTAATGGTGTAATCAGGTGCTGCAATAATACTTCCACTGACAGACACCTCATTGTTGGTAAGATCAGGATCACCACCGTTGAGGCCGTCATCGGTGACTGTGGCTGTATTGGTAAAGGTATCGTCAGCCGTTGCAGTATTCGCATCAATGTTGGTATCTTGTGGGTTGGCAACTGTAGCTTCAACCGTCAATATAACGTTCTCGTTGATCGCAAGTGTTGGGATCAACCAGTTCACATGACCTGTGATAGCGTCAAATGAGCCGTTGTTTGAAATTACACCTGGAGCACCCAAAGCCTCTACCGGGAACAAATCGGAAATTTCAATATTTGTCCCTTCATGGGTACCGATATTACTCACAGACAGCGTATAAACAATGGAATCTCCAGCTTTTAAAGCACCACTCGGAGCGCTGGCCTTTTCAATTTTATAATCCGGCGCAGTGAGTATTATAGAGTTACCAGCACTTCCCGCTAAACCATCACTACTATCACGTTCAGAGGCATGCAAACCATCATTCGGATTAGCCTCAGATAACGAACTCCACTGCACCGATACCGTGTTATCAACCGAGCCACCAAATTCATTGGTGTCTGCGGTTAACAGCGCTTGATAGCTAATGGCTACTTCAGCCCCGTATTCAAGATTGTCAAGTGATAGAGCAACTGTATTACCACTGGAAAGATCCGTGACATTGGTATCATCGGTCACTGCCACGCCATTGATTAGAATAGACGCAGGATCTAATACGGCGTTCGCAGGCAGTGCATCAATCACACTGACATCGCGCGCGTCAGCACCATAGGCAACCGGCTCGTTTGCGACCGTTACTGTGTAGGTGATCACTTGACCCAAATGCGGTACCGGGTCATTTGCTGTTTTGCTGACACTAATAACAGGCTCTAACACGGTAACAGCCGCCGCTTTGGCATTAGTAACGTTATCAGCCACGCCATCACCATTGAGATCCCACCTGTAGACGGCATCATTGCCCAGTGTCACACCGGGCTGTACAGTGTTTTCATTTTGCACGTAAACGCGATACGTAAGCGTTAGAGTTTCAGTCACGCTATTGTCAAGATTCGTATTCGTGATCTCACCCAGGGGGAAAAGCAAAGTATCGGTAGACCCTGCAAGTGGCGCGACAATATCTGAGAAATCCCCTACACCATGGTCTGTGCTTAGGCTATCAGAACTTGCTACTACCTCAATCAGTGAATCAAATGCCATGCCTTGATCAAGTGTATCCTGAATCTCTGCAAAACTTGAAACACCCTGCGGTACATCTATAACCAATTCGTAGGTAATGTATTCACCCACCACTGCCTCAAACTTAGCGTTATCGTTATCATCAATACTGGTGTCGATAACTCGCTTATGTAAATCGGCTATAGAGAAAGAATCCGACGCTTCATTAGATTGCAACTGCGCTGCATTTGGATCAATAACATCAGCACCATCAGTATCGTTACCGGAATCCAGCGAGCGCCAGGTTATCGTTGCGGTGTTGGTAATTGTGTCACCCGGGTCTACCGTTTCATTGATGGTACCGCTTACACTTACCGTCACGGTATCACCGTATATCAGATCTAAACCGGCATGCTGCAAAGTATTACCGTCTACAGTAAACCCATTAACCGGATTATTGCTGCTATCAACGGCTGAGTTGATTACTAATCCAGATACCCCAGCAGGGATCTCATCTACAAACTGCATATCATACGCAGTGGCTGTTGAATCTGCAGAATGACTAATCACAAACTCATAGCTTATCGCGTCGCCGTTTTCACCTGGGTCTTCAATAACCGTTTTTACTATATCAAGTTCAGGTGAGATAACCGCTACTTCAGGGGCTGATGCTTGAGTGATTCCGTCATACAACCCTGTGTTACTGCCGTCTCCGTCTATGTCCCAGCGAAAATTCACAGTGTTATTTAACCATTCTCCTGTGCCGGCTGTAGCTTCATCGTTGGCGACGTATACACGATACTCTAGCGTAATGGTTTCAATGACGCTTGCTGGTGCAATGTTCGTAATATCTCCCAACAACACATTTACACTATTAGTTTGTGGATCGTAGTTTGCGCTAAGCTCAGAAAAATCACCTGGCTGCAGAGAAGTAGTGATATTCGAGCTGCTCGGTAAAGCGGTAATACCTTGTGTTGTGTCAAACACCAGACCAGCATCAAGTTGATCAATTATCTCAGCTTGAGCGCTTAAGCCTTTAGGCACCTCAAGCACGACCTGATAATCAATAAACTCACCTGCTACAGCGTGTAGATCATTGTTGATAAAGTCATTAATACCGGTGCTGACTATGGATTTTTCGAGGTTTGATAACGTGAAGTTCGCACCACCAGAGCCACTGCCACCCGACTCACTGGCATCGATACCATCGTCGCTATTGTCATCCAATGTGCTCCAACTGATATCTGCAATATTGACAATGGTATCGCCTTCCACCACTGTTGTGCCCACAATGCCTGACACTGTCAAAGTAAGAGAATCGCCATGGTTTAAGTCAAAACCTGTATGGCTCAACGTATTGCCATTAAACGTGAATCCAGTGATCGGCGTACCATCTGAAAGAATGGCCGAATCGACTGAAAGATCGCTTAAGCCCGCTGGCAACGGATCATTAAATGCGATGTCATAGGCACCCGTTTGCGAAAGAGGCAACGGTGCATCAGAGGCATCACTGTGGCGAATCACAAATGTGTACTGTATTGGATCACCTTGTTCCCCAGGCACTTCTGAAACTGATTTTTCAACCACCAATTGTGGCGATATAACCGTCACACTGGTACCGTCAGTCAATGAACCATCATTCGGCTCATCTGCCAGAGCGTTGTTGTTGGCATCCCATTCAAGGGTGGCGTTATTGGGCAATACTGCATCAGTAGCTACATCACTATCGGTAAAGACTCTATAGGTGATGGTAACGGTGTCATCTGTGTTGTTATCAATATTGGTATTCGTTACTGTTCCAAGATCGAACACCACGGTGTTGCTATTGACTGTCGGGCTAGTAGCAGCGCCTGTAAAAGTAACGCCATTACTGCCTGTAGCGCTAATGCTATAACTTGAATCAAACAACAGATCAGGGTCTAAAATGTCGGTAATTTGCACCAATGGCGTAGTACCCTCAGGCACAGTGGCTATCAAGTTGTAGGTAACATACTCGCCGGCCACTACCTCGCCATTATCATTGGTGTCATTGGCAATTCCAGTACTTTCTATGGTCTTTTCAAATGTAGGAGACGCGACTGTAAACACATCGTTGTCTGAATCAGTACCACCATTTTCAAATGATTGATTACCCTGCGTATCATCGCCCAGCGTATCCCATGTGATCAATGCCGTGTTATTAACCGTTGTACTCGCAGACGCAATAGTATTTATTGTCCCTGTCACCGTTAGTGTGATTGACTCACCTAACGGCAAATCAAAGTCTGGATTACTTACGGTATTGCCACTTACTGCAAAGCCGCCAACGGCATTGCCTACACTATCGAATGCGGACACAACAGACACCATACTAACTTCTGCAGGCAGAGTATCAGTAAACGTAGCGTCAAAGGCACCGGCTTGCGAGGCATCAGTGTGTTCAATAAGCATCTCGTAGGCGACAGTATCACCAGCATCCTGTGGCGCTACCACGACTTGCTTGGTAATTGTGAGTTCCGGGCTTATAACCTCTACAGTAGGTGCTGAATCTTCAGTGCTACCATCAAGTGGACCGTCATTGCTGCCATCCCCATCAATATCAAACCTGAAATCTACTGCATTATTAAGCACAGCACCGGGGCCTGCAGTGGTGGTATCACTATCTACTATCACGCGATAAGTAATCGTAAGCATTTCAACTGTGCCAACTGGCGCGGCATTGTTAATATCACCCAACGCGATGCTAACTTTATTGCTTGTTGGATCGTAGCTGGTTGCTGTAACACTAAAATCACCCGGTGCAGTACTGGTACTCAGGTTTGCGCTACTGGGCGTTACGGTTACCGGAATGCTTTGATCAAGAATTAATCCAGCATCTAGCGTATCTTCGATTTCAGCCACAGCCGCTGTGCCGTGCGGCACCTCTACTGTCAATTGGTAAGTGACATACTCACCGCTAACGACTTCAACATCATTGTTGCTCGCGTCGTTGATTCCGGTGCTAAGAATCGACTTCTCTACGTTTGCCAGTGAGAAAGAAGCGTCATTGCTTGCAGACCCGCCAGATTCAACAGCGTCTATGCCATCGTCAGTCGTATCGTCCAGGGTACTCCAATTGATATCAGTAACATTAGTAACTGTATCGCCCTCAACAATTGCACTGCCCGCCGTACCACTAATGGTAAGCGTGACAAAGTCACTGTGAGGCAAATCAAAGCCTGCGTGGCTAACAGTATTACCGTTGAGTGCAAAACCTACTATCGGCACACCGAAGCTGTTGACAGCAGACACTATGACCACATTTTCAATACTCTGTGGGATCTCATCAGTGATAGCCACATCGTAGGCACTTGCATCTGAAGGTGCTAATGGCGCATCTGCAAAGTCACTGTGCCTAATAATAATAGTGTACTCTAGCGGATCACCAATATCTGATGGCATTAATGTTACTTGCTTATCCACTACCAGCTGTGGCTCTACAACATTGACATCAGTTGAATCTAATAAAACACCGTCTGCATCCTGGTTGTCGCCATCGTTGTCTGCATCCCAGATTAGCGTAGCGCTGTTCTCTAATACATCTAGTCTGGCAACATTTTGCTCTGTGTAGACCCGATACGTAACGGTTACGGTATCGTCGATATTATCAGCGGTGTTCGTGTTTGTAATAGTACCAAGATCAAAGATTACATCACTACCATTGATCACAGGCATTATCGCATTACCGGTAAAACTAACACCACTGCTTGCAACTGCTGTTATGGCGTAGGTGCCATCAAAAGTTAGAAAGCTATTTAAGGTATCAGTGATCTGCGCCATTGGCGTGGTGCCTTCAGGCACAGTGACCACTAAGCTGTAAGTCACGTATTCGCCAGCCACTACTTCATCTGCGGTATTAACACCGTCTTCAATACCGCTACTAACCAGAAGCTTTTCAAAGGTTGGTGATGCGACTATAAAATCATCGCTGGCTGAATCAGTGCCGCCATCTTCAATTAATTGCCTGCCTTGGGTATCGTCACCGAGCGACTCCCAACTGATATCTGCGGTATTGGTTACCGTCGTACTGGCAGAGGCGGTCGTGTTGACTACACCTGTAATAGTCACGGCAATGGATTCACCCAATGGTAAATCGAAGTCAGGATTACTGACGGTATTGCCGCTTACCGCAAACCCGCTAACCGCAGTGCCCGCGCTATTGACCGCCGATACGCTAACACCGCTAATTTCAGACGGTATTGCATCACTAAACGTTGCGTCAAAAGCCGCGGCTTGTGAATCTGCTGTATGCTCTATTATCATCTCATAGGTGATTGTATCGCCAGCGTCATTCGGCTCTACAACTACCTGCTTGCTCACTTGAAGCGCTGTGCCAATAACGGTTACATCCGGTGCTCGTGCTTCAGTGGTACCATCTAACGGGCCGTCGTTGTCACCGTCGTTGTTGATATCCCATTTAAAATTGACTGCATTATTAAGCGTGTCACCTACCGATGCATTAACAGTATCGTTATCGACATAAACGCGATAAGTAATCGTCAGTGTCTCTACCGTACCCACGGGCGCCGTATTGGTTATATCACCAAGTTCAATACTCACCAGATTACTTGTCTGGTCATAAGTAGTAGTTGAGTTAGTAAACGATCCGTTGCTGGTCGTCAGATTTGCACTACCAGGCACAACCGTTACACCATTCGCCTGATCAAAGATCAAACCGGCATCCAGGGTATCTTCAATTTCTGCAAGAGCAACAGTGCCATGCGGGATCTCTACTGATAATTGGTAAGTCACAAACTCACCTGTTACCACTTCAGAATCATTGTTGCTGGCATCATTAATACCGGTGTTAAGTACCGTCTTTTGTATATCGCTTATCGAGAAACTCGCGCTATTGTTAGCAGAGCCACCAGATTCACTGGCATCTATGCCATCGTCAGTGGCATCATCGAGTGTTGTCCAATTGATGTCAGCCACATTGGTGACGGTATCGCCTTCAATTATGGCGGCTCCGGCTTCAGCTCTTACTACAAGTGTTACGGTATCCGTATGGGCTAAATCAAAACCACCATGACTGACGGTATTGCCCGACAAAGCAAAACCTGGAACCGCTTGCCCTGCGCTATCTGTCGCAGAAACAATAGCGGCATTGATTAACCCGGCTGGCAGCTGATCATTTAAGGTGACATCGTAGGCCGATGTTGCCGATTCTGGTAGCGGTGCATCACTGCTATCGGTATGGCGAATAACAACGGTGTATTCAACGGTATCACCAATATCAGAGGGTATTAGCGTTACTTGTTTATCAACAATTAGCTCTGGTGAAATCACATCTACATTCGATGTATCGCTTAAGGCGCCATCGTTGTCGTTGTTATCGCCGTCGTTGTCTGCATCCCAAATTAGAGTGGCATCGTTGTTCAGTGTATCCCCTGCTACCACATCGCTATCAGCGTAGGTACGATAGGTGATCGTTATTGTGTCTACTACTGAATCATCAGTGTTCGTATTGGTAACCGTACCAAGATCAAAAATAACATCGCTACCTGCCACTGCAGGGTTTATCGCCGCACCGGTAAACGACACTCCAGATGAACCGGTGGCAGTAATACCAAAACCCGGGTCAAAGATCAGGTTGCTGTGCAACGTATCTGTTATCTGTACAAGCGGTGTTGTGCCCTCAGGCACGGTAACCACTAGATCGTAGGTAACATATTCACCCGCCACAATCGCCGAATTGTTGTTGGTCGAATCATTGATTCCGGTACCGGAAATTGATTTAGAAAATACTGGTGAATCAAGTACGAAGCTATCACTTGATTGGTCTGTGCCTGAATCTTGTGCACTTTGATTACCCTGTGAATCATCACCCAGAGTCTCCCACCCGATGTTGGCGGTGTTGATCACTGTAGTACTGGCAGAGGCTGTAGTATTTACTGTGCCTGTTACAATTAGCGTTATGCTGTCACCGAGGGCCAGATCATAATCCGGGTTGCTTACAGAATTGCCGCTAACACTAAAGCCCGGCACTGGGGCACCGCTGCTGTCAAGAGCGGAAACGATCGATATATTGCTTATTTCTGATGGCAAAGTATCGCTAAAAGTTGAATCGAATGCGGCAGCTGTAGAAGTACCCGTATGCTCTATCAACATTTCATAAGTAACGATATCACCGGCGTCACTCGGCACGGTAGCGACTTGCTTTGTTAGCTGTAACTCCGGGCCAATTATAGTGACATCTGGAGCGACGGCTTCAGTGGTGCCGTCAGTTGGCCCGTCATTGATGCCATCACCATTGATATCCCACTTGAATTCAGCAGCGTTATTTAACGTAGCACCCAAACCGGCATTGATGGCATCATTTGCTACATAAACCCGGTAAAAAACGGTAAGCGTTTCAACCGTGCCCTCGGCTGCTGTATTAGTAATATCACCTAAATCGAAGCTTACAAGATTGGTGGCAGCATCATAGCTCGCTGCCACGGCGCTGAAATCACCGGGTGCTGTGCTATGCGTGAGATTCGTGCTGCTTGGCACTACCGTCACACCATTAGCTTGATCAAAGACCAAACCTGCATCAAGGGTATCTTCAATCTCGGCCACCGGTGAAGTACCGTGCGGCACAGTCACTACAAGCTCATAGGTAACGTATTCACCGCTTACGGCCTCAAGGTTATCATTGCTCGTATCATTGATTCCGGTTTCAACAATTCGCTTTTCAATGTCACTTATTGAGAACACAGCGCTGTCAGTTTCACTTGCGCCAGACTCACCGGCATCGAAGCCGTCGTCACTGGTATCGTTAAGTGTTGTCCAATTAATGTTAGCGGTATTGGTTACTGTATCGCCTTCTACAATGGTTGAGCCGGCTATACCGCTAAGCGTTAAAGTGACCGTATCTTTGTGAGCCAGGTCAAAACCAGTGTGCGTAACTGTGCTGCCTGTTAGGTTAAAGCCCGGAACGGTATTACCCGTACTATCCAATGCCGATACAATACCGGGGCTATCTATACCAGCTGGTAGTACATCGTTGAAGGTAATATCGTAAGCTGCAGTCTCTGATACCGGCAGCGGTGCGTCGCCTGGATCAGTGTGGCGAATAACAATAGTGTATTCAAGTGGATCACCAATATCTGATGGCATCACTGATACGCTTTTTTCAACCACTAGTTCTGGTGCAATAACAGCTACATCAGTTGAGTCACTCAGCGTGCCGTCATTGTCGTTGTTGTCACCGTCGTTGTCTGCATCCCAGGTTAAGGTCGCATTGTTTGATAGCGTATCACCTGACACTACCGTTTGGGCGCTATAAGCACGGTAAGTAATAGTAATGGTGTCAGGAATTGAATCATCAATATTGCTGTTAGTAATCGTGCCAAGATCAAAGGTAATATCATTGCCGCTAACCGTTGGTACGGTCGCAGCACCAGTAAAGGCCACACCAGAAGTGCCAACTGCTGTTATTGGATAGCTACTATCAAACAGTAAGCTGTTTTGCAGGGTATCGGTGATCTGTGCCATTGGCGTCGTACCTTCAGGCACTGTAACCACTAGATCATAAGTAACGTATTCGCCTGCGACCACTTCGCTATTGTCGTTTTCAGTGGCGGCAGATGGGTCATTAATACCGGTGCCCGCGATAGACTTTGCAAACGCAGGCGATGCCACAATAAAATCATCACTGGCGCTATCGGTACCGGTATCTTCCACTACCTGATTACCCTGACTGTCGTCACCCAAGGTATCCCAATCAATAGAAGCGGTGTTTGTAACAGTAGTGCTGGCTGAAACAGTGGTATTGACAACACCTGTTACCGTTAAGGTAATGGTATCGCCTAAAGCAAGGTCATAATCAGGGTGGCTTACTGTATTACCACTTACTACAAAACCTGGCACTGCGATACCGCTGCTGTCTAATGCTGACACAATTGATACAGAACTTATTTCTGACGGTAATGTGTCTGTGAAAGTCGCATCAAAGGCCGCTGCCTGTGAATTGCCGGTATGCGAGATAACCATCTCATAGGTTACAATATCACCCGCATCGGCTGGTACAACAATCACTTGCTTAGCGATTTCAAGCTCTGGCGCAATAACTTCTATCTCTGGTGCTGCCGCCTCTGTGGTGCCATCCAGAGGGCCATCATTGGTTCCGTCACCGTCGATATCCCATTTGTAGTTTACTGCGTTGTTCAGGGCACTACCGACTGGAGCATTGAAAATATCATTGTCAACGTATACGCGGTAAGTAACAGTTAAGCTCTCTACCGTACCGGTGGCCGCAGAATTATTAACATCGCCCAAGCCAATGCTTAAGAGATTCGTTACCGGATCATAGGTGGTGGCTACATTACTGAAATCACCCGGTGCCGTGTTAGTGGTTAAGTTGCTGCTACTTGGAGTTACGGTAACGCCAAAGCCCTGATCAAAAATTAGCCCGGCATCAAGTGTATCTTCAATTTCAGCAACTGCTGAAGCACCTTGTGGAATCTCTATCGATAACTGATAGGTTACATATTCACCTGTGACCGCCTCTGAATTATCATTGCTGGCGTCATTAATACCAGTGTTTAAGACGGTCTTTTCAATGTTACCAATTGAGAAATTCGCATTGTCTGAATCAGTGCCGCCGGATTCTCCGGCGTCAAATCCATCATTGGCGGCATCATCAAGTGTTGTCCAATTGATGATCGCAATATTGTCTATGGTGTCACCTTCAACAATCGAAGGACCTGCCTCAGCACTAACCGTTAACGTAATAAACTCATCTAACGGAATATCAAGCCCTGCATGATTCACAGTGTTGCCTGCCACTGTAAAGCCGCTTACAGCACTATTACTGCTGTCTACCGCAGACACTACCGAAGGATTGATAAGCCCTGCAGGAAGCACATCAGTAAAGATCACATCATAAGCGCCTGTTTCTGAAGCTACAACGGGTGCATCACTGGCATCGCTATGGCGAATGACCATTGTATATTCAATGGTGTCACCAATATCTGCCGGCATTAGCGTGACTGCTTTCTCGACTAACATATTCGCTGCAATCACCGTTACATCGGTTGTGTCAGTTAACACACCATCGTTATCGGTGTTGTCGCCGTCGTTGTCTGCATCCCAGATTAGAGTCGCGTTATTATCTAAGGTCTCTGCACTAACAACATCAGTGTCTGCGTACGCACGGTAGGTAATTGTGATGGTATCAGGGGCAGTGTCATCAGTATTGGTATTTGTGATAGTCCCTAGATCAAAAACCACATTGCTACCTGTCACGATAGGTGCGGTAGCAGGACCGGTAAAGACAACGCCGGCACTGCCAGTGGCGGCAATAGCGTAGCTTGAATCAAACAACAAATTCGCGTGTAAAGTATCTGTGATTTGCGCCATTGGCGTGGTGCCCTCCGGCACTGTCACCACAAGATCGTAAGTTACAAACTCACCCGCTACCACTTCTGTGTTGTCATTGCTAAGGTTATCTATACCGGTATCTGCTACTGATTTCTCAAAGGTCGGAGAAGCCATAACAAAATCATCACTAGCGCTTGCAGTACCGGTACCTTCTACTGGCTGATACCCCTGGGTATCATCCCCCAAAGTGTCCCAATCAATCTGTGCAATATTGTTTACAGTGGTACTGGCAGATGCCGTGGTATTCACAATACCCGAAACGGTAAGTGTGATTGTCTCACCGAGTGGTAGATCGTAATCCGGATTGCTTACTGTATTTCCGGTAACGACAAAGCCCGCAACTGTCGCACCTGAACTATCGATTGCCGATACAACAGAAACGTTACTTATTTCAGATGGAAGTGTGTCTGCGAAACTAGCATCAAAAGCCGCCGCTTGTGAACCACCTGTGTGTGATATAACCATCTCATAGGTTACGGTGTCGCCCGCATCATTGGGTGGCACTATCACCTGTTTGGAAATTTGTAACTCAGGTGCTATAACGACTACATCGGGGGCTGTACTTGTAGTGGTACCATCAGTTGGGCCATCGTTACTTCCGTCACCGTCTATATCCCACTTAAAATCTACAGCGTTATTTAGCAGATCGCCGACATCAGCGTAGAGGGCATCGTTATCGACGTAAACTCGATACGTAATGGTGAGTGTCTCTACTGTGCCGATAGGCGCGCTGTTAGTGATATCACCTAAATCAATGCTAATGATATTGCTTGCTGCATCGTAGGTGGTAACAACGCTACTAAAATCACCCGGTACACTACTGGTGCTCAGGTTAGCACTGCCCGGTACAATCGTTATGCCAGTCGCTTGATCAAAGATCAAACCAGCATCCAG
Organism: uncultured Granulosicoccaceae bacterium; assembly: GCA_937927895.1. GTDB lineage: Bacteria > Pseudomonadota > Gammaproteobacteria > Granulosicoccales > Granulosicoccaceae. The sequence goes on along the minus strand of CALGKA010000061.1, from coordinate 39,287 downwards.
TGTATCTTCGATCTCAGCCGAAGGCGTACTGCCATGTGGAACCGTTAGCTGCAATTGGTACGTAATGTATTCACCGGTTACTACTTCTGTATTGTCGTTACTGGCATCATTGACCCCCGTATTGATAATCGTTTTTTCTATATCAGCCAGTGAGAAAACAGCATTATCGTCAGCATCACCGCCTGATTCTGCGTCATCAAAACCATCACTAAGAGCATTATCGTCAAGTGTTGACCAGATGATCTCAGCAGTATTCGTAACGGTATCACCAGCAGTGATTAAGGCCCCTGCTTCAGCCGCTATAGTGAGAGTTATGTAGTCATTGCGTGCAAGGTCAAACCCCGGATGGCTCACGGCATTACCGGTAAGCGTGAACCCAGCCACCGCTGCACCCGAGCTGTCTAGCGCCGACACAATAGAGCTGTTGTCTACTCCAGGTGGGAGCGTATCGCTAAATATGACATCGTAAGCACTGGTTGCAGATACGGGTAATGGAGTATCTGCAACACCGGTATGGCGAATCACTATGGTGTATTCAAGAGGATCACCAGCGCTTGAAGGCATAACCGAGACATCTTTCTCTACCACCAATTGTGGTGTAATAACACTCACTTGAGCAGTGTCAGTCAGTGCACCGTCATTATCGTTATTGTCGCCATCGGCATCAGCATCCCAAATGAGTGTGGCATCATTGGTTAAAATTTCGGCGCTGGCTACATCCTGGTCGGCATAAGCTCGATAATTAATAGTAATGGTATCGGTTACGGTGTCATTAGAATTGAGGTTGGTAATAGTACCCAGGTCAAAGGTCACATCACTGCCACTCACAACGGCAGTGGTCGCGAGCCCCGTAAACGACACACCAGCACTAGTGGCTGCTGTTATGGTGTAATTGGGATCAAACAACAGGTTCGCATGCAAGGTATCGGTGATTTGAGCCAGCGGCGTTGTGCCTTCGGGCACAACAACCACCAAATCATAAGTTACGTATTCGCCAGCTACAACCAATGAGTTATCATTGCTACTGTCATTGATTCCCGTACTTGCAATAGATTTTAAAAAAGTCGGTGATGCCACTACAAAGTCATCAGAAGCTGTTGCTGTACCCTCAGTTTCAACGCCCTGCACGCCCTGGCTATCATCGCCCAGGCTATCCCATGTGATATCAGCCGCATTGTTAACCGTTGAACTAGCAGAGGCACTGCTATTAACTATACCGCTTACCGTTATAGTTATCGTTTCACCGAGTGGTAAATCATAATCTGGATTGCTTACCGTGTTACCGCTTACTGCAAAGCCCGGCACTGTAGCGCCTGAACCATCAACAGCTGATATAACCGCAACCGAACTGACCTCTGCAGGTAGCGTATCGCTAAAGGTAGCGTCAAATGCAGCAGCCTCTGATGCAGCACTATGCGAAATGACCATTTCATAGGTAACGGTGTCACCAGCATCTGTCGGCACTACCGTCAGTTGCTTTGATACTTGAAGTTCATTCCCTATGATGTCTACATGAGGGGCTGCAGCACCAGTACTTCCATCTAACGGGCCTTCATTACTGCCATCGGCATCGATATCCCACTTGAATTCTGCGTCATTGTTAAGCACGCCACCAACGGGTGCATTAACCGTATCGTTGTCTACATACGCGCGATAGGTCACCGTTAAGGTTTCAATAGTCGCGCCAGTCGCTGCATTAGAGATGTCACCAAGATCAATACTGATCAGACCGCTGGCTGCATCGTAACTGGTGCTTACAGCACTAAAGTCACCCGGTGCGACGCTGGTCGTTAAATTTACACTACTAGGGGAAACCGTAACCGGGTACGCTTGATCGAAGATTAACCCTGCGTCTAGCGTATCTTCAATTTCGGCAAGCGGTGAGGTACCCTGCGGTACGGTTACTATCAGCTCGTAGACAACATATTCGCCTGTGACTACTTCGGTGTTGTCGTTGCTTGTATCATCGATACCGGTAGATACAATGGATTTCTCTAGATCACTGAGCGAGAAAATAGCATTGTCGTTGGCACTACCATAAGCCTCACCTGCATCAAAACCATCATCTGAATTATCATCAAGTGTTGTCCAGTTGATTTGCGCTATGTTGTCTACGTTCTGTCCTTCGACAATGGCTGCTCCGGCTTCTGCACTAACGGTTAACGTAATGGTTTCACCCAGCGGAATATCAAGCCCTGCATGGCTCACGGTATTACCGCTTAATGTAAACCCTGAAACTGCCGTATTGCTACTATCAACCGCCGACACTATTGCGGGATTAATTAAGCCCGCTGGTAAAGAGTCGCTAAAAGCCACATCGTAGGCAGCGGTGTCAGAAGCCGGTAACGGGGCATCGCCTGCGTCTGTATGACGAAGTACCATGGTGTATTCAATGTTATCCCCGACTTCACCAGGCATTTGCGATACGGATTTCTCCACTACCATTTCCGGCGCAATGACAGTGACATCTGTCGAATCGCTAAGTGTATTGATAGTTTGCGTAGCGCCGTCATCCACCACCCAACTAAACGTTGCGTTGTTATCCAGGGTATCGCCCCTGAGCACATCACTGTCTGCATACACGCGATACACTATAGTGATAGTCTCAGGCAGGTTATTGTCTGTATTGGTATTGGTTATCGTGCCTAAATCAAAAACAATATCATTGCCTGAAACGGTAGGTGAATTCGGTGAACCCGTATAGGCAACTCCACTACTGGCCGTTGTGGTGATAGAATAACCAGTATCCAATCGAAGATTAGCGTGCAGCGTATCGGTTATTGTGGCTCCAGGTGTGGTTCCCTCAGGGACGATTATTTCTACAGAATAGGTTGCATATTCCCCCGCTACCACATGGGTGGCGTCATTGCTTACATCATCTATTCCGGTACTGAGAAGCTCCTTATCAAAAACCGGTGATACCACAACAAATTGTGCACTACTTGAGCTACTGCCAGTAACCTCTTCCAGTTGATTACCTTGAGTATCATTACTTAATGTATCCCAATCTATGGTGCCGGTATTAACAACGGTGGCACCAGCGGAGGCTGTAGTATTGACGACCCCTGTTACGGTAACCGTAATGGTTTCACCCAAAGGTAAATCAAAATTCGTATTAACAACGCTGTCTTGTGGTGTACCAGACACAATATTAAAACCCGCAACAGCACCGCCACTGCTATCAACAGCGGCAACGGTACTTGCGGCAACTTCAGCAGGTAGTAAATCAGTAAAGCTAGCAGCAAGTGCTGCCGCATCAGAGGCTGCTGTATGTTCTATTGAGTAGGTATAAACAACTGCATCGCCAGCATCTGAAGGAATTGTCGCAATAGACTTATCTATGACCAATTCAGGCTCAATAACCTGCACAGTAGATCCACTCGTTAATAAGGAATCGGTAGTGTCTATATCGCCATCGTTGTCTGAATCCCAGGTAAATTCTGCCACGTTCGGCAGTATATCGCCCCTTGCCACTGCTGCCGTGGCATAAACACGGTAGGTAATGACAATGGTATCTTCTACTGTGTTGTCTGCATTGTTGTTGCTAATGGTGCCAAGATCAAAACTGACGTCATTCCCTGCTACGGTAGGGGAAGTCGCATTACCGGTAAACAGTACCCCGGCACTTGCTTCAGCCGTAATACCAAACGCTGTGTCAAAGTCTAAATCGGCGTGCAAAGTATCAATAATACTTGCCATAGGCGTAGTACCTTCCGGCACAACCATCCTTAACTCATAGGTTACAAATTCCCCTGCAACCACTTCATTCTGTGCGTTACTCGCATCATCAATTCCGGTGCTTGCCAATGATTTTGTAAAGGTCGGTGATGAAACCACAAAACTGGCGCTACTTGAATTGCTATTTGAGTCTTCGTAGTCCTGGTTACCTTCTACGTCGTCGCCCAGTGAATCCCAATCTATTACACCGGTATTGACCACACTGGTACTTGCAGAAGCGGTGGTATTAACAACACCTGTCACGGTGACAGTTATTGTTTCTCCTTCTGGCAGATCATAATCAGGGTTCACAACAGCATCTTGCGGAAAACCCGGCACAATGGTAAAACCCGGTACCGCTACACCATTACCATCAACAGCGGCAACTGATACTGCGTCTATCTCTGGCGGCAGTAGATCAGTAAAGCTTGCATCTAGTGCTGTAGCGTTAGACGCTGCTGTGTGACTAATGACATAATCATACACAACGGTATCACCCGCATCGATCGGTACGGTACTGATAGACTTAAGTACCTGTAGCTCTGGCGCTATTACCAGCAAGCTATTGCCGCTGGTTAGCGTTAGATCATTATTATCAATGTTATTGTCGTTATCAGAATCCCACTGCAACTCTGCGGTATTTATTAGTACATCAGCGAGCTGTAAATCCCTGTTGGCGTGAACGCGATAAGTGATCGTAATGGTATCGTCAACAGCATTATCGGTATTGGTGTTTGTAATTGTGCCAAAGTCAAACTTAACCAAACTACCGGAAACAGAGGGCGCTGCTGGACTACCGGAAAAGACAACATTCGCACTAGCTACTACTGTAACTGTGTAAGTCGGGTCAAAGATTAGGTCTTCATCTAATGTATCTATAATCGTCGCAAGTGGCGTCGTGCCTTCCGGCACTGTTACTTCCAATTGATAGGTAGCATACTCACCGGCGACTACTTCATTGTTCGCATTGTCTGTATTGGCTATTCCAGTACTGACCAGAGTTTTTGTAAACTCAGGTGATGGTACTATGAAGTCTGCTTCACTTGTAGCAATCCTGGTATCTTCGGCTAATTGATTGCCTTGTGTATCGTCTCCTAGCGTATCCCACTCTAATTCCGCCGTGTTAGATACTGTGGTACTCGCAGAAATACTGGTTTGAGCAACACCCGTAACCGTGAGTGTAATGGTCTCGCCCAGCGGTAAGTCAAAATCATTGTTGAAAACCGTATTAGCAACAACTGCAAAACCCGCAACCGCCGCACCGCCGCTATCTAGTGCAGAGACAAGAGATATTGATCCTAACTCAATCGGCAAGTCATCTTTAAATGCAACGTCAAAAGCATCTGTCTCTGATGCTGGTGTGTGTTGTATTTCAATAGTGTATTCAACTGTATCACCTGCATCGGCAGTACCAGGCACAACGCTCTTTATAACGTCCAGGATGGGTTCTACCACCTCAAGCGAAGTGCTACTAATCTGGGATCCATCATTGGGGCCTGTGTTTGATCCATCGCCGTCTTTATCCCACCTGAAGTCAGCGACATTGGTAGGGTTATCGGTTGGCGCTGCACCCGAAACATAGGCACGATACTCAATGGTAATTGCTTCAATAACGTTATTGTTATTATTGCTGTTTTTAATCGTGCCCAGATCGAAGGTTACTTCACCTCCAGATACCGTGGGTGGCACACCGGGCAACTCAGTGGCAAAATCACCACTACTTAAGGTAATAATAGGTGTAAAAGTAGGATCGTAAATTATATTAGAAGGCAGTTGATCCACAATAGAGGCCGTGGGCGTTACGCCTTCAGGAACACTGATTGACAAACGGTAGATGACGTATTCACCGTTCACCACTTGAGCATTATTATTGGTAGTGCTATTGATGCCAGTACTGACAACACTTTTGGTTAATATCGGGTCAGTCACAGTATAAGATGCAGAGTCACTGTCTAGCAGCGTCGGTTCAACCGCATCTATACCGTCATCCGGATTGTCCGGGTCAAGGGTTGTCCAACTTATGTCAGCCGTATTAACAACCTCAGCGCCCGCGGATGCAGAGTTCACGGTACCGGTTACCGTGACGGTAATTGATTCGCCATAGGGCAAATCAAAATCGGGATTAGCAATAGTATTGCCTGAAAGCGTAAAACCCGGAACCGCAGCCCCTGATCCATCTACCACTGAAACAATAGAAATACCGCCTATTTCAGATGGCAGCGTATCGCTAAAATTAACGTTGTACGCATGCGTATCTGAAGTCGGTAGAATAGTGTTTTCATGTTGTATTGTTATACTATAGGTAACGGTGTCGCCCACATCAACAGGTGGTTGGCCTGTTATTTCTTTTTGAACATCAAGAAATGGCGTTACTACTCGTAAGTTGGGTGCTCTATCCCATATGTTCTGAAAGTTAGGATTACCATTTCCGGTGGTATCCCAAAAGATATAGGCACGGTTTCTAATGAGTGCAAAATCATTAGCGTCGCTTTTTACGTAGACCCTATAATCAACTGTTATTGTTTCATCTACACTGTTGTCGGTGTTGGTATTGGTAATATCACCTAAGTTAAAATAGGTAAGGCCCGTGGTACCTGGTGTCGGTGATACTACATCACTAAAACCATTGGCAAGGCTAGTCGTGACATCTGCACTACTTGTTATGCCCAGTATCTCATGAAACCTAACATCTGCATCAAGATCGTCTCTTATCTGTGCTGCAGGGAATGTCCCTTCAGGCACCGTAATTACTACTTGATAGTCAATGAACTCACCGGGTACCGCACGGTTTAAAGGGTTTGTGCTATCAATGATTCCTGATGAGGTTAAACCCTTATCTATTGAAGGCGTATCAGTGGTAACACTTGCGTCATCGGTCCAGCCCGGGTTGTTTTCCCCATCGGTGTAATCTACCCCACCGGCAATTGCCGAAAAGGTAAGTAGATCAGCAGTGTTTTCAAGTGTGCTAATAGGCAAGGCATTGGTACCCACCATGAGATCATAGGTGAGTACAAAAATATTGCTGCCATCCGTAATCAGAGTGTCATCGACTTCGCCGGCACCAATATAAGCAGTACTACCACCTTGTTGGAAACTCACCCCGGTTGAGTCAGGCAAGCCTGACGTGTTAAAGAGATCACCGGTAATGGCCAATGGCGTGCCGTCACCCAATGCTGCAGTCATGTTAAGACCACCAGGCGGAATGGCAAACTCTGGTGGAAAGTTATCGTTAACAGTAATATCGGTCGCGTCAAAACTGCCTTTGTTTTCTATGGTGATGGCGAAGCGCACAATATCACCAGCATCCAGACCACTAACATCAGAATCTATAGGCGTAGCAATAAGACCCGGTGAAGTCACGGCACCTGAAAACGCAGCACCAGCGGTGCCAGCATCATTAAAAGTAACAGGCCCTACAGCGGCCGGGGTAAATGCGCCAGTTGAAGTAGAGTCAACCGACACAACCCCTTTAGTAAGTGCTATATCGGGTGCGATCGGGCTAACAGAAATTATTGATCCAATCGGTTCCTGAGGGTTATTGGTATTGTCGTATGATACTAACGCCTGATTGGTAAGCGATAATCCATCTGCAAACTTTACGTTAGCAGTGGCTGTAGTAAAAAGGAGATCAACAACTCCACCACCAGAATTCGGTTGACTGAACGCATCGAAATCCCAATTAACTGTATTATCGGTACTGCTAACCGTTACACTTGCAATATCTAGCGAGTTACCAGTGGCATCAAAAAAATATGATGGAAAATCTGCTGGATCAGTTAGCGGTCCAAAGCCGTATTCTCCAGGGGCCGGGACATTATCAACACCCGAATACATACCTGTATACGCATAGTTTGGCGCTGCCTTAAAAATAGGCAGTGGCAGGTAATCTGTAATATTTAGATTTTCAACATCACTGGTAGGAAGCTCTACGGTAATACGGTAAGTGATACTTTCACCTGGTGCTATTTCTGGATCTGAAGTATCCCAATTGTCGGTATCCTGGTTAATCGCATAAATACTTTTTGTGGCAACCGGTATATCAACCTGGACTCTATCGGTACTCACATTGGTAACCGTATTACCAGTACCCTCTACTTCTGATGATATGTTTACATTATTCGTTAGCGCGTCACCAACATCAACACTGGCGTTGCCGCCTGGCACTGAAGGATATTGAAATTCTTCTTGCACTTGCGTGCGAAATTTTATCAGCGCGGTAGTCTTGCCAGATTGCGTTCCGTCTACTAGATCACCATCAAGAACGCCGGCACTTGCGGGCAATTCAGTTGCAATGATATTAGACAAATCATAAGCCACTTCAGTGAGACCAGTTGCAGGGTCAATTGTCCCTAGAGTGACGTTAGTCGCTGAAATACTTGAAGGCCCGGTTGCAGTTCCGTTGTGAAATAATTCAACAGATTCACTGCCTGCAACATACAGCTGACCATCACTAAAATTGTCAGTGATTTCGAAATTTTCCATTGAAAAGTAATCTGACACCTGAATGGTCAGAGACCACTCAAGGAGGTCCCCCGGGAGAATGGTATTTCTTGCGACAGTCGTCCCGGTGCTATCGAGTATGGTGGACGCTTTTTGTATCGCAACCGCTTGTGGATTGATCTCAATGGTATCTGAGCCCGATACCATCACCCCCCCGGACAGACCAGTTATATCTACCGTGTTTTCAACCGGGCCTACAGGGCTGCCACTAGTAGCACCTAATATTGGGTCACCATTGGCGTCAACTTCAGGTATATAACCTTGGTAGGTAATGAGTATATCGTCGTCCGATGCGGTACCGGTAACACTTGCAAAGCTCACCGTTAGTTCGTTGTTATTGTGCACCCCGATAGTGGCATCTGAAGTACCAAGGCTCACCTGACTACCCGACCCTGCTACCGTCAAACTTCCTAGGTAATGCACGTTATTCGGCACTACATCACTCAGTAATATATTGTCGACCGTTTGCCCGTCAGCCAGATCAACGGTCAGTATAAATGTGGTGGGGTTATTTGGACCCGTGGCATTTTCCAATTCACCAATGACAGCCGGCGTATAGTTATCGGCAGTCTTTTCGATCTGAAGAACCGTTGGTGTGATTGTCTCGCTATTGAGTGGCCCTACAATCGGTGCATCCGTATCCGGATTATTATACGGATCTTCGCCTAACTCAAAACCCATTTGTGCTGTAATGCCTATTGGCTGCCCTAGTGCCGCCCCTTGCGACGGGTCTAATGTTGCGTCAAATAGAATCTCAGCCGGAGGTTGTGAAGGCACGTAACTGCCATAGGGCAAGTCAACCAGGATCCATTCTGACCCATTAACTGCGGGTGCAGCTGGCAATGATATGGCAGGGTCCAATGGGTGCTCTGTTAGTGAGTTGCTTGCGCTATCCAACCAGCTACTGCTGACAGCATCCCATGTATAAGATTGCGTTGCCAATGTGCTGCCAAAAAGCGAGGCACTGTTAACGTTAACACCTGGTTCTACAAACACGTTTAGGTACGGCGAATACCCAGTATCAGTACCGTTATTGTCTGCGGTGACAGTAAATTCAAAGGCTTCGTTAATGAACCCCGAAGCGGGAGTATCTACAGTTGCAACCGGATCAGCACTAAGCAAACCTACAAACGCTACCTGTGCTTGTTCTTCTGTTACCAACTCAGTTTCTATTGGACCACTGCTAACTTCAAGATCCCAGTCACCGTTATTAAGTGAGCTCCCTGTGGGATCATCCGAAGCTGCAATATCGGCTTGTGTCAGTGCTGACAACTGCTGTACAAACTCTACACCTGCACCTGCCACACCTGTGTCACAGCCGTACAATAAAATATCGCCATCTGCTGTTAAGCAATCACCCCAACTTGCAACAGCGTTAGCATTATTTTTCAGTAGGTCTGTGCCTATCACACTACCGTTAAATATCAGCCCTGCTTCGGTGCCATGAGACAGCACATGAACTGCATCGATATCAACTTGGGCGCTAAGAATTTCTGTAATACTTTTTAAACCAGATTGCTGGCCGTCAACAGCATATATTGAGACTAGTCGGTCGTGTTGCTCTGCAATTATAGACTCAATTCCTGTAGTCTCGTCAGTTTGCCAATAGAGCTCATCGGTATTACCGACAAGATCACTCAGTAACTCCTGATACCCATCTATTGTAGTATCGACAATCACTACTTCATTGCGCTTCGACTCACCCACCGTTAAGGTTGATGCAGGGTATTGCGACTCTTTAGACTGAGTATCTTTGTGGGTTTCAACCTCTACAGAATGAGCATCTGCCCCTAGTTCGTCTATGGCATCAACAAGCATTGCGGGCGCCGCACCGTCCAACATAATGCGCGGCTCAAGTGGCATCGCTTCAGATGGCGGATACAAACCTTCACTCCAATGACCAGGCGCACCAGCCTTGTCAAGGTTCGTTGTAGTTGCTTTGCGTTTTAACATGTTCTTTAACATGAAACGACACTCCGTAAATCTATGGATCGCTTGCAGATAAAGCGGAGCTTATTGCTGCAAACTGAAATATGTTTAGTACTACTGTGGGTTAAGCTAAAACCCGCTTTCCCTGATAACTACACCGTAGAGCCTGTCAAAAGCACTTACTAGCAGACTCTTTGCAGTAGCGGGAAAAAGCACGTACCCACTTGTTTCTTTATTGATTTCAAGTTCAGATCCATCTGCCGGTGTCAGTACCGCCAGCACCCAATCCTGTATTGGTTGTAGCTGTCCAACAGCAGTTTTCGAAACGGCTATATCACCACCATTGGTAACCGCAAGTGCTTTATCATTCAGCCTATCAATACTTGAATCTCCAATAGTCTTGATATCGAGGCCTACACGCCTACCGCTAGTACTAGAGTAGAAAGTAACACCACCTTCTTTGAGCAGACCACGCCTGGCCGCAGGCACATAAGCCCGCACCTCTATCTTTCTCTTTGAAGCAAGCTCTGCCAGCTCTGTATTAGCATCAACCCACACACCTTCAGTAAGCCATGCGGGCACAGAAGTTACGGTTGAATCCGCAGACGCTAAAAGCTCAAGCGAGCTCATGTGTTCTTCATTTTCTTTTAGCGACGCCATTAGAGCAGCAATATCGTATTCACCGACCTCTGTGACACTAGTACTAGCGCGCCACTGTGTTTCCAGCTGCTTTCTTTTTCTAAGAGTGGCTAACTCCCGCTTCAGTTTGGCGTTTTGGTATTCAAATTCAGGGTTCGAAAGCGTCAATAACTTTTGTCCTTCTGTTATGTTGTCACCTAACCCAAAATGCACTGCGCTAACTTGTGCGGCACTAGTGGCAAAAAGCATTGAGGTATGCACACTACTTAACACCGCCGGCGCCGTTACTTTTCGCGGTAATGGCACCACCAACAGCGCCAACATAGCCACTAAGCCCATTGAAAAAAGGCCGCTTCTTATATTGATACCGGTTCTTTTAATAGAGCTAACATACTGTGCTGATTCTTTTATTACGGGTGTGGCAATCATGGTTACAAATACTCCAATCAATAGCAAAAGTCCCAGGGCCTTAAACCAGAACTGATAGACCATCCAACAAATGGTAAAATACAAAACAAGCCGGTAGATCCAGGTGCTAAAGGCATACAGGTTCATTAGCCGATGACTACTTTCAGGGATTCTATAAGGCTTATCTTCTTTAACACCGGTAAACCAACGGCGCAGTTGCCAACGTAGATTACTAAACGACTTTGTCTGTAAGTTATCTACGCCAAGTGAATCTGCCAGAATATAGTAGCCATCAAACTTCATAAATGGGTTCAAGTTAATGAACAACGTGGCAGCAAGGGAGGTCACTGTTAAAAAGAACGCCAGCGTTCTGAGCAAACCGTCAGGCAATACCAACCAACACAAGCAAGCAATCGTCGCAATGCCAAGCTCCATTACTATTCCACCAGCACTCACTAGCAGCCTTTTGTGATTATCGGTGAGTCGCCACGTATCACTTGTATCGCAATAGCAAACTGGCAGCATAAAAATAAGCGCCACTCCCATTTCAGTCACCCTGCAGTTATAATGCTTCGCCACTAGTCCATGACCCACCTCATGTAGAGCATTGATCAGCACCAGAACAAGCGCAAAAACAGAAAAGCCTTCGGGTGTCATAAATTGCGTAAACGTGCTACGAAACTCAAACCAATGGGCGCCTACTCCATACAGGGCGATAGCAGCCATGCACAACCACGCTACCAACATAGCTTTTTTTGCAGCATACAGCGGCTGCAGTAGTCGATTCGTATTGGTTAAAAAAGCATCCGGGTTAAGCAATGGCTTTCGATAGAACATTGAAAAAGTAAATGCCGACTTCAGAGTCGAATTTACAGTGAGGTCATCAGGCTTTTTCTGTTTTGAACTCAACAGTTGCAAATCATGATCAGATCGCGCTTGAGTTAATTCGTTGCTCTTAAGCATAGAGAGCAAAGCATCAACATGCGTTCGACTCACATAAAGTGTTGTTTCGGCATTGACTGTGTTCAGTAGCTTGTTAGCATCGTTCAAATGCCAACGACTCAGCAATTCAAATTCAAGCCACGCCAGCCTATAATACTTTCCTCTGATTGGATCATGCAGCGTCCATTTAGGTTGTCCGCCCTTGTCAAACTGCGCAGGATGCAATACCAAATCAGATCGCAAAACAGGCAGCGTTTCTATCGGTTGATCAGAGCTGGAAGACTCTACTACATGATCTGTCGTAGCTTGACCCGATAATCTGTTATATAGTGTTTCTGACGGTGCAGGCGCAGATTGTCGCGCAACGGTAGACTCAAGACCAATAAGCTCAGACACACTCGCATGTCCGGCATGCGCCGGGCAACCATCTGCTTTTTGCTTACCCCTAACAGGGCTCGTCGGCTCCAGCGCATTCACAACTATACGCCAACTGTTTTGCGAATGGCACTAATTGGCTTGCGTAATACATGGTATGCCAACGATACTTTTTTACCGTACAGCCGCGCTGTGCCTTTCATACCTAAGCGAAGAGTATCTTGCTCGTCAGACGGTGCCGCCACTACCCTGTAGGCCAGCTCATCAGTATTTGATAAGGTGGCAAAAAATCCAACAGAATCTATTGACCCTTTAACCGATTGTAAAGGTTGCGCATCGGGGAAAAATTTAATGGCCCTTCCTTCGTTTATTTCAATAGCATCATTGGCCGCCACCCATATTTCGAACTGGTTGTCTTCGGCATCGGCTATTTCCATAATTTTTTCGCCGGTAGAAACGACTCGCCCCATCCAGTCCTGAGCGCGACTAAACAACACCACGCCATCAGAGTCAGCGCGTAACTCTAAGCGTGTGATTGACTCATTAATGTAATCCAGTTCTAATTGCTTTAGCTCTATTTGCGATTCAAGCTCCGCAAACTCACTACGTTCAATGGTTGAATTTAGAGAATGTTGACGCGCCTTGCGCAAGCGCTCTTGCGCTAAGGAAAGTTCCTGCTGCAGTGTGTTCTTTCTATGACTAAGATCAGTACTGTCAAAGCGCAACAAAAGTTGCCCCTTGGTAACCTGTTCATTTGGCCGCACCAATATTTCTTCCACTACACCATTCAGACCAGAGGCCACCACCAGCGGTGATTTTGCGGTTACCTCGGCGCTTGCAACAACACTTTGAGGCACAGGAATTATTGATACCAATAACAAGCCACAAACAGCCCAGCGCCAATCCGGCTTGACTCCAGGTATCAGTGTTTTTATCAACGGCATGCGGCGGCTTTTCTGCAATGCCGATATCGCATGGGCGAGTACATCGCCTACTTGTTGTAACAGTTGAATCTCGTGTTTTTGCCATGGCTTATCACGAGTAAGCACCAATGTAGAATTTTTACTATTGTTATGTTTACCATTTACAGGCTTAAGCCCTACTGTCGCTACCTGTTGCAACTGAATATCAGAGAGCTTCTGTGCCGTATCACGTGGCAACTCACGGGTTAGGTGCACGTGTGCACTTTGCAAAGGTACTTGCGGGTTATTGCAAAGGGATTCAACCGCAGTAACCAAAGGTGAACGCGGGTCAAAGTCAGACACACCTGAGATACTAAGAACTCTCTGACTTTTCGATTTCTCTAACAACAACAAAGCAACATCATAGGCCAACAGACGACGCAAGTAATTGCACGCCGTAAACCCTAACGCTTCAATACTGGTAGCGTTTCGTATCTCTTGCTCAAACTGTATGAAATCAGTGAGTCGACTAATTAACTTGTCTTGCATTCTACTCTACTGGTTAACTATTTTTAAGAAGGTGTACAAACCACGGTTAACTACTCCTTAATCTTTCATTCATCTAGAATGACTAAACCACTCATGCCAGCCCAGAGCCCGGTATCATTAGAATCTAAGCGACTAATCACCTTTACGGTTTGACTCACCGAATCTACAAACGGAATTACCTTATCTATAGTGGCTGTGTAGCCTTTACCGGTCTCACTGACTAACAACTTAAATGAACGGCCAGTGGTAAGATCGTTGATAGCGTTTGACGGTGCTAGAAATTCAGCGGTTAAGTTGTTGTTATTAACTATCTCTAGTAATTTGGATTTCGCATTAACAGACTCATGCGTTTTGGCCCAGCTTTGAATCACAGTCCCATCAAAAGGCGCCAGAACTTGACATTGGCTGACTCTAAAATCTGCCGCTTGCATTTCTGCTTTTGCTTTGGCGAATTCCGCCGCACTGCGCGCCACCTGAACCTTAGTGGTAGAATTAAGCGCCTCTAGCGCGCTGGTAGATTTATATTCATTGCGCGCATACTCAACTTCTGCCCTGGCTTTAGCGAGTGCTGCCGATTGCAAAGTGCATTCAATAGATAAAAGAACATCGCCTTTTGTAAATGTATCTCCGACACGAGCATGCACTTTTGTTAGTAGCCCGTCCATCTGGCTAGATAAAATTGCTGTATCGTCCGACTTAACAACCGCTGCCAATTCAAGTGTTTGTGTTTGCGATAACGCCGGCCCTGAAACGCAAGTTGCCGCGACAATTGCAGCGCCTATAAAGGTCTTCTGGAGTTGTTTGTTAATCTGTATTCTCTTCATACTAATTCCCTTAATATGCTGCTTTTTAGCGAATTTAGCGAGCAGCAACCGCAGCTGATTTGCGCTGAATTTGCGCAGCATTTACTGGCACATAAAAACCGTTTTTCTCAGAAAACGCCGGTGCATTTAGGTAAGCCTTAACCTGCTCAGTTAAGACTTCAAGATTTTCGTTGTAATTAAGAACAGCTGCGGGTTGATAACCGATACTTGTGTACAGCTGACCAACAGAGTTTTGCCATTCTGCATATGCCATCGAATGGCGCAGCATAGAAATCAGGTTTCTAGCCTTTGCTTCAACCACAGATAAATGATCCATCTGAGAAGCATTACGCTTATTAACATATTGCTCGTAAAGGCTGCTGTCAACGCGATTCATCTGCCGCGCAATAGAGTAATCTTCTTTTGATTGCTTCAATTTATGCATGGCAATCTCCACTTGAGTAAGCACTGCCATGCTTAATGCCATGCGCCTTATATTGCCCAGCTCCTGTGATGACTTGGCAATGCTAATGGCCTTTTTACCACTGAATATATTCAGTAAATTCCACGTTAGACGGTAGCCGGTGGCTGACCATACGTCATACAACAAGAAACTGTTGTCGTTGTGATTGACACCAGTAAAAAGCTCTAACCCGGGCACTAGTTTCAAGCGCGCCTTTTTGATTTCATCAACAGCAATACGTGCTTTGTAGTCCTCTTCTATTAGCTCCGGTCTGTTTCTAAGAGCTAGCTGCTGCAGACCTGCAGCATCAAACACTTCATCGGTTCTGTAGGGTGCAGTGCTAGCTCGACTACCATCAACTTTAAATTTTGTCCCTGGTGGCAAACCCATCATGGCTGTTAGCTCTACACGTGCTGCATTGATCTCACGCTGCAGGGTCAGCATTTGACGCTGAATATCCAGCATCGCGCGTTGGTATTCAAGGCACTCTTCTATTGGTTTTAATTTGGCTTGCTGTGCAGCGTAAGAGTCATTTAGACCTTGCTTTATTTCACGTAGCAATGGAGTCAGTGCGTTTTGTAAACGCGTGGTGCCTAACATTCGCCAATACGCATAACGCACGTCTTTTATAACGTTTTGCGTCATTCTGCGCTGGCGCTCTGCAGCGATCAATACTTCATTAGCAGACTGTTTTGCATCAATGTAAGCAATGCCAAAATCCAGCGCATCCCAACTGGCCGTGAGGTCAGCGTTTAAAATACCTTTGTCTTGTGACGTTGACGCACCAAAGTTCGGCACACCGGTGCCAAGGTTTAAACTGCTGGATGCCTGGCGACGATTACGCTCGGTGTAACCTGCATCAAGTGCTAATTGCGGAAGCTTGTTTAGGTCACTTAAATCAAGGTTTTTCTGCGCAATCACCGACTCCATCCTTTTCAGACGATTGTCGAGGTTATATTTTATTGACCTCGCGATCGCCTCAGAGAGAGTAATGGTGCCCCCTTCTGGAACGCTATCTGAAAACATCGCCGCGAAATCAGCAGAGGCGCGTTTATCTATCTCGCTCTGGGTTATCACGTGCGGGCGAGTCACGCAGGCAGATAGAGAGAGACAAACAATGACTGATAGTAATACACCAGCGTATCTTTGTATGGTGTTGTGCATAACCTGAAAATCTATTTTGGTTTGTTCCAACACCAATACAACCAGCAAGCCAATCCGCTAGAGAAATTGTTAACCCTTAGGATTGATTCCAATCCTGTGAAGGGATCGATTAAAACTTATCAACTCGATATAAAGGCATTATGCGAACAAGCAATCGCATAATAGATTCGCATTATAAGTAGTCGCTACCAGGCATGCATTAATCGCAAATAATTATCATATAGAATAAATGTATCGCATTCGATCTTCAGTAAAGGATAAACGCCATTTTGTGGGCTTTGATTAGTCATTGATAATTTAGAATGCTGCGCCAGCCGGCATCCCCACCTGACAACCCCAACTTGCCTTTCAGCAACCTTTACCTCTGAGAAATTATTATTTTAGGAAAATTTTGCTTGTTTACTTGTTGATTGTTGTATATAAATACAGCTACTGGATAAATAAACAGCCCTAAAGGCAAAACGACCATGCTTACAGAAAGACAACAAGAAATATTAGAGCTAATCTGCCAGGGCATTCGCGATGATGGCATGCCGCCTACCCGCGCTGAAATTGCCTATATGTTAGGTTTTAAGTCAGCTAATGCAGCTGAATCACACCTGCGCGCCCTTGAGCGCAAAGGCATGATAGACATCCTGCCCGGGGCATCCCGCGGTATCGTAATTTTGCCGGCTGCTGCAGAACATGTAGAAGCGTGTCGTATTATCACCACCTCAGGTGAAGCCATTCCCCTACCCGTTATAGGCAGTGTGGCAGCCGGCGAACCTATTCTTGCAGTAACCAACGTTGAAGATCACCACCTGGTAGATCCTAGCTTGTTTTCCCCCAAAGCAGACTACCTGCTTAAGGTCAAAGGCATGAGCATGTGCAATGTCGGCATCCTGGATGGCGATCTCCTGGTCGTTCATCACGCCAAAGAAGCACAAAACAAACAAATTGTTGTCGCCCGTGTTGAAGATGAAGTCACCGTTAAACGTTTTCATCGCAATCGCAATAAAGTCACGCTTTACCCTGAAAACGATGATTTTGACCCAATAGAGGTTGATCTAAAAGAACAAGAGTTTTCAATTGAAGGTATTTATGTGGGTGTACTACGGCATAACGTAAATTAAAACCCCATAACGCTTTTGCATTAAAAGGTTTAAATAACATTTTTAGATTACCCCTATACACAAAAGATGTTTACCGTTTTGACTTAAAGGCATTTTGCTCAACAAATAGTGGTGAGGAAAATCATGGTAAACAGACATTTGGCAAAAGAATAATTAAAAAAGAATCTACTAAACGTTTTAGTAGTAAAAATAAAATGAGTAGTGAAAATAAAACCAGGCAAAAACCCGTCATCACTACGGCGCTGGCAGATAACTGCCACAAAGGTTTTTCAATGAAACATGAAAGTCGAAGCGTTGTTAAAACATCCGGCCCTTTGGAAAGGCTGGGTACAACATGAAAAAAGAGAAACACTCGCCACCGGTTACACCACACTAGACGCGGCACTACCCTCTGGTGGCTGGCCCGTTGGCGCACTCACCGAGTTAATGGTTGCCCACGAGGGTGCTGGTGAATTCACGTTGCTGCTTCCAGCACTGGCTGCACTGACACAACAGCAACAGTGGATTGCTCTCGTGGCACCGCCCTACACGCCCTACGCACCGGCACTGGTTAATGCAGGTATAGCGCTTGAAAGACTGCTCGTAATAGACAGCACAGATCAAAAAAGCGCCTATTGGGCAACAGAACAATTATTGCGCAGCGGGGTATTTTCATCAGTCATTCTTTGGACTGAACAAGTAACCGATGAAAGCCGCCAACGCCGGCTGCAACTGGCCGCCGAACAAGGCAAAGCTTGGGCGGTGTGTTATCGGCCTTATCGTGCTGCGCGTACATCATCGCCTGCGGGGCTGCGTATTTTGTTGCAACGGCATAACAGCGCTCTGCAAGTAGACATCATTAAAAACCGCGGTGGTCAATTAAGCGTAGTCCATTTAGATGAAATAAACCGCGAGGAAATCAATTCACGCAATATTCAATACAACAACGTCAAACAATCAGTCGTAGCGATCCATGCAGAGCAACCAACGCGAGCCCCCATGAATTAAGCAGTATAAAAATAACACACCACAAGAGCATAAAAATAATGATAAAAATCTTGTTTATAGACACCAACGCGCTACTAAGTTTTTTTATATCAGAGCGTGCAACGCCCACCATGAGATGGATGTTTTCATCAGAAGGTGCGGCCCGATACGTAATCAACAATCAGGTAATAACAGAGTTTGAACAGCGCATAGAAGAAATGATCAACAACAACGAGATAAGGCAATCCACTGCAGACAGCATACTTTCCCTGTTTAACACCCACTACAAAAACAAAAGGTTAAAAGTGGTAGGTAAAGATGCCTCTATAGAAAAAACAATGGAAGGCATCTACCGCTTCCTTGGTTGTATGTCGCGCCCGATCCTGGTGACCTGCAATCAAGAGCTTGCCACCAAGATACAAAAACAAGGTTACCAAACCATAAACCCACAGATCCAAACCCCGGATGAGATTCAAACACTACTGACAAAGGAGGAAGCAACTGCCTAGGAATAACTCTTAACAAACCTACGCACGAGCACTAAACGCGAGCTTTTATACGAGTATTTTACAAGCATTTTATACGAACATTTTATACGAACCCAGGGACGACCCCAAGGATGAATAGTAAGTACGGCCAAGGATGGCCACAAGGATGATCTGCTCAATACAAAAGCCTCAAGAATTTTCCCATGAAACCCAAAACACCGGACACCCGCCAGGCAAAAATCAAACAGCAACAAGACCTGCCACTTAACAGCAAGCCGCTTAACAGTACGCTGACCAAAGCAAGCCTATCTGGCGAAAATCAATCCAGCGTAAACAAAGCTAGCCCAAATGAATCTAACGACAGCCCATCCAACACCAGGCCCTCTAAAACCAAGCCACCCAAAGTAAGCCCGCCAAAAGCAAGCCCACCCAAAGCAAAGCAACTATGGGCAAGCTTATATCTTCCAAGTCTTCAGCTGGATTCAATCAACCCCGATCAAGATACTCCCATCGCTATCACAGCGCGTATAAAAAATCGCCAGCAAGTCATCAGTTGCACCAAAGGCGCAATCGATATAGGCATTACTTATTCAATGGCACTCAATGGAGCGTATGCGCTTTGCCCGGCCCTTACCGTAATTGAATATGATCAGGAATACCAAACAACACTGCTTCGACAAGTCGGAGAATGGGCCATGCAGTTTTCATCAATTGTAAGCCTGCACCCGCCTGATCATCTACTCATAGAAATTGCAGGCAGTAAGCGATTATTCGAAGGCTTTGAAACACTAACAAGCTTAATAGAACAAGAGCTAACAAAGCTTGGGTTTACTGCACAAATGGGAATCGCCCCCACACCACTGGCAGCCAACTTACTGGCTCGCGCCAATAGTCGCATTGGTATTACACGCCTTGAACGATTACCAGTAGGCTTAAAAGAGTTCTCAGTGTCTCTGCTCGACCTGGACGAACAAACAATAGAAGGCTTGCGTAAATCGGGTATTCATTTTATTGGCGGGTTGCTTAATGTATCCCCCGCTTCATTAACACGACGCTTTGGCCCCGCCTGCGTTAAGTATCTTGATTGCCTAATGGGCAAGCACCCATACCCTGTAAAACCTTTGCGCAGTAGTGAGTTTTTTGAACGATCACTTGATCTACCCATTGAAGTACACGATACCAACGCATTACAGTTTGCAACGTTGCGCATGACCAACGAACTCAGCGCGTTTCTTATCGCGCGTGATGCAGGTGTTAACGGTTATCTGTTTACCCTGCGCCACGAGCGCCATGCAAACACCACCTTGCAACTACGCTTTCTACAAGCCACCAGTCAACCCAAGCACCTACATCAGGTATTAACTGAACGCCTGGCTCAAACAACCTTGCCGGCCCCCGTCAGCGGCTTAGCCATGGTAGCCAAAGAGTTTAGTGAAATCGAACGTAACGCCGCCGACTTCTTCCACAAAAGCCAAAGGCAACAAAAAAGCTTAGGTGAAGTCATTGATAAAATCTGCTCACGCCTGGGGGCAGACTCCCTGCATGCACTTTCAACTGTTGATGATCACCGCCCCGAAAAAGCCTGGAAAAAAACCTTCCCCGATTGCTTCGAACACTCAATTGATCACTGGCCACAACGCCCACTCTGGATGCTAGACACCCCAAAGATCGCCAAACACCCACTACAAAGAATCAGTGACATCGAACGAATAGAAACCGGCTGGTGGGATGATACCGACGTACGCCGCGACTACTTTATAGCCCAAGACAAAAACAGCACCCGCTACTGGGTTTTCAAAGAACGCGACGGCTCAGAACATATTTACATACACGGTTTATTTGCATGACATGCTTCGCCTTTCCTTGGGCTCTTGTAAGGAAACCCACAAGCGTTAGCGTGGGACTGATCTTTATGAATTCCGAGTTTAAATGATGTAGCTCGAACAATGAAATTTTGGTTTTGTGCAGTTCGGTTCTGGATATGAATCATGGTGAGATTGGGGTGGTTAGTCCCACGCTAACGCTTGTGGGTTTCCGTTGACGAGCATTACTTGTAAAAGGCGGCAGCTTAAATACATGTCTATGCTGAGCTCGTTAGATCTCCATGCCGTGCTTGTTAGGAAACCCAAAAGCGTTAGCGTGGGACTGACCTTTATGAATTCTGAGTTTAAATGAGAACTCTTGACCAATTAACAGTCATGACGTAACGTCGGCTAACATTCAGCTAATAGATGAGCAGATTTATGGTATCCAACAAGCACAACGCAATTAGACTTCTTGCTGTACCATTTTTTTTATCCCTTGCCATCTGCAACTCATCACTGGCACAAGACACAACAGGTAACTGTATTGATTCCGATGGTGACGGATGGGGCTGGAACGGTTCTGGTAGTTGCCGCATTCAACCGATAGCCTGTATAGACACTGACGGTGATGGCTGGGGATGGGATGGCTCAAGCTCCTGCAGACTTACAGAAGACTTAACCCCACAACCAGAATTCTCCAGTCAATTTTGTACCGATACAGATGGTGACGGTTGGGGATGGAATGGTACAGACAGCTGCCTTATTAACGCCATCGTTGACAACACCTGCATAGACACAGACGGTGACGGCTGGGGATGGAATGGAGAATTCTCCTGTCTAATCGATACGCAATCAGGTTGTATCGATACCGATGGAGATGGATGGGGTTGGAATGGTTATCAAAGCTGCCTTATAACAACCCCCGGCAACAACGAGCAATCAAATACAAATACCTGCTTAATTAACGGAGTTGAAGTAAGCACGCAAATCAATCAACTCCAATGTGATGCCTTACTAGACATATACGATTCAACCAACGGCAACAGTTGGCACAACAATAATCAATGGGCCACCTCCACTGATCCCTGTAACTGGCACGGAGTTAGTTGCGCGAATAATTCGGTTTACGAGCTGGATCTTTCAGACAATAACCTGATCGGCCCCTTACCCGATAGCATTGGCAACTTGCATCCCATAGTGTTATTAAGACTTTCCTCCAATCAACTAACTGGATCAATACCGGCTTCAATTGGTAAGCTGAGTAATCTTGAAGTGCTGTATATATCACTCAATCAACTAACAGGTTCGATTCCACCCGAGATCGGTGATCTGAGTAATCTTGAGGTCTTGTATTTACACGACAATCAATTAAGTGGATCGATTCCACCTCAGGTTGCTAATCTGGGTAATCTTGCAGTATTGGATCTGGCCAACAACGCTTTAGGCGGAAATATACCGGATGCTATCGGTGACATGGATTCACTTTTTCAGCTGTTTTTGGATGAAAATGGTTTGTCAGGAACTATACCGACTAGTATTGGAGACCTGCCATCACTGGAGGTTTTAGATCTGTCTTTTAATCTACTAACCGGAGAAATACCAGGTACGTTTAGCAACTCAGAAATGTTTTTCTTTGATGTTTCATTCAACCAGCTAAGTGGGAATTTAGACAGCATTAGCGACATGAAAACCAGTGGAGTTTTGTTGATATTGCATGGCAATCAGTGCTTCACAGCTACTGATCCCGATTTAATCAATTGGCTTAACTGGCTGGGACCTCCATGGGATGACGGTTGCTTCTAGTTCGAAGGACCCTAGTTCGGGC
This sequence comes from uncultured Granulosicoccaceae bacterium, assembly GCA_937927895.1. GTDB lineage: Bacteria > Pseudomonadota > Gammaproteobacteria > Granulosicoccales > Granulosicoccaceae. The sequence continues at coordinate 16,700 of CALGKA010000061.1, read as the reverse complement.
TCTAGTGGGCTATGCGGAAAGTTCGGTAACAGACTTTTCACAGCCACAGTCGTCAATGCAAGGCGAAAAAAAGCAGGCGTAGCAGGGCCTACGTAAAATTTTAACGCTGCTATGATGGCTGTGGCGAAGAAAAGTGTTACCGAACTTTCCAAACAACTTACTAGCGGCATTTTTTATCAATTGATTGCTTTCTGCTATCCATAGTAATCGTTAAAGCGCGAAGCCAGACAACTTGAACGGTTTGATACGTGAAATGTTCCATTGCATAGAATTGCAAAACTCAGATATCAACCAGAAAACAATACCCGATAATATTCCAGCCGCACTTACCAAGAACACATTGGAAAGCACTGCACGTTCACGCATTGCACATTAATCGAGCTTGCCAAAGCTTATAGAAATATTAAAGACTCACTACACGACCAGAGAAAAGTATTAACCCGGTTGGCTCGTCACGAATCAGAAATATAAACGGTCGATCAATGGTAACGACTGGCGGCGCCGACGTGGGCGTAATACCGATAATCGTCACAGCGGCTGCACGCGTGCCATCTTTATCTACTTCAATAATCGCTTCTTGTTTGAACGTGGATAGTACGCAGCAATCCGGGTTAGAACTCATTCTAGTCATGTTCACTGGACGGCCAGTCAGGCTTTCAGTCATAGGTAGCGTAGTAAAGTCGATACTTGATGCAGTGCTCCAGTTCGGAACTCTTAAAAGGAGGATTGCAGACTGAGCATTAGCGTGGAGCTGTGAAACTGTGCCACTGGTTAGGTTGGCCGTGTACGTTTCGATATCTTGCGGTACGATCATCATTAGTGAGACCTCTGAACCCTCGTACTGTATAGACACAGATAGTGCATCATCCGTTTCAAGGAACTCATAGTTGTGAGTGCCATAGAAGCCGGCTACAGACTGCACGCGGCCGTCGCTCGTGGTAAATTGGATATTGTCTGTGTCTCTAAATTCCTTACTCCACTTAGCATCAAGAAGAGTTGCATTTAATAATGTGAGCACTGTTTCAGTGGGTAGAGGTTGTGATAATAATTCCGGAATCAAGCTATTTGTATTTTCAGAGGCCCAATCGTTTATCGCTAAACGAACCGCTTCAGGTTGCGTAGCAAACTGAGCATCTGCGATCGGTGCATCGAACTGCCCGGTCATCACATCTAAAAAGTCAGCCTCCAGCTCAAAGCCCGGCTTAACAAACAACTGATTAGCCGAACGCAATTCAAGCCCTTCGTTACTACGAGATCCAAGGTCAAGATCAATGGCATTAATGGCACGGTAGAGCGCCTCTTCATTGATGTTACTAACGCTAAGTAACTGCTGTATGAAATTGAAATCACCATTGGCGGTTGCACGCTGCAGCATCGACATTGCAATGGCAAGTCCAAAGCCACTGTTAATTGTGTTTTCACCCGGCTCTGCATTACCTTGCTCACGCAATAGCTGCAGCGACAGATTGTTAAAACTCTCTACCACCTGGCTTTGAGTATCCGTATCAGTTTGAGGGTTGCTATCGCGCACGGTAAGAATGCCAAACCGCTGTTCAACAGCACCGTTGCTATTGCCAAAAGCAGTTGAAGAGTTGCCATCGTTATTTCCGCTACAAGCACCAAGCATGCTTGCGGTTACCAGCAGACAGCAAACTATCCGAATGAATTCCCTCGGGTATGTATTTGACGCGTAAATAGACTTGAAAAAACCTACATTTCGTTTCTTTTGAAAAACGTTCTTATTGAACTCTGTAACTTTCATAAATTACTCACTTCCTTAGTTCATTAAAAGCAGTCATTTTTGACTCTACATGCAAAGGGAATTTTGCCAACTGTACTCTATTGCTGACAGTGAATTCAAATCAAGAACCAATAAGGCATAAAGCTGCACCTGTCCAGCCACCTCCATCCAGGGACTCAAGTTGGTTAAACTACGATGAACCGTCAAAGTAATGAGAGCTAACCTTAACCTATCTGCAGCTAAATGCAGGCTGGTCTACAAAATTTTGCACTAAGAGTTGCACTATTAATGTGTCATGACATATAGTCGTGATCTATTGGTTTAGGTGCATGACTCTCACTTAAGCAGTCTTGGTTAAGCCTATAAGTAATCCGCTCAAGGAGATCACTATGTACAGATTCAAACTAAACCGTGGCTTTCAATCCCTGTTAACTGTAGCCCTGGCAGCACTCCCCATACCCTCGATAGCACTTGCAGATTCCAGACTAAACACCGAAGCACTCCCGGCTACGTTAATCGAAAGAGACGATTGCACTGTCACAGACCCTCAACCATGGGGCGGCTTTGGTTGGGATGGCGAACAAACTTGCAAAGTCACAAACCTTCGCCTTTTTGGAGCAGAACATACTCTGACAGGAACAGTAACAGCAGACACCTCCAAAAACTGGAGCATTGATGACTTCGCCAATCAAACCGTACGATGTGACAGCTACCAGTTACGAACAAATTTTTCTACAAGAAACAAAGAATATAAAAGGTCTCGCTATGACATCACCTTTCTGAGTGATGGCGCTATTCCAAGCACTGCAACCAGCGAAAGTCTCACCGGTGTTACAGCGCACATTTACACACGAGGTTTTGTAACTGGAAGTACCGGCATACTGACTGGTGTCAATGCGCTAGTAAATTTCAGTGCCGGAGCTTTCACCACCAACAAAGGCTACCTGTTTATTGAAGACCGTGGCGAGCGCAATAATAGCGGCGACTATATAGTTGAAAAATTCTCACACTGTTGGTTAAGAGACAGTACTACAGAAACCATAAACCCCCAGTGTATTGATACAATACCAGTAGGTGACGGCTGGGGATGGGATGGTGCTACATCGTGCCGCCTGGAAATTACTAACCCTGTGTGCGTAGACTCACCACCAATCGGAGATGGCTGGGGATGGGACGGGATTAGCTCCTGTGAAATCTAAACGAAAGCTTAAGTCAACAATAGCTAAGTACCACTTCAATCGTTAGGTTAACAGACCTGCTTTAGCAGCCAGTGCTTGCAAATCATCATCTTTCCATGAACGGGAGCCGATGAGATGCACGGGTACATATGCGGCATCCAATAGCTCAAGACAGAGTTGTTGGTAGTTTGACCAAAATTCCACAAAGCCCTCTTTTGCAAAGTATCCATTAGCAACACCTAGGGGTGTGCGTTCTACGTAGGTGTAGAGCTTGTGTGCCCACTCGTCTCCGCGCTCTGTTAAAACGATATTGAAATGTTCAGTCGGATTTTCCACTATGAAGTATATCAACGTCGCTCCCGGTGCAAGCTCTTGCCACCTGCGGAAATAGTCTTCTATCTGCGTTCTCGCAATACGATTTGCATAAAGAAAACGTACTGTGCTCTGAAAAGCATAGCCGTCTAAAACTACTGTACGGTTTAATGATTCGAGGTACGATCGCCATGCGCCCAGGTAAATCTGCGTATAATCGTGCTCGCGAAAAGGTACACACCCTTCTTTGGATATGATCGGGTGGTTAGGCGCTCCCTCTCTCCACCAACTTGCATCGATTCCGTAACTCTTTAATAAACTGCAAAACTGCTCAGAAGCAGTTGTCTTGCCGGCACCGGGAAGGCCTTCGAAGTGGATGTTCGCACGCATCTTAAGATACTAACATGCGCGCGTGTATAGGTAATTTAGGCAACAGTGCTAGCTACGAACTATCGTCCACATTAATGAGGCCGGAATCCGAAGTAAAGCGCGAGCACTAATTGCCATGTATATAACCAGACATGGAATGGCGATGGCTGACCGGGTCACGAAGATTTGCCAGATTACAAAATTTCCACTGGTCAGTTTAATTAGTGCCCATCCATAAACAGCGCGTAGCGAGGTTGTTCCAGGTGCGTGAGATTTTGCCTGCTACATGTAGGCGTTTAGTCATTCTAAATAACTACATGTAGTCGGTAAAAGATTGCGTACCTGGGGCGACCGCAGTAGCGCTGTTTATGGATGGGCACTAATTAGTATACTGATCAGAGATATTGCTACTTGTTAATGACGCCATAATGGCGGCTACACTGGGCGCGCTACAGTGTTTCACAATATTTTGTCATTACATTACACGGTACGTGCTACAACACTGCTAGCACACCTAAAGCCCTAACCGCACAGTGCAAACTATTGCCACTTATAAATAGTCGCAATCGCCAGTGGCAGGCCTCATGCGTCAATGCTTTATATTGTCATGACGACACACTACCCCTAATACACTCGTCAACCTACAGGATTCCCCTATGTTGAATCGATGGCTTAAACTTCCAACTCTTTTAACCGCAGTGCTTTTAACAGGCTCATTGCTAAGCGGCTGTAGCGATACCACGCTTGCCTCAAAAACCTTAACAGAAGATGTCAGTTTTCCTGTTCCAGGCTCACCAATCAGCTTTGGAGTTATCACGCTCCCACCTATAGACATTCCAATTGATCCTGCTTCACAGCCTGCCTATGACGCAGATGATCTTAACTATGTGACGAGTGTTACGGTAAAAGATATTACCTTTACCGTTAACCCCGAATCTACTGAACCAGGCTTTGACGCTAACGATGACGGCAATTTAGATACTTTTGAATTTGTATCTACGCTTAAGTTGTCTCTTGTTGCAACAGTAGACGGTGAACTGGTAGTTGAGCCAATAGCCACGCTACCCATGAGCGACCCGCAAATTGCAAGCAACGCAACAACGCTTTCAATGGACGTAGAAGATACTGATATTCGAGACCTTATCGAAGCCGAAGGTGGCTGCCAATTAAGAATAGAGATTACCGGCACGGCACCACCTGACACTGTATCAGTTGATGCGGCAATCAGCTTTCGTCTAGGACTCGGAATTAGATAACAGCAACAATACCTGAACAAAAAAAAACGGAGAGCAATGCTCTCCGTTTTTGGTTTTATTCTATTGGTTTTATTTTACGCTACTGGTTTTATTCTACGCTGCGCGCAAACCCATTTTACATCAGGCTTTCAACTCGCCAATAACTTCACTGCGATGCACGCCACACGCTTTAGACATTTCTACCAACTCTGGTAATGATCGCGCTTGCATTTTCGCCATTACACGAGCACGGTGATCATCTACCGTGCGGTGGCTAATATCCAGCTCCCGGGCAATCACTTTATTAGAAGCATTAGCAGGGCCCGCAACCAATAGAGTCATTACGTCACGCTCTCGAGGCGTTAAGCTCTCATAGCGCTTGGTGACCTCCGCATGTTTCTCAGACTCTTCTAACAAGGCAGTGCATTTTTCAAGTGCAACCTCGATTCGTTCAGCCAGTGAATCGACAGCATAAGGCTTTTCAAGAAAATCTATAGCGCCGGCTTTCATCGCACGCACAGACATCGGAATATCACCATGGCCGGTCACAAATATAATCGGCAGTATAATTTCCCTGGTAGATAAGTGGTCTTGCAGTTCCGTACCACTCATACCGCCCATACGAATATCTAATACAAGGCAGGCAACCTTACCCGGCTGAAAGGATTTAAGAAAATCTTCTGCACTGGCAAAGGTTTCTACTTGGTATCCACGTTTGCCAAGGGATCTCGCGAGCGCCGTGCTAACGGCGACCTCATCGTCAACGACATATACAATCGGATTTTCATTTTCCATAATATAAAGCCTTAACTTCTTATTTTTTATAGGTATACAGCATTTGTGTCACTAAGTCTTTGGACCATGCAGCCTAATCGTGACGCGAAAATGGCAACGTGAAACTGAATGTTGTCATAACTGGGTCATCAAAATCTACCCATAGCTGACCTCCATGTGATTCTACTATCGATCGGCTGATCGACAAACCCATGCCCATTCCGTCTTTTTTAGTGGTCAAAAACGGCTGAAACAGGTTGTTTCGCACCTCTTCGCTAAAACCACCGCCTGAATCCCGAACCGTTACTTTGACAAATCCGTTGTCGATTTCGCAAGTTGAAATCAGCATTTCGCGGCGCTTTGCCTGGCTCATTCGGATAGCATCCACCCCGTTTCGCTCAAGATTCACCAATACCTGCTGTATCTGAACCGCATCTATCAAGGGCTCTGGTAGGCCTTCAGCCAGGTTGAGCTTCACCTCAATACCATAACGATTTGCATCCGGCATGCTTAATCGCATGGTTTCAGCCACCAACTGGTTGATGTCTGTCCGGGCGACGTTACCCGTCTCTTTACGAACCATCTTGCGCAAACCCTTGATGATCGCCCCTGCCCTATCAGCCTCGGCATGTATCTCATTGATGGCATCGATATCGTCTTGATCAAGAGTGCCGTGTATTTCGATACCGGACTTCAGCGCATCACAATTGTGACTAATGGCCGTTAATGGTTGATTGAGTTCGTGCGCTAAACCTGTCGCTAACTCGCCCACTGTAGTGAGCCTTGAAAAGTGTGCAAGCTCTGCACGCAGCTGCCGATCTTGTGCTTCCAACAATTTTTGATCAGTAACCTCTTCCATAGCAAGGACACAATATTGATTGCCATTGGATATAAACGGTGAGAGATGTACTGCTAACCAGGTTGTATCGCCGTCTTTAGTAATTTGAACCTCTGTACCGAGCACATCTGAGTAACCATTTAACACTCTGTTTATATGCGCTGTTATGTCACTCAATGCAGTGCTCTCTTCAATGGGCTTGCGACTAAAAACCTCACTAAAGTGACTGCCGATACCGCTATCAAGTTGTGCGCCATGAAGCCCTAAAGTATCACGCCCCCCATTCGAAACTGCACCTAACGCCCATGCTTCATCCTCCAACACATACTGTTGCCATGCAGTATTCACCACGACTATTATTCCATTGGAGTCAAGGATTGCTATTCTTCGTGGTAGTGCATTTATAGAGGTACGCAAAAACATTTCAGAATCACGCAATGCCTGCTCTGCTTGCTGCCGGCCTCTTGTTTCCGCTTCTATTAGTGCTCTGTTAGCATTTTCCAGTTCGTGCTCTATTTCCTTACGGGCGGTGATATCACGACCTATACCTCGATACCCGTCGAACTGACCCTTATTATCAAACAATGGCTTGCCACTAACCGATACCGTGCGCAATGAGCCGTCTCGTGCAATCCACTCTGTTTCATATTCACTGAATTCTTTCTGTTCTAATAAGGTGCTCATTGGCCAGTGGTGATCAGCAATTTCATGATCAAACGCTGGTAACGACTTACCTTTACTACCAATCCGTTCCGCCCTACCAACCCGTTCCTCGTGAGCCCTATGGGCTGTTGGCATCGACAATGTGCTACCGGATAATATTCGCAAGCGCATGTTTGGATTCATTTCCCAAAACCAATCGGCCCCTGAATCTGCAAAATCTTTAATCCGTTGTGCATGATGCTGTTGGTCAACCGTTAGCTGATACTGTAAATCACGTTGGCGCGTTAAGAGCGCCGCTATACCCATAGCCAATAAACAAAATGCCGCCACCAAAAATATTAGCGACTTACCAAACCTATCAAGGTAACCCGTTTGGGTACTAATTAGTTCTCTGGCAACTTGATTAGTTTCATCAGCAATGGCCCGTAAACTAGCATAACGATCTGTGATTCTAGTGGCCGCAAAGTTTATTGTTTGTTGCTTGGAGCGCTCTATACCAGGGATACCAACGGTAAACCATTGCCTGATATCTTCCACCACAGGCTTTACATAAGCATGTGCGGTCGAAGCACCATCAAGGCGTTCAAAGCTATAATTAAAACGCATATCTTCAAGATGCATTTCCAGCTTTTTTAATGCTTTCTCAACAGGGCTATCAGAATCGAGATCAGTACTGTCTACTTCGGTTTCGTCTGCGTAGGAAAGCCGTGCTGTTTCTAATGCCAGTATAAGACCATCGTACTCGTGTAATAAAAACGCAACGTCACTTTGTTGCTGGAGCACCTCAGCAGCTAAGGCATCACTGATATCATCAGTGGTGCGCTTTACAAATAGAGCCAACGCTAAGCCCACTGACACTAGCAATAAAAATATTATGCCCGACCAATATTTGCTACTTAATTGATTCATAACTGGCGCGCCACTAAGTAACAATAATATCGCATTACTTTAGTACTCCATCAATCTTGAACCCTAGCTCATCATAGTAACGAATCGCCCCCGGATGAAGTGGCACCCCTATACCTTGAAGTGCAGTTGCAGGGTTTATGTCTTCTCCTCTCGGATGACCTGACGCTAGTACGTCCAGTGTGTCACTGCTCCAAAGGTTTTTTGTAATCTGATAGACAATTTCCTCGGATACATTGGTGCGCACTATGAACTGAGCGGGTACGCTTATTGTTGGAATTTCAGATTCATTAGAATAGACTCCAGCTGCAATCGCGTGATCAGCAAAAAAATCGTACGATTCTATAAGCCGCTCTATTTGATCAAGCTCTAAACCCACAAGGCGCCCAACGCCTTCATCAACCAGTTGCTTTATACCCTTAACCGGATATCCGGAGATTAGAAAGAAAGCATCCAAAGAGCCACGTTGCAGCCGATCAATGGCATCGTCAGTCTTAAGGTAAACCGGTAAAATATCACTGAAGGTCATTCCATACGTGGCAAGTATACGACTGACATCGAGCTGGGTACCCGAACCCAGCTCATCAACTGATACGCGCTTGCCAGCTAAATCGGCTATCCCTTGTATATCGCTACCGGCCGCCACAACCACGTGCACACTTTCTAAATACAGCGAACCGATGGAACGTAATTTTCGATCACCGCCACTGCCTTTAAACTGACCAGCGTCGCGATACGCCAGGCTCGCTACATCTGCCTGTACCAGGCCGCCCTCTAAAAGGCCTGCTGCAATATCTTTTAAATTTGAAACTGAACCACTAGATCGCTGCGGCAGAATGACTAGCTCACTGTTGTCAGTGCTTTTTATTCGCTGTTTGTTAACCGCGGTTGCAACCAAAGATCCGATCGGAAAATAACTTCCTGCGTTACCACCTGTACCCAGACGGAATACCTGTTCGGCATGTACAGCCGTACCAGGTAAAGATAAAAACACCAAACCAAGAACGCATAATAGTGACTGGTATTTTTGCAAAGTCTTTTTCAATGGGTGGCCATTCACAGTAGTTCCTTCACTATAGCTAGAGTCCTTCAAAATAACCAAGTTTATTCGAGTTCGGCTGTTTTAGATTTTATCATTCGCGTTGCGCAAAGACCGTTGGCACAACCGGCACTGCATCAATCAAGCTCTGCGTATAGGGGTGCTGCGGTCGACTAAACACAACATCCGTTTGCCCCTCCTCGACGATTCTACCATCCTTCATTACGAGCAGTCGCTGCGTAAAAGAGCGCACCACAGATAAATCGTGTGATATGAATAGATAGGCTATATCGTCACTGGCCGCAAGTTCAACTAATAGATCTAAAATCTGAGCCCTGATTGAGACATCAAGAGCGGAGACAGCTTCATCGAGTATAATCAATGATGGCCGGATAATTAGCGCACGAGCAATCGCAATACGCTGCCGTTGCCCACCGGAGAACTCATGAATATATTTTTTGCTGTCAGCGGCATTCAAGCCTACTCGCTCCAGCACTTCTTGAACCGCTTTTTGTTGTGCCAATCGGTCCGGCCGATCCTCAAGTGCATGCAAAGGTTCAGCGACTGAACGTCCGACTGAATGCCGCGGATTAAAAGAGCCATACGGATCTTGAAACACTACCTGCATTTTTCGTCTACACGCTAAGCTCATTTCAGACTTGGCCACTATACGCTCACCATCAAGCGTAATGGTTCCACCCTGTGTTTCTTCAAGCCCGAGAATCGCTCTGGTAAGCGTTGATTTACCACAGCCGCTTTCACCGACCAAACCCACGTTTTCGCCACGCTTAATCGTGAAGCTCACATTGTCCACTGCGCGAAAATAGTTGACTGCATCAAAAAAGCGCTTGCGCGGTAATCTATAGTCGCGCACCAGATCTTTGACTACTAGCAATGGCTCATCAGCCAGCACACCAGCCGCTAATTTTTCCGGTACATGCCCCGACGCTTTTAACAGCGATACGGTATACGGATGCTGCATGTGATTAAAAATATTTTCAGTGCTGCCTGATTCAACCACTACGCCATTGCGCATCACGGCAATATCGTCAGCTGTGTTGGCAATAACCGCAAGATCATGTGAAATCAGGATCAATGCCATTTGATCTGTATCTACCAATCGTTTAAGCAAGCTAAGCAACTGTGCTTGTGTAGTCACATCAAGCGCTGTTGTCGGTTCATCGGCAATCAGTAGTTGTGGGCGCAGCGCAATAGCCATAGCTATAACCACTCGCTGCCGTTGACCACCTGATAACTCATGCGGATAGCGCGATGGCGGGAACTCTTCTGGCGGTAGCTCCACTCGCCTTAATGTATCCAGGGTAATACGTAACGCTTCAGCGCGACCCACTTTGCTGTGTATTCTTACTGTTTCGGCAATTTGATCACCAATAGTGTGCAACGGATTAAGAGCAGTCATTGGCTCTTGGAAAACCATACCAATGCTACGACCCCGTACCTGACACATAGCCTCTTCAGACGCTGCTGCCAAATCAGTATCGTTAAAGAGTATTTCACCACTAAGCTCTGAACCATCCGGCAGCAGCCGCATAATCGCATACGCAGTCATTGATTTACCGGAACCACTTTCACCTACAATGCCCAGCACTCGACCACGACTAACGGTTAAGTCGATATCTTGCAGTATAGACTTTCCACCAATGGAGACCTGTAAGTCCTTAACCGTTAGCAGGCTCACTTGATTGATCGCCCTTTTTCACTATCAAGTAGTGCCAACTCATCTAACGGTACTGCCGCCTCACTACGTCTGTTGTGCCTTAGTTTTGGATCAAAGTAGTCACGCAAGCCATCACCAAATAAATTCAACCCCAATACAGTTAGTACTATTGCAAGCCCCGGGAATATTGCCAGGTGCGGCGCAAACGAAAACATAGTTTGGCTTTCAGCCAACATACGACCCCAACTAGGCGTCGGTGGTTGAGCCCCTAAACCCACATAAGACAACCCCGCTTCGGCAAGCACACCAAGTGAAAACTGAATTGTGCCCTGAACGATAAGTAAGTTAAGTAAGTTGGGTAAAATGTGCTCAGCTGAAATACGCAATCGCGACTTTCCCGCCACTCTAGCGCTAAGAATATAATCACGCTCCCAAAGGCTAAGGGCAGCTGCACGCGTCAGCCGCGCAAACACTGGAATATTAAATATACCAATTGCAATAATCGCATTTAACGCACCGGGACCGAACACGGCAGTAATCATTATTGCTATTAGTAAAGCCGGAAACGCGAATATCAGATCGTTACCGCGCATAATTAATTCATCAAACAACGCACCACGATTTGCCGCGGCAAACAACCCTAACGGTACACCGACTACCATTCCAATGGTGACTGCCACTAACGCTACTGCAATAGAGGTACGCGCACCAACCATGATCATAGAAAAAATATCGCGGCCAAAATGATCAGTACCAAACAGGTAAGGTAGTGCGGGCTTTTTTAGCTTATTAGCGATATCAAGCGTTGTGACATCATAGGGCGTCCAAAAAAATGACACTATAGCGGCTGCAATAAATACCAGGCACAACAATGCGCCAATAATCAGGTTGCGTCGGTTGCGCAAAAACTGAATCATTGCAGCCGGTGTCGCAAGCGAGGGTCAACCACAGCATACGCTATGTCTACCAAAAAGGTTACTGCAACCACAGCAAACACCAACAACATCACCACGCTTTCCACCACAATAAGATCGCGCTGGGTAATCGCCTGAAATATCAAACGACCAAGGCCCGGTAGAAAAAAAATGTTTTCAATTATAATGGCACCTGCCAGTAAAAATGAAAACTGCAAACCAATAATGGTAAGCACAGGGATCATGGCGTTACGAAGTGCATGGCGCCATAACGCTTGCCGCGCACTTAACCCTTTAGCGCGCGCTGTTCTTATGAAGTCTTCACCCAAAGTATCGAGCAGTGATGAACGCATAACGCGTGCGAGAATAGAGGCTTGTGGTAAAGCCAAAGCAATGGCAGGTAGAGTCAGCGCTTTAATACCTGCAAACGCACCCGCCTCCCACCCTGGGAAACCGCCGGCCGAAAACCATTGCAAGTTAATGGCAAAAATAATCACAAGGATCATCGCAAACCAAAAGTTAGGAATAGCAACGCCGAGCTGTGTCATACCCATAATACTAAGGTCCGACAACGAACCTCTTTTGGTTGCGGCAATTATACCGGCAGGGAATGCGATAAGCGTTGATAACAGCAAGGCATAAAGTGCCAGCGGAAAGGAGATCACCATGCGATCAGCAATCATTTCACTGATGGGCGTGCGGTAGGTGTAGGAGGTGCCGAAATCTCCGACTAACATACCACTGACCCAATTAAAGTATCGCATCGGCTTACTTACATTGAGCCCAAGTTCTTCGCGCAACGCCTGTACTGTTTCAGGTTGTGCGTTAACTCCCAACATAACGCTGGCAGGGTCACCAGGGACTACCTCTAGCGCCAAAAAAATTATGACACTGGCAATCAACAGCGTTAGCGCGAGCGACACAAGCCGCCGCGCTAAATACCGAATCATAGAGGCTGGTCTTAACGGAGCTGGTTGTTATTTGCTCCAGTAAACTTCAGTCATATCGTTGGCTTGAGTTGGAGAATTCTCCCACAGACCTACGATACCCGCATTCGCAACACCTGTTTTAGCTAACTGAAACAAATAGCCATTAACGTAGTCATCGGCGATAATTCCCTGTGCTGTCTGGAGCATTTCCGCACGCTTCGCTTCATCTGTTTCTAGTGTGAGATCACTAATTAGTTGCTGAAATTCTTTGTTGTCATACTGAAAATAGTAATCAGGCTTTGCATAAATACCAATATCCATTGGCTCTGTATGCGAGACAATGGTTAAACCGTAGTCTTTACCGCGGAACACTTGCTCTAGCCACTGCGCCCACTCAAGATTACTGATTTGGGTTTTAATACCCACCGCGCGTAATTGTGCAGCGATTATTTCACCACCACGGCGTGCATATGAAGGCGGTGGTAGTTTTAATGTTGTCTCAAAACCATCTGCAAAACCCGCTTCTTTTAGTAATGCCTTTGCCTTTTCAGGGTCATAAGCAGAGTTGGCAGTGAAATCTTTATACACCGGATTATGGGGTGCGAAGTGCGTTCCAATGGGTGTGCCATAACCAAACATAGCACCGTCTATGATCTCTTGACGGTTAATCGCATGCGCCACCGCTTGGCGAACTAGCTTATTGTCAAAAGGCGGTTGCTTATTGTTAGTTGAAAGGATGGTCTCACCTTCTGTCGAGCCAACCACAACATTAAAGCGCGAGTCTGCTTCGAACTGAGCAAGGTTTTCAGGCGCCGGATACACAGGAAAGGCGTCTACATCACCCGCCATCAGCGATGCATAAGCGGCCGTTGGCTCAGAGATAAATTTAAACACTACTTTCTCAAGTTTAGCTGCAGTGCCCCAATAGTCCGGGTTAGTTTCCAGCTCAATGCGATCACCCTGCACCCAACGGGAGAACTTAAACGGGCCAGTACCAATAGGCGCTGTTTTCGCTTTATCAAATGTATCCGGTGACATGACTATCGCATCACCCCACGCCAGGTTGAATAACAACGCACCGTTTGGAGCTGAAAGAGTTATAACCAGTGTTTCAGGATCAGCCACCTCAATGGTGTCTATGCTGTCGAATAGTTGTTTCTGAGCGTTGGTAGAATTGTCAGCGCGTGAACGATCAAGAGAGAATTTCACATCAGAGGCATTAAACGCGCTGCCATCGTGGAAAGTCACGCCGGAACGTAGCTTAAATGTATACGTTAGACCGTCTTCAGAGATGTCCCACGATTCCGCCAACGCTGACTTCACACTGCCATCCGCGCCGAACCTGGTTAGGCCTTCGAATACATTGGCGTACACTACTTCGTCGATCGCTGCAGCAGCGCCCGCTGTCGGATCAAGATTGGGCGGCTCAAGCTGCATACCAACCACAATGTCAGTCCGCGCTGCCTGCGCGACACCAACCCAACCTAGAGCGGTGATCGCCAATAGTACTGCCGTAACCTTTTTGAACATAGTTGAGCCTCCGCTAGCTCGTATTCGATTTACCTTGCCTAAATTTACCATACCAACGCCGACTACCGGTTGATATCTGCGTGGATAAACAATTATTTCCATTTTATTCACATGCTCAACATGTATCAAAAACGTTACATACTGCCTATCAGCCGTAGCTCAACTATCACCTTTCCCAACGGATGCCCGGGATAGTCTAGCTAGTGCCCATTCATAAACGAACGCTACTGCGGTCGCCCCAGGTACGCAATCTTTTACCGACTACATGTAGTTATTTAGAATGACTAAACGCCTACATGTAGTAGGCAAAATCTCACGCACCTGGAACAACCTCGCTACGCATTGTTTATGGATGGGCACTAATTAGTATAACCAGGGCATGATCATGTGAGTGTCTGCGGTGGGCCGTCAGTAACCGGCAATAGCTGACTTATCGCATTTGTTTTCGCTGTAAATTCTCGATCAGGTTTTATTTTTCAGTGAGAAAAACATCCATTAATCTATCATTATGATTGAACTTTTATGTCATGACGGGTAGGCTTGGATATTGTAGCTCAAACAGAGGTAAGCGCAGATGGTCGGTTTTCGCATTATTGCACTATTCATTTTCGGGTTTATGTTAGCTAAACCAGCTCTCAGTCAAACGCTCTCAACTTGTATTTCTATAGCGTCCGACGCAGATGGCGACGGATATGGCTGGGAGAACGATGCCTCATGCATCATTACCTCAACGTCTTTGACAAGCCCAAGCTTTACTAATCTTGAAACGGGTGAGCCGGTTAATCTTGTACGTGCCCAATGGAGCTCATCTGACTTTACTGGTAATCAAATCACATGTCAGGCACGACGTTTCGATGGCGTAAGTTACAGCAGATCCGGGGCTTATGGTCCGCTTTATGTGTTTCAGCCGTTGTCACAGACTGCCCCGTACAACGGCAACGTTACCGCTGTTGCGCCTACTTTAGATGGCACGGACATCACCTCTTCGTGGACGATAAACAACGGGATCTACGTCGGGCCTGGCGATCTCGGTCTTACACCTTGGGTTGAGGTTGTTACCTTGAGTAGCGCTAATCCACTTGCTACACGCGTGTGGTTAACGGATCAATCCTACACGCTGTGTGCGAATTTAGAACCATCCAAAGGGCTTGCACCATCAGGCTCTCTGCAATCGAATATCGATAACTGCGATTACACTAACGCCGCTCAGTACAATGGATGGGGATGGGACGCCATTGCCGGGGAATCCTGCGCACCGGGTAATTCCAGCCCACTTGGCAACTGTGATTACACCAACGCTGCCCAGTTCGATGGATGGGGGTGGAATGCCGTCACCGGCCAGTCGTGCGAACCAGTAACATCAGCAAGCCAATGTATAGACTCTGACGGTGATGGCTGGGGATGGGACGGAACTGAAAGCTGCAGATTAGACTGATTCTGCTTGTCATACCTATGAAAGCAAAGGGCAACTAGACTGTCTGTGAAGGTTTTGTAAAAGTAAGTGCTACAGCGGTCCAGGGTATTATATGAAGGATACGCGTATAACAAGATCTTCCACGGCGATAGCTGTTCATTTGTATGACTGTTCGTCACTCTTTATTATGCAAACGGTTATCACATGCAATGTGGGTGAGGGTGGCGGTCAATTAGAGTGCTGGTGGTTCTGCAATATTTCAAATTGAACAAGCTATACCATGAAACTACAATACTCGATTTTATTTGCGCTTATATTGTCATCCGTTGCTTTTATAGCGGGTGGTTGTAGCTCCGGAAATAGCGGAGTGACATTTGACGATTTCAGAGGCAGAGTCAGTGCACTGGCAGGTAGTAGCGCAGTGGATTGTGGCAATGCTAATATTGGGCAAGGTGAAGAACAAAATGTCTGCATTGGATCAGCCTTTGTCGCACAGAGCGCCGCATTTGCAACTTATGAGAACCAAGGTATTGATTCGCGCTCTGCCACAGCCTTGGCTGCGACAGTAGACGGCAACGTATTCAAATTGTATTTTGACGGAGACCCTACTGGAGGCGGCAGTGCAACTAACGGAAAAATTACTGTCGATGAGTGTATCAACGCAAGCTTAAGCGGTGTAGTTGATGGACAGCCCACCGAAGTATTCAGTTGTGACTAAGATGAGGCACATGCACTGCGATGATTAGAAGCCTGTTGAGTAGGCTGGTTGATCTATATAGAGGCACATAGCGATAGTTATGAATAGCAATCGTCAAAATTTGGAAATTCGCCTTTGGAACAACACTGATGATGTTGGCAGGATCACTGAAATACTTCATAGATCGTACGCACAGTTGGCGAACCTCGGTTTCCAATATTATGCAACATGGCAAGGAGATGAAGTAACACGATCAAGACTTGAAAGTGGATTTTCCTACCTTGCCATCAAAGACCAATTGATTGTTGGTACAATCACTCTTCGTGTACCTCCGAATGTTTCAGGTTGTAGCTGGTACGACCGCGGTGACGTTGCATCCTTTGGCCAGTTCGGAGTGGACCCGAATCACCAAAAAGAAGGTATCGGCTCATTGCTATTAAAGACTGTAGAGTCTAAAGCCAGAAACGAAGACATACCAAACAT
>CALGKA010000060.1 GCA_937927895.1 uncultured Granulosicoccaceae bacterium | reverse complement strand
AGCTAGTACAGGGTGCATCCTGCCACTACTGTTAGTTGTCCGCTCTGTGTTAGTCGTATTTGCGCGGTTTTTTGTGTTTAGCTGCGGCAGTTTGTTTTTTGCGACTAGACAATGCAGTGACTTTTCTCTTGCCTCGAGTGTTATTTTTGCCGCGTACTGCCTTTTTCTTTGACACCTTCTTTTTGCTATTAACACGGGTGTTTGGGCGCCCGCGACTGCTGCTTTGGGCGCTGCCATCGCGGGTGGTTTTTCGCTGGCCTTTCACTTTGGGTTTTTTGGGTTTTTTAATTTTCCGGACCATGCTGGATTGCGGCAAATTATGGTTAGGCTCGAAGCCGTCGATAAACTTGCGCTTAAGCTCCCGACCTATTAAATGCTCGATATCAGTAAGCAGTTTGAACTCATCTGCACTGACCAACGAAATTGCAATACCACTTGCACCGGCGCGACCCGTGCGGCCAATGCGATGTATGTAGTCGGCTACCACTATGGGTAAGTCGAAATTGATTACTTGTGGTAGTTGGTCAATATCGATACCGCGTGCGGCAACATCAGTGGCGACCAGCACCCGGATTTTGCCCGCTTTAAAATCTGCCAATGCACGAGTGCGTGCACTTTGTGGTTTATCACCATGAATGGCAGACGCTTTAACGTTTTGGTCTTTTAGAAAACCAACTAAGCGATCAGTGCCCTTTTTTGTTAAACAAAAAACCAAGACTTGATCCCAGTCGTGTTCATCAAGCAAGTGCAAAAACAGTTCGGGTTTTTCTTTTTTATCGACCGGGCAAATCCATTGTTCGACTGTAGTTGCGGTTTCGTTGTGCTTATTAACTGATATTTCCACGGGCTTTCTTAGTAAGTTAGTGCCCAGGTGCCGGATGTTCGGCGAGAAGGTGGCCGAGAACATAAGCGTTTGTCTTCGCTTTGGCAGTAGTTCCATAATACTGCTGATGTCGTGAATAAAGCCCATGTCGAGCATACGGTCTGCTTCATCGAGCACCAGAATTTCAAGCTCTTTAAAGCTGATTGCATTACTGTTTACAAGATCAAGCAATCGCCCCGGTGTCGCTACCAATATGTCGGTACCGGAACGCAAACGTTGCATCTGAGGGTTTATTTTTACACCACCGTATACCACTGTGGTGCGTAGAGATGTATGTTGCGCATAGGTTTTAATGCTTTCACCCACTTGTGCGGCTAGTTCGCGGGTCGGGGCCAGAATAAGTGAACGAGCCTGGTTTGAACCGGCTTTCTTTCCGGTCGATAGGCGTTGCAACAATGGCAGAGCAAAGCCAGCTGTTTTACCAGTGCCGGTCTGTGCCGCAGCCATGACATCCTGGCCTTTTAAAATGACTGGAATAGCCTGGGCTTGAATCGGGGACGGGGTGTCGTATCCCTGCTTGGATACAACGGTAACCAGTTCAGGTATTAGCCCAAGGGCGTCAAAACTCATGGATTTCTCTGACAGGTAAAATGTAGGACAAGTAAAATGTAGGGCAAGCGACCAGCTTATTTTGCTGCGGCAGCAAGCTTAGCGCAATAGCGACAAGCAGACCCCATTTATATTCCAGAATCTATTGATGCCAATTCTATCGAGGCTAAGAAACGCGTGATTAACCTGTACGCCTAAGCTCCCACCCAAAATTGAATGAATAGGTGTCATGACGTAACATGCGCGCCCAACATTTGTTTAATGCCTAGATTTAACAAATGCTTTGTCACGGCTGTTAGTATTGACGAGAGTGCTGCTTCAGTAACTCTTACTAACTACCTAACAGAACTCCCTACTCAAGAGTTAAAGCTAATTGAAGGCGCAGGTGAAGAGCTGGTTTACAATTTTAATGAAGACTTCACCGAAAAAAAGGGAACGCGATTTTTCAAGCTGTTCTATATCGAGGTGTGGGATGAATGGCGCATGATCGATTCTGTTGTATTGGAGAAGTCCGGAACACTATTTTTAGCAGGTGTGTCAGAGAGTATTAAGTACAATTGTGAGCGGTAAGGCTACACCCTATTTCAGTCTTTGATCACGGGAATAACAGAAACGTCCAAGTGATAGAAACGCTCGATCGCCATTCGATCCTGGCCTACCGATAAAGCAAGGTGGGTAACCACATGGAGATTGCAGGAATAAAGGTCAACATCAATAGCACAATCACCAAAGGTATAAGAAACGGTGCTGTCGCCATAACACAGCGCTCAAAAGGTACATCAGACACCTTTGCCAACACATACAACACCATTCCCACTGGCGGTGTTAACAAACCAATCATCAAGTTAAGAATTAAAATAATACCGAAATGCACAGGATCGATACCAAACTGCACGGCCACTGGTAATAACACAGGTGTTAATATTGTGATGGCAGCGATCGTCTCCATAAAGCATCCCACAACCAGAACAATCAACATGATGATCAACAGGATAGCTGTCTTATCTTGAGTGAACCCCAATAGAGCTGTAGCGAATTGCTGTGCCACCTGATTGGCTGTCAGTATCCATGCAAAGATCGATGAAGCTGCGACTATCATCATGATTGAAGCGGTGGTTTCAACTGTGTCTTGAGACACTTGCATGATATGCCGCAAGCTCAACGTTCGATAAACCACAATACCAAGTATCAATGAGTACGCTACCGCGGCGATCGCCGCTTCGGTGGGTGTGAACACACCAGTAAGTATGCCCCCGACTATAATAATCGGTGTGAACAACGGCAGAATAGCGTGGCCAAAAGCCACAACAAAACGCCGCAGGTTAAAGCGCTCGTCACGCGGGTATTTTCTGATTCTGGCGTAGAAAGACACCATCACCATAAGGGATAAGGCCATGATTAAGCCTGGAATCAACCCCGCCGCAAACAACTGTCCTATAGATGTATCCGCTATAACTCCGTAAACCACCAGTGGCAAAGAAGGTGGAATAATAGGCCCGATAGTCGATGAAGCGGCCGTGATTCCGACCGAGAAGTCTGTGTCATAACCGGCTTCTTTCATTGCCTTGATTTCAATATTGCCAAGTCCGCCGGCATCGGCCACAGCAGCACCGGACATACCTGCAAAAATAACACTAGCACCAACATTCACGTGGCCAAGGCCGCCGTTCATCCACCCTACGCCAGCACGAGCAAAAGCGAATATTTTGGTGGTGATGCCCGCGGTGTTCATCAAGTGACCGGCCATAATAAAAAATGGCACAGCAATTAAAGGAAACGAGTTAACACCGTTTACCATGTTGTGCAGAACAACCATGCTTGGCATTCCGTCCATCAGAATAAAAATCAGTGACGAAGCCCCGAGTGCAACTGCTACAGGCGCACCACAAATCAATAAAACGAACAGTACTACAAAAAGAATAAGAATAGACATGATGGTGGATGAACCTAGTCGGAAGCTTCTGCTATTGCGCGCTCTTCTAGCTCACGAATCACTTGATTCGGGTCTTGCTTGTATTTGCGAATTAACCATATGCAGGAATATATCGCCATGGCTGCCAGACTGATAGCAACGCCCCAATACAACAAGCTTTTGGGGATTTCGGCAGATGCCATTTTAGTTTTAGTTCTCAGCGCTAACTGTACTGCTACAACTGCCATGTAGCTGTAAAAGATCAGACTGATCAGCTCCATTAGAACGGTTATGAACTTGCCTACACCGGGTGGGACGTAACGGTAGAAAAACTCAAGAAATATATGTGTGCCTTTGCGGCTACACGAGATAGCACCAAAAAATGCCACCCATGTCAGTACGTAACGTGCGATCTCTTCGGTCCACGCCAGGCTGTCATTTAAAACGTAGCGAGTAAAAAACTGCAGAAAAACAATCACCGCCAACAGCCAAAGCGCAAGAAGCCCA
Source organism: uncultured Granulosicoccaceae bacterium (assembly GCA_937927895.1). Classification (GTDB taxonomy): domain Bacteria; phylum Pseudomonadota; class Gammaproteobacteria; order Granulosicoccales; family Granulosicoccaceae. Next base: position 34,609 of record CALGKA010000060.1, on the reverse strand, counting down.
GGTAAATCTGTCCACTTAAAATCAAGTGTGGGCGGTGCTGAATCAGCACCGCCCACATGGCTGTCATTGGAAGACAACATCACGTTTCCCTAAAGTTAGCCGACTGCTACTTAATTTCACCAAGTCGCTTGAAGTGCTCAAGCGTGTACGGAACACCTTCCGCTGTCAACATAGGGGTAACGGCATCTTTAAAAGGTTCTTTGTCTACTTCGTTTACGGTTATGCCTTTCTCACGAAACCATGCAACCAGATCTTGTTCTGATTGATAGATCTCGTTAGATGCCTTCATTGCTGCTTCTTTTAACACAGTATTCAGCTCAGCATAGTCATCACCTACTCGCGCTACAGCACTTTCTGAAACGATTATCAGCAACGAGTTTAGAATGTGGCCCGTCAGGTTGATGTTGCTCTGTACTTCGTAGAATTTTTTAAACTGAATAGTCGGCAGTGGGTTCTCTTGTGCGTCTACCACACCTTGCTGCAGCGCTAAGTAAACTTCAGAGAACGCCATAGGCGTAGGGTTTGCACCGACAGCGTTTGGAAACATCAGCATCAGTGGCGAGTTAGGCACACGGATTTTTAAGCCCTCCATATCTGCTGGCTTGAGAATAGGCTTATTTGAAGTCACATGCCGCTGACCATAATAGACTAGCCCCGCAACAGAGCTCCCGGTAGCGTCTTTGTAGCCCTGAGACAGCTCTGCAAACAACTCGCTTTCACGGTATTTTTCCCAGTGGTCAAAACCCCGCATGATGAACGGATAATCTGAGATAGCAATCGGACCATAGTAACGTTCAACAAAACTTGGGCCGGTATAGATGACATCAACGGAGCCAATACCTAAGCCTTCGTTGATCTCAACTTCTTTACCCAGTGAAGACGCGGGAAATACTTTCAACTCAACGCGCCCATCGGTGCGTTTTGCTATTTCATCTGCCGCCCATAGTGCAGCCTGATGATAGTTTGAACCCTCTTCGTAGACGTGAGCCCACTTCAGGGTCTCTGCTGCATTAGCACTTAAGGGTAAAAGGGCAGACATGCACGCTGCCGCAACAATAGTTTTAATGGCTCTTCTTAGCATGGAAAGTTTCCTCCATCCAGCTGGGTAAATGAACAAGTTAACAGCAAAACATATAACGCCTTGAGTGTCTCAAAGAGCAATATGCAATAACTAGTATTCATCGTATACTAGATATTCTGGAAATACAAACAAGCATTAGCGGCGCAGATTGCCCTTGACTTAGACAACATATTGCAGTGAAGGAAGGCCATTATGCCGACTAGTAACACGCCACAATCGTCACACCAGCACGGCGTTAGCGACATTACATCGACGCGCAAGAAGCGCTCTGCCAACACGCCGCCAACCGGGCCCGCCAGATTTGTTAATGCCTCTGCTGCGCAAACGCTCGCCGAAACAATCTACCAACATTTGTATCGCGACATCACAGCTATGCGTTTATTGCCTGGCACGCCTATATCAGAACAAGACATCGCCAACGCACGCGGTGTCAGTCGCACCCCGGTTCGCGAAGCCATCCTGCGACTCGCTAGAGAGCGCCTGGTTGAAGTTGTTCCAAAGTCAGGCAGTTATGTCGCACGTATACCACTTTCTTCCCTGCCTGAATCGATGGTGGCAAGAAGCGCGCTGGAAGCAGTTACTGTTAAAGCGGCAACGGAACGTGCAACACCCAGCCAGTTACTCAGCCTTAAAGTGCTGCTTGCGCAACAACGCGAAGCTATAGCCGCAAAAAATATAGAGGTGTTTTTTCATTCAGATGAAAGCTTCCATGCCATGATTGCTGAAGTCGCGGGTTATCCAGGTATCTGGCAAATCATTCAACAGTTGAAAATTCAGGTAGACCGCTACCGCTGGCTGACTGTGTCTCTTGAAACCATCATGGAACAAGCCTTACAGGATCACACTGCAATTTTCCACGCTATGGAAAGCAAAGACACTGCCGCCGCCGTTGAACAAATGGACATTCACATGGATCGCTTAAAGTTACGCATGGCAAGTGATTGGGATCAGTACCCAAATTATTTTATACAAGACGCCGAATCATTGAATTTGCTACCTGAATGAGCCCCTACAAAGTAACTTCTCTTTAAGGTAAGAGTCATTTGGGGTCGGGCAAGTTTCTTAATGTAAACTGAATCTTAGTTGACCAATAACATACCTGCCCCCTCATCTTATAAAGATCTGATCAAGAGATAAGCAAGTGCTATTTTTAATAGTACCAAAGAGTTCAAAAAAGCCCGCGTTTGTCAAGAAACGGGATGTGACAGACTTTTAAAAACTGACCACTAACATGCTTACAATTCCACCTACCGATTGAGCTTGCGGCCTTGCACTTTTCAATTAGTATCGATCGGCACCGACCATAACCAAAGCAGCAGTTACACTACACGGACATACGCAGCGACACTACAAAGGTATAAAATAAACTAGTTAACTATCTCTTGTCATCTACCGTCATACACTAAAGGCTTAAACTCCAACAATGGCTCGGTTTTGCTGCTGAAAAAGTCTATAAAGCTAAAGAGATAACGGTAAAATTGACTTAGACAGGTCAAAAAGGTGTTCCCCCGTGAATGAATACAGTGCATACAGGCCGAAATATCATTTGAACGGACACCACCGCTGCAACGGCACCAGTATCAAACCCAACCAACAACAGTGACTTATGGCTTTTTCAGGAACCTTGAAAATTAGATGAACTCCCACCTACTTGCGATTTTAATTTTCGTTTTAGGCGTCAGTATTGGCTGGTTTGGTAAAACCTGGCTGGGCTCTCTTCAATCAGAGTTTTCTATTGCCCGTACAGATGAACCACAATTATCAATTACGCAAACTGAAAACGCGCAGACAAAACGTGGCTTTCCCAATTCCAATGAACCGTCTGCAACAATACCCAGCACTACAATCAGCCTGAGCAACTCCCTATCCCAAAGCAACCAAAACAATCGTGCTCAAAGTGGCGAGTTGGCTTTTACAAACAACTCGACTGAAGCATCCATCAGCGACAACTTCGCGAGGCTTCTTGCTAATCGACAATACAAAACTGCAATGACGATCTATCAAGAGAAAAGCCAGTTAAACAGCCCATTTGCACTACAACTAAGGCAACAAGTTTTAAAGGAATTAAAACGCTTATCAGAGGTGCGGAACAATGCCGATTTCGCGGCACTGATTGAGAGCTATTTGTCCATCCACTACGATGATATCGATGCTTTATTATTGCTCGCAGATTTCCATCAAAACAAAGGAAACTACCTTGAAGTAGTCAATGTATATTTACTGGCTAAAACATACGCCTATTCGCCTGCTGACGAACTCAGGGTTGCCAACCGCTTTAACCACTTTGTTGAAAAAATAGACAGCTTTTACACCACGCAAAAAACCTGGAGACCACTACTTGATCTCTATTCACATATCTCCACATCCGGATTAATAACCCCAGCCTTGCAATACCAACAAGCAATCGCCCACCTTAGAAGCGGTGAAAAATTTTTTGCTATTGAGCAGCTTAATCAGCTGCTCAATGACAGCGAGGTGGGAGAGGCTGCCGAGATTGCTTTGAGTAATCTATCCGGTACGAATAATCTGCCCAGAACCACCGACACACCTGACACCAATACAAGCCCTGGCTTCGACAGTGCTACAGAAATCAAACTACAGAAATCAGGCAATCAATATCTAGTCAAACTAGCCAACAGCCGACAAGATAGCGTACAACTGTTGATAGACACGGGTGCTTCAATGACAGCAATGTCCAGAGCATCATTCGATGTATTAAACGCCAATGGTGATGCCGTAGAACAAGAGCAGCGGGAATTTAATACAGCAGCCGGGGTTATTATTGGCACTGTCTTCTCGGTACCAGAATTAGTCCTTGGCCCGTATCCTCTGATAGATACACAAATTGCCGTAATTGATTTTGACCCACAGCGCAACATCGGCGGCTTGCTGGGGATGAATATATTGGATCAATTCCAGTTCCAAATCGATCAGGAAAATGCACGCCTGCTTTTAAGTCAAAAAGGACAACCGTAAGGCTATCGTGTTTCCGGGCTGTATTAAAACAACACGACCGCTAGAAACACTCCATAGCCATTCTTGCCAATTCAATGGCGATAAACTTTCGTTTCTTGTGTCGCCGGATACGTCTTGAGCTTAGAAATACAGCGCTAGTCCCTGTTAACAGCATTGTGTTTTTTTATTGTGTACCGTTTAAATGACAGTGCTGGTTTTTCTACGAATACCCAGGAACCCAGCGCTAATAATATTGTGCAAAGTAGCGTTACGAGCATATTGGTTACTGGTGTATATTTTTGCATATGAATGAGTAGATTTATTACTACCATATGATAGATATAAACTCCGTACGAAATATCATACCCAGACAGAATATTATTAAACTTTGTAGTTTGACTATAAGCCACAGAGATTGTTAGGCAACCTAAAGCAAGCGCGGCAAGTGGGTTTAGATAATTACCTTTATAGTTAAAACCAAGCTTGTAGGAAGCGAATATAATAATTAAAAAACCACCTAGCCAAATATAAGATTTATTTGCCAGATACTTTTCTACAAATTTTAGATTCTTTTGTAAAATCACACCAAGAAGGAATATATACAAGTACGGAATAACGGTTACTCCTAACAACCTAATTGCTAAGTTGTCGGACGATGAACTCAGATCAACAAAAACCTGGTTAGGTAGAACCAGCAATACAATTAACACAGCTAATAGTTGTTTTTTATATTTCACTTTATTCAAAACAAAATAGAGCAACGGTAGCAACAGATAAAATTGAATTTCAACAGGTATTGTCCATAGGCTGCCATTTAGCACACCTACACCATAAGTTCTGAGAAAATCCGGATTAAAAAATTGACCAACTGTTAATTGTGCTATCGACCACACCGTAAAGTCTAACCAACTAGTGTTTATGGCTGAAACAGCAAGCACTGTCGCAATTGAAAAAAGAAAACAGGCCCAAAGTGCTGGGTAAATTCGTAAGAATCTGTTCTCAAAATAGGATGCCAAGGTCTGACTACGCTCCAGTGAGCCAGCAATTAAAAAGCCACTGATGACGAAAAATATCGGCACCCCGGGAAAAACCGACAGGAGCGTGATGAATAGTTCGCCCTGCCTAACACCAAAATGCTCGTAGCTGTGCACGATCACGACTTGTAAGGCCGCAAGCAGTCTAATGAGATCAAAGTTGTTGGTTTTAAAATCGAAAAGGTTCAAGGTGCTTCCGGGGAACGGTTAAAGTGGTCGTCGCAATTACCGACTGTACAGCAGGAACTCACAATGATTTTCGCAACGATTAGCAATTTTAGCTATCGTCATAAAAAAGTCGATATAGTGTTGCACGAACCCTATTTTACTTTTGCAGTGTCCGTTCAGTTTTTCCACATTTCCCTTCAGCGACGACAATATCAATTGCTGTTGCACTCTGGCAGTACAACACTGACCATTCGAACGATCACGGTTACAGTATTTTAAAGCCCGTAGCGGTAGCGACTTGCTGGTGCAAGTATTACAGCTCAACATCAAGCCGCACTTTCAGTGGCAATCTTTTTACCCAGTAGCCGCGACTGTACAGAACTAAACAAAACAACCATCGCAACACCCACAATAGCACCAATCATTGCAAACAAAATATCGTCAATATTTGCTGAACGGTGTGGTAAATGTGCTTGTATGCTCTCTACAAACATGGCGACAATCATGTTCAGCAGTATGACACTGACCACGGTTCGACAGTGTACACCCAGGAATACAAATGCCCCCACCGTCAACACCATATGGGCCAGCACGTGCTCAAGATGATCCACCGATATCAGATCTGATGCCAATGTCAGCATGGGTGCCAGCGGCGCCAGCACTGATCCCGATAGCGCCGCACCCAACATCACGCAAGCGACACTCATCGCACTGACCACCTGCAGCCACCAACTTTTTCCGCTAACCAGTTGGCGTACAACAATTCCAAGAAGTGCTAACCAGAGAACAACGACTGCAGCGATTGCCAATATATACCTGCCTGCCAAAGAAAAACTACTGACTTCCAGCAGCTCAAGACGCCAGGCACCCGCAGAACGCAACAGCAGGTGAGCATGTAACCTGACTTTCTGTTCACTGATTCGGCCAATCGTTTCCCACTGCTGCGACGGTAGCTCTGTGCTTAATGACTCAAACAAATAATTATGCAGCCACGTATCAGCTGACGTTGCCCTTGGGCGCACAATCAATACAGAATCCAATCCTTTTTCACTCTCGTGCATTTTGTCTTTGAACGGTAGCTCACTTTTAACCACACGCGCCTTGACCAGCACAAACTGATTTTTGCCATGCCTGTTGCGATCCCAGCTTTGTTTTGATGTAACAATGGCATTCACCGGCTCGTTCGACCAGATTGTCAGGCCATCTGGCTCTATCAATGTGTTCTTCGCCTCGAGGCCTGCAGCCCAGCTGCCCTCGTGCTCTGGATTGCTGGCCGGGAATAACAACTGCGGTACAAGCGACTGTTGGCTCACCCGAAAGTCAATGCTACTGATCGCAAGGGTGGCCACCGATAACAGACACGCAACGATAAACGGCCACACCAACATGCTGTTCTGTTTAAGGGCTGTTTGTTTTTTTACGGTGTCCCTGATCTGAATATTCATCGTATAGCACTGTTCTTTTGTTTATTTCGTTCCACTATACAATCAACTTCGCCATCACTAGAGTCACCCACCATTGAGTGAATGCACTATACCGGCTCGCCAATCTGTAAAACCATCTTTTCAGTTGGCCAGATCGCCTTAGCCCGTTCGGTTCTTAATATAAGTATCGATATCGACCAGTGTACTGAAATTTTCGACAACCATATCTTCGGGTGGTATCGAGATGCTGAACTCGGATTCGATATGGCCCGCCAGACGGATGACATTGAGTGAATCCAGAAGTCCTGACAACAGTAAGTCCTGATCATCTGAAAGTGACATCGATTCGTCGTTTAACAATTCGGTGATTATGAACTGTTTAAGTGACGCGATAATTTTCGAGGCGCTATTTTCGGTCATGTTGGCTCTTTTTATTAAATCTGCAAGTTATTCGATTAGAGTGATGAGTCAGTTTCAGACATCTTCTGCCAACGTTCAACCAGCATCCGTCTATCGATTTTGCCACTACTCGTGTGGGGCATTTCTGAGAGTAAATAGATCTCTCTAGGAACAGCATAAGGTGGTAGTTTTGATCGCGCGAGTTTCATTAGATCGGATACCGATAAATCGTAAGAGGGTTTTGCAGTAACCGCTCCCATTATCAATACGCTTGCGTGTTCGTTGTCAGGTACCGCAAAAGCTGCAAACTCATATACCGCCGCATGATCTGACAAAACAGCTTCAATTTCATCCAGCTCTACACGGTGACCACGGGTTTTCACCATTCTGTCTATTCGTCCCAGAAAGTGCAGTTGTCCGTTGTCATCTCTAACAACGCGATCGCCGGTACGATAGAATATTTTAGTCAGTTTCCCCGGTTCCTTTATTTCTAAGAAAGCACGATCACTCAGATCGGGGCGATTCCAGTAGCCTTTCATTAATGTCGAGCTGCGAATGCAAAGCTCACCTGATTCACCAGGTTTACTTTCATTATTGTTTTCATCAATGATTAAATCTGTAGAATTGCTCGACACAATACCGATCGGCAAGGGATCGTCCGATTCAGGTAATGGTCGAGGCACTTCATAGGTTGTGCAACAAGGCGCTTCAGCCGGGCCATAGATATTACTGAATGTCGTTTTATTGAGTACTGCCATCAGGGACCTTAACTTGGTCGGAGGAAAAGGCTCCCCTCCAAACAGTATCCATCGCAGACAACTTAAATCACGCTTTTCCATAGCTCCTTGTTCGAGCATCGTGATTAATGTGTAAGGCACGGTAAACACTATAGTGATCTGCTCCTTTTCGATGTAACTGCTCCAACTTGCCGGAAATTTGGTTATAGCCTCTGGCACTAGAACTACGGTAGCACCGGCTCTGGCAGTAGAGAAGAAATCGAAAATACTTAAATCGAAATGCAGCGGAGCATGGCTGGCGACTTTGTCAGCAGCTGTAAGATCTACATAGGCAACACCCCAACGTGAATAGGTAACGCTCCCATGGTGGGTATGCATCATTCCTTTTGGCACGCCGGTAGATCCAGAGGTATACATTATATAACCAAGATCCTGATCGATCATTATCACGTTAGGATTGCTTGTGGAAGACTCTGCAATCTCTGACCAACGAGTCTGATCGAAGGGTAGTTCTTTTTCTACTCCATAGCAGTGTAGCTCTGCATAGTCTTGTATTTCCGCCAATACCTTAAATTGAACATCCGAACTGATGATATGGCGAATACCACAGTCATTTATAATGAAGCTTAACCGGTCTGCAGGCATAAACGGATCAAGCGGTACAAAAACGCAACCTGCTTTCAGAGCCCCATAAATAGCAACACCAAGCTCTAGTTCTTTGTGATGAAAAATACCGATTCGATCCTGAGGTAAGGCACCGTTTTTAATGAGAGTATTTGCAAGTTGATTGCTCTTTCTATCCAGTTCTGAGTAAGTCAGTGTGCGCCCTTGCACGGCAAGTGCTGCCTGATTCGGTGTCACTCTCGCAAAGTACTCGACGGGTGATTGAATCAGGTAATCGACCGTTTCCGTGTGTTGAATTTCCTTGATGTTCAATTTGCCTCCCGTCACAGACCTAGTAGTCCGGCAATGATATTTCTTTGCATATCTACCGTGCCACCGTAAATGCTGCCACCGATAGCATCGCGCAGTTGGCGTTCCATACCGGTTTCAGTCAGGTAGCCTTTTCCACCGTGAATAGCGATTGCCTCGCGGCTGGATTCAATAAAGGCTTCACTTATATGAGTTTTGGTGATGGCCGCTTCCATCAGGTTTTGCTTCCCTTCTGATAACAGCCAAGCCGTCTTGTAGAGCAGCAGTCTGCTGGTTTCAAGTCGAATTTTCATGTTAGAAATTCTGTGTGAGACTGCCTGATGATCGCCAATCGACTGCCCGTTTCGTTTTTGTTGCTTGGCAAATTTAACGCAGTGATCAAGCTGGCTCGACATCGCGCCAATTTGAGGCGCAAGAATAAGGCTTCTTTCCCAACACTGGGAAAAGTTAAACACACCAGCGCCAGAACCCGGTTTGCCAAGCAATGCCGCTTTGGGAACCCTACATTGATCTAATAACAAACCACCAAACGGGACTGAGCGCAGACCCATCATGTGCTCATGCGGCTGCGCTTTAAAACCGGGAGTTGCTGAATCGACCAGAAAGGCTGAAATACCCCAGCGACCGGCTTTTGCATCGGTAACGGCAAAAACAACGGCGAAATCAGCAACTGTAGACATGGAAATAAGTGATTTGCTGCCGTTTAGTACATAGTCATCACCATCCGGTACAGCGGTTGTACTTAAAGCAAAAGCATCAGAACCGCTGGCTGGTTCATTGATGGCATACGCGCCAATTTTGTTGCCTTCCATCATTGGCGTTAGGTAGGTGTCTTGTTGTTGCTTATTTGCAAACTGCAGCAGGCAACTTTGTACTCCCCACATTTGGGTGCCGAGCGCAAATAGCAGCCCGTTGTCTTTGCAACCCAAGCCAAGTGCTTCCATCAAATAACTACATAACAACGGTGAGTAGCCCAAACCTCCATTCGCAAGCGGGACAGACCAACGCAGTACATTTTTCTCAGTGCACTTTTTCCATAATTCAGTGGAAAATAGTGAGCCATGATCGCGTTCGATCAGATCTTCTCCGAGAGACTGTTCAGAGAAAAGTGCGACTTCCTTGTACAAATGCTGTTGTTCATCGGTCCAGGAAAAATCCATGCTCAGGAACCTCGACCGTTTGAAGTTAGTAGCGTCACTGCCAGTGTGTAAATTGATTTCATGGGTTCACGTGATGCTATTGAGATTTATTAAGGATGTTCGCGAGTTTTGCCAATTCGATTTCATTGACAGATGCAAAAGGCTTTACTGAAACGTTAACCGCCTGCGTGCCTACTTTAGCTTTATTAGATTCGTGTATACGCGCGAGCGCTGCTATCGTTTGGTTTTCGAATATTTCGGTATTGGAAAGCAAATACCCCTGTTCATTGAGTTTAGATATTATGCGAATAGCGGCTAGTGAATCCCCTCCGAGTTCGAAAAAGTTATCGTTAACGCCAACTAAATCTATACTTAATTCCTTGATCCATAAGTCACAGAGCGCTTTCTCTAATTCTGTTGCAGGTGCTTTGTAAGCTGTACCTTTCAGAGTACGGGTGTGTGTCGGGTGTGGGAGTTTTGACTTCGCTATCTTACCATTGGCTGTTACGGGTAGCTCGTCGAGCTGGACCAGAAAATCAGGCAGCATCCATGGTGGCAAGCTTGTTTTTAATTGAGATCGTATTTCATCAGGGCTCAGCGTTAAGTCCGCTGTAAAGTACAGCGCGAGTTTCCTGCTTCCCTCAGATGCGTCACTAGCAGGTGTATATCCCACTTCTTTTAATATAGTCTCCACTTCATTGATGTTTATGTTGTCGTTGAGTTCTTCTAAGGCAGCATCCCTTTTTTTATGGCCCAGACGCACGTCCCAGCTATAGGGTAACGAATAATTATGAAATCCTTTTTCCTGCCTATGTATATAGATACCAACATCGTTTATCCGACAATTAGTGGATCTACCTGTGTCACTTGGCCTGATCCAAGGCAGCCTCGTTGATAAATAGTTGAATAGTTCGTCCAGGTCGACATCGCAGTAACGGTAGAAATCTATAATTTGTATTTGGTTAAAAATGTCGTCGGTTTTTAAATGCTCGGTGTTTAGCAGTCGATTCACTGCGTCCGGTGTTCTGTGGTAGGCAATACGTGCTTTCAGTACTGTCGCGTCAATTTTATCCGGTGTGGTGTTCTGATCAGCGAATAATTCCCCGGTTAATCGAGTTTCAAAGAACTGGCCACGAGACAAACCAGTAACGATTGCCCCTATTCCAAGATCTTTCGCTCTCTGCAGGCTTAAGGTATAAATTGTTTTAAAACATCCATTGCAAACATTGGAGTATCGTTGAAGGCTATCTGCAAAGATCTCACGCATGGCGGGTGTTTCGGCAAATTCATGATCAACCCCCAAAGCCTCACAAACCCTTTTGATATTTGCTTTCGCTTCCGTGGATAAATACCCATTGTCAAGTGTATAAGCGAGAACATTCAATCCCAGATCAACCAAGCGACCCAATGCATAGGTGCTGTCTTTACCGCCACTTAACAGCATCATGCAGTGATATTGAGATGTGCTGTTGTTCTTAAGCTTATCGGAAATAGCCTGCAATTCCTGCATCGACTTAAAATATACTTCAGCCTTATCCCGGTACGTATCGAATTCACTACAGATGTTGCACATTCCTTCTGCATTAAAAGTGGTACCCGGGTAAAGTGAAGACAAACCACATGAAGTGCAATGCCGTTCTGTTTCATGAGTGGTGTCTGATATGGCATCAATGAGTACCGCCACACAATGAGTCGCTGCAGTTTTGTGCAGCAGCGTAGATTCGATTTCAGCGAGTTCGACCCGAGCACCTCTGATTTTACATTGATCATCTTCCCGGCCAAGATAGTGGTAGTGCCCTTTAAAAAATCGGGCTGAATCACCGGTATTATAAAAGCGCTCGTTGTCTAGAGATTCTAATACCTTAAAGGGTGAGTCTTTTAATGCTGTGCTGGATGCAGAGTGATGTAAATATCCATCTGCCAATGAAGGGCCTGTGAGATACAGCGTACCTGTGACACCCTCTGGTTGAATTTGACAAGCAGCGTTTAAAACAAGCGCTTTCATAGCGGCGACTGGTTGGCCGATAGGTACCGATCCTACAGTATCTTTTTCAGAATCAAACCTATGCACGATACAGCCGACAGTCGCCTCAGTTGGACCATATTCATTGTGAATGCAAATGCGCCCTTTAAACGACTGATGGATGTTCTGCGCCAAATTGCATTTAAGATCTTCTCCACCGACTATCAGCTGTTTAACCCGAGACTCAGACCAATCCTGATTTTGCATCATAGCCAGATGTGAAGGGGTCAGTTTGATGATATCGACCAGATTTTCACTGAGTACATCTTGAAGACTGTTGTCGACATTGTTATCCAGCACCGGATAAACGCGAATCTGCCCGCCTGTCAGTAATGGCACAAATATGGAAGTTACCGTGAGGTCAAAACCGATGGCGGTGAATAGAGGAAACGTCAGACATTGGTTATCTGAATAATACGTCGTGGCCCAGGAGCAATAATTTGCCATCGCGCTACGTGAGATCACTACCCCTTTAGGCTTTCCGGTAGAGCCTGAGGTGTAGAGAATGTAGGCAGTGGTATCGCTAGATAAATCAGTATTTGTGTTAGCTTTATCCGCACTTCGTTTATCTATCGTCTGTACCACTGCTCCGGTTTTATCTACAAAGAGCGCTGAGCCCTTATAATTAGGCAGCGCCTGGTACAGACTCGCACTCGTTATCAGTAGATTACAATCCGCATCCTCTAACAGCAGCGCCACTCTCTCGGACGGGATTCTGTTTTCAATAGGAACGTAGGCTGCGCAAGTTTTCAGAATAGCCATAAGTGCAATTGGCAGTGACATGGATCGTTCAAGGTATACCGCTACACGATCGTTTTTGCCAATGCCGTGTTTTAAGATCTGATCGCTTATATGATCAACTGCACTCAACATCTGCGAATAGGTGACTGAATGCTCTGCTTCAGATATAGCAATATTATCCGGATAGTGCTTTACCATTTCCAGAAATCGGTTTACAACGTAATTTTCATCTAAAGATGCCGGCTGGTTGCGAGTGTTTGGAAAATACTGTGGTCTGTCTTCATCACTGATAAGCGCGAACGAATCCAATCGTTGATCTCTATCTTTGCCAAACGCATCGAACACCGCTAGCCAGTGCTTTGCCACCGTTGGTTTTAGATCGCTGGAAAAACAACTGTCGTTAGTGTCGATAGAAAGCGATAGATCACCCGAGTCATCCCAATCGGTCACATGCATTCGCATAGCATGCTGCCTATCCATATGCCCGGCGTGAAGCCATGTTGACTCCACCTGTATGTTGTCGAGACGATTCATGCTCAGCGGCACATAGTTTAGAACCGCAGAGACTGATTTTCCGTCGTGCCAGGCACTCGCCCCGGGTACTGCATGTTTCATGAACGCTAACACTTCGGCTTGCACTTTTTTGTGTAGAGATAAAAACGTTTCTTCAGCATCGATACTGACTGTCAGTGGCAAGAGCTCTACAAACAGTCCAGGAGTATCTTTGAAGTCTTTGTCTGCCCTATTCGGCGCGGTTGTGGCAATGGCAATACTCGATTGACCACTGACACGGTAGATGTAGCAAAACATCAGTGTCAGCAAGAGCTGAAATTTTGCTAGATGAGGGCTAAAGGAGCGGATATCAGAGGAACTCGCCAACGCATTAAGCGACTCTGCGCGAGTTTGATCAAAGAACTCGGAATCCCTGCTTGCCTCTGTGCGCGTGTAAGTGGGCTTCATGCCATAGTAGGTAGGCGGAGCTGGTATTAGCTTTTCAGACCAATACTCTTTTGCCTGCTTAGTTGCTGAAGAGACATCAGCGCTGTCAATAGTGCTATTAAGCTTCTGGATATAAGTTTTGTACGGGCGAGTGATAACATCTGGCGTCTCTGACTCAGTTTGGTACTCCTTATTTAACTGCTGCCAGATCGATGCGTATGAAGAAGCGTCTGTAATAATATGGTGCATTTTACAGAAGAAGGTCCACTTCTCATCTGAGTGTTTAAATAAACACGCCCCTACCAACGCTCCATTTAGTGATATCGGTCTATTCAGTTCCTTATCTATCCAGCTCTCTACAAACTGTTGATTGTTGGGTATGTCCGCCACATCAAATTCCAACAAAGGTACAGACACGTTTTCATCTATCTGCAGTACTGCGGTTTCGTGTGAGTAAAAACGAATTCGGAGTGCATCTGACAAAGCGACGGTATTACTCCAGGCTGTTGCGAATCTGCCGAAATTCAAAGCACCGTTTATGGAAAAAACCATGCCCATGTTATATAGCGGAGAATCAGGATCAAGTTGTTGTCCAATATAGATATCGTGTTGCGCTTTGCTCAGCGGATATCTATCGATTTCCGTTCGCGGGCTAACACTTACGTTTCTGATCAGTGGCTGCGATAAATCATCCATGAGATAAAATACTCTTTGTGCGCTGAAGTGAATTCATTGGTCGGTCTTAATCACGAATGTCAAGCCGAGTCCGGTATCGGAATTTTCATGATTTCTACGGTTCTAATTTCTTTTAACGCTTTCCCGTCAAACAAGGTGGTCACCTCATTGACAACAACCGTTTTTGCGGGCTCCTGGCCGTTGTAGATGTCTCCCCTTGGATATGTCCAGAATTGTCTGGGAGGACTTAGCAAGTAAGGGATGCTACGCCTGGCACTGTTGTTTCTATTAGCAAAATAGGTCTGTACGAAATTTCGGTACGTTTTAGATTTTGTCTGGTGGAAATTGTTCCAGCCGATCGAGCTTTCTAACAGCTCAACGTCGTGCATTGATTGAGCATTTAATAGCGCCGTTGCCGGTTCACGGGATGTTGAACCGTATGGGTTTGCTAACATATTATGTGATTCAATCAGATAACTAAAATTCGACATGGTAAATACATCCCCGTACGGTTCAAAGAACTCAAACGGAACACTGTAGCTCTTACCTGAATCTGTTAATACTTCGTATCTATAGGTATAAGAGATTCTTCCATCGATCCAACCAAGGGTTGATGGGTTAGCCCAGAATTTCGATGTCAAAATTAGCGGAATGCTTAGGGCAAGATAGAAAGGAGTGAAGACATTCATTTTTTTGTAGCGTTTAGTCGCCAGTAATATAAATATCAAAGCACCATTCAGGGCTATCCATGTCCAGAAAAAATACCCATACAACAAGAACACCCCACAATGAAATATCATTAAAGCACCCAGTAGAAATATCGTCAGACCTCGCTTCCAAACGAATACCAAGCACCCTGCTTCAACCGCAATGACACTCATTTTCATCACAAAATCGAACTTACTAATTTTTTCAGTTGCCGCTATAAGCGTTGAAGAATCAATAAAGCTTAACCAACCATGAGCATGCGCATTGAGCAGCATCATGTACAGCTCCCCGTGGCTCAACCATTCTATAGATATTTTCTTATATGCCGGAAGCACATAAGCCGATGCGACGAGGCAGGCTGTGAAAAAAAGAAAGTGACGTGCCGGTGGTGGTTTTTTCAAGGCATGCAGAAACAACCATGCAGCAAATAGGTTTAGAATGTGTAAAACTTGTAGTTTATGTGCAAAGTGGGAACCGAAGTTAAGGACTGGATAATTCAGCTGCCAAAGTAACAAAAAAATAAGTAGTAGCTGAGGAACAATGAAAAATGGACGCCAGATCGAAAGTAAAGCCAAAACGATCAGTACTATACGATCTGCATAGTAACCCTGGTTGAAAAAATAATTAAATTCCAGGGTTGTGGTAAACCATGTCATTAGCAACGCTAGAAAACACACAAAGACTTTTAAGGTTTGTCCATACTCCAGTTGGTTCCATTTCAGGCTTAGAATACGGCGGTAAGCTAAAGAGCCCGCGACTAACACTGTAAGCAAAATGCCAAATAGGCCCGAAGCTTGATAAAAAGACTTCAGTAGAATGTCGTTCTCATAGGACAAATTGATTGTTCGCAACCCACGAGTCAAAAACAGATCAATTACAAGGAACAGCAAAAATAATTGTGCCAGAGACCGAATCTCTTGCGACAGATCATCCGTTACTAAAGTGTTGAAATACCTGATCACTTAGAAACAACCTGGACTGACACCGGGGTGCAGACACAAGTGGCGATCCAGGTCAATTTAGCGGACCGCTCTTTTACCCGGACATTAAAATTGGGGTGTGCCATCGGTGCTTGTCTGTAACACGGTATGTTTGATCCTAACGGATCGCTTAGTTGTATTAAAGTAATGTATCGCCAAATTTCGGTAAAACCAACACCCTGTTCACAAATATGCTGATAATAAAGTAATATTCCATCAAGATGATGAGTCATTTACTTTAAAGTGAGTTCATAATTGTAGCTTGAAATACTGGCATAAAAACGTAGGCTATGAGTATGATAGCCGCTGTCGCCAAACCATTTAGGAAGGTTCACAACCGGTGTATTGCTTGCTGTCTAAAACTTTATGATAAGCCGAGAGAATATTGAGGCGATCTATCCTCTAGACGATAAGCTGAAAGGTCTTGCTTTCTTTAGCCTGCAGAATACTGATTCCGATCCCGGATATATTCAGCTTAAATTCTCAATTAAAGGCCCACTGGAAAAAAAAGCCTATCAAGCCGCTTGGTCAGAACTGATTAAACGACATCAGTCAATGCGGCTGTCCCTTCAAAGCCCAAACAACAAAGAGCCCATGCTGGTTGCCCTAAAAAAGTGCATGCTAGCCATTGAGTGGATAGATGTAAGAGGTATGCCGGAGAGCAAGCAACAGCTATCAATGGACCAAACCCTTGAAAGGAATTACACAGAGGGCTTTAACTTATCAATGGCCCCGGTACACCGTCTAGTAGGTGTGCAAACCGACGATAATTTAATTGTATTTTTATGGTCGTGCCATCACCTATTTCTGGATGGCTGGTCTGCAATTGTTCTATTGAACGACTTAGCCCAACTGTATGCAGAGCAACGGGGAGACACCTTCATTGATCGACTCGCAAAAAACAATTATGGCGATTATCTGCAATGGGTAAAAAGCCAGCCAGTTGAATCGGGTCGATCGTACTGGACACATGCACTTCATGATTTCCAGCAGGCGTCTCTAATTTCTCCAGTTTTTTACAATAGCTCAGCGACGCTAAAACTCCGACATAACCAGGTACAGGAATATTCTGTTTTTCTAGATGAAACAACCAGTGCGTTGATTGAAGCAACTGCGCTTAATCTAAAGGTTACAACGGCGAGCATAGTGTATGCGGTTTGGTCACTCTATTTGTCTTTGATCACTGGTAAGTTGGACTTAGTGTTTGGTACAACGACTGCCGGGAGATCTTTTGATCTGACTGATAGCGATATAATGACAGGCTACTTTGCGAACGTTCTACCTAAACGTTATGTTCTGGATACAGATGAAACCATCGAAGACATGATAAAGAGGTGTCATAAAGATGGATTCTCAGCACTGCCTTTCGAATACCTTTCGCTTAAAGACATTCGCGCTTGTTGCACACTCGATTCAGCCTGTGAATTATTCGACCATCTGGTTCTGTTTGAAAATTTACCCCAGGATGACATCATTCTAGGAGATCCAGCCGGGCATATTTCCATGGGCGATTTCTCTGGCGGACTAACCAGTGTATACCCTCTTACGCTTACCATTATGCCCGGAGAAAAATGGCGTTTTAAGTTCATATACCGCTCATTGAAAAGCGATGCAGAAACAGAACGATTACTATCGATTTTCCCGACGCTAATGTCGTCTGTTTGCAACACAATGCATTACTCTATCGGCACTGTGCTAGACGATTGGGCTTTAGAGCCTGGAAAAAGCAAAAGTGATTCCCCACTGTTTCAAAAAGATAGTAGTGAACTCTCGCGCCCCGCTATTACCGCAAGGTCAAGAACTGAATTAAAAGTCAGTAAAGTCTGGGAGGAGATTCTGGCTAGCACCGAACCCATTGATGTAGACGCTGAATTTATGTCAGTTGGTGGTACCTCTTTGAATGCACTAAAAGTAATATCCAGCCTCGAAGAACAAACGGCCTATCGAGTTACCTTACTGGATTTCGTACGGAATCCGACCATTGCATCGCTTTCGACTCTTATCGACGGTGAAAAGACAACGCCTCCCTGGCGCTCACTAATTCCTCTTAAGGTAACAGGTAAAAAACCTCCGGTAATATTCGTCAACGCTGTTGGTGCGCATGCAATGTTCCTTCAGAGTATCGTTCAATATTTTGAGGTAGATCGACCAATATTCGGGCTGCAGTTACCCGCTTTAGACGGTCAATCTCCTCCGTTGGAAACAATCGATGAGATAGCACAACTATATCTAGAAGAGATCACAAGTGCAGTACCCAATGGACCCTATCATTTTGTTGCCGTGTGTCTCGGGGGCGTTGTCACTTTTGAAATTGTGCAGAAACTCAAAAGGATGAATAAGGAAGTGGGGCGTTTTATTGTCTTGGATAATATA
Source organism: uncultured Granulosicoccaceae bacterium (assembly GCA_937927895.1). Lineage (GTDB taxonomy): Bacteria > Pseudomonadota > Gammaproteobacteria > Granulosicoccales > Granulosicoccaceae. Next base: position 16,300 of record CALGKA010000060.1, on the reverse strand, counting down.
CCTCCCCTAACTCAAAGCGTTGATAGTTACACGACAAAACTGCGACAGATGGTGAAAGAACCGCAAAGTCAGAGTGTTGTAAAAAAATATTCAGAACTCTTGATTCATGTGATTAAACATTTATGGTATCGGGCTGGCCAACTGTGCCTAAAGATAAAACAAAGGTTTATTCTGAAATATGGCTCTACGCACCAAAAGAATCAGGTGTATCTGGAACTCGCACATGCAGCGAGCCATAAAGGGTATTGGTCATATTTTGCTACACCTGTCGAACACAATATTATTTTGATATCCAGCGCATGGGATACTAATCCAGAGCACGCTAGATGGGCGGATCTAGCGCAAGAATTAAAACAGCTAACACTACCCATCGGACATGTGACCATGTTTACCGAGCCTGAAGTTTCCATTCTTGGGAAGGAGTTAAACAGTCTGATAAATTCTGAAGAATCAGAATCTAAAACAAATTAGTTATCCAACCTGGCCAGATTTCTGAAAAGACTATCTGAGCTAATGAGTTCCTGATAGGTACCTTCAGCTACCAGTTTACTTTGATTGAGTGTAAAAATATTCTGACTGTCTTCCACCGAAGAAATTCGATGCGAGATCATAATGATAGTGATATCCGGCAGCTCTGATCTAATAGAGTCAATGACATTTTTTTCAGTCATGTTATCCAGCGCACTGGTGGCTTCATCCAAAATGAGTATCGACGGATTTCTGTACAGTGCTCTTGCGAGACCTATCCTCTGCCGTTGGCCTCCACTTAATCGAATTCCGTTCTCACCAATATAGGTAGCATATTGTTCAGGCAGTTCTGTTTCAATAAATTCACTGATCTGCGCAATATGTGCAGACTTGGCGAGGTTAGCAGAGTGCTTTCCCGGGTATCCAAAAATAATATTGTCTGCAATGCTTGCGTTAAACAGGAATACATCTTGAGAAACATAGCCAATAGAGGAACGCCATGAATCACCAGTTGTATCGTCAAGATCGACACCGTCAATCTGTATTGAGCCGGAGCCAGGCTTGAGTAGTCCCATTATAAGGTCTATCAAAGTTGTTTTACCTGAGCCGGACGGACCTACAAATGCGACTTTACTACCTTTGTTTATCGTTAATGAGACGTTCCTGACTGCGTAACTTTCATCATTTGTATAAGAAAACGACAAGTTGTTTATGCGTATTTTGTCTTTGAAATCTACATCAGCTGGTATAAAGCCTTCAGTCACACCAGCGGATTGTATGTCATCATAAATTCTATCGATGGCAGGAGCGCTGTTAATCATTTGTGTGGCTGATACGTATGCACCATGGATAGCTGGAATAAGCCGGTAGCCTGCCAGAGCAAACAACGTCAAGGTAGGCAGGTATTGTACAAAACTTTGAGAAGAATCTGACAGAATCAATACTGTAAAGACAATTGATCCAAACGCAACTGTTTCAACAATATATCGGGGTATGTAAGCAGTTGCGGTAACGACAGGGTGAATCATTGAAAATTCAAGTGACGGCTTGCGGAATCGATCAATGAAATAGCCTTTGGAGCCGTTGCTTTTAATGGCTTTTATTCCAGTCATTAAATCTACAAAGGTGCGGTACCGATCTGTCGTTGTCTGTAGTTTACTTTTACCAAGCTCACGTAGAAACGTTCTTCTGCTAATCAAGATTATCAGGTAGATCGCACAGAACGATAATAGCGCGGTAATAGACACTACCGGACTGACCATAAACAACAATAGAAATATCAAAATAGAGATCAGTAATTGCGAAATCAATCGGCAACCAGAGAGTACAACACCTTCTATCAGGTTAGATATATCATCTATTGTCGATCTGATTAGATCAGCCGTATCTTTGTTCAAAAAATAATCGTACGGCAAATCGGCATAAGTATTGACTAGTTTCATCGAGACATTGTGCGAAATAGTCCAGGCTATCTTTTGTTGCAACCAAACCGAAAACGAGGCCAACAGATTTGACACAGCAATAAATCCCAAAGCCATCCAGGCCAGTAGGGTAATCATTGTTTGAGGAGACGAAATTCCCAAATAGGTGTAAACAGAACCTAGATAGCGATTGTCCGAGATAGCGTTTGGATTGGAGGCCAGTTCCAGAAACGGCAGTATTGTCGCGACTCCCGCTACTTCTAATAGTGCTATCACTATCCCTAAAACCAGCAGCGTCCAAAACTGTCGAATTTCTCTGACAGAACACATCGATCTTAGTTTATGGAGTGAGCTTTTCATTGTATGGTGGGGATGGAAATCGACGAGGGCCTGTATTAAGTCAGAATCAAAAGTACAGTCGATAGTAGCCTATTTATTGATTTCCTGGTAAACGGCATGACACAGATCTTAAAGCCTAAGCTTCGAAGGTTAGTACGGCTACACCTTTTTTGCTACTCGCTATTTTTATAACTGCACACTGTTAATGAGATTCAAGACTGTTGTAGGATTAAACTGAATATATGGATATTGATAGTTTTGTAGCCACAACGATTAATATCGTGAACAAATCGCGTTTTTATTCGTGACAAGTCTGATACAGGTAATACATGAAACGGATCGCACTATTAGTTGTATACACCACCTTGATATTTGTCGGATTAGTTGGGAATGCTTCAGCCCATGGAGCCCGCGAAAACTACGTCTGGATCAATATCGAGACAGACCATATCAGTGGCAGGTTTGAGCTTAATACTGATGACCTTAAGAATAAACTGGGAATCGTGATCGACGCGGAGGCGGCAAGCCGTGAAAAAGACCTACAGGAAAGCGCGCAACAGGTTACGGATTATCTCAAAGAAAATTTCAGCATTTCAGATCAGGAAGGCCCCTTTGACCTGACAATGACAGAGTTAGGCTTTTCCACCGAGGCCCCGAAATTTACCCAATATCACTTTAAAACCCAACGACTCCCCGCTTCAGACACACTGAATATTCAGAATACAATACTAATGACCCCGGAACTTGCTAAGTCCGACCCTTTGCACCGAAGCCTGATAGTACTTGAATACAATAAGGCAGCAAATCTTAATTTTGGTACAGATACTCCTTATCTGGTATTCGGACCATCGAAAACCATGGCAGAGTTAAATATTATCGAACCCACCGGTATTCTGGCATGGCAGGATTTCTTTTTGCAGGGCATTTTGCATATCTGGAAAGGAACAGATCACATTCTATTTGTTGTTGTTCTTCTGTTAACTACAGTTTTAATCGTTTCATCTAAACGTTGGGTGCCTATTGAAAAATTCAGAGGAGCGTTTTTCAATACACTGAAAATTATCACGCTGTTTACTATCGCGCACAGTATCACTTTAGGGTTGGCAGCTTTTGGCTACGTAAGCTTGAACTCCAGTTTGATCGAGTCGATTATCGCTTTATCAATTATCGCGATGGCGATAAACAATATCATTCCACGTTTTAATTCTCAGGCCTGGCTACTGGTATTTATATTCGGGCTGTTTCATGGATTGGGCTTCGCCTCTGTTATGTCTGAACTACAGTTCAGAACAGACAAAATGTGGGAGATTCTTTTAATGTTTAATCTGGGTGTGGAAGTCGGGCAGCTTGCTATTGTCATTATCGTTTTTCCGATATTATTCTGGCTAAGACGCTACGCCTTTTACCACCCTTTTATTGTTGTACCTATTTCACTACTATCTATAATCGTTGCAGCTTATTGGCTGTTCGAACGCACCGGAATGTCAGCCTATGTCACTTGACAATGTTGAAGATGCGTTCGGGCTTTCACCGATTCAAAAGGGAATGTTATACGATTCCCTCTTGCACCCAGATACTGACGTCTATACCGCCTATGTCACTATAGAAATTGAAGGTACGGTTGATACCGACCATCTGCAAAATAGCGTAGCTGATGTATTTCACTGGCATCAAGCACTGAAAGCAGAGTTTCACTGGCAGGGTTTAGATGATCCCTTGCAGGTTATCCGCAAGTCGATAGTGCTCAACTGGACGCAATATGATTGGAGTGACAGAACCAATTGGGATCACAATAGATTTAAATCAGAGCTTATAAAGCAGGAGCGACTGAAGAATATCAGTATCACTACAGCTCCGTTATTCAGATTTGTATTGGTTAAAAAAGCAGACAACAAATGGTTACTGTTATGGGTTGTGCATCATCTGTTGGCTGATGGTATTTCTACACCGGTTTTGCTATCACAAATTATTAACCGATATGCAACTGGCTCAGAAAAAAAACCAGAAGATATTTACCAATATTCTCAGTACATCAATTGGTTAAAAACCCAAAATCAAAGTGAAGCGCAAACGTATTGGCAACAGTACCTGAACAAAGCCAAGTCAACCCCCTTCAAACTGACAAGACCTAGCCCCTCCACTATTCCTCAATCTGATGAATTGGATATTTCACAAGTAAACCGTGAATTCAGTACCGAAGAGACGCTTGAAATTGCCGAATTTTGCAGAGGCCATCGGATTACGCTCAGCACTTTGCTGCATGGCGCATGGGCACTTGTGGTTAGAGAATATACAGATACTAAGCAATCGCTTTTTGTATCAACCGTATCCGGTAGAGACCCGGCGGTGCCAGGCATGAGTCAAGCTATCGGCTTGTTTTTAAGTGCAATGCCACGGTACCTAAGCACAGAGACTGACGCTTCACTGGTAAGCTGGTTGCTGGAACTGCAGGCTGATATCCATAAGTCTGCACAATACGAGTTTACAGCACTCGGTGAAATACAAGAGAACATTGATAAAAGCGACAGTGCACATTACTTCGATAGCATTGTGACTATAGGGGGACACGAAAGCGAGCTGGATATCAGTCAGCAAGATTTTCCATTCACATTCACGAACATTCATTACCAATCAACGCAAAGTCACTATGATCTGGCCTTTCTTGCGTTCCCCGGAAAGACGCTCGAATACTCTTTGGTGTATGAACCAAAGAGATTCTCCGAACATGATATCACGCAGATGTCAGGGTTTTTATACACGCTTGTGAGGTCTCTGATCGCGATGCCAGATCACTCACCTAGTAAGATTTGCAGATCAATACAGACGGACAGGGTTGAGATGCATCGAACCCAACTAGAAAACGCTAAGCCAAAAATAGGGTCTGAATATCGCAGGGTTCAAGACTGGATTGAATCAACGGTCAATCTTTATCCGGACAAAGTAGCAGTTTGTTGCGGCGAGCAGTCTATTACGTTTATAGAGCTTGATGCGCAGGCCAATAAAATAGCGAATATGTTGCTGGATCAATCTGACGGAAGTGACCGGCAAGTTGGATTAATGTTACCTCGTAGTATCGAGCAAATAGTTGCAATGCTGGGTATCTTAAAGGCGGGATTTGCTTATGTTCCGATCGATGTGTCATACCCTGATACCCGTGTTCAAGCGCTTGTCTCTGCAGCGTCTTTGTGTAAAGTACTTGTGTCTAACGTAAATAATGGTACTGATAGATTTACAGGTGTTGAGTTTGTTTCCGTTGAAAACTCATTGCCCTACTCCACCGATCGCCCAGACACCGGTTACCAAGTGAACAATAAAAGCAGTACAGCCAGCAACATCAATACAGAGCCTGACGACTTAGCCTATGTGATGTTCACTTCCGGCTCCACCGGTCTGTCAAAGGGCGTTATGATCAGTCACGATAACCTCATCTATTCCACTGCAGCGAGACTCGAGTACTATCAGAACAAGCAACCAAATTTTCTGTTGCTATCTTCTATCTCATTTGATAGTTCCGTGGCTGGTATTTACTGGGCGTTATGTGGCGGTGGAACTTTGATATTGCCACTGCCTGATCAAGAGAAAGACATTGTAGACATAGCAGAGTTGATAGAACACAGGCAAGCAACGCACACGCTTTGTTTGCCCAGCTACTATGATCTTTTACTGAAACACACCGACACAAATAAAATACAAGGATTAAAGGCGGTGATTCTTGCCGGTGAAGTATGCAGCAATACTATAAGCAATCATCATTTTTCATTGGGATTAACAGCGGAGCTTTTTAACGAATATGGCCCTACTGAAGCCTGCGTCTGGAGTACTGTTTATAAGATTAAAGGGCCGACTAAAGCGCCAATCCCCATAGGACACCCCATAGGGAACAGTTATCTTGAGGTATACAACCAAAAGGGATACCCCTGCCCTCCGGGTGTGGAAGGAGAGTTGGTTATCGGCGGTAATGGCCTTTCTCCAGGTTACCTAAATGAATCACTGCAAACTGCTAACCGTTTTTTCGATGATGTTAATTCAAATGGCGAAACAACCAGACTATATAAAACTGGTGATCTTGCTTACTATAATGACCGCAACGAACTTATCTATACAGGTCGTATCGACAGACAGTTAAAGATCAGAGGATACCGAATAGAGCCAGGCGAAATAGAGGCGGCTCTTGAGCGTCATCCCACTATTGCAAAAGCGCTGGTGGTTGGTGAAACAGCGGAATCAACTAAGAATGATAAAGGTACTGAACCTTACAAAGATCGCTCAAGCATAATCCAGTCGCTGCTAGACAGTTATTCACCAATAGTGTTACAAGAGCATCTCGATAAAATCGATTCACGGCGAAAGGCTGAACTACAATCGAACGTTAAAGATCAGGCCGATGCCCAGAAAAATTAAACGAACCAGCAATTATCAACTTACATTGGATATAAACAATGAGTCGTTTATAAGTCCACCGCGTGAGTCCCAAAAAACCTGGATATTAAACAGACTCGTAACCGAATTATCCTATGATTTGGAACACTTATCGGCAGTGTCCAGCTCCATGCTACCAGGTGCGGAAGTCGGCGTGTCCCTTGACCGCGAACAATCATCTCTATCTGATAACGATATCATGGAAGACTGGCAAATCCCGATTATGAAAAAAATGGCGGAGTTTGTTACTGAGTCCGGCGGCGATGTGCTGGAGATTGGTATGGGGCGTGGTGTTGCATCAGATTTTATCCAGAGCTTTTCTCCTAAATCACATACGCTGATTGAATGTAACGACTTCATAGTCAGTGATTTTCCAAACTGGAAAAATAAACACCCGGGTTGCAATGCCAATATCATTCACGGAATGTGGCAGGATAAATGGCACGAGGTAGGCGAATACGATGGTATTTTATTTCACACGTACCCACTAACCCATGAAGAATTTGTAGAACACGTGGCTCAGAGCACAACCTTCGCAGAGCATTTTTTTGCACCCGCGTCGGAAAAGTTAAGATCCGGCGGAGTGCTGACTTACCTTACCAATGAAAATGATTCCTTGAGCCGCGCTCATCAACGTAGCTTGTTAAAGCACTTCAGTCGCTTTACCGTTTCAGTGATCGATGACTTAAATATCCCAGATGACAGCAGAGATTCCTGTTGGTTGCCGCAAATGGTTCTGGTGCGAGCAGAAAAGTGATGATCAAAGATCGACTCAATCAACTGACAGATCTGGAACTAGAGCTACTCCTGCAACAGTTGCCTGAAGTAACTTCACCTTCAGACCCCGTCATCGCCGCTGCAGAAAAACAGACACCTACACCTGAGCGGAAAATTCTGGTTGCCTACTATTTGACAAAAACACCTACAGGCACAGACATAGAATTTACCAACAGTGAAGTGATTAACGGCGTTGATATTGATGAATTAAGGCGTCACTGTGAAGAACTGCTTCCGGTTCATATGCGACCGAGCCAATATATACCCGTCAATTGTTTTCCGACACTGCCGAATGGAAAAATTGCTTATACAGAGCTTAAGAAACTACACAATAGCATGGTGACTAAAACCGTATCAGTATCCGCCAACAAAACCGACGGCATCGACGCAGACAAGATCAGCACTGAAACGCTCTCTAAATTAACCGAGGTTCTGGGTCGGATCATGTTGATGGATGATATAAGAGCAGACGACAATTTCTTTGAAATCGGTGGCGATTCCATAACAGCCATACAATTCGTGGCCAAAATGCGAGAAGCGGGATATAAACTAGACCTTATCGCAGTTTCAGAGAGTCAAACTATTGCTGACATAGTGCCAAAATGCTCGAAAATTAAAGCAGAGCCCACCATTTCAGACAAGGACAAAGCGACTCGCTCAGAAAAGTCACCGTTTGATAGTTCTGGACTCAATGAAGAAGAGTTAGATAGTTTTCTAAGCAGTTTTGACTGATAGAAGTGGTTATATAATATTTTCTTAATGTGCAGACAGGCAATAAAACAAACGAAGTACTATTGCGTAATCCGCCCTAACCTTCCCACGACGAATACTTAATTTATACCAGAGCCAACATATTCTATTCGTACAGCATCGATCACTGGTAGTCTTGTTTACGTAACTTTATCTCGCACTAACCGTTTAAAACACTGCAGGCCACCGTAAGCAGCATGTTCTCTTTTTTTGAAAATATCATTGATCCCTTCAAACCAGCTGCTTCGGAGCGCCCGCCCGGCGGCTCTGTGATCCGCTTTATTCTCTATTTTGCGGCGCAAGCGCCGTGGGTATTTTTTGCGGTACTGGTGTTTGGTGGTTTGCAGGCATGGATCGAAATATCAATGTTTGGCTTTATCGGTACGGTGGTTGACTTGCTGGATGGCGCAAGTGTTGACACCGTATTTGCTGATCACTGGAAAACCTTCGTGTGGATGGTGTTGTTTATAGGGGTCCTTCGAGTGTTGATCATGGCGCTCGGTATTTTATTAATCGAACAAACCGTCGGGCCATCGGTTTTTAATCTTATTAGGTGGCAGTCGCACCGCAATGTTTCGCGACAAAGTATCAGTTATTTTCAAAATGACTTTGCAGGGCGAATTGCCACCAAGGTTATCCAGTCGGGCCAGGCTGTCACCGACTTTTTAATTACACTGCTCGATACCGTCTGGCTGATCATCTTGTATGTGGTTAGCACACTGATCCTGTTTCTAGAACTCGATCAGCGTTTAACCGTGTTTCTGATTTTCTGGGTCTGCGTATACTCACTAATCCTATTTCGATATGTACCTGCCGTGCGTGTTAATGCACGGCAAGTGGCCGATGCCAAATCAATACTGACCGGTCGACTGGTAGATAGTTACTCCAACATCAATTTAATTAAAATAGACAGTCAGCCTGAACGTGAAGATGTATTTGTCGCCGAGGGTTTAAAAGGCTTGATTGACAAAGTCAGACAGTTCGGCCGCACCATTGCAAAGTTGCGTATCTCCGTGATCGCTAATAACTCCTGTATGTTGATTGGAGTAGGCTATCTTACACTCACTCAATGGCAACGGGGCGAGATGTCAGTCGGCGAGATTGCCTTTGCCATGGGGCTGGTGTTACGCCTAAACCTGTTAGCCAACAGGTTTCTTGGGCAAGTAAACGGCTTGTTTAGAAACTTAGGTCAGGCACAAGATTCAATGAATAGTGTGGCGCTGCCGGTAACATTAATGGACGAACCGAATGCATCAGAACTGTTGGTAAAGCATGGTCAGATTGAATTTAAAGATGTCTGCTTTAACTACGGTCGAAGTCTTGATGCTAACAATCTATCAACTGATAACCCTAATACAGCTGCAGTAATAGATAAGTTTTCCTTAACTATTTCTGCAGGCGAAAAGATAGGTCTGGTAGGCCCATCCGGTGCAGGTAAATCCACACTGGTTAATCTACTGCTGCGCCTTTATGACCTCGATAGCGGTTCAATAGAAATTGACCAACAGTCAATCGCTAAAGTAACGCAGTCATCACTACGATCGTCGATAGGCATGGTCACACAAGACACCGCTTTATTGCATCGATCCATTCGTGAAAATATTGCGTTTGCCAGGCCCGATGCAAGCGAGGCACAAATAAACGATGCAGCACGCAAGGCTCACGCATGGGATTTTCTACAAAACCTGCAAGACTCAAAAGGCCGCCGTGGATTAGATGCCTACGTGGGAGAGCGAGGCGTTAAACTCTCCGGCGGTCAAAGACAACGCATAGCAATCGCCAGGGTATTATTAAAAGATGCACCCATTCTAGTTTTAGATGAGGCCACTTCTGCACTTGATTCAGAGGTAGAGGCTGCCATACAAGCAAGCTTGCAAGATCTAATGACCGGTAAAACTGTTATAGCGATAGCACATCGACTGTCTACTATCTCTGCCATGGACCGACTGGTTGTGATCGAAGACGGTCAAATTGTAGAGACCGGCACTCATAAAGAACTGGTGAGCAACGGTGGCCGCTATGCATCACTGTGGTCTCGTCAGTCGGGTGGTTTTTTATAGTCGCCAATATATAACCAAAACACCGTTGTGATTGCGCTGGGCATTGTCCAGCGAATGAATGTGAGTTGTGTCACAGATGTATTCCGGCAAAATAGTGTCTTGACTTAAAGGGTTGTTGCGAGCCTTCTTCAGCGCCACACGAGTCAGATTTCGGCAATGTCACAGTGATGTTTGCTCAGAGTCACGTCAAACCGGTCGATAACATGGCTTTTGCTTTATGCATGGGGAAACAATTGCACGGATCGAGTGGATTAAATGGACTTATTTGCGGAGCAATAGTAGCGCTATCCTCTTTCTTGCACGGTTGTGGGGCCGAATCTCTTGAATCGCAAGACGCAATGCAACCTATAGAAGAGACTCAACATAGCACAGCAGAAACACTACCCGTAACTGCAAGCGAGATAAGTAATCAGCCCAATGGCAATCCAGATACGGATCAAATTAGCAACAACAACGAGTTTGCAGAATCTACAGTATCACTTGCTTTGCGTACCGGTGATGCCCTTGTGGTTGAAAAAGCCGACGATCTTGTAACGGCTGCGATAGAGCAAATAGAAAACGATCGCACGCGTTTTGATAACGACATACGTAGAATCTTTGCTCTAAACCATGACAACACCACTAACGAGCACAGTATAACCACAGTTAACTGGGACCCTACTCATGACGCTGCCATGTTGATTCCAAGCTATGGAATCAATACAGGCGTTTTATTCACTAATAGTGTTACGGCAACTTCGAAAACCGTCTACGAGAAGAGCATCGCAATAGCCGGAGATTATAGCGAGAGCGGCTCTACCACACGCTATATGGCACTGGGTAGCAACCCGATGCGCAACAGCCAGCGCAATCCGGAGCTGGTTGGTGATCAGATGCATCAGTTTCTGCGTAACAGTATCGACTGGCTCACCGAGTTGAAACCATCTGATAGTGATCCACTGGAAGTTGTTATCGCTCATATGGACAATAGTCACTATTTCCCGGATGAATCAGCCACCCGTAAATGGTTAGACGAGAAACTCACGACCAACGTTAGTTACAATGATCAGGATTCCTGTGATGACGAACAACTTCAACAGTGCCTGACAACATCAACCGATCTGCTTATTATTTCGCAGGTGCTTAATGAGAACAGCTCAGCGGACAATATAGCGACTACCGTCCGAAACGCCATGAGCACCGGGATACCGGTTCTCTATATGCATCACGACGGAGGAATCACGGAACTCGGTTCGGCGTTGCTCACTGAGCTGAACATTGGCTACGAGTGGGATAACTACTGGAAACGCTTGCAGCTTTCCGACTTTGATATAACCCGTTATATCGGGAAGACACCGGAAAATATCACAGCCATTAAAACTCTGCTTGAGCATCTTCTTGCACGTGATTATCAGTTTGACTGGAGTCAGTGCACAGATGAAGACTGCAGCACGGTACCTGGACTACGTAGTAATTTTGAAGAAGGTGCGCTGGCTGTGCGTTCTATTATGAATGCGTTGGACAAGAGTAACCGCGATATATTTAAAGAGGAAGGAAGCACCTTAACAAGATTGTTGGCATTAACCGGTGATCGCATGCGTCAAAACACGGTATTCCCTATGGATAAAAATACCACTGATGACAATGTATTTCTCGCTAGCTACTTTGCTGATCATGCTGTTTATTACTCCAGAGAAAAAAATCCGACTCAACCAGATCTGGGCAACTTCAGTCGTAGTGAGTTTGATCATATTATACCCGTCAATAGATCGATCACATTTGAAAGCAAGCAGCCCTTTCGGTCGGCCGGTGTCTATGCCCTACCCGGAAAGACAATGCTCGTTAGCCGCACAGATCTTATGGACGTAGAGGTTGAGATCTTTATAAATACGCAGCGATCCGGGTCTAGTCATCAATGGGCCACTGATGGCTATAACCGTCCCAAGTTTCTCAAAAGCCCAACAGTATCTATTGCCGCGGGTGAGACAATTTATTTAACCAGCCCATACGGCGGGCCAGTCCAGGTGGCATTCAGTAAGAATGATTTGCCTGTAACGCTACGCTTTCAGAACGTTGGTGAGCATCCTCACTGGAGTAGCGCCGAAGACCAACTAAAGTTCGCACAACAACTTATTGATTCACACTACGATTGGGCGGAAATGGTAACACCCGGCTTTGAGGTTCATTCAACTGTTAGTAAAATGAATGAGTCCGTTAATAACAGCAAATGGGGGGACACTGAAGCATTGGCTTCAGCAACGATGGAGTATCTGCACAACTATCCACATGTGCTGGCAGGGTTTCAGGGCCCGGGTATTGATACAGTCGCAGAAATTCACGACTTCGCAGAAAACAAAGGCTTTACCGTCGACAGCATTGATAAAGTAAAACACATGAATGCAGACCAGGCGACTTGCGGCTACGGATGCAGCGGCAATCCGTATGATGCCTATTGGTCATTTGATCCACTCGGCCATGGTGATCTGCATGAGCTTGGCCACGGACTTGAAAAAAGCCGACTACGCTTTACAGGATGGCCAGGTCACGCCTCAACCAATCACTATTCTTACTACACGAAATCACAATACTATCAAAAGACTGGTGGTGACCCTGAGTGTCAAAGCCTGCCGTTTCAGGAAATGTTCAATGTATTGCAGGCTGGGTCAAATGCCACCAATCAACAAGCCTATATTCAACAGAACCTGTGGGACACGAACCATTGGTCTCATGGCGCTGCAATGATAGTCCAAATGATGATGGCCGCTGAAGATCATAATGCATTGCTTGATGGTTGGCATTTACTGGCAAGATTGCACATTTTTGAACGAGAGTTCGCGCGCGCTGTTAGATCAGACGAACAGTGGGATGCAAAGCAATCTTCACTTGGCATGAGCCAGTACAGCCGGACACAAGCAAAAGAGTTAGCTCCCAACGACTGGTTACTTATAGCACTTGGGGTCGCTACAGACCTTGATTGGCGCCACTACCTTAATGCCTGGGCAATACCGATCTCTGATCAGGTTGCGACGCAGGTAGATGCAAAAGGATACCCTCCGGTCTCTGGCTATTTCTATATCAGCAGCGGCGATGGCTACTGCAAAGGCGAAGGTTTTGACGGGCAACGCGTGCCACTGGACGGCGTAAGCAACTGGCCATAGCAACCAGATAGGGTAAGCCTTGACATGCTCACACCATAATCATCAAGAACATAAAGATACGTTCACGATTTATAACGATGCATGCAACCGCTATGAAAAATAAAGCGGCTATCTATTGATAGCCGTTATTCACAGAACTTAAGCATTGGGTAAATCTAATCAACCACAACAACTTGTGAGAGTCTTACGGTGTCACTAACTGAATCACCACCAACAACAATATCTGCAATCAAAAGGCTTCCCGCCTGAATTTGAGTGCTTACATTTGCATTCACATCAATTGAAACAGTTTCCCCGGCTGCAATAGACGGATATCGCCAAAATGCTTCAGAGCCCTCCTGACAAGTAAAGCACCCATTCGCGTCCGGCTCGGCATCATCCCTGTTGTTGAATGACAGGCCTGCTGGAAGTCGGTACAACAAAAACACATTGGTAACGGGAATCAAAGATTCGTTGCTTATTCGAAATTCGTAACGTAAGCGCTCACTAGCAGAGACTGACGATGACGCTGGCAGAATGGATACCTTCAAAGGTGGTGTGTTGCCTGAAATGGTAATGACCTGTTCTGCGGTCGAATCAATTACTGGCCCGCCATCACTTTGCAGAACACCACGATACTCGAGAATCTGTCCAGATATAGCATCACCCGGGGTCGCCATAGTAACGCTATGGCTGACGCCTTCAAGCACAGGCAGAGTTTGTGAAGGCCATATAATTGAACCATTGGTACCTGACTGCACTCCAGCGCCACTGATGGAACTTACCGTTACACCGACCGGAATATCTAGCTGCATAACCGCATTGTTCAAATCATCACTGGAGATATTTCCTGCATCAACTGTTAATACTACTTGCTGCCCCGCTACAGCAGGTTCAACCGAAGAACTGATAGCCAACTGAGAGGTAGGGCTGTTGTATACCCCATCCACCCTGAGCCTGGTAATGTAACCAGCCAGATTATCAGCCGATATAAAAAACATTGAGTCAATCAGGCTCCCACCTTGCACGCTACTCAATACTTCAGCATTAACAATAATAGTTTCACTGGAACCTGCAGGCATAGACTCATACCTCCATGACGCCTCAGATCCTTCATTGCAAGTGAAACAGCCGTTAGCATCGGGGAAAACATCATCCCTGTTTGAAAATGAAACCCCAGATGGCGTATACAGTAGTATGCCGACATTGGTCGCGGGTACTAAGCCGGTGTTACTGACGGTTATTTGATAATTTAAGCGACCACCCGCAGCTACCGGGCTTGCTAACGGCACTATGCTTACCTCAAGGGTTGGTTTTTGCTCAACAACAGTAACGACTTCAGTCCTGGCTGCATCAAGGTCAATGCCGCCATCATGGGTAAGAGCTGTTCTGACTTTTAAAATCTGACCCGGCACTACATCGGCAGGCACCGAGACCGTCATAGTAAGCTCGCGCGTTTGTAACACGGGCAACTGTGCAAGACTCCAAACCACCTCACCGCTAGTAGCGTCTATTAAGCCACCATCACTAATATTACTCGCCACCGCGCCGCGTGGTAACTGTGTGCGCAGCTCTATGTTTGCAACATTTCCACTGCTGGTGTTACCCACATACACGTTGTACTGAAGTTCGTCCCCGGCAACTACCGGATCTCGCGAAGCACTTATACCAAGCGATGCAAGCGGCCGGTTTTCGATAAGCACCGCCTGCTCCTGACTAATTACCGCACTAATTCCATCCGCTGAAACATCTATTTTCCCCTCTATCAGGCTTCCCCCGGCAACACTATCAAGCACTAACGCATTAAGAACAATCGTGCGGCTGGCACCTGCTGCTATGGAATCAAACTGCCATAGTGCTTCAGCTCCATCAGCACAGGTAAAACAATTTCCTGCATCGGGAGTAGCATCATCTCTGTTGTTAAATGTCAGGCCAGTTGGCACACGATAAAGCAAACGGATATTGTTAACCGGAACCTGCGAGACATTACTAACGGTAAATTCATAACGCAGACGCTGCCCGGCCACTGCCGTCTCTGCCACTGCCAAATTCACTTGCACGGGTAACACTGTCACCGCTGCGGTTCGAACTGCCTCCAATCCATCGCTATTCTGAACAGTCAAGACAGGTTCGTAGCTGCCAGGAACGAGATAAATATTTTCAACTGACTGACCACTGACACAACTTTCGACCGTAATGTCTGCGCTACCGTTACCGTCGACATCAATAGTGCAACGTAATCCGACCAGGTCGGAACCGCTAATTTGCCAACTAAAAGAGGCCGGCTGATCAATCATAACGACATTTGGAGTCGCGCCGAACTCTGCAATAATGAACGAATCTCCTGCGCTATTGCTCGATTGGTCGCCATCGACAGGATCGACTGTTGGATCTGGTTCTACTGTTGGATCTGGCTCAACTGTTGTATCCGGTTCTATTGTTGTATCTGGTTCTACTGTTGTATCTGGTTCTGTTGTCGTATCAGTATCCGGTGTCGGACTTGAAATTATTTGATCATCCACATTGGGATCCTGCGAATCGTCATCACTGCCCCCTCCCCCGCAAGCTATCAAGAAAAACAAACTTGGGATAAGTACAATTGAGCTAAAGATTCCACTTCGAATATTCATCACTTTCCTTGTTGAACGACAGAACAAAATCGGGCATTACCGTTGTCTGCGAAGATAAACTTCGGAGCGACAAGAATCAATGTGAATATTTTCACCAATACAATTCAGCTTTAACTCAATATATAAAAGCTATCGCGTACCGGTCTTTTGAAAATTGTTTCGCTAATTAGTGCCCATCCATAAACAGCGCGTAGCGAGGTTGTTCCAGGTGCGTGAGATTTTGCCTACTACATGTAGGCGTTTAGTCATTCTAAATAACTACATGTAGTCGGTAAAAGATTGCGTGCCTGGGGCAACCGCAGTAGCGTTCGTTTATGGAT
>CALGKA010000059.1 GCA_937927895.1 uncultured Granulosicoccaceae bacterium | reverse complement strand
GTTAACGCTGTTAACGCGTTTTTTGTTGTTTTTTGAAATCCTCTTCCGTGGGGTCAAAGCGCCATGGACGGCGCTTTGAGCGCGGTGCACAGGGATGTGCCCATAGTTGACAATAATGGGCGCGACCCCTCGGAAGATGATTTCAAAAAATGGCGAAGCTACCCCTAAGGGGCAACAAAGTAGCAAGAAGACTTTTTTGCCTAGAGGCTGGGCAAGAACTTAGCCCACAAATATTCGCTCGATTTATGACCTCGAGAGCACTCTACTTCTGTAGTTTGCACTCGTCGAGTTTAAAGCAGAGCACTGTCCGGCGCGTGTGCCCGAGTTCTTGCCTAGCCTCCTACTTTTATGGTCTTTTTAAAAGTAGGGCCGCCGGCAAGGCATGCCGCGCACGTCAGCCGCTGGCAAGTCAAAGCGATTGCCGCCGCAGGCACGCACACACGTCAGCAACCTGCAAGGCAAAGAAAAATGTGCACCACCAGCAGAAAATGCCACAACCCCAGCCGTCAGCAGGACAAATAAAATCGACAAGCCGTCCCGCCAGGGACAAAACCAGCGTAGCGCTTAATGTTGATGCCCACCAACCCCATGAGCATGTTTATGCGCCACCTCCTCCATAGTAGCCTCACGAACATCAATCACTTCAACATCAAACTTCAACTGCTTACCAGCCAGCGGATGATTGGTATCGACATCTACATTATGCCGACCGACCTTTACAACAGTAGCTTGAACCTTGCGTGTCTTAGTATTGATCGTAACTACTTCACCAATTGATGGTTTCTTACGACCAATCAAATGTTTTATCGGTACACGTTTAAAACCCTCTTCATCTCTAAGACCATAGCCTTCTTCCGGTGATAACTCGACTGTGAATTTATCACCGGCAGACTTGCCTTTCATTTGGTCTTCAAGGCCTGGCAATATGCCCCTGTGGCCATGCAGGTATAGCATTGGATCACCTGAGCTTGAATCTTCTGTGTAGTCACCGCCTATTTCCTGCAGCTTATAGTGAAAAGATACGACGGTATTATTTTCAATTTGCATAATTGTTCTGGATAACGCGCTATTAGAAATTGGCACGCTGATAAAGTTAAAAGAAAATCGGGGCCTTAACGCCCCGACTCATTAGATCATTACTCGTGAAAACAGATTGAACTCACTGTCGGCTAGATACAGCAGCTCTTACCACACCACTTTGTATTTTACTGGCAAGCGCTGGATTTATCCTTAGCGGAACATTTATTTTTTGAGTTTTACCCGCGGCTAATACACCATTGATTCGCTCTGTTACTTCACGCATCTGGCCATTCGCATCAGGGTAAATTACTTTCAGCACAACACTATCAATATTGCGAGGTGTTTTATTTTGCATCAGTAGCGTGACAGAACCATCTTTAGCCACTTGGGTGCGAGTCGCCACATACTTACTTGGATTTTTAGGCAAATCTAAATCCACCAATGAACCAAGTGCTGCCTGCCCGGCAGGGCTTTTGTGGCCAGCTGCCTTTGTATATTCTGTAACGGCGCGCTCTGTTTGACCACTAAGCTGCGCGATATTACCCAAGGCGTTATGTGCATCTGCAGTGGGCAATAATTCAACACTGCGATTAAGTGAAGCGGTTGCTGTGCGATAATCTCGCAATTTCTCACTTACTAATCCTTTACGTAAATGGTAGTAGAAGAAGTCATCATTCAATCTGATCGCATCACTGTAGTGACGAAGTGCACCTCTATAGTTTTCTGATTCAAGCTCCATGTCTCCAAGAGTCGAATGAAAATGTCCATCTCTAGGCTCTATACTAATTGCACGTCTTACCAAAGCTTTTGCACCCGCATAGTCTTTATCAGCAAAGGCTTTCTGTGCCTGTTCAAATGCATCATAGGCGGGCTGCGCTTTAAATAAACGCGACATATTGCGCTGGTAGGTTTCACGTCCGGTTTCACCACCGGCATTTAGAGCGGCGACTATTTTTTTATTATTAGCCAACCGTTCAGCTGATGGTGGATGACTCGCAAAAAGACCAGTTAAAAAATCTTGTCGACGATCTTTAGATAACTGCAGGAACGTTTGCTGCAGATCAACAGCGCCTTGCGGATCGTAACCAGCGCGCACCATGTATTCGATCCCGAAGCGGTCAGACTCGCGCTCCGCATCACGACCATAGCGCGTGCTAATAAGTTGCGCGCCAATGCTTGCACCCATTTGCGCGAGGTTTGAATAGTCCTTACCTGAACTGGCAATAGTCGCGGCCAAAACGCCGCCTTGCAATAACATGCCGCGACTCATACCTTTTGCGCCATGCTTTGCAGCTGCATGGACTACCTCGTGGCCAAGGACTGCTGCTAATTCAGCCTCGCTTTTCATCTCAGTAAGTAATCCGCGGTTAATGGCAATTTTACCGCCCGGCAATGCCCAGGCATTTGGCACACCTGAATTGATCACTTTAAATTCATACGGCAGCTTCCGATCGCTGACAGAGGCGACTCGCTGCCCTACCTTATTGACATAAGCTTGAATTGCCGGATCAGCCAGGTAGTCGCCACCCTGGGATTGCCGACTGGGCGCGTATTGCTGCGCGCCGACTTGAAGCTCCCAATCTTCGCCGACAAGACTCAACTCTCTTTTTCCGGTGACTGGATTTGTCGCACAACCACCAAGCACCAGCGCGGTAAGGGCTACAAGAAAACCAATTTTTTTCATTTGCTGAATTCCAGATATAAACCTGCATTAATATTACATAAAGAGCTGACGATTAGCTGTATTTTGCTTACCGTGACATTGCGGATGAGCAGCTGTCGATTTCCTGGCACCACACTTGGCTCCACTTGCCAATCAGTCACCTCACCTACGGAGCGAAATTGTTAAATTCTCTGCTCTGTCGCGCTTCTGCTCACTTGTTAACCGGTAGCCGCGTCGATTGTATTTGTCTGGCGTCAAAAGTGCTCATGTTGGACATATTCATTGCCTGAATACGGCAACACCAACCCTCTCTGGCGATAGCCTCCGGCGTCTGTATGAACAATCTAGTAAAAATGGAATACCGACGAGATATCGACGGCTTACGAGCAGTTGCGGTACTTGCCGTGCTACTTTTTCACCTTGATTCTGGCTACTTATCAGCAGGCTATCTTGGCGTTGATATTTTCTTTGTGATTTCCGGGTAC
>CALGKA010000058.1 GCA_937927895.1 uncultured Granulosicoccaceae bacterium | reverse complement strand
ACATCAACCCACTGCCTAGGTAAGTTGATTAATAAGCTCCCCCTCCAGTACCGGTAGTGACTACAAGGTCTCTATCTCAAGCGGTAGCTAAAAACTCAAGCGGTAGCTAAAAATAAAAATCTGTGCAAGCACTTCCACTACGCCTTAAATCTAGCACTGGCGACGTACCTAATGCAAGTGGATAAAAATATTTTTAACCGCATGTAGAATCGTAGAAAACGGGTTCGTCTAAACAGTACAGGGCGCTTGACCCTGTTTAAAAACGAAAGGAGATCACTAATGCAATACATGTGTTTAATCTATTCCACCCCCGAATCTGGCCCGGCTCCAGGTACACCTGAATTCGGCCCTTATATACAGCGCTATCAAGAATTCACCAAAATGCTACAAGAAAAAGGCGCTTTTGTTTCAGGAGATGCTCTCCAGCCGGTCACCACAGCTACCACTGTGACACGCGAAAACGGAAGTATAGAGACCACTGATGGTCCATTTGCCGAAACTAAGGAACAGTTAGGTGGTTATTATCTGATTGATTGCGAAACACTCGATGATGCCATTGAACATGCAGCTCAAATACCAACGGCTGAGCACGGTCGCATTGAAATACGGCCAGTGGTCACTTTTGACTAACGTGAATTTATAACAACCGCCAGATTATAATGTTGCCCCCATTCAAAATTGAACAAGCAATTAATCAAATTGTGCGTGAAGAATGGGGGCGCATTCTGGCAGCACTCGTTGCAAGTATTGGCGACTTACAATTAGCTGAAGATGTTTTACAAGATGCTGTTGAACAGGCACTCACTACCTGGCAACAACAAGGCTTACCGCGATCACCTGCAGCGTGGCTTATAACCACATCTAAACGGCGGGCAATTGATAAGGCTCGTCGTGACTCTCGCTTTGCCAAACTACAACCAGAGTTACGTTACCTTGCAGAGCTCGACGCACAGGTAGAAGAACCTGACGAAAACATGGTGATCCCCGACAAGCGCCTTGAACTGATATTTACCTGTTGCCACCCGGCATTGGAAGAAAAATCACGTATAGCATTAACACTCCGAACACTAGGCGGCTTAACTACCGAAGAGATTGCAAAAACGTTTCTTGATAAGCCAAAAACTATGGCGCAACGATTATCACGCGCAAAAAATAAAATCTCTGTAGCGGGCATTCCTTTTAAGCTTCCTGACAATGCCCACTTACAACAAAGACTCACTACCGTACTATCTGTTATCTATTTTATTTTCAATGAAGGTTACAGTGCTTCAACTGGCCAACGTGTCGTGCGAGAAGATCTCGCAGATGAAGCCATCAGATTAGCGCGCATAGTATATCAATTAATGCCCGAGCAAACAGAAGTGGCAGGATTACTTGCGCTAATGTTACTACACGATTCCCGGCGCTTTACTCGCACCGACAGCACAGGCAAAATGATTTCCTTAGCAGACCAAAACAGAGAATTGTGGGATAGCACAAGGATCAAAGAAGGAACATCACTACTTAAAGCAACACTTGCAAAACAACAAGTCGGTCCTTATCAATTACAAGCCGCAATCAGCGCTATACATGCAGAATCAATAAGCTGGAGCGACACTGACTGGCAACAGATTAGCGCAATCTATGAATTACTCTACGCGACCCAACCTTCACCCGTGGTTCGGGTAAATCAATCAGTAGCATTTTCATACGCCTATTCAGCGGAAGAGGCATTAGCGCTGCTAGCCACAATTGAAAACAACGAATCTATGCTCAACTACCAACCATTCTATGCAGCGCGCGCGGACTTACACATAAGAACCGGCCAGCGGTCACAAGCCCGGGCCGATTTAAAACGTGCAATCGAACTTTCTCACAATACTAGTCAGATTGAATTTTTAGAAGAAAAGCTCACAACGATCTAACCACTATGCATATAGCTTTAAATCTTACTGGCTATTCACCCTACCAGAGACTGATCATCAAAGTCGATAATCATCGGCTTACTGTGAAAAGCAGTCATGTACTTAATTAGATCGTCGGCTGATAGCGTTGTAGTCATAGTGTTATCACAAGGATGAAAATGCAAAGGATCCTTCTCTAGCAAGGCCTTATCAAGCACGGCAGTCACCACTACATCTTTATCATTAACTACCGCAAGCGGTGAAACCGCCCCGGGAACAACACCAAGGTAATGCATTAAACGCTCAGGACTTGCAAAACTTAACTTACCCATTTTTAGCTGAGCTCCAAGCGCTGCAAGATTTACTTTTCGGTCTTCAAGGATGGTTACCACCACCATCACGCCTTTTTTATTTCTGAGAAATAAATTTTTTGAATATCCACCTGGCACTCCATCGCGCAAGGCGATTGAATCTTCAACTGTTCTCATTGGCTTATGAGTGATTGTGCTGTTTTCAATCTCAAGCCGATTCAAAATAGCGATCACTTGAGTAGCGGTAGCCGGTGGGCTGCCGTCGCGCAGTTCTTTAAGCGGCTCACTTGCAAGTTTGCTTTTTAACTCACTTAGCGCTTTAGTTTCATTTTCATCTGACATAATAATAACCAAAATGAATTACTGGATTTACATTCACTTAACGTATAAGCGCTCTAGCACTTCGAACATCGCCCGTAAGCCCATAGCTTCACCACCTATAGGTCGGCCACAACGAGCACGATTATTCCAAGCCATAATATCAAAGTGCAACCATCGAGTATTTTTATCAACAAATTTCTGCAAATAAAGAGCCGCTGTAATTGCACCGCCAAAAGGTGTGCTGGCAGCATTTTGCATATCCGCCACATGACTCTTCAACAGTGACTGATAACCACTATGCAGCGGCAACTCCCACGTCGGGTCAAAGGTATCGACTCCAGCATCACGAACGGAATTCGCGATGTCTCTATCATTGCAAAAGAAAGAGGCAATCTCTGTCCCTACTGCCACTCGTGCGGCACCGGTAAGGGTGGCAAAATCTACCAGTAAATCTGGCTGATCATCACAGGCATCAGTGAGCGCATCACACAATACCAGGCGACCTTCCGCATCTGTGTTGTCTATCTCTACCGTGATACCACTTCGAGTTCGGATGACATCACCGGGGCGAAAAGCGTTTGATGCTATCGCATTCTCAGCAGCAGGTACTAACAATCGCAGGCGCACTGGCAACTCTAACGCCATAATTAATTGCGCAAGCCCTATCGCATGGGCGGCACCACCCATATCTTTTTTCATGTAGCGCATACCGGCAGCCGGCTTAACATCAAGGCCGCCACTATCGAAGGTAATGCCTTTGCCTACCAACGTAACCAGGGGATGCTTAGCGTTACTTCCCCATTTAAGTTCTATTAATCGCGGTGGGTGAACACTTGCACGCCCGACCGTGTGAATACACGGATAATTTTCTGCCAAAAGATCATCACCAACAATCTCCGTGAAGTGGCCTTCATGAATTTGTGCAATTTCAGCAACCACTGCGGCCAGATGTTGCGGCATCATATCTTCAGCTGGAGTATTGATAAGATCACGCACACGGTAAGTAGCTGCTACCGTTTCTTGTATGCGCTGATGATCGGCCGAGTTTGGCAATTTGAGGCGCGGCTTATCCGCACCAACTTGAGATCTACTAGAGCAGTTATTTTTATAGTGATCAAAAACATAGGAGCCCAAGCCCCAACCGACTGCCAACATATCAAGGTTGGCCCTGACCCCTGCACCCTCAAACGCGTAGTCTCCATTTGGTAGTTTTTTAGGCAAGTCAGAAACAACGAATGGATCTTCTATGTTATCAACACCAGCTATATATTTTTCAACATTGCCGTCTTTATCGGGTAAGCCACAAAGTGAACCAGGCCTGCCAGTAAAGGCGCTTTGCTCTAGCCACCTTATTTGTACTTTGCTGAACTTTTTTATCGTACGATTGTAACTTGAAGAATTAACGAGGACTATTGGCGTCGCAGGGGTTCGGCCACCATAGATAAAACAATCGGTCATAGGAATCTTTGCATGAAATTTATTATAGGCAGTATTGTAGACTGCCTGACAGGGTTTGCGGGGTCTTTGCTATAGTTTTTGCCATTGCGACTCCCAATAGTTATAGATAAATCGAGCTGTCGCTAACGGCTAACCGCTAGCAAAAAGGAAAGGCATTGAACAGTCGCAGCATTACAATCAATTCTGGCGGGTTAAGCAACCCGAAAGTCGTGGCACTGTTGCAACAGCACCTTGAAGAAATGGCAAGCCATACACCGGCCGAATCTGTCCATGCCCTGGATTTAAAATCCCTACAACTACCTGAAATCAGTTTCTGGACGGCGTGGATCGGAAACGACCTGGCCGGCTGCGCGGCTCTTAAGAAATTGAATCCACTAACAACGGACTTACAAAGTGCCGAATTAAAATCAATGCGCACCAGCGACAAGTATCGGCGATGTGGCGTTGCATCTTGTGTTTTAGCGCATTTGATCGAACTAGCCAGACAAGAAAACTACACAACCCTATATCTCGAAACAGGCTCACAGCCTGCCTTCACGGCCGCCAAGCAGTTGTACCAGAAGTTTGGCTTTACGCTGTGCGATCCTTTCGCAGATTACATTGAAGATCCAAACAGCATATTCATGCAATTGCAGTTATAAACCCAAAACAACAACCACCAATGACAGATTGAAACTTCCGCGCGTTTTACTACTGATATTTAATCCAAACCAGACTTCTGCCGAGGACGCACGAGCCCCAATTGTGCTAGCTTACTTGCTTTATAATACACCTGTAATTCAAGCAGTCGGCATGCGAATCGCAGGCTAATCAACACTATCCAATATCCCTGGTCGAGTCGCTCAAAAGCGTCAAAAGGCTAACGGGGAAATTTTTAAAAGAATCAAAGCAATGACAAATATCATCACCGAAATGCTGCAAGAAAAACCTTACTTGCTAGCTGATGGTGCAACGGGCACTAATCTTTTCAGCATGGGCCTGCAAACCGGTGACTCACCAGAATTTTGGAACGCGGACCACCCCGATCGCGTCACACGCCACTATGACAGCTTCATTGAAGCAGGATCAGATCTGGTACTCACCAATACTTTTGGTGGCAACAAATACCGACTGCAACTACACAACGGTGAAAACCGCGTCGCCGAACTCAACGAACGTTCAGCTGAGCTACTGCGCGCCTCTGTTGATAAAAGCGGGCGTAAGATTATTGTCGCGGGCGACATAGGCCCGACTGGCGAAATCTTCGAGCCTGCCGGCACACTCACAATTGACGCTGCAGCAGAGGCGTTTGCCGAGCAAGCACAAGCACTTGCCAATGGCGGTGCCGATATCATCTGGATTGAGACATTATCGTCTTTAGAAGAAGCAAGGGCTGCTTTTATAGGTGCTAAAACCACTGATCTACCCATTGTCTTCAACATGAGTATAGATACCAACGGCCGCACCATGATGGGCGTGACTGCAGAAGATATCATTGAGCTCGCGGCTGAAATGCTGCCAGAACTCACCGGCTGCGGCACTAACTGCGGGGTGGGCGCTGCAGAGGTCGTAGCCGCCATGTTAAATATGAAAACCAGCTGCACCAAATTTCAAGAACCGCCGGCACTTATTGCGAAAGCTAACTGCGGCATTCCAGAATGGGTTGATGGCAAAATCGTCTACAACGGAACCCCTGAATTAATGGCCCGCTACGCACAACTGGCATTTGATGCAGGCGCTAAAATTATAGGCGGCTGTTGCGGTACTTCACCCAAGCATATTAAAGCCATGAAAATCGCACTTGATAACTACGCCGGTGGCCCAACACCAAGCCTTGATGATATTGTCTCGGTCCTTGGTGATGTATCAGCAGGTGCAACAGCACAGTTAAAAGGCGATATGAGTGTGGCGGGTGGTTCGGTATCAGGTGGCTCACAGCGACGTAGCCGCCGTAGAAAGCCTGCGTAGGCGCTTTACTCTAAGTTGCTCACGTTTAATTTAACCTGATTCAGCGGGTACCGAGTGAGTGACAGAGACAACTTCAGGCTGGCTTTCTTTACGCCCCATATAGACATGGCGAAAGCTCACATACATGTAGATTGCGTACAAAGGTAACGCGATCACCGCTACCACTAGCGCAAGCTCACTAAATACAAACAATATAAAGAACACCATAAACGGCAGATAACTGGCTGCCGCCACTACCGGGAAGTTCTTGCGTTCGCCTTGCCTGGCAAGTTTTATGGCATCTACAAAACCCAGCTTGTGAAAAACAGTGAGCGGTAATAAAAACCACATGGTGGTCACCATGACACCTATATAAACAACAAATAAAGAAATGGTACCAGGATAAAGCCACTGCAAGAACGATATTGGCGGTGGCGCGCTAGACTCTGACACCACTTCATCTAGCATTAATACACTAGCCACCTTAGCGGCCACCACCCACAACAACACATAGAAAGCCGACAACAGCACCACCGTAACGACACTGTTGAGCAAACTTTGGTACCAAAGATTTAAGCCTGGCTTGCGCGATTCATCTGCACTACGGGCAATAACAATACAAACAACGGTACTGATCTGACACATAGTTAGCGCCAGGAAAAAAGAAACATAACCTGTAATCTGAAGCTTATAGCCTGCGACAAAGAAAACCAACGACACCAATAAGAAACGCACCGGTCTACGGCGAAACAACAGCACTGTTTCTCGCATCCAGACAAGGATATCAGGGAATTCCACTCGACTTGGTTCTATGGGGTTACTCACGACACCGATCGTAGCAGCAATAGACAACCACTATTGTAGTTCATTTAAAAAACTGTACGCTGCCGCGCAACCCAGTCGACATGCTTTTTTATTTGCGAGTCTTGTTGCAGTTTATCTAGCGTATTGAACGATTTACCCAGCTGCATTTCGTCGTATAGATTATGCAAACCTTTATGGCAGTCGCGGCAGATGGCTATGGTCTGCTGCAAGCAAGCCCTACTGTAGTGCTTTTGAAAGTGCTTACGACGATGCAATTTACGTGGGATTAAATGATGATTTGTTAGCAATGTCTCACGATTGCATAACCGGCATACAGCTGGCGCTGCGCTTGCCACGCTAGCTGACCCGGAATGCCTGAATGGCGCCCGGCAAATCAATCATTGAGTCAATCATGAGCACTTTTTTCTGCTCAACTGCCGCACTTATTGTGGGCGATTCTGCAACGGCTTGTTGCTCAGCACAGTACCAAACACAATTCATTTGTGCAGCAATAGCAGCTTCAACACCAACAAAGCTATCTTCAATGACAATACATTGATTAGCCTTATACCCCATGCTTTTAGCTGCATGCAGGAAAAGACCCGGGTCTGGTTTAAAGATTGAAATATCGTAGGCACTGAACAAGTGGCCGTTAAAATATTGTATTAAGTTAGTTTTCTCCAGCACCTGCGTTAACTTATCCATCGGTGCATTGGAAACAACGCATTTGCGAAAAGATAGCTGCTGCAGGGCTGCTTCAATACCCCTAATCGGTTGCAGCTCTTGCGAAAAATAGCGACTGGCCCGTGATCTAAATTCCATTTCGAAATTCTTGCCAAGCGCGTGCTTGTTTAGCCTGGCCTTGTGACGACTATCTAGATCAGCCACTACTGCTTTAAACTGCCAGCCCTTATATCGAGTTAACAACTCCGTTGCGTGCTCATTAATATTATGCAGCGCAAGCTCATCTGCAAGTGCGCGAGTATTGATCACTTCGCTATCTACAAGTGTGCCATCACTATCAAACAGCATGCAAAAATCTATTGTGTCAGACATAAAAAATGGCTTCGATCATCGAAGTCATCATTTTAACAGATCCACTCAAATAGGATTCAATCAGTCAAAATCTGTAGACGCAACCTGTTGATCAAGCCCTTCACAACTCAAGCCGTAGTTTTGCAAAGATGCCCGCCACTTTTTGTTTATCCGGCTATCGTAGCAACCACGCAAAGCCCTGCGCTCTAAATTCGTGATCGCCACTGTGATGTTCCTTGCATCTGTCACTGTGTTTCTTTGGTCGCGCAGTGCATCAAGCAGAGCCGCAATGGTTGCTACCGTAAAATCTGTTTTACGAGTATGTGAAAAGCTCCGCTCTGCGAACGCTAATTGTTTTTTCAGTTGCTGGACGTTGTGCACCAACAGGCCATCCGCCGATTTCCAATCACTTGCCAGCAACATAAAGTGATCATGCACAGATACGCTTTCAATTCGCTTATACTGGAACCGTTGTTGGCTCAAACGCGACGTATGTAGCACGCCAAACTTATTCATTTGGCCAAGCACCCATTGGTAAGAATGTAGCTCAGCGCTCATCAGACAAGATTTAAGCTTAGCGTCCTCTTCGCGCCAGCATAGTTTTGCCACGCCGTTGCGCAGCTCTGCAGCCGCTGCCGGGGCTAGAACATTACGATCTACCGCCAAGCTCAATGCCGCAGACAACTCAGCATCTAAGGCCTGAAGTGCCGGAGCGCTACAAATCGCAGCTTCAAGCTTGGTGTGAGGCGAATCGTCGCAATTCACCGATGCGGCATTTGCCATACCGCACACAAATTGTGAGGCAAGCAGCAGCGCTAATGGTAATTTTAGCGGCAAATACCTTGCTATTTTGTTTCTGATATCCATATTTACGCATCCTCTGGCCTAGAGCGTTTTGGTGAGTCAGAATTCGATTTCCTACCCGAAGTCGGGCCCAACCCAGGTGGATTTCTGCTCGCCATTATTATTTTGAACTGCCAAGGTTTCGGCCGAATTAAAAGTTCCTTGACCAGAAACATTGCAAAAGATCGGTAAAACGAGCATTTACTGCGTTTTACCTTGAAAAATACCCATTGTTCGCCTATATTTCGACGCGCAAGCAAGCCACCGCCTCACTGGGCAAGTTGATGAAGCAACCTATCATTTTGCTTCGATAGAAGACACTTTTCCCTGGAATCCGTAAACTGCTATCGCTAGCGAACTATTCGCCGGGATTAGCTTTTTGCCGTTGTAATGCCGGCACTGCTTGATACTAATTTAAGACCGCATAACCTGACTTGGGGCTGCTGTTCTAGCCCACGGCCTGCGCCGTACGCACACCAGTGTTTTCGCTGGTGCTATTTATTTGAGAAATGAGATGACTGACTTAACTCTGTACCGAAACATTGGGATCTTCGCCCACGTCGACGCGGGTAAAACCACAACGACTGAGCGCATACTTAAACTGACCGGCAAGATCCACAAGATCGGTGAGGTTCACGACGGTGCTGCAACCACGGATTTCATGGATCAAGAGCAGGAGCGCGGAATCACCATTCAGTCTGCCGCAACCACTTGCTTCTGGAAAGATCACAGACTCAATATTATTGATACACCGGGTCACGTTGATTTCACCATTGAAGTTTATCGCTCACTTAAAGTACTTGATGGCGGCGTTGGTGTTTTCTGCGGATCTGGCGGTGTTGAGCCACAGTCAGAAACTAACTGGCGCTATGCGAATGAAGCGGGCGTTGCGCGCATCATTTACATCAATAAGCTTGATCGAATGGGTGCTGACTTCTACCGCGTGGCCAAGCAGGTTAAAGATGTACTCGGTGCTGTGCCTTTGGTCATGACTTTGCCTATCGGTATTGAAGATGATTTCTCAGGTGTTGTTGATCTACTAACTCGCAAGGCATGGATCTGGGATGACTCAGGTGATCCAATGAAGTACGAGATCGTCGATCCACCAGCTGACATGGCTGACCTAATCGAAGAACATCGCGAAACTCTCGTCGAGACAGCACTTGAGCACAACGATGAAGCGATGGAAAAATACCTCGAAAGCGGTGAAGAGCCAGATCTCGAAACTCTCAAGCAAGCGATCCGACGCGGTACTATTGATCTGGCATTCTTCCCAACATTCTGTGGTAGCTCTTTCAAGAATAAAGGTGTGCAAAACGTTTTAGATGGCGTTGTTGACTACCTACCAAATCCACTTGAAGTTAAGCCGCAACCAGAAGTTGATATGGAAGGTGTGGAGACAGGTGAATTTGCAATCGTTGATCCTGAAAAACCTCTAAGAGCACTAGCGTTCAAAATTATGGATGACCGCTATGGCGCACTAACGTTTACTCGTATCTATACCGGCAAGCTTGAAAAAGGCACAAACGTTTTAAACACCTTTACCGGGAAAACTGAACGTATCGGTCGAATCGTTGAAATGCACGCAGACTCACGTGAAGAACGCGATAGCGCACAAGCCGGTGATATTGTCGCGATTGTCGGTATGAAGAACGTACAGACTGGCCACACTCTAGCTGATCCAAAACACCCGGCTACTCTTGAACCAATGGTCTTCCCTGATCCGGTTATCTCGATCGCTGTTTCACCAAAAGACAAAGGTGGCTCAGAGAAAATGGGTCTAGCGCTAAGCAAGATGGTTCAAGAAGATCCGTCATTCCACGTTGAAACAGACCAAGAGAGCGGCGAGACCATTCTTAAAGGCATGGGTGAATTGCACCTGGATATCAAAGTCGATATTTTGCAGCGTACCCACGCGGTAGAAGTTGAAGTTGGTAAGCCACAAGTGGCGTATCGCGAAACTATCACACAGCGTGTTGAAGATTCATACACGCACAAGAAGCAGACCGGTGGTTCAGGTCAGTTCGCGAAGATCGACTACGTTATTGAGCCAGCTGAAGTAGGCGAAGGCTTTGTATTCGAATCTAAGGTAACGGGTGGTAACGTACCACGTGAATTCTGGCCAGCAGTTGAGAAAGGCTTCAAAGCAAGTATCGATACTGGTGTGCTTGCAGGCTACCCTTGCCTGGACTTCAAATGTACGCTTACAGACGGCGCATTCCACGCGGTCGATTCATCTGCTGTAGCCTTTGAAATTGCATCGAAAGCAGCTTACCGCGCCACCATGCCGAAGGCTGGCCCA
Source organism: uncultured Granulosicoccaceae bacterium (assembly GCA_937927895.1). Classification (GTDB taxonomy): domain Bacteria; phylum Pseudomonadota; class Gammaproteobacteria; order Granulosicoccales; family Granulosicoccaceae. Next base: position 85,267 of record CALGKA010000058.1, on the reverse strand, counting down.
CAACTTCTTGAGCCCATCATGAAGATTGATGTCTTCACACCAGAAGATCACGTTGGTGATGTGATCGGTGATTTGAACCGTCGTCGCGGCATGATTCAAGGTCAAGAAGCGGGTGTTACAGGCGTTCGAGTGAAGGCTGATGCACCACTCAGTGAAATGTTTGGCTACATTGGAGATCTGCGAACAATGACATCCGGCCGTGGGCAATTCTCTATGGAATTCTCACACTACGCACCTTGCCCTAACAACGTAGCAGACGTTGTAATAGCGCAAGCAGCAGAGTTAAAGAAAGCCAAAGCCGGCTAAACGCAAGTTAAGCCTAGTCTGAGCCCTACTATAACAAGGGCTCAGACCCTTAGAATCATCTTCATTAGAAATAAGGATCGCCGAATGAAACTATTACTAACTACACTCTTAATATGCGGTATGAGCAGTGCTTATGCTGCAGGCGATGCAGCTGCCGGAAAAAATAAAGCTGCCGTATGTATTGCTTGCCACGGACCTAACGGTGTCAGCATAGCGCCGACCTACCCTAACTTGGCTGGCCAAAAAGCTGAGTACATCGCAGCACAACTCAAAGCGTATAAATCTGGTGAACGTAAAGGTGCTTCAGCTGCCATCATGGCGCCCATGGCCGCGGGCTTAAGTGATCAAGACATGCTGGATCTTGCAGCATTTTTCAGCGAGATGGATGCTGCTAAATAGGCAGCTGCTCTGCCAGTTATTTACCAATCCACTGGCCATAGCCACTAGCCACTAATCGCGCCTAAGAGCTAGGCGTGATTTCTTCATCCCGATATAATTTCGCTGTAGCATAAACTGCTTCAGTTCTGTTTTTCACACCAAGCAACTTGAACGACGCTGATATGTGAGCCTTAACCGTGTGCTCAGAAATATCAAGCGTTCTGGCTATCACCTTATTCGGCTTACCCTGCACTAACTGCATTATCACTTCGCGCTGTCGTTGAGAAAGGCTATCCAGCCGGTTCGTTATCCGCCCCTGGCCTTCCGATACCGAATCACTGCTATCTAGCACATGAGTCTCTTCGATCGCTCGTGGCGGCAAATAGGTGCCACCCGCCAACACTAAATGCAAAGCAGCAGACATAACGGCGAAGGTTGACGTTTTGGGAATAAAGCCCGCAGCCCCTGCATCAATGATGCTTCTGATATGCCGCGGATCATCCAACGCTGATACCACAGTGATACGAGAGTTTGGACAGTAGTCGCGAAGCCTGATTAGCGCCTCCACCCCACTCAAACCCGGCAAATAATAATCGAGCAGAATTAACTCTATAGTTTCAGGATCGGGTTGCTCAAGCGCTGCTTCACAACTGTTGCAGCAGATCAGCTGCACTGATTGATCGAAGTCTTTTAGAAGAATGCGCAGCCCTTCAGCAAAAAGACTGTGATCGTCTATTAAAAGAATCTTCACTCCAACACTCCCTGTACCCTTCCAATGAAACCTATGCAGTTAACATAAGCAACAGCACATTTATGGACTACAACTTAAGACCCGCGTACTGATTGCGTACAAACAATTTCGCTTATATTAAGCTACAAAGGCTGCAAGTTCTTTATCATTAAAAAAATTCGCCAAATTTTCCAACATAAGATTTCCCATTGCAGTACGTGTTTGCACCGTACCACTAGCCACATGAGGCTGTAAAACCACATTTGGCATATTCAATAGATCACTGTTAATTAATGGCTCATTAACAAATACATCAAGACCGGCGCCCGCAATCTTACCTGACTGAAGCGCCTCAGCCAGTGCTGGTTCATCGAGCACCAATCCACGCGACACATTGATAATTCGACCATTCTTACCTAACGCTGCAAATACATCAGGACCGACAAAACCTGCCATATCAGGAGTGGGTGCAACCGCCAAAATTAAACAATCCACGGCTTCTGCCATGGCAATAAGATCGGAGTAATAGTGGTATTCAACATCGCTGCGTTCATTCCTGTTGCAATAACTGATCTGGCATTTAAAGCCTTCCAATCGCTTTGCTATAGCTTGGCCAATACGGCCAAGTCCAAGAATACCAACACTTGCACCAGTAAATTTAGTTGTTAAAGGTGCAGCACCTTGTGACTCCCATAAACCGGTAGATGCATATTGATGCGCAAAAGGAATTTGCCTATACGATGAGAGACATAGGGCCAGCGCTAAATCAGCAACATCATCGGTTAAAACATCTGGTGTGTTACCAACGCGAATGCCATTGACTTTACAGTAATCAAGATCGACTGCATCAACGCCAACTCCAAATACGGTCACCATACCCACTTTGGGTAGTTGTCTCATTAGGTCCGCGCTCGCACCAGAGCCACCATCAGTGACAATTGCCTTAACATCTGCAGCGATTTCACTCAGCAGCGTAGCGGAGTCTGATGCCTCCCAAAGCTTATGCACTTGATAATTTGATTCAAGCTCGGCCTGTGTCGGGCCGTAAAGCGGATTCACTAATAGAACTGACTGCGTCATAAAATTCTCAAAAATTTAAGTGTAGCTAACGCCAACTCTTAGAGTCACGGCTATCAAACGGCGGTCAACACCTACAACTGAGTATCCAGACTAACAGCGCCTGCTAAGCATTGCATATCAAGAGACTTAAAAATATCCGTAAGCAACAACAGTTAAATCATTATAGACCAGCATCTACGCCAAGCATCACTGTTTAATTTTCAGTATTTAATACCTTAGCCTGACCAAGACTCTGATTTCCAGCACCCAGATGAATAGTTGACAAAAATGCGATTTCGAGCGGCTTTTACCCTGTAAAACACGTTCAGTTGTCCATACACTGTAAACACCTGCCGTTATTTAAGACTACCCTCGCAAGATTCCAATGAATACAGCCGATACATCGATTCTGAACGCACAGACCGTTACTGAAGTAAAACACTGGAACGATCGCCTTTTCTCATTTAGAGTCACGCGCCCGGAAAGCCTACGGTTTCGCTCTGGTGAGTTTACAATGATTGGCCTGCCTGAAGACACCAAAAAGCCGCTCAAACGTGCCTACTCTATTGCCAGCCCGTCATGGGATGACGAACTAGAGTTCTACTCTATCAAGGTTACTGATGGCCCATTGACCTCGCGCCTACAAAAAATCAAAGTCGGCGATCAGATTATTGTCCAGCCGAAGCCGGTCGGCACACTTGTGCTTGACGCTTTACTACCCGGCAAACGCTTGTATATGTTCGCCACCGGCACTGGCGTTGCGCCTTTTGCCTCGCTCATTCGTGATCCCGAGCTGTACGACCGATTCGATGAAATCATCTTAACTCACACCTGCCGCCACGTAGAAGAGCTTGGCTATAGCCAAAATCTGATCAAAAGCTTGAGTAATGATCCACTGATTGGCGAAATCGCGGAAAACAAAGTCCGCTACTACCCAACTATTACTCAAGAAGAATTCACCCCACGAGGGCGCATTACGCAATTAATAGAAAGCGGCCAGTTGTTTAGCGATCTGAATGTATCGCCACTTGATGCAGAGACCGACAGAGCAATGATCTGCGGCTCCATGGGCCTCAATAAAGACCTAAAAGCGATCTGCCAACAAGCAGGACTGACAGAAGGCTCAAACAGTCGCCCTGGCAGCTTTGTGTTAGAAAAAGCGTTTGTAGACTGAGCGATTTAAACCAGCATTGTTGACTATGAATGCCTTACGTTACAGACCTGCCCGGTAACACACCTAACGCCGGGAACTAATTCTCCTACCGACAATCCTACCTTTGTCGATTACGACAATGACAAAGGACACTATGATGAAAAGACGCCAATTTCTGGCTCTTTCCGCATTTGCCCTTTCTGCATCTACGCTGGCCAGTAGAGCCAGTTTTGCAGAAAGTAGCAACCATGTGGACTTCACTCAAGAGGCGTATCAAAAAGCCCTCGAGAGTGGCGAGCCTTTTATGCTTGATTTCTACGCCCCTTGGTGAGGAACCTGCCGATCTCAAGAGCGCACCGTGAGTGCACTAATCGACAGTAACCCCGCGTACCAAGCCGTAACCATTATGAAAGTTGACTGGGATACGTTTAAAAACGAATCTATTGTCACAGAACTCGAAGTAAGAAGACGCTCTACGTTAGTTATGTTTAAAAATGGCGAAGAGATTGAACGGGTTATCGCCCAAACATCTGCTGAAGCCATTGAACCGATGTTTGCTAAAGCGGTAGCGAGCTAGTACTAAGCAACGAAAAAACGGGACCTAATGGGTCCCGTTTTTTTTAGCGTACCTACCAATTAGCCTGGCGGCATTTCATCGTGCTGTTGGATATTATCCGTGATCTCAAACCAATCGACTTTTGAACCCGTAAATATATGCGCACTAGCTCCGATTCCAGGTGGATCATCCAGCGCACCCGCTGGTATATTTACCATAGGTGAATTCTTAGATTGCCTGGGCACAGATGAACCACACCGCTTACAGAAACCGTTACCAAAACGCTCAGCACCGGGTAGATCATAAACGGTAATATTTTTATCACCTTTTAGCCATTCAAAATCTTCCGGTAGAACAAATACATTAGCGGCATGTGCCGCCCCCTTCACTTTACGACAGCGATTACAATGGCAGAGCATCATCAGTTTAGCGCTACCAGTTTTATATCGAAACGCTACATCGCCGCATAAACAACTGCCCGATACACAGCCAACGTGAGCGGCACTTCTATCTGCCTGCTTAATCGTTGTGAGGCCTTGATCAGCAGCTATAGAATCATATTCCGCCATTTGCGGTAACTGATCAGTGATCGGGTGCCAATCAGCCTTAGAGCCTACAAAAATGTGCTTTACCGGTCGCTCACTAATTTTTTGATCTAAACCACCGGCGGGCACAAAATAAAACTCTGCACCTTCAACATCTTCTGGCAAGACAGAACCACAATCTTCACAGAAACATCTGAAAAATCCAGGGGATGATTCAAAGCGCCTGACTTTATCTACACCCGAAGTAAAGCTAACTGCAGGGCTTCTAACGTAACTACCAAACGGTGTTCCATGAGCCTTACGGCACATAGAGCAATGGCAATGTATAAAGTTTTCCAGCGGCTCCGCTACCTCATAAGCCACCGCGCCACATAAGCATGAACCTGAAAGCATAGCCGCCTCCTTAAAAACGAAAACTCCATACTACTAGGATTGGCGCTTTAGTCCTACCAGCAGACCTTTGGTGTAAACTACAGCCTTGCAACCTATTCATGACACACTCACTTAAGCCAACGTACTTATACAACAAAGCACTGCCTACAGAATCGAACTATGCAAAAAATAATGCTCAATAAAGAACCAGTTGAACTATTCAAACTACTTAAGTTCGAGGGCCTAGCGAGTAGCGGTGGTGTAGCTAAAAAAATGATTGAAGATCAACTGGTGACTGTTAACGGTGAGATCGAAACCCGCAAACGAAAAAAAATCATGGCAGGCGATATCATCAGTCTCGGTGATGATCAATTCATCACTGCACTTGAAAGCTAACTAGTGCCCATCCATATACAGCGCGTAGCGAGGTTGTTCCAGGTGCGTGAGATTTTGCCTACTACATGTAGTCGGTAAAAGATTGCGTACCTGGGGCGACCGCAGTAGCGTTCGTTTATGGATGAGCACTAGTTACTAGACATTAACCTATTTTGCTCCACTCGCCTATCACACAGTACTTTGACGCGACAGAACATCGTGAAGCACGCGAAGACTTAGTATTCGCGGTTCAAAATATCGGTGCATCTAAAGTTGCCATCGATTGTGGCTGCGGTGCTGGTGCAGATATAAATTATTTGATCACAAACGGCTTTACCGTACACGGCTTTGATCTAGAAAAAGAATCCATCGACAGATGCACACGACGTTTCAAAGGCAACAACCTGGTAAGCTTAACAAGAGCTTCCTTTAGTACTTTCAACTACCCTCAAGCATCACTAGTAGTGGCTGATGCCAGTTTATTTTTTTGCCCACAGACGGAATTTAAAACAGTATGGCAAAAGATAGTTGAATGCTTAAATACTAACGGCGTTTTTTGTGGATCATTCTTAGGCCATGAAGATACTATGGCAAGCGACACGAGCGGTGCAAGCAAACTGTGGCCTACAGTTTGTGCTTTCGAAGAATCTGAAGTCAGATCACTTTTCAAAGACTTTGAAGTGCTTCGTTTCAATGAGCATAGATCCCACGGTAAAAATACTCAAGGTATCAAACACCAGTGGCACTTGTATCAAGTCGTTGCAAGAAAACTACAGCCGAACGCTAATGCATCGACTGCTTAGCGTATATAACGCTGTGTTAATAATCCATTGGTGGTGGAGCAACGCGCAAGACTTCAGACATAGTGGTTAATCCACTGGCCACTTTGCGTGCGCCGCTGACGCGCAATGGCTCCATTCCATCTTTGACTGCCTGATCCCGTAAGTCTGAAATATCACCATCAGGCAGTATCTTTCTTTTTACACTATCTGTCATTTGCATAATTTCATACAAACCAACACGCCCCTTATAGCCTGTATCTCTACACTCCTGGCAACCGCCTTTCTCTTGCACTACTTGCGGCGGTTCTAAACCCACCGGGGAAACCAAACCGTTCCAGTCATCAACATCAACAGGCACAGTGATAGAGCAATTTGGGCAAAGTGTTCGAACTAGTCGTTGCGCCAACACACCGATCAATGTATTGCGTAGTAGGTAATACGGAATACCCAGTTCAAGCAATCGGGTAATGGCAGCTGGCGCATCATTGGTGTGCAAGGTACTAATTACTAAATGCCCTGTAAGTGCCGCCTGAATTGCCATTTGTGCGGTTTCAACATCACGTATTTCACCGACCATTATAATATCGGGATCTTGTCTTAGTAATGTTCTTATACCAGTGGCGAAATCCAGCTCTATATTGGGCTGCACTTGCATCTGATTAAACGCCGGTACAATCAATTCTATTGGATCTTCTACCGTACACAAGTTCACTTGCGGTGTAGCCAATTGCTGCAAGCTGGTATAAAGCGTTGTGGTTTTACCTGAACCGGTAGGGCCTGTTACCAGAATAATTCCATGCGGCGCTTTAAGCATACCCTCCCAAACTTCTTGCTCTTTTTCTGTAAAACCCAATTCAACTGGTTTTTTAAGCAATACATCCGGATCAAAAACCCGCATCACCATCTTTTCACCAAACGCTGTTGGCATAGTCGAAAGTCGAAGTTCAACCTCACGACCTTCTTCATTACGTGTCTTGATTCGGCCATCTTGCGGGCGGCGCTTTTCAGCCACATCCATACGACCGAGTATTTTTATTCGGCTAGTAATAGCAGCCATTACTGTTGCCGGAACTTCATAAACATGATGCAGTACACCATCAATACGAAAACGTACAGCGCTTTGGTCTCTTGCAGGCTCCAGGTGAATATCACTGGCGCGTTGTTCAAACGCATATTGCAGCAACCAATCTACAATATTAATAACGTGTTGATCATTTGCCTCAAGCTTGCCACTGCGACCAAGCTCCATCATTTGTTCTAGGTTTTGTACACCACTAGCAGGCGCATGTGTATTCTGTTGCTTCTTTGCCCCTAATACCGATTTTGAAACCGAGTAGAACTCTTGCAGATAACGATTGATATCGTCGCTGCTTAAAAGTACCGCAACAATATCTTTTTTGAGTACCTTGGAAAGCTCATATTTCCAACTCTGATCAAAGGGCTCGCAAGTACCAATCACAACGGATGTCGGGGTGACTTCCAGAGCAATAATTTGAAATCGTTTAGCATAGGCCACAGACATCACAGACGTCACGGCTGCTACATCTGTGTTGAGCGGATCAACACGCTTGACCGGTACATCGATCTTCGCTGATAGCCAATTGAGCAATACATTGGCGTTCAATTTTGAGCCAGGCGACAACTGGTTGTCCCAATTACACTCAGCAATGCCCTGCAGCGCAGTTTTGTCTGCCTGCCCGCCACTGGTTCGAACAGTTGTGAGAATCTGGTGATTCTCGCTGGAAATCATGCCGTCTGCGAGTAATTCGTCAAGAATCGGCGCTAACATTAGCTTGCCGGTGACTGGGTCTGCAAATTTCGACGGCATATCGTCGTCGTTGTTACTGAATTGGAATGCGTTGGCACTCATTAATTGACCCACTTTTTGAGACGGTTGACCGGGATCAATGCAAACCCCTTACCTATTCAGTCGACTCATAGCCCAGTTCTTTAAGATGTGTATTGTTCGAATGCGAATCACGCACAGCTAAGAAGCCGTTATAATCTTCGCTCAATCGAGAATCACCAGACAATACGCCCATGCCAGACCAGGTCACCATCTACCACAACCCGCGCTGCTCAAAGAGCCGTGCAGCATTAGAGCTACTCAATCAGCGAGAAATGGATGTGACAATTGTCGAGTACCTTCAAACTCCACTCGACCGCGCAACATTGCTTACGCTGCTGCAAGAGCTTGCCCTAAAACCTCGCGAGCTCATGCGTCGCGGTGACTCCCAATACAAAGAACTTGAGCTCAACGATGACACCCTGAACGATGATCAGCTTATTGAAGCCATGATCGAAAACCCAATCCTTATTGAACGCCCAATTGTCAGTTTCGAAGGAAATGCCGCCATTGGACGACCGATTGATCATGTCATTGATTTACTGGACTCATAAGCCAACATGAAAAAAATTGTTGTACTCTATTACAGCCGCGATGGAAGCACTCGCCGTATGGCTAATCAAATTGCTCGTGGCATAGCGTCAGTTGATGGCTGTGAAGCACTGGTTCGAACCGTTGCGGAAATACCACACGCTGAGACAAAGACACCAGAAAAAGTTGACTCACCACTGATAAGCAAAAACGAACTTCGCAACGCTGATGGCCTAATAGTTGGCAGCCCAACGCGCTTTGGCAACATGGCCGCGCCACTGAAACATTTTTTTGATTCAACCAGTGATATTTGGCTGGCAGGGGAACTTGCTGATAAACCAGCAGCCGTTTTTACCTCTTCTTCTACCATGCACGGCGGACAAGAAAGTACCTTATTCACCATGATGCTGCCGCTATTGCATCATGGCATGATTATCTTAGGTATCCCCTATACCGAGCCAGCACTATCCAAGACTAATCAGGGTGGCACACCTTATGGGGCTAGTCACGTAGCAGGTCATAGCGCAATGCCGTCTATGGACCAACATGAAAAAACACTGTGTACAACACTTGGTATGCGGGTCGCTAAAACTGCCGTGAAACTCTCATGAAGAAAAAGAAACCACAGACTATTGTGACCCCTACAATGCTCCGCACCACAAGAGCGTTATCATTAGCAGGTTACTTCGGTACCATGGCGTATCTTATGTTGTGGATAATCTGGCTGGCACCACCTAATCTCCCTAAAAGTATTGCTCTCGCTATTGCTTTACTACCGCTATTGCTACCTCTGCGCGGCATACTGCACGCACGCGTGTATACCCATTCGTGGGCGGGTTTTCTTGCCTTACCCTACTTTGCTTTTGGCATTGATGCAGCCGTTCACCGCACCGAAAAACCATGGCTTGGAATAATATTAGTACTGACCAGTACGGCATGGTTTTTCGGTTGTGCGTACTATTCCAAGTATAGAAAAATCAATGCAAACCCGGTAGACAACACCTCCACTACCAGTGATTAATTGTTGGACAATGCCAAACACGCTTTTAAGAAAGGAATAGTAATACGGGCGCGCCCGGCCGCTAGTGATTCACGATCAAGCAGCGCGACTATTTCAAGTAAGCTGTTAACATCACGAGTATGCCTTTTAAGTAAATAGTCTGCTGTCTCTTGCGGCATCTCTAAGCCCTTATCATCTACCGCCATAAACAGCGCTTCTCGAACATCGGTATCGCTTAGCGCCTCAAGTTTTAATACAGGCCCCCAACTTAAACGCGATACAAGATCCGGTAACACCCACTGCGGGTCTGTTGGCGCGCAATTGGCGCTAAAGAGTATTTTTCCAGAACGTTCGCGAGTAAAGTTAATCAGATTAAATAGTGCTTGCTCCCATGCACTGTCGCCTGCCACACAATCGATATCGTCTAGCGCTACCAATGCGTGACCATCAAGCGAATCTAATAACCCGGGGGTCAACGACGCGTCTTTTAAGGAGACATAAAACGATTGTAGGCCTGCGGACATAAATTCATAGTATGCCGCAGTTAACAAGTGAGATTTTCCGCACTGCTTGCCACCCCACAAATATAGTTGAGTAACATTTTCAGTACTGCGAAAGCTCTGTACCATATCAACTGCAAGGCCATTAACCCCTCGACAAAAGTTATCGTAAGAGGGCATTAGCATTGGCGATAAAGGCAGGGGCAGTTGCCTTTGCATAGTCAGTTAACTTTTATCGTGCTTGATAGCGAAAACTCAATGCACCGCTAAATTGATCAGTGTTTAGAGGTTCGAAGTTACGGCTGGCAATGAGTGAATCACGCAGTCTTGGTGCGCCTTGATCAGTGGCGCGAAACACTACAGCATCAAACTCTAGCGCATCAGTCACAATGCCAGCATCTACTTGTCTTAGCGTATTGATCACACTGTTATAGTCGGCCAGCGATCTTATATTCTCAACTTTAAATTCCACACCCGACTGCTCAAAGCCCGCACCCGAGCCATCGTTATAGGTTGATCCAAGGTAGCCGCCACCGGGGCTTATTTGTGTCATCGCAGCCACCAGCGCTTCATCTAATGTGGCTGTAGTTAAACTAAAAGACTTCTGCTGTTGATCACTGCTTAGGTAAGTCCAATCTGATTGCCAGGTATTCGGTGACAACAAAAACAGTGCACCCGTTAATAAGTTGCTAGCGTTGTAGCGAGAAACAAAACCATTTATGCGCTCAACATCGCCTGCCAGAATGTCTGCTGCATTTATCAATTGCTGATCAGCTGCATCAAGTGTTGGAAACTCCAACTGCAGATTGTTCGCGGCCGCAAGCTGCATAGCACGGGACTGGAATTTCTTGCCACGTTCACCACCAATAATAAATTGACCACCTTGTTGCTCAACCGCTACTAACGCTATCACTGGCGCGACAGTCTGGTTGGTATCTTCTACTGCAATCGGTATCAGTTGCTGCTGCACAATTGCCGCAAGATCAGGCGGAAAAGAGACCGAAATTACTGCTGTCGGAGCAGCACCATCGCGCACCAGGCGAGTGGCCGTGCGAGCGTTATCAGTGGCTGCATTGTATTTTCGGTACCGGAAAGTCTGCACGTACAACGACGGATCTTTCATGAGATCTTCTCGCTGCACAGGGTCAAGTGCGATTCGCGGTTCTACGTGCCGTCTCAAGACCTGATCAAAGGCCAGCCAATAGGCGCTATTGCGCTGCTTACTGCCCTGATCTGCCACCAGAACCTCAACAACCAAATTGGCATTGGCTTGTGCACTCGCCTGCCCGAGTGCAAACAAAGAAAGGCACATAGAAACAAAACTCAGGGCTAACCAAGCTCTCAAGTGCGCGGCAATGCCACACAGACGGCACAATAGGCTAACGTTTGAATTAGGGTATTCGGAGGGTCGCATATGCTCACCTAAAATATTTTAAGCAGGAATTGTAACTCAGTCGCCCGCATCATAGTAAAATCACCGATTCTGCGCCAAACGAACCAGCAACAATGACCCAAGAAGATCCCAACACTGCCGACACCGGCACCGCTACGCGCTCCAACAGTGCCAATAGTCGCACCAGTTATCGCGACGCTGGAGTTGACATTGATGCCGGAAATCAGCTGGTTGAATTAATCAAGCCCGATATTAAGCGCACCATGCGCCCCGGCGTGCTCGGCGGTATTGGTGGTTTTGGCGGCATGTTTGAGCTCCCGACCGGGCAATTTGAACAACCCGTTTTAGTATCAGGCGCTGATGGCGTTGGCACTAAACTCATGCTCGCCAATTTACTCAATGATCACTCAGGCATTGGCACTGACTTAGTCGCCATGTGTGTGAACGACATTCTAGTCTGTGGCGCTGAGCCCTTATACTTTCTTGACTACTACGCTTGCGGCAAGTTAGATGTTGAAAAATCTCGCCAGATAATTGCTGGCATCGCCGATGGCTGTGTGCAAGCAGGCGCTGCATTAATCGGTGGCGAAACTGCAGAGATGCCAGGCATGTACGCATCTGATGACTACGACCTGGCAGGCTTTGCGGTTGGCATAGTAGAAAAGAAGCTGATTCTAGATAAAGCCCGGGTTAACGCCGGTGACAGCATTATTGGTCTAGCCTCATCGGGTTTTCACTCGAACGGCTATTCATTGGTTCGCAAAGTAATTACCGATAGCAGTGCGGATATCAGTCAATCGTTAACAGACTCGCAAAACACCATTGCAGAGATGCTAATGACGCCCACTCGCATCTATGTAAAAGCAATCCTAAAACTACTTCAAGAAGTTCCGGTACATGCATTGGCCCATATTACAGGCGGTGGAATCACCGAGAATATTCCGCGCTCTCTGCCCGACAACACTCAAGCCTTATTGAACAAAAGTCATTGGCAGCGCCCTGCTATTTTTCAGTGGCTGCAAGAGCAAGGCAATATTGCTGAAGATGAAATGCTAAGAACATTCAATTGCGGCCTTGGGATGGTCGTGATCGTGCCAAAAGATCAACAACAAGCCGCTTTAGATTCGCTTAATGCAAGTGGTGAACAAGCTCACGTGATCGGCGAAGTAGCACACAATGACAGCACAGAACCAAGCGTCCATTGGACAGACTGAGCATAGACATTTGAGCATAGATATTAATGAGTAAAGAGCTCACTGTTCTGCTCTCCGGTCGTGGCTCTAACATGCAAGCTATTCACAGTGCTTGCGTTAACGACACAATAGAAGCGCAGCTTACCCATGTGATCAGCAACGTCGCCGATGCTGCGGGCCTTGAATACGCTCAACATCATGGCATTCACACAAGCATCGTTGATCACAAGGGATACGAAACCCGCGAGCAATTCGACCAGGCGCTAATTGCCACCATTGATCGATTTAGCAATCCCGCCCTAATTGTACTGGCGGGTTTCATGCGACGCTTAACGCCTGCATTTACGCGCCACTACAACCACCGGTTGATTAACATTCATCCTTCGCTGTTACCGCGTTACCCGGGCTTAAACACACACGCCCGAGCCCTACAAGCACATGACCACTGGCACGGTTGCAGTGTCCATTACGTTAACGAGGAACTAGATGGTGGCCCGGTTATCGCCCGTGGCATTGTGCCCATTGCTGAAGGCGATACTGTTGAGACGTTATCAGCGCGGGTGCTGGCGGTAGAACACCAGCTTTACCCGGAAGTTGTCCAGCATTGCTTGCAAAGCACAACTGAGTGTCAGAATAGTCACGTGAAAAGTAACGATAAACCTGAGCTTTCTCCACTACTCTACTATTATCCTTAAGTGTTCGAAGGGCAGCGCCGGGAACCCGGTACAACCTCGGTAAACGTCACAAAACACTGTCGAACAAGCAGTAAAACCAGCCCATTCAGGCTTTGTGCAGCGCAAGCTGCCTAACGTAGACCGTATGCTGAAAATATTGACTCAAGCACTTGCTCTGACCGCCTTACTTGCAGGCGTTCAATCGAACGCTATCGCGGCGCAACCGTTGCAGCTACCTACGTTTTCTATCTCCTATACGCTCGAAAATAATTACATTACCGCTGGGACGGCAGAACTCACTCTAAAGGGCACGGAGGAACAGGGCTATTTATTGACTTTGCAAACCAACCCGACAGGAATGTTTCGTTTTTCCAACAAAGGCAAGATTCGCGAACAAGCAAAACTAGCGTCACTCAGCGCGCCTTTTTTAGCCAATGAGTATTCGTACACCAACCATGGCGATAAAAAACGCAGTTATGTCTCTTCGTACGATCGCGAACAAGGAACTGCAACCACCACCTTTGCTTCTGAAACCACCACCATCGAAATAGAACCTGATGCGGTTGATCGACTATCTATGACACTCGCCGTAATGGATCAGCTAAATTTAGAACCAGACATAGAAAAATTCTCGGTTAAAACGTTAGACAAAACCGGCACCCACACAGTGGAGTTTGTAGCCAAAGGACAAGAGTCAGTAAAAACTGAAAAGGGAAAGTTTACCGCCACAAGAATAGACCGGCCAAGAACCACTAGAAACACGGTAACTTGGTTTGCACCGCTTGGTCCTACTAATTTAGTGGTACCGGTTCAGATCGAACAGTACAAACGTGGCAAAATGTCAGTGCGTTTACGACTTAAAGATTTTAGTATTAACTAAAAATAGGCCTAAGGACCTAGAACTGCTTTTGGATTTTCGCCCGAATTCTATAATCTGATTCTTCCTCAAGCTCACCTGATTGCATAAACGGCATCAGTACATCTGCAGACAACTTAAAACTATCACTGCGCCACTGCAGACCAGGTGATACGTACCATTGCTGATTCTCTAGTGCCTCTTCGATCTTATCGCTCTCTATCACATTAAACTGCCCGCGCAGTGATACTGTCCAAAGCGGATCGCTTGCGTCTAAACCAGTCAATGAAAAGCGGCGTCCGGTCGTAACGCCTAACGACCATAGTTCAGCGTCTTCAGCCTTGGCATTGCCAACAGGCACATCGCTACTGAAATGACGAAAACTGACGTCCAGGGCATTGTAGTTATCAGGGCCGAGCCGCCCGTAATGAATACCTAATTGGCGACTACTGATAATTTCAGATTGACTGTCAAAGTCATCGCTTGATTCAACGCCGAATCCCGCAGAATACGAGAACCCATCAGTGAGATCGTACATTCTCACTTCACGCGGGCTCATGAAATCGATTCGGTCAAAAGCTAAATTCCCGGACCAGGTTGTGCCACTTTCACCGGTCTCGGCATTTACTTCTTCTTTAGTCGAAAGCTTAAAAAGCAAAGCGCTTTTAGTTTCTGCGACAATACCAGGACCGAACTCAACCGAGTCAGTACCCAACAGGCTGTATTCGGTACCCGCAGAGAAACGTGCTGCCGCACTGTCTTGCGCATGAACATTATTCATACACATGACACTTGCCACCACAGTAAAGAGAACGGGCTCTCTTAAGGTACGCAATTTTAGATCCATGGGTAACCTCAAAACACATTCGGCAATTTGCCGAGGGGACTCAAATAATAAAGACCGCAACTTCGCTGTATGATTCAACGATAGGCGGACATCCTTGTTGTAAAAATATGACAAGATAAATACTAACGTAAGCAGCTATTTCCGTTTGTCATGCAACATTAACTTTTCTACACAATCAATGCAATAGGAACTGTTTCTTTTTTGCAACAAAATAGTAACTCTACCGTTATGAACTCAGAACAAGACAACCCCACGGAAAGCACTCAGCCCGATGAAGATTCGCCAGAAATTGAGAGTAAATCTCAACGCAAGCGAAACGCCCATCAGATCACCGCATTTGCCGGCACGCTGGTAGGCATGAGACCAAAAATGCTAGCGTCGCTGCCAATCGACCCACCGGTGCTTGATGCCATCAAGCACTGCGCTGAAATCAAGGCGCATGGCGCACGAAAACGGCAGCTGCATTACGTCAGCAAACTGCTTAGGGAGATGGACAATATTGAAGAGGTAAAAAGACTGGTAGAAAACCCGGAGCTTAAGGCTGTTAAAGCCAAGAAAGAAAACCCACACACCATTTTCCGCGATCAATTGCTACACGATTTTGCTGAGCACATTGACGACCTTCGCGAGAACTACCCGACTGTAGACTTGCAGCAAGTTCGCCAGCTGGTACGCAATGCAAAGAAAGAAGCAACAAGCAAAGCCTCTGAATCAGAGGTCACAATAAAAATTACAAAAACCAAAGCGGCTAAGTCTTTACTGCGGCTATTGATCGAGAGCCAATAGCCTTAATTCAAGTGATCAACCTAATCGGGAATTAGCGATTATCTGATGATGAGCCATAGGGCACTGTCTGCCACAGCGGGTTTTCCCAATCACCAGTAAGCGTGTATTGACGGCGCCCGATTTCATCTACATTTACGCCAATACCCTTTAAAAACCCGTCTGCAAGCAATGCCGTGACACCAACCGCAGGCCCTCCAGATAAAACACCCAGTAATGGTAAAGCGCCGCTCAATCGTGGCAATACATCAATTTTTTGATCATACGTTTTATCAACAAAGTTTGTCTTGCCACGAATTAAAATTTCAGCCACAGGCCCGGTCACAGCAATAGCATTAGTGCGAGCCTCACCACTTCCAATCGTTAAGTTGCCACTTAAAGTGGTGTACTCAAGCCCAGTCTTGGTGATATCACGGAAATCAAAGGTAAGACGGCGCGGTAAGGCCTGAAGTGCAAAAAGCCCCAATATCCGACCCGCACCGGGTTCCACCATAAGAATTCGACCATCACGTAAGTTAAACAATAACTGGCCACTGATCGATCGTAAATCAGGCGCATAACCCGGGCCTGGCCACGACAATGAAAGACCTGCTTCACCGATACCTTCGGCAAACGATTTACCACCACCAACATCTGTAATGGTTTGCCCAAAATTGTCGAAGCTTGCAGCTAAATCAAGATTAGTGGCATGTGAATCACCAAGCCCAGGCACATTAAAAATATCCCAACTGCCACTACCGCTAAGGCGCATGTTGTCTTGCCTGGCTGTCAGACCTGTAATCTGCATTCCCTGCTCGTTTGGTCGGGAACGCATGGCAACTTTCTCAAAGCGCCAATTATCCCACTTCAATTCCTTTACAGTTACATCAAGCGGTGGAATATCTCTGGGATCATATGACTGATTTGTCATGCCATTTTCAGTATTTTTGTCGCTCGCCGCCCCGATCGCCACAAGCAAACGTCTATCGAGTCTATCCAGACGCATAACTAGTGGGTCGCTCGAATCTGCATCGCGACGCAGTAAAAGCTCGCCGCTGACAAACACATTTTCAACCCGATGCACCTGATGTGAACCGTCTCGATAGGCAATATAAACAAGCTCATCTAACACTTGATCGCCAATCAACATTTGTTGCGCACTGACCTTGGCAAACAATGGAAATGGTTCACCACTGTTAGGGGATTTACTGCCCGCCTTGAAATTTATCGCAAATTTTGTCCAACCCAATGCATCAAGACGATACGCATCACCATGCAAAGCGATACCGCGCCAAGGCAATACGGTGTTATTGGATTGACCCAGCGCAATGGCCATGCTCTCGACTTTTTTGTCGTCTCCGACTCTTATGCGCGCCTTTAGTAAACCTGGTAGCTCTAACCACCAGTCTTTTTCAGCAGCATCGAAATCACGATAAAGACTCACCTCCGATAGATCGTCTGCATCTTTCTTAAGAGGTAATGGAAATGTAAACTCTGTGCCAGACAAATCACTTTTAGCGCTCAATTCAACTCGTGGTTTTCTACCTGCGCCCCGTCTTGTGACATCTATATCAAGTCGCCAATTAGATATGCCTTCAATCTGATCAACCAAAGGTATACCGTAAGAATCCATGACACTCGCCAGTGCCATCGGACCTTTTATAGATATTCTATTAGTATTTTTACCCGATACCTTTCGTTGAGTAGCCGTTACCGCTAAAGGCAAACCCTGATAGCGAACTGCTAAATCATCAACCAACAGACCGCGTTCATTGAATTTAACTTTGCCGCTTGCCGAATCTAGCTTGACTCCAAAACCCGCAGATCTGATCTGTGCATTATCAAGCACTAACTCACCATCCAAAGCCAACTTCTTTGGTAAACCTTTTTTCAATGGAATGTTTAAATCAAGTGCAACACGGGCAGTACCTACACCTGTTGAATTACCGAAGGCAGGCCCGAGCCTTGCTGCCAACGGACCAGTTTGCACAAAATCAAGCATATCTGCCAGCGGACCAATGGCATTCGTTTGCAACTGCAGCATGGGTTCTTTTACGTTTGGAATAAACAACCGTGCATCACTGAACTTTGCCTCTCTTATACTGCCTTGATACACCCGGCCTCGCATGGCAGACGCACTAAAGCTCAAGTTGCCATCCATCTCTTTAACAGCAGGCCAATCAGGCCTGAACTTAAGGGTCGAATTTACAACGTCAGCCTCTACATAAAAGTGCCCTATACCTTCTGCGGGTGCAAAATTCGCAAGGTCACCTTTAACTTCTGCTCTACCGCGTACTACATCACCTGCCACAATAGCGCTTTGCAACCAAGCCAGTAGTTTTGGCTTTATTACACGTGTCGGGTAATAATTTTTTAGATGCGATAAATTTGCGTTTAGAATAGTCGCATGCAGATCAATAGGCCTTTGGCCATCCGCTGCCTCCTGCAAACTGAATGACACTGACGCATTAAGATCAAGTGACGACAAACGCAGATCTTCAGTGACTACTTTCCATAGCGGCCCTGAAGAAACTTGCGGCCCTTCGGTTATCTCAGAACGTAAAAACCGTACAACGCCATCGACGTTAATCACAGGTAGCAGTTGCTCGTAAAGCTCTGGCATAGATAAATTAATATCTTGATTTGCGAATACAATCTCACCCGCTCCGTGCTGATAATTTATCGTTGCAGATAAATCACTCACCCCTGGTACTTTGCCATAAGGATCAATCGCAAGGTCATTGGTATCTGCCAAAAACTCGGTAATAACTCTTTTACCTGCGACCGTTTTGCCACCGATTAACCAGTTCTTTACATCACCTCGACGCAGTGCATGCAATCTTATCGGTGCGGTAGCTGGTAACATTGAATCAATATAGGCATACACCGGCTGCAATGACTGCAAATTAATATCGGGGCCCGTCACCCTAAAGTGCCTATGCCCATCAGTACCGCGCTCGACGTGCATATCCAATCCATCAAGCCGAACATCTTCGGTATCAAGAACCGCAGACAGACGATTAAAACCTAACTGCCAACCAAGATCAGTTCGCGCCCATTCTAGATCAACATTAACGTTGCCGGCGCTTAAGTTCGTCTGATTGGTGGTTTCTCCCAAACCTTTGCTTAATTCAATTTCGCGCCCAGCCGCGATCGCACGTACTTCATTGATACGGGTTCCACTCCACTTGCCCCACAGTTGTAGATCAGTGGTGCCACCCAGTTGCTGCGAGTGCTCTGACAGAATCCCTGACAGATAATCAAGATTTAAACCAGCAGTATTAACGTAGAATTGCCCATTCCAGCCACCTATATCATCGGCAGTTCCAGTGAAGTCAAATGCCGCCATGCTGTTTTGCCCTAGCTCACCAGGCAATGCACTACTGACTCTTATCTGATGTAAGTGGCCATCGTTAAAAGCTCTTATGTTGACGTTATCGACTTTATATTCGTGATCACGAATCCGATCTATCAAGGTAATGTCACTATCGAGTATAGAAATGCGTTCAGCGTTAAACAACCAACTAAGAACGCTATAACCACGACTAGAACTTTCAGACCCTGTGATTTCTACAGGTGCTTTAAGATCATCCGCGTTGCTATCTGTAGCATTGTAAGTTGCAGTATTACCGGCAAGCTTTTCATTCGCGTTATTACTAAAGGCGCCTGCTGCAGTGTTAAGCGTCTGACCGCGAAGACCATTGCCCAACATTTTAAACTGATCGCGGCCTTCGTAACTGGCAAGCAAAGATAAATTATTGAGCTGCACACTGCGAACGCTTAGGTTACGTTCAAGCAGCATATCTTTAACATTCAACTGCAGTTCTATACCTGGCAACTCAAGTACTGTCTCTGTACCGTCTGCAGACAGAATCTGAACATCTTTAAGACTGGCGCTGGCATCAAAGCGGTTCCAGACAAGATCAACTTCACCAATCTCAACCGGGCTGCCTACATAAGAGCTTACTAACGATGCAAGCCGCTCGCTGTAGTCTTCACTGTAGAACACAGCCAAACGGACACTGGCTGCCAACAGCGCGATCAAAATTAAAATCGCCGCCAGCAGATACAGAATCCACTTACCTGTTTTAGTAAGTGCGCTTATCACCATATTGGTTTTGCAGTAATTCCTGCCATACGTTTTTGTGTATGGCGTATTTTGTTTAGCTAATCAAAACCGGCCAGGATATACCATGGCCTGTTTCTAACGCATTGAAATAATCGACTATTCACTAAAACCCAAACTGAACGAGGGATCAATCCATCATTCGCTGCATCAATCAACCGGGGCAGTGTTCATGCCGGATTAATCACTCCGGATTCATCAGACGATGACAACATCGTATTGGTCCCGGTTATACATAGATTCAGGCTGCAGACGAACTGGCTTTTCCACAAAGGATTCGAGTTCTGCGAAGTAGTCCGATTGTTCATCAAGGAACAATTCTACGACGTCTGGGGCTGCAACAACAGTAAGCGATTTGACATCAAACTGCCGTACTTGGCGGATGATTTCCCGTGAAATTTCGTAACAAACAGTCTCTGCGGTTCGCAATAGTCCACGCCCTGAACAAGTAGGACATTCTGAACACAAGGTTTGTTCTAGACTTTCACGGGTTCTCTTTCTTGTCATCTCGACAAGGCCAAGAGTAGAGACATCACACACTTGGGTTTTTGCGTGGTCTCGCTCCAGCGCTTTTTCCATAGCGCGCATTACCTGACGTTTATGATCGTCAACAGACATATCAATGAAATCAATAATCACAATACCACCAAGGTTGCGCAACCGTAGTTGTCGGCAAATCGCCTGAGCGGCCTCGAGGTTGGTTTTAAAAATAGTTTCCTCAAGATTGCGATGCCCAACAAACGCACCTGTATTGACGTCAATGGTGGTCATTGATTCGGTTTGATCAAATACCAGATGGCCGCCGGACTTTAACTGCACTCGGCGTTCCAATGCTTTTTGGATCTCATCTTCTACGGCGTACAAATCAAATATTGGCCGCTCACCCGGGTAGTGCTCAATGCACTCAACAATCTCTGGAAGGTACTTGGTAGCAAAGTCTTCGGCGGTTATATAAGACTCTCTAGAATCAATACGAATCCGCTCTACTGACACGCCAACCAGATCACGCAGCGTGCGCAACACCAGCGGCAAGTCTGCGTGGACCAACTCAATCGGTTTAGCGGCTTTAATCTTGACTTCAACTGATTGCCAGAGTTTTTTCAAAAACTCTATTTCTGCAGCCAGCATTTCTTCACCCACACCTTCGGCTGCAGTACGCACAATAAAACCATAATCGCGATCTTCATCGGCCTGTAGCGTCTCAATTATGCCTCGCAGTCGATCCCGTTCTTGTTCATCTTCTATTTTTGCAGACACGCCTATCGAGCTATCACCAGGCATATAAACCAGGTATCTCGATGGGGTAGTAATAAAAGTAGTTAAACGAGCACCTTTGGTGCCCAGTGGGTTTTTAATCACTTGCACTAACAGTGACTGATTTTCACGCAAAATCTCACGTATTGGCTTGTGCGATTTCTCACCTTGCTCATCTACGCTTACACCGGTGGCAATATCAGAGGCATGCAGAAACGCCGCTCGGTCAAGCCCGATATCAACAAATGCCGCATCCATACCGGGCAGCACTCGCACCACTTTGCCCATATAGATATTGCCAACAACAGTGGTTTTAGCCAGCCGCTCGATACACATTTCGGTGAGCACGCCGTTCTCGACCGTTGCAACACGTGTTTCCTGCGGGGTGATGTTTATCAGAATTTCTTCACTCATACGGCATCATATATTTGTTTCATTGTGTATGCCTACGAGAGTCGGTTTATATTTTGAACAAGAGACGCCAGATAGCGCGTTTAGGCATGTCAGCCAGGCGTGTGATCTAGAACCGGCGCACCGAAATGACGTAATAACTCCGCCATCTCGTAAAGTGGCAAACCCACGACATTGGTATAAGAGCCATACAAAGATTTAATAAAAATAGCTCCTAAGCCCTGAATAGCGTAACAACCAGCCTTGCCCTGCGGTTCACCAGTGCCCCAATAAGCCAGAATTTCAGCTTGACTGAGCACCTTAAAATTGACTTTTGTCTCTACAACGCAGCTACGCAGCTCTGCTGTAGTTGCAACAGCAACCCCTGTTACCACACTGTGCTGAGCACCCGAGAGCGTTGAAAGCATAGCGACTGCGTGCTCTACGTTTTCTGCTTTGCCAAATACCTCATCGCCTGCCGCAATCGATGTATCAGCACCAATGACAATCGCCTCCGGATGGCGCGACAATATTAGCTGGCACTTTTCACGCGCTAATCTTTCTACATAAGTTTTAGCGCATTCACCTGAGTGGCGAGTTTCATCAATATCTGCCGGTATACATTGTGGCTCTAAGCCGATTTGCTGCAATAATAATTTGCGCTGCAATGAACCTGAAGCAAGCACTATATTTTTAGAAATCATCTGTCACACTACCAAAAGAAAATTTACGCACGGTGATAAGGATGATTATTTAACAAACTGATAGCACGATAAATTTGCTCAGCCACTATGACTCTCACCATTGCATGGGGAAAAGTAAGCTTTGATAAAGACCATTTCTCATTGCATTGCTCTAATACTTGACTCGATAAGCCGTCAGCGCCACCAATTAATAACGCAACTGTTTTAGAGTTTTCATTTAGCAGCTGGCACTTTTGAGCAATAGACTCAGTACTCTGCAGCTTGCCGTGCTCATCAAGCGCGATCACAAAGGCACCTTTTGGCACGGCAGCCAATAGAAGCTCACCTTCAAGCCTGGTTACGGTTGCGCTGTCTTGTGAATTACTGCGCCTTGGGGATGGAATTTCTCGCAGCTGTAAATTGCAATCCCGGCCCAGCCGCTTTGCATATTCAGCGTATCCGTCTTCCACCCACTTTGGCATTTTTGTGCCGATCGCAAGTAGATGAATGTCCATAGTAAATAACGAAACTGCAAAAGCCGCTATACAGCTGCCTGATCGCCCTGGCCTTCACCTTCGCTTGCTGGCTCTTCTGCTGACTCTTCTACCGCCCATAGTTTTTCCAGCGCATAAAAATCACGGCTTTCTCTAGTCATGACATGGGTCAGTACATCGCCTAGATCCACTAGAATCCAGTTGCCGTCTTCTTCGCCTTCGACACCCAGCGGTCGCACACCCGCTTCTTTTGATTTTTCTACCACCTCATTGGCGAGCGATTTTACGTGCCGCGCCGACGTGCCAGTCACCACGATCATCCAATCGGTGACCGACGTGCGATCAGCAACATCGAGTGCCACAATATCTTGACCCTTGAGATCCTCAAGAGAATTAATCGTCAGCTTTTGTAAATCCAGTGTGTTCATTAGGTCACTCAGGTGTCAGGAAATTTAATAACCTGACGAATATTAGGTTTCGGGCATCGGCAACAAGTTGGGTTGACAATTCGCTTACAGGCTCGTTATCCGCCACAAATAGACGTAAGCCTTAGGCTTGCCGATAGGCTTATTCGACGAGCTCTGTATAGAGCCGATGCTTATAAATGTAATCGCGTACTGCGTAGGGTACCAAAAACTGGATGTCGGTTCCTTGCTGTAGTTCCCGCCTGATTCCAGTTGAGGAAATATCTAGCTGGGTGACCGGGCATAACGTCACCCGATGAGAAAATTCGCCCTGCAAAATATCGTTGGCAGCTTCAGATAATACCTCGCCCGGGCGCTCCATTACAGCCACATGTGCAATCGTCAGTATGTCCTGCCAGCGATACCAGGTATCAAATACGCTGAACTGATCAGTGCCGATGATTAAGGTCAGGGCAGACTCGGGCACTTCGTTTTGGATCGAACGCAGCGTGTCATAAGTGTAGGATGCTTTTTCCACCGCTATTTCGCGAGGGTCAATTACCAACCCCGGTGACGTAGCAATGGCCAATTCAAGCATGGCTAAACGATGAAATGCCGCTACTTTTGCACGAGATCTATGCGGCGGATTACCGGAAGGGATAAACCTTAACTCCGCCAGATTCAGCTGCTGCTTCACCTCAAACGCGGAACGTAAATGCCCCATATGGACAGGATCAAACGAACCACCATAAATACCTATGCTGTTTTTGTTTTCACCCACGTTGCGGTCTCTGGCAATTGGCACAGCTGACGAGCAAACGCTCAAGTACCACGGGTAGTGCCTTCACCAATGACCACATATTTCTGTGTCGTTAAACCCTCTACCCCGACTGGCCCACGTACATGCAGTCGATCAGTACTAATCCCAATCTCTGCACCAAGCCCATATTCAAATCCATCAGCGAAACAGGTAGCCGCATTAACCATTACCGAGCTGGAATCCACTTGGCGCATAAACTGCCGTGCGTGGTTGAGGTTTTCGGTAATGATTGAATCGGTATGACCCGATCCGTACCTGGCAATGTGATCCATAGCGGCCTGCAAATTATCTACTGTCCGAACGGATAACACCGGCGCTAAATATTCAGTACCCCAATCATCTTCAGTGGCATCAGCAGCCGTTGGCAATACTTTTTTTGTTTCTGCACACGCACGTACTTCAACACCTTTATCTGTTAGCTTTTGATACAACGCTGGTAGCACTTTGGATGCTATCTCTTTGGATACCAACAATGTTTCCAGTGCGCCGCAAATACCATAGCGATACGTTTTAGAATTAAACGCTACCTCTATCGCCATATCAATTTCTGCAAATTCATCTATATAAACATGGCACAAGCCTTCAAGGTGTTTTATCACCGGCACTCTTGCATCGTCACTGATACGTTGCACCAAGCCTTTGCCACCACGAGGAATCACAACATCGATATAGTCTTGCATTTGAATGAGTTCAAGCACTGCCGCACGATCAGTGGTTTCAACAAACTGCACTGCATCTGCAGGCAGCTGCGCTGCATCAAGCCCCTGGTGAATGCAAGTAGCAATCGCAATATTAGAATTGATCGCCTCAGAACCACCGCGCAGAACGGTTGCATTACCAGCCTTTAAACAGAGTGCCGCAGCATCCGCCGTAACATTGGGTCGCGACTCATAGA
This sequence comes from uncultured Granulosicoccaceae bacterium, assembly GCA_937927895.1. GTDB lineage: Bacteria > Pseudomonadota > Gammaproteobacteria > Granulosicoccales > Granulosicoccaceae. Next base: position 60,343 of record CALGKA010000058.1, on the reverse strand, counting down.
TAATACCGATAACCCCTATAGGGACACGCATTTTACCTATCTGCAAACCAGACGGCTGAAACTTCATATCGCTTAGTTCACCTATAGATTCCGGCAACAGCGCAATTTGTTGCAAGCCATTGGCCATGCTTTCGATTCTTGCAGGTGTTAATTCCAACCGATCAAGCAAAGGTTCTGAAAGATTAGAGGCCTGCCCGGCATCCATATCTTTTTTATTTTCAGCCACAAGCGTTGATTGCGAATCTAGCAGTGCTGCGGCGATAGCATTCAATGCACGGTTCTTAGTTTGCCCATCAGCGTTCGCAATCACTTGACTTGCCGCACGCGCACGACGGCCAAGGTCATGCATATACTTTTTAACCGATGATTCGATATTAGCGTTCTTGTTCATGTTGAGAAAAATATGCCCTTATAATAAATAGTGCGTTCTTAAGCACTACTAATATCACTAACACGCATTAGCGGCCAGCGCGAACCGCTTAATCTGGTCACAAAAGAGGCGATCTCTGTCCATAGCTCACCGTCTGCCATACCTTTGGATAATATATCCAAGTAACTGCAATCAGCGCTGGCGCGTAACCAGAATACTTTTTTACGCTCGCGAATTATCTTACCTACCAGTGCCTGCTTGTTTTTCCAAACACCAGATTTAAACATTGCCTGTGCCGGGTTCTCACCCTTTTCAATGCGGCTCATCACGTTGTTGATCTTGCGTACTTCGCTGCCTAAATGCCAACAAATTAGTACCGGGGAATCACCAGCTGCGCGTAAACCATTAAGCACTTTAATAGCACGAGTAGTTTCACTATTTAATGCAGCGTCTATTAGATCAATAATGGTATAGCGCGAACTGTCGGTTACACTCAGGAGCACTTCCTGTGGTCCGATTGATTGATCCGCATATAAAATAGCGAGCTTTTCGATCTCTTGTTTGGCAGCCAGTAAATTTCCTTCAACACGCTCTACCAATAAACCCACCGCTTCGCTATTCGCGGATAATCCCGCCGCAGACATTCGCTGCTCTACCCATCCGCGAGTCTTATCTGCAGACAATGGCCAGACTTGCATAGTCACACCCGCTTTGTCTATTGCCTTAAACCAGGCACTGGTCTGGAATCGCCCTTCCGGGCGCCCAGTGGTGATCAGTAGAATGGTATCTTCAGGTGGCGCTTCAGACCATTTTTTCAGTGCCTTGGAGCCCTCAGCACCAGGCTTGCCCGACGGGATATGCAAACCCACTACTTTCTTATCACCAAACAGCGACATAGTATTGCCAGACATTGCCAATGCCTGCCAATCAAAGGAGCGCGCATTATCGACCTGGTAGCGCTCGGTACCCGAGTAGCCTGCGGCACGACACGCCGCACGAATTAAATCCGCTGCCTCCATAAGTTGCAACGGTTCATCGCCACTGATCATGTAGACAGGCGCTAGCCCTTTGGCGAGGGCTTTGGGTAAGGTATCGGGGAAAACATTCACCCTGCCATTTTACGCCTAAAAGCTCACAACAGGCAGCCCGATTTACGATATCTGGAAATTAATCACCGCACCATCACTCTGCGTAAACCAACACTTCAAGTGCAAGCGTGCTCACTTGCACGTAAACTTGTCGGTCAATACCGGCCACACAGATCTTCCCTGTGATTTATCCTGCTCTTCGAAGCCTTCTTTTTACGCTGCCCGCTGAAAAGTCCCACGATCTCGCTCTCAGTGCGATAAGTAAAACTCCCGCTCCACTGCTGCGTTCTATGAATGCGCTTAAGGCGGGCGACTTGAAAGACACGCATCGAACCGTGATGGGGATCGACTTTCCGAATGCTGTGGGGCTTGCTGCCGGTCTTGATAAAAACGCTGACTACTACGACCACCTAGCTGAATTCGGATTTGGCTTTGTAGAAGTGGGTACTGTCACGCCAAAACCACAACCGGGTAACGAAAAGCCACGAATGTTTCGGCTAAAAGAAGACTGCGCGGTCATAAATCGCATGGGCTTCAACAACAAAGGCGTTGCCTATCTGGCCGATCAAGTACGCCACAAGCAATTCAAAGGTGTACTGGGAATCAACATTGGCAAGAACAAAGACACACCTCTTGAGCTCGCGCATGAGGATTATCAAAAATGCATGCGCCAAATCTACCATTTGCCCGACTACATAACCGTCAATATTTCATCACCTAACACCCCGGGCTTACGAGACTTGCAAGTTGGCGATGCGACGCAAAAATTACTCAGCGCAATCAAAGAAACACAACAAGAACTCACCCGGAAACACGGCCGCTATGTCCCAATAGCCGTGAAGATCGCACCTGATATGGCAGACCAGGACATATCAGACTTCTGCGACACCGCCAAAGCGTTAAAGATCGATGCCATAATTGCGGGCAACACGACCTCCACCCGGCCCGACCTACAATCAAACCATGCAGATGAAACAGGTGGTTTAAGCGGTAAACCATTGACAGATAAAGCACGCAAAACTATTTCACTTCTGGCGCAACGGTTGCAGCAGGAAATACCAATAATCGGTTGTGGCGGTATTTTTACTGGTGCAGACGCGCAGGCCCATTTAGACGCTGGTGCCTCGCTGGTGCAAATATATACGGGCTTCATTTATCGCGGTCCAGCGCTGATCAGTGAAATACGCCAAGCGATTCACCAAGCAGAAAGCAAGACCAACCCATAAATAATAAACAAGAGAATAGCAATGGCTGACTACGATATTTTTAACGGTGATGCTGATGGCATCTGCGCATTGCTACAGTTGCGCCTTGCGGAACCACGTGATGCTACGTTGGTCACCGGTGTTAAACGCGATATCGATTTAGTTAAACAAGTATCTGCCAATGCAGGTGATCGCTTGACCATTCTTGATATATCCATGGATAAAAACCGCGACGCTCTTAATTCAGCATTAGAAACCGGTGCGGATGTCATCTACTTTGATCATCACTTCCCGGGGGAAATTCCAAGCGCCTCTAACCTTTCAGCAAACATTGATACCGATGCCGAAACCTGCACCGGCTTGCTGGTTAATAAATACTTAAATGGCGCACATGTACGTTGGGCGGTAACCGCCGCTTACGGTGACAACTTGCATCAGTCAGCTCAATCTGCAGCCGCATCATTAAATCTATCGGACACTGAGTTATCACAACTAGAAGAACTCGGCACCCTTCTTAACTACAACGGATATGGCGCCACCGTTGACGACCTATTTTTCGCACCCGATGAATTATTTAGAAAGCTACTGCCATATGAAAACCCGTTTGATTTTATCGCAGGCGATGAAAACTTCACCGCATTAAAAGAAGGCTATACAAGCGACATGGCAAACGCCAAATCTATTGCTGCCTCTTTAAGTACTGATACTTGCGCACTGTTTATGTTCCCAAAGGAGAGCTGGTCACGTCGTGTCAGTGGTGTCTATGGAAATGAACTCGCGAGAGATTTCCCTGATCGCGCACATGCACTATTAAGCGACATTGGCGATAACCACTACCAGGTAAGTGTAAGAGCGCCACTAAATAGACGTGATGGTGCAGATGAACTTTGCCGACAATTCGAAACAGGCGGTGGGCGCAAAGCAGCTGCGGGCATTAATCACTTACCTGAAAGTGAATTGGATCGCTTCAAAGCGGCGTTTCAAAAGCAATTTGCAATATAAAACACCTGCCAACGACATCCTAACCAGGCACTGCAAAATACCCCACCAGCACTGATCACATTTTAACTGGCCGCCATGATTCATCATACATTGAACATGAGCATGCTATTTGTGCCTGCCACTCTTACCGCTCTTTCTAAGCTAGAACGGTCAGAGCCTGCCTTGGTAGGCCAATGGCTAGAATCTAACCCTGTTTCGATTCAAGAAATGAAACAAGTTGAACAGCAAATCAAGCTACATCAAGAGGACGAGTATCGCTGTTAACCCCACTACTAAACGCATCACTAAACTAGGCAGCGCGCTCAGCTGGATGGTCATCATCAGCTGGGTCTACCGGCACCGTTCTATCTGAAGCCCAATGACGAAGGGCTGCAATTGATTCTGCTCGCACCACAGACAGCGGCTGCGTTTGTCGCATCTCATGCATAATAGAATCAGCACACAAGGGAGCATCAATGTATTCAGTATGATAAAGCGATGCAATAACGGCTTGCTCTATTTCAGCACCTGAAAAACCTTCGCACGCATTAGCAATACGCGGCAAGTCAAACGCTTCCGGGTCTATACCACGCTTAAGTAGCACCGCTTGCATAATATCTATACGGATCGAGCGGCCGGGTAAATCAACAAAAAATATTTCATCAATTCGGCCCTTACGAATCAATTCCGGCGGAAGCGATGTGACATCATTGGCAGTCGCTACAACAAAGGTACCCGAGCGATTCTCTTGCATCCAGTTAAGCAGGTAGCTCAAAATTCGACTTGAGGCACCACTATCATCACTACTGCTGCTGGTGATACTTTTTTCCAGTTCATCAATCCATAATACACACGGTGACATTACCTCTGCAGAACGCAATGCTTCACGAATATTCTTTTCGCTTTCACCGATATATTTATTAAACAGTGAGCCGAAGTCCAAGCGAATTAAAGGCACCCCTAACTGGCCCGACAACGCACGCGCAGCTAAACTTTTACCACACCCCTGCACACCTAGCAGCAATATACCTTTGGGACGATCACGGCTCTTAGCCGCATCTGTAGAGGCCGCTAAAATAGCGCCCTTGCGCTTTTCAACCCACGACTTTAAATTTACAAAACCACCAATCTTTTCAAACGATGAAGTATCGTATTCATACGTTAATGCGCCTGAGTGACTGATAAGATCATACTTCGCTTTTTTGACTTCAGGTACGTCAGACGCAGTAATAGCATTATCCACATAGATGGCATTTCTAATAAGCCGCAAAGCATCAGAGGCATTAACACCCACCAGGTTGCTTATTAAGAGCGATTTTGCAGTCTGGTCTATCTTAAGGTTTTTATCTTTTCGTTTTATTTTAAAAAGCGCCGCTTCCTGATCAACTAATTTTGCAATCTCACTCATGGTGGGTAGCGATACTTCATACGGCTGGGTAAGCCTTGCGATTTCATCAGGTACTGTAATACTGTGACTTATCAAGACGATTTTATTACCGGTATTGTCACATTCGAATGCCAGCTCCTTTAGCAATCTCACCACCCGCGGGTTGGACAAGAACGGATGGAAATCGAGCAATACAATAATGGTATTGGAAGTATTATTTGAAAGCTCTACAAGAGTCTCTTCAGGATCGAAGGACTCACCCTCATTGACCGGTTTAATTGTCCAATTGTAGGAACTCCGGACTGCGCCATCACCCTCCAGGGCTTGCAAGCCACTGGCAATAGACCAGCTCTTCATTGCTTTATTGGTACGTCTTGCAACACCTCGCAACTGATTCACCAAGCGAGGCTCTTCATCCGTTTCTATTTTTATAATCGGAAAAGCTGAGTATAGTTGTGCTTCAAGTGAATCAGTGTTCATGGTACTTCCCCTGTCTCCCACGCTGATTGTTTCGACACATTCACAATTTCCCTTTGCCAGTGCCATTAGAAATGCGCACCGCACCACATTCGTGTACCTTTGGGCTAAAAGTAGCAGGCTCCAAGAATCCGTTTGGCTCATTTTCGTTTTTACTTATTCGATAGCTTTGCGCTTGCGGTGTTTATCTCTGTCGGGTTTATATAAGCATTCCAGCACACCAACTCTATTCTCATCGAATAAGCTCTTTAACGTGAACTGCTGCACTGCGTCCGAGGGCAGCGAGATCGTAACCGCCCTCAAGCATAGAGACAAGCCGACCCTCACAGCACTCAGTTGCCACCGATTTAAGCTCTGCTGTAATCCATGCAAAATCTTCTTCCAGCAAATTTAAGCCTGCAAGTGGATCATCTTTATGCGCGTCAAAGCCTGCTGAAATAAACACCATGTCGGGATTAAACTCACGCAGTGCTGGCAGGCAATCAGCCTGCATTTGTTTTTTAAACTCTGCACCATCAGACCCTGCCGCCAGTGGAATATTAATCTTGCGCCCCGGAATGTTTTCACCAAACTTACCCGGGTACAGTGGGTGCTGAAAAGATGAGCAGAAAAATAGTTCGGAGTGATCACCAATCAAGTCTTCGGTGCCGTTACCGTGGTGAACATCAAAATCTATAATCGCGACTTTTTTAATCCCGGGCTTTTGCAACGCATAAAGAGCTGCAACTGCAATGCTTCCAAAAAAACAAAAGCCCATAGCGGTAGATTCTTCCGCATGATGCCCAGGTGGTCGTACAACACAAAAGGCATTATCGAAGTCGCCGTCTACTACTAAGTCAACCGCTTTTACTCCAGCACCGGCTGCAAGCATGGCAGCACGCAGTGAATGTTCATTCATAGCGGTATCTGCATCTAACTGTACTGAACCGCTGCTAGGTGAGGCGTTAATCACACTGTCGATATAGTCTTGCGGGTGCGCCAACAACAGATGTTCAATGTCAGCCAACGGTGCTTCAAATTGCTGGAGCATCTGAAACAAACCTTCAGCGACTAGCTCATCCATGATCGCCGCTATTCGGGCAGGTTGTTCCGGGTGGCCCGGGCTGATTTCGTGCTTGACGCAATCCGGGTGGGTCAACAATGCAGTCTTGGCCATGGGCTTCTCGCTAGTCAAAAACACAAGACTACTTTATTCGGCGCATTGAATCAGCCAAAAGGCTGTTCAATCCGGTACAATCCTCGTCCCTTTTGGTTATCCGCCGCGATAAACCTAAACCCTTTGCGGTTACGCGCGGACTCACGGCAATCACCACCAAAAGCCAAAATAATCAATACCTTACTGCCAGGAACACATCAACATGTGGTTCAAGTCCGCTAGCGTTTTTCAATTCCTTACCCCTTGCAAACTAGAGCCAGAATCACTAGAGGAAGCCCTGGAGTCGCAAGCTTTTAAGGGCGTTAATAGTCGCCAGCTAGCAAGCTACGGCTGGGTACCTCCAATGGGAGAAGGCAGCCAGCAATTAGTGCATGCCACCTCCGGCTTCATGCTGATCAAAGCACGCAGAGAAGAAAGAATATTACCGGCAAGCGTTATCGCTGAGCATATGGCTGAACGCATACAAGCCTTAGAGGAAAAGCTTGATCGAAAAATTCGCGGCAAAGAAAAGCTGGATATTCGCGATAACGTGGTAATGGAACTCACCCCGCAAGCGTTCACAAAATCAAGTTATGACCAAGTACTTATTATGCCAGAGCAAGGCTTACTAATAGTCGACAATACCAGCGATAAAAAAGTTGACCAATGCACTTCTCTGCTGCGCGAGTCAGTAGATAACTTACCCATAAAACCGGTACAAACTGAAGTAGGTCAGGCGGCACTTTTTACTGGCTGGCTTAAAGGTACACACCCAGTACCCAAAGACTTACAACTCGGTGATGAATGCGTACTACAAGACGACAACGAAATTGCCGGTTACATTCGTTGCAACAAACAAGACTTAACCAGTGATGAAATCAAAGCACTGTCTACTACCGGCAAGCAAGTGACACGCATGGCACTTGAATCTCAACAGACTCTATCGTTTGTCTTAGATGAAAACTTCGCGTTTCACAAAATAAAGTTTACCGATACCGCACCAGATGATGGATCCGATATGGCAGATCTTGATCCACGTGCAGTGTTCGATAGCAATGTCACCTTAATGGCACTCGAATTCTCCAGCTTGTTTCCGGCAATCGTAGAAGTGTTCGGCGGCATTAAAAAAGACGAATAGATAATTCATAATAGCCAGCCATGAAAAAGCTTCTAATAGTCGCCAATACACCCTCAGAAAACACCATGGCACTCGCCCACGCTACACTTGTCGGCTGCCGCCATCCCGATATAGAAAGCGTTGAGTCGGTTCATATCCCGCCACTGGATGCGACCGCTGACGATGTACTGAGCGCCGATGGAATAATACTCGGCACAACAGAAAATTTCGGTTATATGAGCGGTGCCTTGAAAGACTTCTTTGATCGCATTTATTACCCGGTGCTGGAACAAAAACAAGGTACACCTTACGCACTATATGTACGCGCAGGTTTAGACGGCACTGGCACAATTTCAGCGGTAGAGCGAATTGTTACCGGTCTAAAATGGCGTGCAATCAGTGAGCCGGTGTTACTACATGGGCAATATCAAAGTGAATTTACACAACAATGCGGATCTTTAGGAACACTTATGGCTGCAAGCCTTGATACAGGAATTGCATAAAACACCGGTATTATGCAATGGAGCCAGCCTGATCACGCCACTAGCTTGAGTTAAATCGACGCACACCACAGCTACCCTGCCATATCACCATAAAATACGGTTTTAACCTGTTACCTTAGGCGTTAATATTAACGATTCCACGTAACCGCAGGAGCAGCACATGCACTGCAAGAATAATATGCTTCGAACCGCCTACTTCTTTACAACATTATGTGCAGTCACTGCATGTAGCACCAATACGCCAAACCCCGGGGATCTGTTTACTGACACACCCACCCCTGCAACGGCACCTCTCGCTAAAGAAAAACTAGCACCGGCACTTGCTGCAGAACTAGCTCTTGCTGCAGAACCAGCTAAAGAAACGGCTTCTGAAATAGCGACTGAAACAGAGGCAAGCGTCGATTCGTCAAAACCCGCCATACCTGAATTTCGCGAAGAAACTCAGCCGGTTGAAACGATTGTGAGCGTCACACCGGTTAATCAATCCAATCCAACCATAGCGGCGAGACCTACTGCCTCGGCACCCATTGCTACAGATACTTCTGAAACAGATACACAAATTACTCTTACCAGCAATATAAACAGCAGCTTTAAAGGCAGCATCTCAAGCAGCAATTCTGGCGGCAGCAATTTAGAACCAATTGATATCAGTATCACGACCATGCGAGCGGAACGCGGCCATGCAGACTCACAAGTTGCATTAGGCATGGCTTACGCTGAGGGCATGGGCGTTGCCAAAGACCCTGCACAGGCGAAAATCTGGCTGGAACTCGCTTCAATGAAAGGCCACAGTAAAGCCCAATATGAATTAGGTAAATTGTTCTACAGTGGTGTTGGTGTGACTAAAGATTACTTTAATGCCCGTGAATGGTGGATGGAATCGGCCAAGCAGGGCAACCTGGATGCACAGCAAAAACTTGGCTATCTGTATAGTGAAGGCTTAGGCGTAGCGCGAGACTTTGACACAGCAAAGCAATGGTATACAAAAGCCGCAAAGCAAGGCCATGCAGAAGCACAAACGCTACTCGGCTCTTTGTATCACGAAGGTAATCGCATTCCACAAGATTACTCTGAAGCTTTTAAGTGGTACAAGCTTGCCGCCGAACAAGGCCACTCCCATGCTCAATACACTTTAGCTACGCTCTACCATGATGGTCTTGGAACACAAGTCGACTACATTCAATGCGCAGCCTGGGTAGATGTGGCGGTGGAAAATGGTTTTGATGATGAATACGGGGCGGGTGATGCCTGTCGCGCTAAACTTAATGAATTGTCAAACCGCACGGCAACCCACCTTGCAGACACTTGGAAAAAGAGATATCTCTCAGCAGGTATTTAAACTCTCACAGGTAAAATAGTTCTAAGAGTTTGCACTGATCACAGTGCAAACTTTTTTACTCCACGGTTATCTCTTTCAATGTCGATAAAACACGCGCTGCTGCGTGCTCTGGTTGCTCTTGCATAAAACAATGCCCACCAGGCACCACCGACACCATAATATTGGGGTTTATCTTTTGCGCGCGAGCAGCCGCTCTAAGTGCGAACGGGTAAGTCTCTTGCCCCATAAACATGCTGACCGGGCAATCCAGCCGACGCAGCGAAGACCACAATCTGTTTGGCAAGGTAGCGAACCACTGCGCCTCTACAGTCGGGTCGCAGCGTAACCGGACACCAGCGCCGTTTGCATCGCAAAGTGCATGCTCTACATAACTTTGTAATGCCTGATCTTGCCAGCCTTTAAATATTTTTCTGTTATGAAAATAGTCGAAAGCTTGCTCGCGACTCTCCCATTCACGTCGACGACGCAGAGTCGGCTTTACAAAAGGATGAAACAAAGACGTAAGCCCCAACTTACCGACCGCTTGCATAAAAAACAGTAACGGCTGCGGAAACATTATGGGGTCAAGCATCACCATCGATTTAAAAGTGTTGGGGTGCTGGCCTGCAGCAAGCATTGACAACATCCCACCAAGGCTATGGCCAACTGCATGCACACTACGACCAGCAATAAATGTATCACTAGCCTTTAAAGCCTGATAAAGATGCTCTGCAGTTTGATTCCAACCGACAAACTTAAAAGGCTCACTGCGTCCATGACCGGGCAGGTCATACATTAGCAAATCATACTGTTGCGACAAAGGCTCCAACATTGGTTCATACGTTCGACCACAAAAGCCATTGCCATGAGCTACCAATAATACTGATGAATGCCCCTGCCGAGTACACCAACCACGCAGTGTAGGGCCGCCTTCAATCGTTTGTTCAATCGGATAAAATTTCACATTACACTTCTTTTTGGCGGCAATCTTTAGCAGCAATTATCTACTTAGCAAGTACGTAAATATGCGCTACTTTGATACGTCGACCAGCCTATTCATGACACGGGCCGCGGCTATCATTCCGAAACTCGCAGTTACACTCACCAATGAACCATAACCCGTATCACAATCAAGGGTGGTGCCGGCACTACCAGGCTTTTTATAACTGACGCTGCCATCCGGTGCTGGATAACGCGGCTGCTCGGTTGAGAAAACACACTCCACTCTAAATCGCTTGCGAATTCGAAAGCCGTGGTTTCTACGTAGCTCATGACGCACAGACGCTGCAAGCGGATCATTCCAGCTTCTGGTCAAGTCGTTTATTTCTATTTTTGTGGGATCCGTTCGACCACCGGCGCCACCGATCGTAATGACGGGTACTTTGTTGCGCTTGCAGTAGTTAATAAGTGCCGCCTTAAACTTGATAGTATCCATTGCATCAATCACATAGCTTACGTGTAGGCTTATATATTTTTCTATATTTTTTGTTACCAACATATCGTCTATAGCATTGACGCGACAGTTAGGATTAATAAGCGCTATTCGCTTTTTCATTACCTCAACCTTTGATTGCTCAACAGTTGAAATATCAGCGTGCACCTGGCGATTAATATTGCTGGCAGCAACATCATCCGGATCTATAAGTGTAAGTTCACCTATACCACTTCTAGCCATCGCCTCCGCAACCCAGGAGCCAACACCGCCAATACCCACAATGCACACATGTGCATCAATCAAGCGCTGCTGACCACCAACGCCATACACCCGGCCTACAGCCGCAAGCGCTGCATTGTTATCTTCGTTCATCTGGTACTTCTAGATTTATTTAGTACCGTAGATACGATCACCCGCATCACCCAGGCCCGGAACAATATAACTGTGATCATCTAAATGATCATCTATTGCGGCCGTATAGATCGGTACATCAGGGTGAGCTTTGGCAAACGCATCAATACCTTCAGGGGCCGCCAACAAACATACAAAGCGAATATTCTTGGCACCGCCTTCCTTTAAGCGCGTAACAGCCGCAATAGATGAATTGGCTGTTGCCAACATAGGGTCTACCGCAATCACCAAACGATTACCTAGATCCGAAGGCATTTTATAGTAGTACTCAACTGCTTTAAGCGTGTCAGGATCTCTAAACAACCCTATATGGCCCACCCGTGCCGATGGAATTAAATCCAAAATACCATCAAGCAAACCATTGCCCGCGCGAAGAATCGACACCAAACACAGCTTTTTACCATCAAGTACCGGCGCTGTGGTTTTAACCAACGGCGTCTCAATCTCAACCTGCTTCAATGGCAAATCACGAGTCACCTCATACGCAAGCAAATGACTAATCTCGCGCAACAGCGTTCTGAATGTAGAAGATGAAGCCGTAGTGCTTCGCATATGGGTTAGCTTATGCTGCACCAAAGGATGATCAACTACCGTAACGTTTGCTGTTTGCATATTTAAATTTTTCCAAAAGGTGCTATGCGTAAATTCTACCCTGTTGCAGGCTAACAGTAAAAACAACAAGGAACCCATGAGACCAACACCGCCTGCCCCCATTTTTTTCTGAGCGCAGCGAATGCCGCTCAGAGCATCTGTTTATTTTTTGAAATCTTCCGGAGTGGGGGTCAAGCGCCATAGACGGTGCTTTGAGCGCGGCGCACATGGACGTGCATACCGCGCGACCCCACGTAGGGAGATTTCAAAAAATGGCGCAGCCACCTCGACAAGGCAAAGCGGCCGTGAAAACACTTTTTAGTTACTTTTGTGTGATTACAAAACTGACTCGTAGCGCCAGGGACTGGCATCGAAACATCGCCATGGTTGGCGTGCCGCTCACATCAGGCTGCGTAAGACAGCCACCCTAGTTGAGCTCAGCAAATAAACAAACAGCAAACAGCAGATAAGCAGACTGCCAAGCCAAAAACTAATAGCGACGCTCATACTGCATAGGATAAAAAATAGGCCTATCGACAACGTAGCCACTCACCCTACCGGTCTGCATAGTATAAGTCACAGTACCTACAACAATAGCTGCCGCCACACCCGCCGCTGCAATCTTAATGACACTATAAGGTCGCTCGCCACGGGTTTTACCATTGCGACCATTAACAACAAAGCGATAGGTTTTATTCTTAAACGTAAATGCCGCTGTCCACAGTGGCAACAACACATGCTTAAATGTGGTATCCGAGTGATTAGTGTGCAACCGGACAATGCGTTGTTGATCGCCGCCAATGGCATGGTTTACATCACCCCTAATGACTTGCTGCATTACGCGCTGCGCATGATTAAAACCCTCATCAAGCGCCACCTGATAAACCTCACTTTGAAAACCACTAAGATATTCTTCCGTGTATGGCACCATGTTCTGTAGATCCCATGGCTCTAACCAATCGGTGATTTTACGCGGCAGTGTCCGTGTCGCACCAATGAGAAGATCGTCAAAGTGCCTATCGGTTCTACCCTGCACTGGCGTCCAACGTATTTTCGGTACCATGCGAGAGCGTCGAACATAGCGCCCGTTTTCCATTACCGTTACATTTTGGCGCACGTAGTAAACATCGCCTCTTTGTCCCGCATACGATGTAGTGGTGTCGCTGTCGTAAGTCCAATAGGGTATGTATACACCCTTAAGGCTTTTGCTTTCACGCGCATGATTTTTTAATTTGGAAGGCGCGAACCAACGACCCTTAAGCCATTTTTTATATGCCTCAAACGCATCATCACGACTAATAGCAAACGGTAAAAGCGCCTGTGGCGAAAACTCGTGGATTTGCCCTGTGCTTGTTACCACACTAGTGCCACAGAACGGACAATCACCTGAGTGCAGGTTTTCATCCATATCAAACTGTGCAGCACAGTTAGGGCATTTAAGCAGTGCTTCTGTTGAACCTAGCTCGCGGGTTTTTTCAAGCTGCTCCAGCCCTTTGGGCAGATCGATTTCCTCTATTTCTACATCGGGAATGTCTATTTCGTGGTATTGACCGCAATGGGTACAGCGCAGGTTGTCTGTACCAATGGCGTAAGCCAGAATGCCACCACAATTTTTACAAGGAAAGCGCGCCTCTGATTTAGCCTCAGGTGCTGCAACAGGCGCCGCATCGGGCGCCTGCTGTGGTACGAACAGGTAGTCTTCGAATGGATTATTTTTCAAAACTTAAAATCGTTTGCTGGGTCTTACCCACGCTTAATTGGTGGAGGCGGCGTGCGGAATAACTCACTAAGTTCCGACACTTTACCGGCCTCTACCCAGTCAGCCATACCGTTGGTCCAAACAAGAGACGTTGACGACATAGAACCATTGCCAAGTTGCTGCTGTAATCCTTCAATACTGTAGGGACCACTGGCCTCGCCATCTACGGCGACATGATAGCGATTGCCACCCGGAAGTGGTGGTGGAAGCGACTTGCCAGAAGCAGGATCAGTTTGTACTCGACGACCATCGTTGTGCCACTGCTGACCACCGGCCGAACCACCCTGGCCCATGCTGTTGGCCATTTGATGACCCATAGCAAGACCGGCACCCATACCAATGCCCGCACCCGCTGCACCACCCGGGTTGCTAGCGCCTGCTTCCAGAGCTACACCTGTTTGGTACTGCATGTACTTGTCCAGGTTACCGACCATGCCAGCACTTGTACGTTTATCAAGTGCTTCTTCAACTGACGGTGGTACTGAAATATTCTCTACCAACAACTTAGTAAGCTCTAAACCATACTCACCAAACTCAGGGCCGATTCTTTTACCGATTACATCACCGAGTTGCTCGTAGTTGGCAGCCATATCCAGCACTGGAATACCGGCAGCACCTACCGCTGAAGAGAAACGCGAAGTAATTAGATTACGTAGCTGATCACTGATCTCATCCACCTGGAAATTGCCATCAGTACCAACAATCTCTCTGATGAACACCAATGGATCGGTCACTTTGACACCATACGTACCAAAGGCACGGACTCGAGCCGCACCAAACTCTGCATCGCGTAGCATCAATGGGTTTTTAGTACCCCATTTCAGATCTACAAAACGCTTCGTGTTTACAAAGTAGACTTCGGCTTTAAACGGGCTGCTGAAACCGTGATCCCAATTAAGTATCGTAGACAATACAGGCAGGTTGCGAGTCTCAAGCTCATACATACCCGGACTAAGCACGTCAGCCACTTCACCTTCATTAACAAATACCGCAGCCTGACCTTCCCGGACAGTTAGCTTTGCACCGTATTTTATTTCATTGCCGTAGCGCTCGAAGCGATACACCATTGTGTCACTGGTATCGTCAGTCCACTCAATGATGTCGACAAATTCGCCAAATAGTTTGTCAAACAAACCCATTAGTTATGCTCCTGTAGATGTTGCGCGTGCTTGTGAACTCGCAGCAGCGAGTTTGCTTTTCAATTCAGATTCAAGTTGCGTGAGAGTTTTTTCCGCTTCACGTCGCTTGGCTTTTCCTTCATCTGCAATCTGCAGACTTTCTTCAATGGTTGCGATCAGGTTTTCGTTAGCTCTTTTAACAGATTCTATATCGAATACCCCACGTTCCATTTGCTCGCGAACTTCACGGTTAGCGGTTCGCAGTGTTTCAGCATTCTTTTCAAGCAGATCATTGGTTAAATCTGTTGCAGCCTTAACGCTCTTGCCTGCCTCCTGAGAACGAAACACAGTAACAGCTTGCGCTAGCTGCTGGCGCCACAAGGGCACAGTATTGACTAAAGTAGAGCTGATTTTTGACACTAACCCTTTATCGTTCTCTTGCACCATCCGAATACTTGGTAAGCTTTGCATAGCAACTTGTCGAGTCAGCATTAGATCGTGGATTCGACGCTCTAGATCATCACGCGCTGTACGTAAATCACGTAACTCTTGTGCCCGCAGGACATCATCGGTGTCTTTTGCTGCTTGCATTAACGCTGGAAGCTCTACGTTATCAAGGTGTGCCAGTTTCTCTTCACCTGCTACAATATAGAGCTCAAGCGCATGGTAGTAATCAAGGTTGGCATCGTATAGCCGATCAAGACTCGCGATATCAGTCAATAACTTAGTTTTGTGATCTTCTAGGTTATCTGTGATGGTATCTATCTGACGGCGAACACCTTCATATTTTTGTACAAACTGCGCGGCTGGTGTTGCACGTCTGAATAGCCGCGCAAAGAAGCCTTGCTTTTTGTTTGGGTCCATACCGGCGACATCAAAACCACGAAGCACAGAGACCATGTTATTGAGATCTTGACCGGCAGGGCCAACATCTTTGTTGCGCACGCCTTCGAGCATGTTGTCACTAATAGTAGTGAGTTGCTCTTGAGCATTGCTACCGTAAAAAAGAATACTGTTTGAATCACCAAGATCAATGTCATTCATTAGCTCAGTGATTTTTGCGCGATCTGTTTGATTGGCAGTTTCCAGTGTCACCATTTCATACTTTAAATCGGGCGCTAACATAGCTTCCAGCTTAGCTACATCTTCCTTTAACGACTCATCTGTAGTCACGACTTCAGACATTTTCTGTTCCTCTATTGATTTCTACCCATAGTGTATTAGTACCAAAGCTACGCATGCCCTAAACGCCTTCTTTTTCTAACTGCAGCTGTAGCACTTCAATTTGCACATCAAGCTCTGTCAGATTGTTTTCTAACAATTTGCCTTTTTGTTCTTCTATGACTCTTTCAATTGTGCCAAGCACATTGCGAAAGTTATCTTCAAGCTCACCGTCATCGCCGTAGCTGTGAGTGTCTGCGTAACCTTCAGTCACGCGTTGCGCACCATCTAAGTAGGTTCGTAAAAATTTTCTTGCGCGGCGTAAGTCTCGTGGGTCGTCTTCAACGATGCCCATAATTTCACGCACGCCCTTGGTAATATTTTTAAGCCGGTCTTTTAATTCAACGTTGTGAATTCGATCACGGGCAGCTTCAATGGCAAGAATTTTAGTATCCGCTTCATTGAGAATTTCCAAGACTTCTTCTGAAGTAACACCAATGGCAGACATATCAGGTGAATTTCTGGAAGGGTCAGTACCGTATACAAAAACACAACCAACAACAGATGCTAAACCAAGCATCAAACTACTAAACATTGGTATACCCGCGCCCATCAACGCACTTAGAAATATGGCTACACCCAACACGCCAGCGCCAATTACTTTGTAGGGCACAGTGCTACTGCGACGAACAATCTTGCGACGCTTAGCTTCGCTTTCAATTCCCACACCTTTGCGTACCAGTGTTGCCGCCAACATACAAAGTGCAAAACCAGCAGCAAATCCAAAGGCACTGCCACCGTTACCACCTAACATTCGCCACAACGCTAAAAACAACATTGGCATAGGTAACAAGTAGAGTAAAAACGCTCGTGACTGTGGCATCCGTCTGGTGTCATCCGGATTATATTTTTTCGCACCACCTCGCTTAGGTCCGTTCACTTGACCACCTTGGCTTTGGATCCGCTCGACCCTTCCGTGATTCGATCAAGCGATGGCCCTAACGCACCCACGCAGGATACCCCACCGATTGAGCACACTAGAATCAATACTCCGATCATTTTTTTCAATTTTTCAGGCATAAATTTGATCCACTATTTCATCCACTTCTAAAGCTACTTATAAATGCGGGCTTAATAGTGTGTATTCAAGTAATTACAAGTCAAAGTCACGGTGTGTTACGCAACGATCTAATTTCACCATTTTATCAGGTTTCGAGGCTAACTTTCGGCTTCAAAACCACGCAAGCCTCCCGCAGGGTATCTACACCCCTTGCACCAAGATTGCCGACCTGATCCGGACCGCTTACCGACTGCACAACACTGATCTGATAATGCTCTCCAAAGAGAGCCTGAAGCTCTTCATCTGAAACCGAAAAAGGCGGCCCTTCCATTTTCGATTGATCATAAGTTATTGTGATCACAAAGATTTCCGCCGCAGAGGGCAAAATTGACATCATGTGGGCCGCGTATTTTTTTCGCTGTAGAGGTGGCAGAGCAATCACTGCAGCCCTGTCATAGACCCGGTCTATGCGGTCCAAATGATCTGGCGACAGCTTAAAAAAATCTCCGGCATAGAGCGTCCAACCATCAGATCGGAAGACAGTCAGCTGCCCATCTTGCTCTCGAACTACTTCAATTGACTGTTGTTCACAAAATTGTTCAAGTGCAGCGACACTTAAATCAATGCCAACCACGTGGTGCCCTTGCTGCCGCAGCCACAGCATATCAAGGCTTCTGCCACACAACGCACAAACACGGCCTCTGGCGCCTTCGCAGTGGACGCAGCCCAATGCTCCAGCAAGTATGGGTTCACCACTTTTTGCTGCCAACCGGGTCGATCACTTTTTGCCCAAGCCTGGTGCCAGAAGTCATTTCGCATAAAGAAAACCTTTTTTTAGCCGATACCCTTGCTCATCCGCAAGTGGTTGCTGACTTCTAAATAAAAAGTACTAGTTAAGCAGCAGCAACCGCGATTCGCGGAACGCAACACACGGAATGTCTGTTGCAGGGGATAGCAGCTCATATTATCTTTTATTGAAATTTACCAGATTGGTGAGCAACACAAAGGTATATTGCCCTTTAACGTTTTTAAGCTTGTGCGGCTGAAATGCACGAATTTTAATTTAAAATAGGTGCGATGAAACGCACAGCGAGGCGAAGTGAATGTCTAAATCAATACTAGTGACAGGTGGTGCTGGCTATATCGGTAGCCATACGGTCAAACAACTCGGGCAACAGGGCGAAAAAATTGTTGTCCTCGACGACCTCTCAACCGGTTTCGAAGACAGCATCCTGTTTGGTGAATTAGTAGTAGGTAAAACTGGCGATATGGAATTGGTCGATCGCATAATGACCGAACATAACGTTGGCACCGTCATGCACTTTGCAGCGCATACTATTGTTCCCGAATCAGTTGAAAATCCGCTTAAGTACTACAACAACAATACTGCCAGCACGCGCAACTTGTTGGAATGCTGCCAAAACAATAAGGTAGAGAACTTTATCTTTTCATCTACTGCTGCGACTTACGGCGAAGGCGACGGCACGCCGTGTAGTGAAAAATCACCGACAGCACCTATAAACCCGTATGGCATGTCGAAGCTTATGTCCGAATACATGATTGAAGACTTAAGCAAAGCAACAGACATGAAGCATGTGATCTTGCGTTACTTCAATGTTGCAGGTTGTGATCCGGATGGCCAAATTGGACAATCAACCGTTGGCGCCACCTTGTTGATTAAAGTAGCGGCTGAAGTTGCTGTTGGTAAGCGTCCGGAAATTTATGTTTACGGCACTGACTTCCCAACTGCTGACGGCACAGGCGTACGCGACTACATCCACGTGGTTGATCTTGCCTCAGCACATATTCACGCGCTTGATTACTTACGCAAAGGCGGTGAATCAACTCGACTAAACTGCGGTTATGGCCACGGCTATAGCGTTAGAGACGTACTGGATACTGTGCAGAAGGTTAACGGTGAATCTATTAATATCGTTGAACACCCGCGCCGCGCAGGTGATCCGCCAGAGCTTATTGCCAATGTTGATAAAATCCACAAAACCCTTGACTGGACACCAAAGTACGACGATTTAGAAGTTATTGTTCGTACCGCTATCGACTGGGAAAAGCATCTACTGGCGAAACAAAAAGCTGCCTAATACTTCAGGTTTTAAACACCAAAAAAAAAGACCGCGCAATGCGCGGTCTTTTTTTATGCCGACTGCAAAGTAAAAATTACAGAGCAAGATCCAATAATAAGTCTTCAGTTTTACTTGGACGCTGCGAGATACTGTTAGCAATCATTTGATAATGCGCTAGCTGATCTGCCTCAGGCATGGCCTGAACATCGGAAGATTTAACTTTAAGCGCGACAATGTCTGTCATAACATCAACATCGCTTTCGTTTTTGTCACCGCGTAGAAAGCCAGATTCCCCAAAGCAATCACCCGGGCCAAGCACCGCACTTAGACCATTGTGTCCCGCAAGGCTTGCAACGCCTTCTAAAATGACATAGATATGATTATCAATCGTATCTTTACCTAGCGCTGTGGTACCTGAACTAAAACGTACGATAGTACTAACTGATGCAAAGCACGCTACCTTACGTTCACTGAACTTAGAAAAGAATTTAAGCTCAGACATTACCGGTACCCAGCTTGCCATTTCTGATGAGACCATGTCAGGTGGAGCCATCTTATCAATTACATCTTCAAGCGCCATCGCCATTTCAGCACCACTGGCATAACGTTTACTCGGGTTTTTAGCCAAGCAACGAACAATCACTTGCTCAAGCTCTGCAGGCAGATCTGAACGAACTGATGTCAGCAGTGGCGCTGGCTCACTTAAGATGGCTTTAAATAATTCTTTAACCTCACGTGCTTTGAAAACTTGCTGACCCGTGAGCATTTCAAACAATACTGTACCTAAAGAATAAATGTCACTGCGCGGTCCAAGCTCAGCACCTTTAACTTGCTCCGGCGACACATAATTAGGTGTGCCCAATGCAGGGCGACCAGTGCCAGCCGCTTCATCAGCGGTGGTACTAATAGCGATTCCAAAATCGAGCAGCTTCACTGCGCCATCATTAGCAATCATAATATTCGCAGGCTTGATATCACGATGAACGATACCTTTCTTGTGTGAGTAATCTATTGCTTTACAGACCTCAGCTATGACACTCACCACACGGTGCGGGCTCAGCTGAGTTTGACCACGGCCATATTGCTTAAGAGGTACACCCTCAACATATTCCATCACCAGGTAGTTAAGTGGGCCATCAACGCCTGCGTCATACACCGACACAATGTTGGGGTGCGCCAATCGACCGGCCGACAACGTCTCAGTGATAAACGCTTTTTGAGCACCAGGCATCTTACCCGTATGCTGATCAAGCATGCCGACTTGCGAGATTTTGATCGCTACGTCGCGCGACAGAATCGCATCGTAAGCGCGATAAACTACACCACACGTACCACTGCCAATTTTTTCCAGCAGTTGATACTTACCTACCTTTGCAGGTACGTCGAATTCGACTTGCGTCGCCATATTCTGTACTGCCGGGTTATTATTTTGAGCCATTTCAATTCTTCGTTTTGTTCTTATCTAGCAAGAGATCAGCCCTGCCTATCGGTCCAAAAGTAGCTTTACACTTAAGCCAAATTGCATGCCGAAAGGGTATTTAGCCGTCTTTTTACTTACTTTCTGTCCTTAAGCATAGTCAATATTTGGCCATGTACAGCCTCAAATGACCCATTTGACATACAAACTACCGTATCACCGGCTGCCAGCATGCCGCTCAAGTGCTGGATAATGCCGTTAATATTGCCGTATTCCTCACCTGAAACTGCCGCCACCACATCACTCAAATCAAGCTCGGGGTGGCGATTGTAGAGCAACGATATATCAGCATCTGCCAACGCGGCTGCGATTGCATCAATATGCGTGCCATTCACCATACTGTTGGACCTGAAATCCAACAGTGCAATTAAACGCCCCGAAACCTGGGGCCTAAGTGCTGCCAGAGTGGCAGCAATTTCAGTCGGATGGTGGGCAAAGTCATCAAAGACCTGAACGCCTGCAACCGTATCGAGCAATTCCAGCCGACGCTTCACCCCGGTAAATTCAGCCAGTGCCGCCACGCAATGCTCTACAGGCACACCGGCGTGCCGGGCTGCGGCAATAGCGGCAGTTGCGTTAGAAAGGTTGTGCGCACCAATAAGCGTTGCCGGCAGGATATACGATTCACCCACGGGGCTTATGACCTGCGCAGGCTGGTCAGAAGTTGCTTCAATAAAGTGCCAGTTCGCCCCCGGTGCCGCTGCAAAGGTCTCGCGTTCAGACCAACAGCCAGCATCCAGTACTTCTTGTAGGTTTTGATCTTCAGCGTTGACGACAATTAAACCTGCGCCGGGCACGGTTCTGACAAAATGATGAAACTGCTTTTTTATGGCAGCTAAATCTTCAAAGATATCTGCGTGATCAAACTCTAAGTTGTTTAGCACTACAGTGCGAGGGCGGTAGTGTACGAACTTAGAACGCTTATCAAAAAAAGCGGTGTCGTATTCATCTGCTTCAACGACAAAAAAAGGTGTCTCCCCGGGGCGCGCTGAAAGCTCAAAGTTATTCGGCACTCCGCCAATTAAAAACCCCGGCTCAAGACCCGCATATTGGAGGATCCATGCAAGCATACTTGAAGTGGTCGTTTTGCCATGGGTCCCGGCCACCGCCAATACCCATTTGTCGTGCAAAAATTCATCGCATAACCACTGCGCACCAGAGGTATATCGGATACCCGTTGACAGGATATGTTCAACTTCTGGATTGCCTCTGGAGAGTGCATTGCCAATGATTGCGACGTCTGGAACTTTGCTTACGTTATCAGCACTATAACCTTCCATTAATTCAATGCCAGCGTCGCGCAACTGGGCATCCATAGGAGGATATACATTTTGATCAGAGCCACTAACTTCATGCCCGGCAGAGCGAGCAAGCAGTGCCACCCCTCCCATAAACGTACCGCAAATACCGCATATATGAATATGCATTACAGTCTTACCAACCTACTATTGGTAGACACAGAGGCAACAGACGTTGCAGGGAATGGCAGTGACTGAAAAGACAATGGTTGATCAACAGGCTGAACCGCTTTCAAAGGCGCTGCAGTATCTACCACGATATAAGACGTTAAACCCAATGCGATTGCCAACGTAACACTGGTGGCCAATCCCACTTCAAGCGCATGCCTTAATATGAATGCAACCACAGCTATAGACCATAGATCAAGCAGTATAATCGCATAAACTGAAAGATCCGGCGCTCGCGCCGCTGCCGCGGCATAGAACGCAGGCAGGAACGGCAGTGCTAACGCATAAATAATCGAACCACTGCCACAAATGGCCGCAAACGTTTGAGCAAACCGGTTTGTGTGCTTGAAATAGTAGAGCAAAAAATATAACACCACACCCGGAACCAGCACCTCAAGCAGCACACGTAAAATTGAAATAGACTCGGCCGGCACCATGGAGAATCGAAGCACACTAAGCAACAATGCTAAACCAACCGCCACATAAAGCACTTGGATAGATGCTGACAAATCTTGCGGACGATTTTTAAAAACCGCGATGTTAAAGAACATCGCCAGCGTTTGCCAAATGCTATGCATTTGTTAACCCCAGGAATAACGACCTATGCATTGAACCAACTCTTAAAAAAGTAGCCGCTATGGCGGCACAAGAAAACGATGCGTACAAGCAAATCAACAGAACTGTTAACATGCCAAGGCTCAAGCTTTGCACAGCAACGGCAATTGAGGCCAATACAAAGCAGCAACGGTGTTACCATTATGCCTCTGCTTGTTCACACGCACATATAAATTTGTATTTTTGAATGACTGACATACACGACACGGCAACCAATGGCACAAGTGATAGCACTAGTGACGGCAGTCCAAGCAATACGCCCCTCGAAAAAATCCCTTATGTTGCGGGCGGAAAAACACCCCTTAATACAAGGTTCAGAGGTTTTCTGCCAGTAGTGGTGGATGTCGAAACCGGCGGCTTCAACTGCCAGACCGATGCCCTACTAGAAGTTGCCGCTGTGATTATCTCTCAAGATGAACACGGAAACCTACAACCCGAACCCGTTGTTAGCACTCATGTTGTGCCATTTGAAGGCGCCAACATGGATCCAAAATCAATGGAAGTCAACGGCATAGACCCCTACCATCCATTACGCGCAGCACGCAAAGAAACCGATGCACTAGGCCATATTTTTACACCCATAAGACAAGCCGTGAAAGCCGCCGGCTGCACCCGCGCTATTCTTGTTGGCCACAATGCATTCTTCGACCTAAGTTTTATAAACGCCTGTGTGGAGCGCAACGGAATCAAACGCAATCCGTTCCACCCCTTCAGTAACTTCGACACGGTTACCCTGTGTGGTTTAGCCTACGGCCAAACAGTTCTAGCCCGCGCGGCCCAAACCGCAGACCTCGGCTGGAGCACCGCTGACGCCCACTCTGCCGTCTACGACACAGAAATGACGGCTAAGTTATTTTGTAAAGTGATAAACAGCTGGGAAGAACTGAATCGGTCTTAGTTTGATTAAGTGTTCTAGATGCTCTAGCCCAGTCCAGCTCATTAACGTGAGTACTTTGTGAAATCAGAGTTCACAAACAACTTATCTGCCAGGTGTAAATCAAGCAACGCAATCTCTGCACTACCAAGCCGAAATCTTTTCTATATTGTTTTTGTATGAGTAACTTTGAGTCATGCAAAACAACAGGCATAGCTAAGTTTTTCTTTTCAAAACCTATCTGAAATAACTTAGCGCTCTGCAAAACGCTATGCGATTCGAACGTTACTTTTCTTTATCAGACTCACAGGCCCGACCTGCATCGCGGCATATAGTCCCTCGCTTACGCTGGCGGGCTTCCTGACGAGCAGAGACTAGAAAAACATCACGGCAAGACGTCCCACGCTTATGCTTGTGGGTTTCCTTGACGAGAGGTATGTGAAAAGCAAATCGCTATGCGATTCGAACGTTACTTTTCTTTATCAGACTCACAGGCCAGACGTGCATTGCGGCATATAGTCCCTCGCTTACGCTGGCGGGCTTCCTGACGAGCAGTTACAAGAGCTCTGAATGGTGATTCAGAGCGCGCCCGGCTAAGGCTGCTGAGCGCCCACTCAAAAAAAGCCTTAAGCTGCTGCGGTCTCAATCATGCGACTAAGTTCACCAGACTCATTCAATTCCATAACAATATCGCAGCCACCGACTAGCTCGCCATTAATGTAAAGCTGTGGAAAAGTAGGCCAATCTGAATACGCTGGTAGCGATTCCCGAATCTCAGAATCCTGGATAACATTCACAAACGCAAACTCACGCCCGATTTGCTTAAGTGCCTCTGATGTACGGCTTGAAAATCCGCACATGGGCATTTGCGGTGTGCCTTTCATAAAAAGTACAACGGGATTAGATTCGATGTGGCTTTTGATTCGCTCGTTAACGTCCATTGCGACTGTTCTCTCAGGTCATAGTTAAAGTCAAATTGGCCAGCGGGCATACCCACCCACTAGCTCCTATGGTTATATTATCGCATATGTATGGGGTAACTCTTCAACGGTTTCAAGGCTCACTGAGCATAAGTTCACGCTACACGCCCCAGATAGTCAACCATGGCGGTAAACAGGTTTGATTTATACCTCACACTTTCATAGGCTAGACCATTGGGCTTTTAACCTCGCCATCAATCAATATCGTAAAAATCTGCCAAGTGCTAAGGATTGGCAACAACCTTAAGCGCACACCTTTCACTATTTAAGGACCACGATGTCTACTAAACCATCATCACTTATTAATGCTTACGCACGATTACCAGTGTCTTTTGACCGCGGCGAAGGCTTAAAATTATGGGATGACGAAGGCAGCGAGTATATCGATGCACTGGGCGGAATCGCCGTCTGCGCCCTGGGGCATAGCCACCCATCAGTGACTCACGCGATCAACGAACAAGCAAAAACACTGCTACACACCTCCAATTTATTTTCGATCACCCATCAAGATAACCTGGCCAGCAAACTTTGTGAACTGACGGGAATGGAGGCCGTTTTCTTTGGCAACTCAGGCGCCGAAGCCAATGAAGCAGCAATTAAAATTTCACGCCTTCACGCAGAAGCGAAAAAAATTGCGGCACCCGTTGTCATTACATTTAACGGCAGCTTTCACGGCCGAACCATGGCTACGCTTTCAGCATCAGGCAATGACAAAGTACACTCCGGGTGCCACCCGCTGGTCAGCGAGTTTTTATACTTGCCGTACAACAATATTGAAGCCATAGAGCAAGTCGCTGACAACCCAAACATCGTGGCTGTATTGGTCGAACCTATACAGGGCGAAGGTGGCATTGTCGTTCCAGACCCAGGTTACCTCACTGCCATTAGAAAGCTATGTGATCAACATGACTGGCTAATGATGTGCGATGAAATTCAAACAGGTGTCAGTAGAACGGGCAGCTGGTATGCAAGCATTGGCCAAGGTGTCATGCCTGATGTAATAACCAGCGCTAAAGCACTTGGCAATGGCATTCCCATTGGCGCTTGTTTAACTCGCGGACAAGCAGCAGGCCTGATTCAACCTGGTCACCACGGATCAACCTTTGGTGGCAACCCTTTTGCTTGTCGGGTGGCATTGGCTGTACTCGACACCATGGAAACTGAAAACATACCTGCCAATGCACATGCCACTGGTGAACAACTCAAGAGCCGACTGCTTGAGGCTCTACACAACCGTGGACAAGTAAAAGAGATACGTGGTCAAGGCATGATGATCGGTGTTGAACTTGATACAGATTGCAGCGGCTTAGTTAACACGGGACTAAAAAACAAAGTCATCTTTAACGTCACAGCCGGCAATGTTGTACGCCTTCTGCCACCCTGCAACCTCAATGAAAACCAAGTTGATGACATCGCCAGAAGGGTTTCAGACTCGATCATCGAACATTGTGAAACTTCTACTGCGGCAGCCCATTCATGACCACACCACGCCACTTTATTACTGAAGACGATCTATCAACCGAACAATTTGTAAAACTAATCGAAGATGCCATTGCCATAAAAGCCTCTTGGAAGAGCGGTGAAACAAGAGACACGCTACGCAATCGCACACTGGCTATGATTTTTGAAAAGGCTTCCACTCGCACCCGCACTTCCTTTGAAGCAGGTATGGTGCAACTGGGCGGTCATGCGATCAATTTATCACCGAAAGACTCACAGCTTGGTCGTGGCGAACCCATTGAAGATACATCTCGTGTACTGTCAGAAATGGTTGATGTCGCTATGCTTAGAACTCATAAACACTCAACCATTGAACAGTTTGCGGCTGTTTCTGCGATCCCTGTTATTAATGGTTTGTCTGATCTACTGCACCCTTGCCAGCTACTGGCAGACATGCAAACTTTCTTTGAGCTTCGCGGCAACATAAAAGGTGCCACTGTCACATGGTTGGGTGCTGGAAACATCAATATGTGTAATTCCTACATCAACACAGCAAAGTTACTCGACTTCAAATTAAAAATTGCCTGCCCGGATGAACTAAAACCTGACAATACATTCTTACAAAAATGCGCAGACCACGTTGAGGTCACCACCGACGCCAACGCCGCATGCGAAGGATCAGATGTCATTGTCACTGATGTATGGGCCAGTATGGGGCAAGAAAGCGATACCGACACGCTGCATAAATTACTAGCACCGTATCAGGTTAACCAGGATCTTATGAAAATCGCGTCTAAAGACGCCATCTTTATGCACTGCCTACCCGCACATCGGGGTGAGGAAGTTACAGCAGACGTTATAGACGGTGCACAGAGTGTGGTCTGGCAAGAAGCTGGGAATCGATTACACGCACAAAAAGCGCTGCTAGAAATGCTTATCCTTTAGCTCGTATTCTAGATAACCTAATTTGAGAGCTGCATCCATTCCAATGGAAGGGATTTTGCAATATTCACCGCTTGTTAATACTTCATAAAATGGTGAACAAGCATGAAACTGCCCTCTCTTAAATGGGCTTTCCTTATACACTTTGGAATTAGCCTGCTAATTTTCTTGGTTCTCGCTTTTCTTATGATGAAAGTCTGGTACCCAGGTGATCTGTTCACAATGGACGGAGGCTGGCAAGGGCTTAAAATCATCGCACCCATTGATTTGGTGCTTGGCCCGGCTCTAACCCTGTGTTTTTACCGAACCTGGAAAAAGAACATTAAGTTCGATATGGCGGCGATCGCTGCCGTGCAAATTGCTGCGTTGAGTTATGGCGTGTACGCCGCCTACCAACAGCGCCCTGCTGCAATTGTTTTTGCTGAAAACCGCTTTGAAACGCTGTCGCTATCAGAGTTTAAAACCGCTTCAGCAGATTTGAAAGAAAATAACATTGAGCCCAAGTCACTGAAAGAATTCGGCAATCGCTTACCCGTGATAATTCATGCTGAAGCTTTCACCGGAAATGACTGGGGTCAATATTTAGCAGATGTAATGAACGGCATGCCTGAATTACGTGAAAGAAGTGACCGCTACCAGCCAATCCAACAAGCGCAGTCAGAAATTGCGAAATTCCGGATCGACGCACAGCAAAATGGCACAACCATTGAAATGACAGCCAGTAGTCCCGGAAAAGCAACAATCAAGGACGACTCCCACGAAAACCAGGCCGAAATCTACCCAATAAAAGCCAGATATCAGGGCGGCACTATCGAGTTTGATGCCAATACGTTTGAATGGATAAAAATCACTAAGACCCCAGCGAGCGAATAATCGCTCGCTGGGCTTAACGACACAAGAAGCATAAAGGCAAGACGATATTAGCATCCAGTGCTAAACTCATCACATTCTTCCTTTGTTTAATTTACCCGTAGGGTAGTTTTCACCCTAAGGGCGAGCAGCACCAAAACTGGGAAGTATTTTTTATGACCACAGAACAAGAACTGGACACGCAAACCAGCACTGCCATCTTTGCCCTATGAATTATCTCTTTTTAATAGCCGCTGCCACTATGATCAGCCTCGCCGTGATTCCTATCATGGTTCGCTTGGCACCAAAACTTGGCATGATGGATATGCCCGACGACGACCGAAAAGTTCACGTCGCGCCCATTCCCAGAGTCGGGGGTTGGGGGATCATTATCGGTGCCCTTATACCTATACTGACCTTAACTGATTTAGATAAAACCGTCGTCTGCTACCTGTTTGGTTGCATTGTGCTGTTGGTTTTCGGCGCCATGGATGATCAGCGCGAAATGGGCCACTACACTAAGTTTATTGGTCAAATTCTCGCCGTCATTCCAATGATCTACTACGCAGATCTATACGCTACCTCGCTGCCTTTCATTCCGTACGAGTTTCCAACCTGGTTCCTGCAAGCATTCACGATGGTAGCGATGATCGGCGTGATCAATGCCATTAATCATTCAGACGGGCTCGATGGCCTGGCAGGTGGAGAGACCTTAATTTCGCTGGGCGCAATCGCCCTTATCGCCTATTTATCTTCTACTGACAGTAGCAACCTCACGATAGTAATTGCGTTGGCTGCAATCGGTGGATTAGTTGGGTTCCTTCGCTACAACACCCACCCTGCAATTGTTTTCATGGGCGACGGGGGCAGTCAATTCCTAGGTTTCACATTGGGATTCCTTGCGATTCTCTTAGTTGAGCGAACCAGCCCGGGCTTAAGCAAGACAGTTGTACTGCTGCTGCTTGGCTTACCAGTCATCGACATTCTTACAGTACTAAAGAAACGCGCTATGTCTGGCTCGAACATTTTCCGCGCGACTCGTAACCACATGCACCACCGCTTGTTGGAAGTGGGCTTTGCGCACAAAGAATCCGTTGTTGTAATTTATAGTATTCATACATTCCTGGTCAGCTGTGGCATTTGGCTGCAGACGTCGAGTGACTGGCTGATCACAAGCTTATATGTCGTTGTTTGCGCTGGTACTTACTACTTACTCAACAAAGCTGAGAAAAACGAGTGGCGACCTGGCCAAACTAAGATTGTGGCGATGCTTTCAAGCAGCCTGAATGCCATAGAAAAGAATCAAGTATTAATGCACGGCTCGCGTCGATTTCTAGAAATAGCTATTCCGGGCTACTTGATCGGCCTTTCCATCTGGATCAACGATATCCCAAAAGACTTCGGAATCGTTGCAGCACTATTGGCGGTATTGCTTGCATTGCAGAGCTTCAACGTTCTCCCGCTTAAGGTTAATGCACGCCGCGGTATTATCTATATAACTGTGGTCTTTGTTATTTACCTTTCGACTATTGATCGTGTGACATGGCAAAACCCATGGGCTGTTGGCCTTGAAATGCTATTTTATGCATCAGTCTGCTTAGGTATATTTTTAGCCATTCGTTTCTCACCAGGCCGACGTAAAGAAGAATTCAAAGTAACCTCATTTGATTGGTTGTTGTTGTTTCTAATAGTCGGCGCTTTGTTATTTGCGAAAAACCCCCTGCTCTTCGGAAGCTTCAACGTTAATATCTTTATTGTCGTGCTGGCTATTGTCCTTTATGGCTCTGAGCTATTACTTGTAGAACGACGAGAAAGAATAGATCTACTAGGAGGGGCTGCACTAATTACACTGATTATTATTGCTATTCGAGGCTTCAACCTGATTGAATTTACTATTGGGCTTCAGCCTTAGCAGCATTTGTACTTGTTTGGATCACAAAAAAAGCCGCTTCTACATTAGAGCGGCTTTTATCGTTGTAGCGGTCGAGATCATATAGGCATGCTACATACATAATTTAAGCATTTGCTACAAATCAAGAATCGCCATATTCACAATGGCACTGTCGGCACCGCCATTACCATCATCTACAATATACCCAAAGCTATCAATGCCGACGAAGGCGGCATCAGGTCTATATCTTAGAAATCGACCATTGTTCGTTACGGTAAGGCGGCCATTGACCGGTGGGTTGCTGGCATCAAGACTTAGAGTTAAGGGATCACTATCTGGATCGGAGTCATTAGCTAGTACATCTAACCTGGTGTTTGACCCTACACCCACTATGAATTCATCATCGACGGCAACGGGTGAAGCATTAACGCTCGCTGTTGCAGGCGTAGCGGGCGCTGCGGTTACCGTAACAGTAACTTCAGCTGTCGCTGTTCCGGTCACACTATCTGACACTGTGTACTGAAAACTATCACTACCACTAAAACCGGTAATAGGTGTGTATGTGATGGTGGAATCAGCATTAATCGCTGCCGTACCACTGGCAGGAACGGTCACTACAGTAACCGACAATGTATCCCCGTCTGCATCACTATCATTTGCCAGAACATCAATATCAACAGACAAGTCTTGATCGGTGGTGGCTGTGTCGTCTACCGCAACAGGTAAGACATTTGCAGCTGCAACGGCATTAACGGTGATATCAACCGTCGCTGTAGCAACCTCCCCTAAAGAATCACTAATGTCATAAGTGAAAGAGTCAACACCAGCAAACCCGCTGTCAGGCGTGTATTCCAATAATGTGCCGCTTGCAGCCACCGCACCATTTGCAGGTGCACTAAAAGCATCAATCGTCAGCGCACCACCCTCAGGATCACTATCGTTATCCAAAACATCTATTAACACTGCAGTGTCTTGATCAGTTACCGCGACATCATCCGCAGCAATTGGCGCACTATTGAGAGCATTGACAGTCACTGTCACTGCCGCGGTATCTGTTCCACCATTTTGATCTGATGCGGTATAACCAAAAGTGTCAATACCACTAAAGCTCGGGTCGGGCGTATAGATCGCTTGATTATTGCTTATAGTTACAACCCCATTGGCAGCAGGTGTAAGAGCATCTAAGACAAGGCTATCTCCATCAGCATCTGTGTCGTTTAAAAGTACATTGATAGTAACCGGTGCACCAGCATCAGTAGTGGCAGTATCATCGGAAGCTTCCGGTGCAGTATTAACAGAGGCAACCGTGATCGCAACCGTTGCTGTATCGGTACCACCACTACCATCATCTACAGAATAGACAATGCTGTCGGCACCTGCAAAAGTTGTCAGTGCTGTGTAACGAATACTGTTGCTGGGTAGCACCGTGGCAGTACCGCCCGCAGGCCCCGTGACAATAGCAACGGTTAGTGGGTCGTTATCTGGATCACTATCATTGGCCAGTACGTCAATATTCTCTGGCACACCTTGCGCTGCCTGAGCGGTATCATTAACAGCTACAGGTGACGCATTAACACTTGATACATTCACTGAAACCGTTGCTGTAGCAGTAGCGCCATCAGGATCAGCTACCTGATAGGTAAAGCTATCAGCTCCAGAAAACCCGGAAACCGGACTGTAGACTATTCGTGTCCCTTGCGCATTGACAGCAGCGGTACCGCCAGCAGGCTGGGTAAGCACTGTTAAAGTCAAAGCATCACCATCCGGGTCAGAATCATTGGCCAGTACATTAATACTGATTGGGTCGTTTTCTTCTGTGGCTACAGAATCGTCAGTGGCGATAGGGCCCGCATTAACATTGCTAACAGTCACCTCTACAATTGCGGTGTCAGACGCGCCACTAGGGTCAGTGACTGTATAAGAAAACTGATCAACGCCCGCATAATCATTGGCTGGTGTATAAAGGATGCCGCCATTGGCAAGCGCTAATGTACCATTCGATGCAGGAGCTGCGATTTGCAAAGTTAACGAATCATTATCAGGGTCACTGTCGTTAGCTAACACATCAACGACAACTGCTACATTTTCATTGATAGAAACAGCATCATCTACAGCCACAGGCGCACCATTGATGTTACTTATTGTGACCGTAACTGTGGCACTTGCGGTAAGACCATCCGGATCAGTCACTGTATAAATAAAGCTATCGGTACCACCAAAACCAGCGTTCGGTGTATAGCGTATTACACCTGCAGCAGTTCCTCTGGCAATACCATTGGCAGGCATCTGAGCAATTGAAACGGATAATGGATCACTATCTGGATCAGAGTCATTATCAAGGACTCTAATGATCACCTGGTTGTCTTCTGTTGTACTGGCTGCGTCATCTACTGCTATCGGAGCAGCGTTGGTGCTGCTTACATTAATGGTAAGAGTGGCAGTTGCAGAAAGACCATCTGGATCAGTAACGCTGTAAGTTAACGTGTCAGTACCGGAAAAATCAGTGTTGGGAGTGTAAAGAATCGCCCCATTGTTTCTCACAAGTGCTGTTCCATTCGACGGTGCCTGCACGATAGCGAGCGTTAAAGTATCACCGTCTGCATCAGAGTCATTGGCGAGTACCGCAATTGTTATAGCGTCATTTTCTTCTGTGCTAACAACATCATCAGTGGCTATCGGTGCGACGTTAGTATTACTGATTGCAACAGTCACAGTA
Organism: uncultured Granulosicoccaceae bacterium; assembly: GCA_937927895.1. Taxonomy (GTDB): domain Bacteria; phylum Pseudomonadota; class Gammaproteobacteria; order Granulosicoccales; family Granulosicoccaceae. The sequence goes on along the minus strand of CALGKA010000058.1, from coordinate 27,896 downwards.
GCGCTGGCGACACCACCATTGCCGTCGTCAACTGCATAATCAAATCTTGCTTGACCACTGAAATCGTTTGCCGGTGTATAAGTAATCCCTCGGCCATCTGCATTAATAACAGCAGTACCAGAAGTCGGTGCAGTTAGGCTCACAACAGTTAGGTTATCACTGTCCGGGTCAGAGTCATTATCAAGCACCGCAATGTTTACGGCTGTATTTTCTACGGTACTGGCAGCATCAGCTACCGCAACAGGAAGATCATTAACCGCAGTAACTTCGATAGATACCTGCCCGTTAGATTCCTCGACACCATCACTTAACACATAACTAAATGAGTCTGTGCCGTTAAAACCTGCGTTCGGTGTATAACGCACGTTGCCATTTCGCAGAAGCACCGCCGCACCGTTAGCAGGGGGCGTAATACTAACAATGCTCAGTTGATCACCATCAGCGTCACTGTCATTTTCAAGTATATTGAATTCTGCACTAGACCCTTCAGCTAACACCAGCTCATCAGCTACCGCTGAAGGTGCAAGATTTACAAAAACCACCTGCATAACAACAGTAGCCACTGAGGTATCTTCTCCATCTGAAATGGTATATTCAAATGAATCAGCGCCTGAAAAATTAAACGCCGGCGTATAAATCACATTACCTGAGGGAGAAATCTCAGCTGTACCGTGCAGAGGTACTGCAACGGACACAACCGTCAGTGTGTCACCTTCAATATCAGAGTCATTATCACGCACTCGAATTTCTATAGGGGTGTTTTTATTGGTTGATACCGTATCGTTTTGCGCGACTGGCGCGTCATTAACGTTTTGAACAGTCACAACTACATTCGCTGATACTGTCAATCCACCAGAATCTACGACTGTGTAACCAAATAGATCTTCGCCAAAAAATCCTGCGTTCGGTCGGTATTCAATCTGAACACCGTTTCGAATATTAGCCACACCATTACCCGGGCCGTTGTTTATCCTGGTAATAGACAGTGGCAATGCATCCGGGTCAGTGTCGTTATCCAGCACCGTAAAGAACGACGCTTCAGAATCTTCTAATACAGTGTAAGTGTCATTTGCAGCAACTGGCGGGCGGTTATTATTAGTGAATACAATTTCAACTCGCACAGGGTCACTAACTGGATTCACACCGTCAGTCACACGATAGGTAAAACTATCAACAGTGCGGCCATCTGCATCTTCGGGCGGCGAGCTATCAATGGCCTCATAAATGAAACCACCATCCGACCGGAAGGTGTTAGCAAACGTCGATAAATTAGACGCATAGCGCGGCAGTTCCACCAGTTCGGCGCGCAAACATTCATTAGTAATGTGCTCGTCGTCTTCGTCGTTGGCCAGTACACCTTCGCTTCCATCACGCTTTTCACAACGATCATTATAACTGACACCGCTTCTTTCAATTCGGCTGGCAAAATTTATCTGGTAAGTATCTTCGGAGGCTACTGGAGGTTCATTGCCCCCTATATCAAAACAAAATACTGCTGTAACGGGGGCCGCCGCTGTTCCATCTCGATCAACCAGTGTGATCTCGTACTCAAGACCAATAGGCGCGTATAACGGCGGGGGAATTACCTCGACCACATCGCTCAATGGCTGAAAGGTAACGGCACAAGCGGGTTGATCAGAGATACAAGCTTCTACTAAAGAATTGGCGACTATAGAGTCATCTATAAATGAGCCTGCACATTCAGATAGATTACCTTGCCGCAAAATGGTGTTGCCAACTCGCGCGATGCCGGTATCGTCACCTGCGGGAATTCTTATTACCGAGCTACCAGCTCCCAGCACTTCGCCGTCATCGAGCTGTATAGCCGGACCGGTATTACTATCTCGAGAGCCGGTCCCATCTCCGTTACTACAGGCGGCAAGAGTAAAAACCGTAGCGATCGCAAAGCTGATCTTTAGTTTATTCGGAAACATCTTTGATTCTCTGTTGGGTGCTTTTGTCATGACACAATATAACTGGTACCGACGACAATACAAGTCGTGTCATGAAAACTTTCGTGAAGGGGATATGAAAACCCGTTAAGCGCCGCAAAGCAAGGAAACAACCGAGCAAACAAGGAAGGAAAGGCGCTAAAAATCCGCAACAATTGGCGGAAATTATAGGATTTTGCGATTGATTCCCGAAAACCGCTAATTACGTTTGAAAACCATGAAACATCGGCAACATTTAGTCAGCGCGCACGAACCGATATATCAGCCGAGCTAAACGCCTGCAGACCGTCGTCGGTTTCAACTTTTAGCCTACCGCTTTGGTCTATGCCTTGAACTCGACCTGCCACTTTACGACTACCAGCGTCGACCGTTACTTCGCTGCCTGCCAATGCATCGTAACGCCCCCATTGGCCTGCTAAACTTTGCAAAGCCTGAGGCACGCCATCAATGACTGAAGCAATAACCCGCGAGGCTACATTGGCTATCAATTCCGAACGATCAGGTAAGTGAGTGCCGCAGATCTCGTATAAATCGGTACTGGATTGATCAATAAGGGCAACCTCACCCCCACGTCGATAATTGATGCCAATTCCAATTACAACGGTGGTTGCAGAGTCCGCTGCTGCAGAGACACTGGTTTCTATCAGAATACCCGAGAGCTTCGCACCATTAACCAGCACATCGTTTGGCCATTTGACCATAGCATCAGACGCCCCGACCTGGCGCAACTGATCACAAAGGCAAGCACCCACAAGTAAACTCAAGCCGGCAAACTCTGTAACCGCTTCGGGGCGATTAAACCTGATTGAAAAAGTCACACCACTTTCAGGTGAATGCCAGGTCTTGCCGCGCCTGCCACGCCCAACGGTTTGCTGCTCTGCAGCACACAACATGATAGGCGCGTCCGATTTATTCTCAAATAACCACGAGTTAGTTGATTCAACTTCGGACAATACTATGACTTCAACTTCATAACCTTGCTCACGACAAACAAAATCAATAGTTTTAGCATCTAAAGGAGTAGAAGATGGCGTCGACAAATTGTCACTCTTTTGCATGCTACCTGGCTCACTATCACTCATTGCTTTTGATCTTGTTTATCGCTTTAGATAGCGCAGTAATATCGCAGATAAGGCTGTCAAAAAATAGCCACCATTGCGTATTTTTTAACACATTACCGTCACAAAAATACACTCAAGCACAGCGTGTCTATTGTCGATAGTTACTTATATTCATATACTTAACTAGCGGTGTTACTGTGTATACTAAGTTAATTACTTTAATCGTACTAACTGTTTTTTTAGGTTTAAGCAATAGCGCGTTAGCCGAAAAAACGTACATCTATAAAGAAGCCGACGGCACTGTTTGGTACTCTAATATCGCACCCTCTTCGCAAGATTCCACGCGCTATAAACTCGTAGACGTTAAAGGCCGCAGCACTGCAACTGCTAGTTGCAAAGGCATGACAAAGAAAAAACTCGCCAATCGCGCTGCAGACTATCAAGACTTAATCAAACAATACTCTAGTGAGTTTCGGGTTGATGAAAAACTTGTTACAGCTGTAATAAGAAACGAATCTTGTTTCGACAAATCAGCGACTTCCCCAGCTGGTGCTGAGGGTCTAATGCAACTAATGCCAGCGACTGCCAGATCACTGGGTGTTACTGATTCATTCGAGCCACATCAAAACCTGCGTGGTGGAGTGCAATACCTTTCTGAACTGGTTAATCGCTACCACAACAACCTGGCACTTGCACTTGCCGCCTACAACGCAGGCCCAGGCGCTGTGGCAAAATACGACGGCGTACCACCCTACCCTGAAACACAAAAATATATACAACGAGTGATGGATTCTTATCGGGATTATCTGCGCGAATATTTGATTGCTGACAAATAAAACGCGCAGCCTTACTTCTTAACGACCTTAAGTTACAGACACCGTTAATTACCTTACAAAGCGAAACAGCTAAAAGACTCAATTGGGTTACAATTGACCTTCCTTCAGAAAATCAATTTGCTATGCATAGCGACTCTGTACTGGCCGAACGGCTACTCGATGTGATCGACCACGATATCCTGCCGCTAACTAAAGCTGGTGTTACCTCTGGCAACAAAATCTTTGGCGCAGCACTGCTGCACAAAGACTCCTTAAAAACACTGGTGGCTGAAACCAACAACGAAATTGAAAACCCACTGTGGCACGGTGAAATGCATGCGCTCAAGCGTTTCTACGAAATTCCTGCAGCAGAAAGACCACCGACAAGTGAGCTTTTATTTTTATCTACCCACGAACCGTGCAGCTTGTGCTTATCGGCAATTACCTGGTGTGGCTTTGATAATTTCTACTATTTTTTCAGCCATCAAGATTCCCGTGATGAATTTGCTATTCCCCATGATCTGAAAATTTTAAAAGAAGTTTTTGGCTCTGAAGACTATAAAACCGAAAACGAATTCTGGGTAAGCCGCGGTGTTCATCAACTGATAGAAAAATCGGTAAACGCACAGGCGCTTCAAGAAAGAGCACTCAGCATTAAAACGCAGTACACAGCACTATCTACTCAGTATCAGAGTGATAAATCTGACAACGACATTCCGCTCAATTAAAGCAAAAAGATAATCTGCACTGCCCTGACAACCAAAGCTATTCAAAAACCGGCCGAACCACTACACAGCCAAGATTCTCAAGCTTGGCTGTAAGCTTTACGAAAGTCGCCTCATCTGTACACACCCCCACAATCGCTCCACCTGAGCCCGCATACTTTGCACTAACACCACAGGACCTTGCGGCTTCAATCATAGCCACATGATGTGCATTTAGATTTGAAATTGAATGTCTTAAATCAAAGTTTTGATCCATTAAGTCAGAAAATTCCTCAAAGTTGGATTGCTGTAGCGCGTTAACAGCAAGCTCCGAAAAATTCGCGAACTCTCGCATTGCTTCAACGACTGCCTTCTCGCCCGATTCATATCTGCTACGCAGATCATTATGAAAGACTTCCGTAGGCTCACTGTCAGTCTGACTGTAAGCTAAATACAATGGCGGCAATAAATTGCTTGCGAGCGGCGTATAATGCCCACAAGCAAAACCTTCTATAGAATCCAACTGTGCAAAATCCATTGCTATCAAGCCTTCATAAAATTGAATTACCCGATCTTGTAAGCCTCCCCCTATTTTGAGTTCTCTACGCTCTACAGCAAGCGCCAATGAAGGCAACACGTGCTGATCGATCGATACTGAATAAAATTGCATTAAGGCCTTAAGCATGGCAACCACAAGCGCACTTGATCCGGCCAACCCCACCATACGCGGTATATTGGTCTGATAACTAACGGTGAAATTAGGCGTTAGATTGCTCTGATTTTTATAAGCCGTTATATAATCGCTAAATACAACAAGGGTTGCTTTAAATAGTCTCGAAGCACCATAGTAGCCGTGATCCCGAACATGGTTTTGCAATGCATCAACAGAGGTAAACTGAAATTGATCAGGCTCAATACACAGCTGTTGTGACTCAGTCAGCGTCACACTCGCGGAAAAATTTTTTACACTAACCGATAGTGTCTTGCCACCATAACCATCAGATGGATTACCCATTAATCCTGCTCTTGCATAACATTTTTCGGTAACGATTTTTCCTACAGCACTTTGCATGACTTATTCACCAATACACATCGTTTACAATATACGTCGTTTTTTATATCTGGATAGAATACACGTTAATAGCTACGACCAAAAACCTCAAAGCGGTGCTTACCGTAAACTCTGATACAGTGGTATTTGCCTGGTACTAACTCAGAAAGAGCGCCTCCAACGGACAAAGGACTAAGATCGTATGGGACACTTAATCATATTGTTCTGTCTACTGACAGCCTCTACTTCCCTATTTGCAAATACACCAAACCAGGTATGGCAAGACGCCACTAACGGCAAAAGTATTATTATGTTGCGACATGCACTTGCACCTGGAAACGGCGACCCAGGCAACTTTAAAGTAAACCAATGCAGCACCCAACGTAATCTCTCAACTGAAGGCGCACAACAGGCGCAGCGCATTGGCAAAATGTTAAAAAACCAAGGCATTGAAGAGGCCACCGTATACACCAGCCAATGGTGCCGCTGTATAGACACCGCCAACGCTATGGCGATCGGCCCGGTAACAGAGCTGCCTGAGCTAAATTCTTTTTACGCAACCCCCGAGGCAGGTCCCGCACAAATAGAAAATCTACTGCAGTGGCTAAATACAGTAGACACAGACAATCCAACAGTACTGGTGACACACCAGGTAGTGATCACTGCCCTAACCGGTGTCTACCCCGCTTCAGGCGAGGCGGTGATTTTTACGTTAAGCAATAACAACGAAATTGAAGTAACACACAGAGTGAAAACTCAATAACACCCATATGCGGGTCGCTATGAAGTAGCGCCGTTTATCAGTCGCTTCATTTCTGCAATGGTGTCTTTGTAGCTATCGCTGCCAAAAATAGCAGAGCCTGCAACAAAGGTATCTGCACCACAGGCGGCGATCTCTGCAATGTTATTGGTTTTAACACCGCCGTCTACCTCAAGGCGAATATTCAGGCCGCTATCATCAATAATTTTTCGCGCTTGTTTAAGCTTAGCCAGTGTCGATGGAATAAAACTCTGACCACCGAACCCCGGATTAACCGACATAAGCAGGATCATATCGATCTTATCCAACACATGATCAAGCGCACTCAAAGACGTTGCAGGGTTAAACACAAGACCCGCTTTACAACCGTTATCTTTTATCAGTTGCAATGAACGATCAAGGTGCTCTGATGCTTCAGGGTGAAAGGTAATATAGTCAGCACCTGCATTGGCAAAGTCAGGTATGAGCCGATCAACGGGCTTGACCATAAGATGTACATCAATAGGCGCTGTGACACCGTAGTTACGAAGCGCTTCACAGATCATTGGCCCAAAAGACAGATTAGGCACATAGTGGTTATCCATAACATCAAAGTGAATGATGTCAGCGCCAGCCTCTAAAACCTGGTCGACATCTTGCCCAAGACGGGCAAAATCTGCAGATAGTATTGAGGGTGCAATCCAAGGTGTGTTCATATTTTTCTCGACCGGCTAATCCGCCAAGTTTACCAGCGACCGCCGTGCACTGCTATGCATGGCATTGATCGAGCGTTCCGTACACTTGCATGCACAATCCGTAAACGATCAGCTACAAACCACGATTTTCAGATCAATGACATTACTTTGAACCAAATCACCCAAAGCAAAATTTTTGCAACGAGCTGTTCAGCGGGAGCACCGGAAAAGGGCTCTACACTGGTTAATTCTTCACGGCCGCAACAAATCCCTACATTGACGGTCCATATGCAGACAAGCAATCGGTTAGAATAAATAATGAACAGACGATTTATCCTACAGTCACTTATGGCAATGCCGGTTATCATGAGCGGCACTATGGCGAGCTGCAAGCTAGCCCATTCCCATAGCCTAAGCCCGAGAGCCCGAAAAATGCACCCGCAACGAACAATCATACGCGGCGAACCGAAAAACAGCGCCACAGCCCCTGCTGGGAGTTTTGCTCGCACAGAAACCGATGGACTACTGTTTTTAACCAACGGTTTCGGTTTTCAATATCAGATTCCAGCTGACAGCTATATCGAATGGCATCTGGATAAATCCAACACACAAATGAAATTTAAGTGCGTTAACTCTGATCAGTATCGAGTCAAAGCATTCCCTTGTGCCGTTCTCGGCACCATGGGCGGCCGCTATGAAACCATAGGCAATCCGGCATCTGTAAAAGGCCTTGAAAACGAATTTCGTATGAAGGGTGAAGGCATGCAAAGCCCGATCTTTGATCTGCGCCCGGTGCAAAAGCAATGCGGTTTTCCATGTGCCATAAAAGATTTACCACAAACCGATATCACTATTGCCACCGACTATTCCGGCAACCCAACCGTGAATACCTTTTTAGACATGTATCTACACGATGTCGATAACCCGCAAACCGCATCGCACCCCTCTTTATTGGGTACCACCAACGCGATGAACAGCAACCGCACCAAGGCGTACAACATTAATGTCTGGTTTCGCAAGCCCGATCAAAGCAATGGCGGCTCTACCCGACCAGACAAAGGCTGGGCCGGTGGCAAAGTCGTTGGGCGGGCAACCATTTCAGGCCACGATTTTCACGTAATCTTAAAAATTGAAACCGGTGGCGCTAACTACTTTCGTTATATCGCACTACTACCAGAAGCCAATGTCATTGACACGCTAAACGTTAACCAGGTGATGGATTGGGCACAAACTGACTTACGCCCCATCCTTGAAGCGAACCAAGAGGCCAAACAGATGATGGCAAAGCCTGACCCCAGAGGCTACAAAGCACCGCGATGGCCAGATAAAAACATGGTGCTTTCCGGACTACATATAGGCAACGAAATCTGGTGGTCTGACCCATCAGGCCAGGAAGGCATAGTCAACTGGGAAACACTACGTATTGATGTAGATGGCCACGGTACCTTTGGATGGGGTGAGAAACGAACTGCGGCACTGAAAACGAACAGCGCATCGCAAGCCAAGCTGCAACCGCAAAACAACGCACTACAACAAGCACCGCTTGCGGATGAAACTATAAGCGATCCAGGTGAGTGGCACGAAGCACCTGTCACAGCACAACCAGAAACAAAAAAGAAAGGCTTATTAAGTAAGATATTTGGTTTGTAAAACACCACATACAACAGGTAACACCGCAAAGCACTTTTTCACTTCTTCCACATAAAGGCCATCTAATGACGGCCTTCTTCTCTCAGAACTAAACCTGCAATTAAAGCTCTACAACAGCGCAATCATCAAAGACCGCAGCATCATCAGCATATAAGGTAACAGCACCGCGAGCCGTTGTGGCTGGCGCTGTTTCAGCAACAGTCAGTGCTAAAGTAGTCGGCCCGGCTACAGCTTCATTTGATACCAGCTGTGTGTAATTGATATCAGAGAAACTCACCGTGATACTCGCATAGGTATTGCTGCTACCCATGCAACTCAATCCATACTCGCTTCCCGGTGTTGCCTGAAACTCCTGAAAAATACAGCCACCAGCCCCAAGGGAAATTGCATTGCTGTTATCTGTACCGACCGTGTTAATTTCAGTGCTTCCACCACATGACAACCAGTCGCTACCACCGTTTGCAAAATCACCATTAGTAAGTAAATTACCAGTATCGACCGGATTAACCTCAACTTCGCTATTGATCACAATGCCGCAGCTATCAAATGACGCGTTCGACCCTGCATAGAGCGTAACCGCACCATAGCGCGCATTATCTGAGGCAGTAACAACTATCTCATGATTCTGATAGTTATTCCCTGATACAACTTGCTGCTGTGAACTCAGCACAGTATACGCGCTGTCATATTCAGTAAATGAAACGCTGGTGTAACCTGAAACGGTTTTACCAACACACTCAATGCCGTACTCCAGACCAGGGACCATCTCGATCTCTTGAAACAAACAACCACCATTGGTCAGACTTAACACCTGGCGTCCATCAACCCCGTTAGCTGACAGAGCTTGCTCGCCACCACATCCAAACCAACCATCAAGGTTGCTACTAAACGTTGGATTATCCAATAGCTCATTGGCTGCCAGCGCTATAGCAGGCGGTACCACTGCACTTAGCTCTTCTACAACAACACAGTTATCAAAGCTTGCTTGATCCGCGGCATACAAGGTAATAGCCCCTTGCGCACCGGCGACCGGTGTTGTAACCGCAGCCATAACAGGTGCCATAGTAGTGCTGCTTACCACTGCAAGATCCGATTCAAGCGATGCATAACTTGAGTCTGAAATCATCAGTTGCACACTAGCATAACCCGCTGATGTCGCTGCATCACAGTTTAGCGAATAAGTTGCCTGTGGAGTGACAGTAAACTCCTGAAATAAACAACCCCCGTCACTTAAAATTGCAGTGCCTGCAGCATAGGTAGCTTGACCACCACATGATGTCCACTCAGACAAGTCACTCGAAAAACTACTATTACTGAGAAGATTATCCGGATTGCCGGGGGTAGTTGGCTCTATAGAAGGTGCGACGGAAGGTACAAGCGTCTGTTTAGCGCTTGAAGATGTTTCGTAATACACCTTAAGCGATGCTCCACCGGTACGGTTAAAGTATTCAACTACTATCTCGTGCTCACCCTGCGGCAGGCTGATACTTCCCTGCTTTTCAAGGCTACCGTGGAGGCCATCATTATCAACTACCAGCTGACCATTAACATACAGTGCACTACCGTCTTCTGACACCGTATAAAAATTATATTCATCCCCTTCGGCTGCATACAGTGTGGTCTCAAAGCGAAATCCGTAATACTGTTCCTGCTGCCTTGGCTCAATTGTAAATTCAGTCACCTCACCAGACGCTACAGGTAGCAGCGCAGAAAAATCCGGCAATACGCTCCAGTTACCTTCATAGTAGTTATAAGCAATCACAGACTCCGGTTCAACTGGTTCTACCGGATTAACTGGTGCAACCGAATCATCCGGGTCATCTAGTGGCAACAGAAATGCCTGCAAAGATTGCTTGGCAATAAACGGCCCTTGCATAAGCACCGAAAGACTACTAAAACCCGCCCTTTCAAAGAAAGTTACTGTCACTTCATGCGTACCAATTGCAAGATCAATTGTGCCCTGTTTTTCAACGGCAGCATGCACTCCGTTATTATTAACTACCAACGCACCGTTAATAAATAACTGACTACCATCGTCAGAATTAGTAAAAAACGTATACGAGCCTTCTTCAGTTAACTGTAAAGTAGCCTTAAATCGAAAAGCGTAATTATCATCTACTTGCGCTTTATCAAGACTAAATGTGCTCAATTCACCGGTTGCTACAGGTGTCAGGCTATCGAAGTCTGGCAGTGCATCCCACTCACCCTCAAAGTACTCGTATGAGATATACGCAGGAGGCTCAGGCACTACATCTGCAGTAGGATTGATCATTAACGTATGGCCTTCAGAAGGGACACCGTTTGCATCAAGCGCAAACACCCAGTAGTAACCTGGAATAAGAACGTTACTGTTTGATGGCAACTGAACATTGTAGCTACCGGAAGATATTTCTGAAAAACCCAGCGGTATAAAGCGCTGATCAGTTGAGTGATGGTGCGTCAGCGCGATTAAACGAACCATCGAGAAAGACTGCACACCCGTGCTAGCTGAAAAACTAAGCGCATCTCCGGCAACTGCTTCTGCGGGACCTGACGCTATGGCCGGACGTGCGGCGCGAGTGCCGTCAACAGTAAACAGATAAGGCGGCTCAAAAATCTCACCATTTTGTTGATTGGTTGCGCAGTTGCCGCACAAGCCGCTACCCATCGCTGCGACGCGACCATCTTTAAGCAACATAACCGTCGAATGATAGTTGCGTGGTTTGGCATGAGGCGCTAACACCTCCCATTGACCCGTTACTGGATCCCACATTTCAGGATAAAGCTGTGTACCTTCATCTGAGAATTGAACACCACTGCTATTACCACCAATAACCAGCACTTTACCGTTAGGCAGAACAACACTGTCTTGCATTGAACGTGCGTATGTCATTGGCTCAGTCGCAGAGATAACCGGAGTAGTGCCATTCAGATCAATAGTCAGTGCACTGTTCAACGCGGGCTTGCCACCACCTGCAATCAACATCTTGCCCACATCATACATAACCGTTGTATTGTATAGCCGGTGCGGATCATCAGCCTCACGCTTACCATGAGGAATAATCGACGCGCCATTGGTGTATAGATCCAGACTGAATAAGTTACTGGTCGGCCCCGGGTGAAACAAACTACCATCCGGCGCTACGTTAAGAGCGGGAAACCATCTGCGCTGATTACTGGGCGCAGATTCATCGTCTAACACAGATTGCAAATTCGCATTACCCAGCGTTCTCCACCCCTCGCCCTGTGTCCATATCTCTGAGTACGCTGTGGTTTTGCTACCCAATGATGTGACTACCTGGCCGCTTGGCAAGGTTGTACTTTGCGGATACCAACGCGCCGCGCTTAAAGAATCTGTCAGTGACCAGTTGTTACCATCAAACACGCTGGTAGTTGTGATTGTCTTGCCGCCACCGGCTGTAAAAACACTCCCGTCTGCAAGCATAGAAATACCGGCACAGAACATATTGTGTTCTGCATTCGGCCTATCAGTGAAAGTTTCTGTCAACGGGTCAAAGATAGATCCATAGGTGAAGGCATCTTCTCCACTGAAACCCGCCTCTTGCGTTGAAGACCACGTAAGCAAACGACCATCTGGAAGGTTTGCCGCACCAGTAGCAATCTGAGGCCATTCTATTACCTCGCCCCACCGACCCAGGTTAATGTTTTCAGAAACATCATGCGCCGCGCCAATCTCAGGCGGTGCCACGAACGCGGGATACCCCTGAGCTAATTGCGCCCAGTATTCATCGTTCTGTTCGATGTTGTCTGTTGATCCGGTTTGGCCGGTCTCAATTCCTGATGCTGTATCTTCCGTACCGGTTGCCTGGTCAGCGCCAGAAGCATCTAACGGGTTACCGTCACAGGCAGATAGTAAGGTTGATAAAACAGCAACTGTGGCGTAAAGCCTTACAGAGGACATTGATGACTCTCCTGCTATAACATCTAGTAACCACGCGATGCGCAATAATCAGACCGCCATACATCGCATGAAACAGAAATCACAAAAACAGGGAGCAAGATTTCAGAGAACATCTAGCAGCGCGCAGCATTTGAACGATTACACGCAGATTTTTAAAAAGAGGGTATACAGGTAGATATTAAGTAAGTGCCGAATGGCGGTAGGCGATACCGGCAAACCATGCCACAGCATTACCATGCGGAGTAAAGATTGATTCACTCGCGGCAACTTGTTCTGATGGCTTAATTACGGCTTCAGGTGACGTTTGTCACCCGTACTAAAGGGAAGGTGTCTTAACTATCTGAAATAGTTGGAGCTGGTGATAGGAGTCGAACCTACGACCTGCTGATTACAAATCAGCTGCTCTACCAACTGAGCTACACCAGCTCCGAACCCGTAATGGTAGTCCAAGCTGAGCAGGACTTCAAACTCTACGTGACAATTAATTACCCAAATCATTACGCAAAGGTCGGTTTCGTCTTACACTACCCGTAATTAAAACCAATAAAGACCCCAATGGCCTCTGAATCTGACCCAGCACCAAGCAATTTCATCCGATCAATGATCGAAAAGCAGGCAGTCGACACTGTCGCCACACGGTTCCCGCCTGAGCCGAATGGCTATCTGCACTTGGGCCATGCTAAATCGATCTGCCTAAACTTCGGCATTGCTGAAGAATACAACGGCTGGACCAACCTGCGCTTTGACGATACCAACCCCGACAAAGAGAGCGAGGAATACATGAGCGCTATCAAGCGCGATGTCGAGTGGCTGGGTTTTAAATGGAAATCGCTGTGTTATGCCTCTGACTACTTTGATCAGCTGTACGAATGTGCCGAGGCACTTATAAAGAGCGGCGATGCCTACGTTGACAGCCTTAGTGCCGAGGAAATTCGCGAGTACCGCGGTTCACTCACGCAACCTGGCAAGGAAAGCCCACATCGCAATCGCAGCCCTGAGCAAAACCTGGAGTTGTTTCGCGAGATGAGAGACGGCAAGCACTCTGAAGGTGACCACATTCTGCGTTTAAAAATTGATATGGCTTCAAGCAATATTAATTTGCGTGATCCGGCAATTTATAGAATTAAAAAAACGCATCATTATCGTACTGCAGATAAATGGAACGTATACCCCTTATATGACTACACTCATTGCTTATCTGATGCGATAGAGAACATTACGCACTCTTTATGCACACTGGAATTTGAAGATCATCGCCCGCTGTACAACTGGATACTTGAAAAAGCTCGTGCATCAACTGCCAACGTAGAGCTTGGTCACCCGGTGCAAACCGAGTTCGGTCCGCTTAACCTTGAATACACTGTGCTCAGTAAGCGCAAGTTAATTGAGTTAGTTCAACAAGGCCATGTACGCGGTTGGGATGACCCTCGCATGCCCACTATTTCAGGATTAAGACGGCGCGGATACACCGCTGCATCAATCCAAGAGTTTTGTCGCCGTATTGGCGTCACGAAAAGCTCTGCCGTGATTGAAATGAGCGCCATGGAAACCGTTATTCGTGACGAACTAAACGCCACGGCTGAACGGCGCATGGCGGTGCTCGAGCCGCTTAAAGTGATCATCACCAGCTGGGCTGCCGATGAATCAAAAACCCTTGAAGTTTCGAACCACCCGAATGATCCAGACCTCGGTACAAGACAGCTGCCGTTCACCCGTGAAGTGTATATTGAGCAATCTGATTTTGAAGAAGTACCACCACCGAAGTTCAAGCGACTCATTCCCGGTGGCGAAGTTCGACTACGCAGCAGCTATGTAATACGTTGTGACGACGTTATCAAAGACGCCAACGGCCGCGTAGTTGAATTACACTGCACCCATGACCCGGACACTCTTGGCAAAAAACCCGAGGGCCGCAAGGTAAAAGGGGTAATTCATTGGGTATCGGCCGCAAACAGCGTAGCAGCTGAAGTTCGCATTTATGACCACTTGTTTAATCGACCGGACCCATTGGCCGAAGAAGACTATATAAATGCTATTAATCCAGATTCTTTGCTAGTGCTTGAGAACGCCCAAGTAGAGGCAAGTGCCGCACAAGCTGAAATCGGTAGTCGCTTCCAATTTGAACGACAGGGTTATTTTTCGGTCGATAACGATTCAACCCCGGAACGCCCGGTATTTAACCAGGTAGTGGGCCTGAGAGACACAAAAAACTAAACCGCTGCGAACGGACCAGCAGCCTAACAAGCACAAGCAACATGGAGTCAGACCTATGAATAATCCATCTGCCTTAGCCACCGCATTATTGCTATCGCTATCGATCAGTGCTTGTGTTGCCACCTCTCAGGTTGAGCCCGGCACTGAGTTCGGCAATCAATTGGGGGCTGTTGAGTACATCATAAAAGCCGGAGACAACCTGGTTCTGATCGCATCAGAGCAAACCCGCGCCAGTGAAAACTGGCGTCGCATTGCAGACTTCAACCGAATTCAAAACCCCGCATCCATAAAAGTGGGGCAAACCATCTGGATTCCTAAAGATCTAATCCCCCTTGTAGGATCTGATGCCCCTACATCACGGGCCATCCCAGGACACCCTGATGCGATAGTAAACTCAGTAACTATACCAGAGGGAATCAAACCCGTAGTGAGATAGCAGCCTATCCAATATACTCGATACGTTGGAATCAATCGCACCGGGAAAAACCTTCATGAAAACGCTTATCGTCACCCGCCACGCAAAGTCGAGCTGGAGCACCCACAGCAACAGTGATCCCAACAGCGATTTTCAAAGACCCTTAAACAAACGCGGCATAGCCGACACCCCGGTTATGGCACAGCGCCTGGTCGCCCGCGGTCCGATACCCGATCTAATCGTCTCAAGCACCGCAGCCCGCGCGCTAGCCACCACTGAACTACTAATGGCCGAACTACCCATAAGCCAAAACTCACTACTAACCACCGACAGTATTTACGAAGCACCGGTAGATGCCCTTATAAAAGCCATAAGCTCGCTCGCCAACCACATAAACACCGCCATGCTAGTCGGCCACAACCCCGGGGTATCATCGCTTTGCAACTATCTATGTGTAAAAGCCAACATACAAATGCCAACCTGTGCCATGGCCTGCTTAGAACTTGATATTGATCAATGGCAAGACAACTATAAAGACTGCGCAACGTTAAGTTGGTATGACTATCCGAAGAAAGATCAAAGTGAGGTCTGAGTTAAGGGGTAGTGCGTCTAAAACGTATTAGTAAAAAGAAAACAACACTACTGGCTTACCTTCCATAAAAGTCATACAGGACTTAACATCAAAGCCTGCGTCCCACGCTAACACTTGTGGGTTTCCCTAATGAGCGCCTATATATTTTAAGTTTTTATTTATCACCATCACATGCATAAGCATCAGGGCATAAAGTCCCTCGCTAACGCAGGCGGGCTTCCTAACGAGCGCAATCTAAAAATAAAAAGCACAGCGCAGCGAATGCGTATACAAGAAGCTGTATTAAAATTGTTTAGAGTCGGATGAACTCAATGACATAGACACAAACACGAGCAGACAAGCTCAAACACCTTCTACCCCAACTGAGCGTCGCGAACCCGCAAACCGAGCGTCTGTTTTGTTTTTTGAAATCTTCCGGAGTGGGGTCAAAGCGCCAGGGACGGCGCTTTGAGCGCGGTGCACATGGATGTGCAAACCGAGCGACCCCACGCAGGAGGATTTCAAAAAATGGCGCAGCCACCTCGAAGAGGCAAAACATCCGCGAAAAACACTTTTGGTTACTTTTCGTGTTTTGAAAAGTGACTCGTAGCGCCAAGGGACTGGCATCGAAACACCGCCATGGATGGCGTGCCGCTCAAGTCAAAAACCAAGCCGCTCAACCAAGCGCTGAGCAAGAAGCAAAAAGCCAAGCGCAAGCGAAAAAACCTAGCGCTCTATGCGCTCCAACAAAACAGAAGGAGAATCACCAAGCCGATAATAAGGAGGCTGCCGCTCCATATCATTCATAGCCTCATCACGAGCATCAGCAGAATCAAACCACCTGACAGACTCCCAACTCTCACCAAGCAAGTGGGCAGCCATCATTGTGTCACCACCAGGCATAGTAACTTTTATTCCAAATTGCTTTGCAGGCTCGTTTTTGTTCATTAGCATGACCTATTGCAGGTATAGTTGGCTTTATGAGCGCTGGAGTTTAACAGCATTTACAATCATTGCGACCAACCGTGGCACAATACATTTACGCTACTGCTACTGCCCGCGCGACAGCAACATTAAAAATTAAGGAGCTATATAGTGATGTCTAAAAAATTAATCTTAGCTGGTTTTCTCAGTATTGGAATCTCCGCTATCGGATTATCCGCCTGTACTCAGGAATCACAAAACAAGTTAGGCCGATCACTACAAAACTGGACTGGAACCGATGGCGTACTAGAAGTGTATTCTGGTGGCAAACTGGTACAACGCTTCATGAAAATAGACAAACTCTCCACAGCTACCGGCACAGGCCGCGATGTTGATCGCCCATACCGTTTTGGCTACGGCATTATGGATGAAAATCTCGACGGAAAAGTTGACGGCGGCGAAAAAGAAAAAGTCTATTTCGAATTCAGCGACTACTCAACGCCATACATTTTCTACGAAAAGCCGTAACTGACCCACCCCACTAGAATACTTATTGTAAATAGAATGGGCTCTCGCGTGAGCCCATCTCTAACGTCAAATTCACACCGCAATATTATGGCTATCGGTTATACCAATAAGTACTTTCAGTGCTGAAAAACCGGCTTTAACGCCAAAAAAATACCGATCCCCCTGATTCACATGCTTTTCCTTAATCCAGCAAAATATTTACCCTGATTAGCTTGTATTTTTGGGCATAACGACTAAAACATAAGGGCGTGGTCTGTTTTTGCAGAGTCACGTTCTCACCCCCATATCGGGCCCGCGCCAGCGGGCCCTCTTTTTATCCGAATTCGTATTGCGCGCCTCTATCGAATAATCGCTTTACACAAGTTTTTTTAAAATAGCGCTTTGCACAAGGCTCAAAATCTGTAGCCGAGGTATAATTACCCCATACCTAAGCCCATATCCAATAAAAGAGAACCGCAGATGAGAATGGATTACTACAGTGATCAAATCGAAAAATCGATTTCTGGCTCCAAAGCAAACGTAACAGGCGACGGCAGCAAATTCGAAGCTGAAGTCATTGCCGATGAATTTACCGGCCTGCCACCGCTCAAGCGCCACAAGCTTGTTTATGCCGTACTAGACGAATACATAAAATCAGGCGCGATCCACGCCCTGACCATCCGGGCGTTTACCAACAGCGAATGGCAGGAAAAGCAGCAAGCCACAAGCTAGCTAGTGCCCATCCATAAACAGCGCGTAGCGAGGTTGTTCCAGGTGCGTGAGATTTTGCCTACTACATGTAGGCGTTTAGTCATTCTAAATAACGACATGTAGTCGGTAAAAGATTGCGTACCTGGGGCGACCGCAGTAGCGTTCGTTTATGGATGGGCACTAATTATTGCAGACTTGGTAGCATAGGCAAAAACATTGTTAGCTTTGCTATTAGCTTGCACGTCTCATTGGTGGTGTAAGCTTTGACAGATACGCAGCCAGCTGTGATTGTGGAATTGGCTGGTGTATATAGCATCCTTGTACCTCTGTACAATTTTGATTTGACAGTAATTCTAATTGCGCTTTAGTTTCTACGCCCTCAGCTACTACATCAAGCTGAAGTTTTTGTCCTAAACCTATTATCAAAGAAACAATACTAGCGCTAGCCTCATCATTGTCGATGTTGTCGGTGAATGATGGGTCAATCTTTATTCGATCGAAGGGAATTTGCTGTAAGTAGCTTAAGCTAGAATTTTCCGTAGCGAAGTCATCTAAGGTTATCGCTATACCGAGTGCTTTCAACTCATTGATTGTTGAACAGGTCTGTTGGGTATCAGAGATAAGTGATTTTTCTGTGATTTCGATCTCAAGGCGTGCAGCCGGCAGACCGGAGCTCTGAAGTATAGTATCGACAATATTTACCAGTCCATCTATTTCTAGTTCTCGCGGCGATAGGTTTACAGATATCCTATAGGGCTGTTCCCATGAGGCTGCCTCATTACAAGCATTGCTCAAAATCCAAGTGAAGAGCTTCGGTGTAAAGCCTTCCTTATGAGCGCAGGCTATCATCTGGTTCGGAGATACATTGCCTACGGTTGCATCGGACCATCGCAGTAATGCTTCTAAACAGGTTATTTGTTGAGTTTTAGTATTCACAGTAGGTTGGAAATACAGTTCGAGTTGATCCTCATCTAGCGCGGTTTTTAGGCGTTCCACCAGAATGTTGTATCTTTTGTTGTCTTGATCTAATTCACCTGTGTAGGTTTTAAAGGTGTTACGTCCTAACTCCTTCGCTTGATACAGCGCCGAATCGGCTTGCGCGAGGAGGTCTGACTGCGGTAGTTGTTTGTCAGCGTAGATAGCTATGCCTATGCTCGCACCGAACTTTGAACCAACGCTGCGGTCGTCTCTGCATTTTACTAGATCATTTAGTAATCTGTTGGCAAGAATCTCTGCTTCACTTTCTAGATCACTAGCGCCTTCAATGATGATTGCGAATTCATCTCCACCCAGCCTTGCACCCAAGCCTGTTTCGAGTATATTGTTTTGTATGATCTTCGATACGTTCTGTAAAAGTGCATCGCCCGCAGCATGCCCATGGTTATCGTTAACTGCCTTAAAGTGATCTAGATCAACATACATAACTGCCAGCTTTGAATTTTGGTGTTTAGCTCTGTCCATTGCCTTAGACAGGTGGTCCATAAAGTGACTGCGATTAGGCAAGCCAGTTAGGCCATCATGTAAAGCCAGGTGGCGCATACGCTCTTCTGCCTGCATGCGATCTGTTATATCTCTGACTACCACGACCTTAGCGGCGTTGGATCCATATTCCATCTCATCTATGTACATTTCCACGTGCACATCATTGTTGTCGCCATTTTTCAGGGTACTTTTTTGAGAAGGTCTCTCGATGGATGAAATGGTGGAAGAAAAAAATGACAATTGTTCTGGCGAGAAAATCTGATCTAGTTGCCGATGCAATAATTGCTCGCGATCTCCACCCAGCAGATTGGCCATAGGGTTGTTCATGTCGAGTATTTTGTTGTCTACGAATATCAAAACACCCTCGAAGGAAGCGTTTGCCAGGTTTCTTAGTCTCTCTGCCTCGCGCCGTTCGCTGTCATCAAGCTCTTGGCGAAGCCCTTCAACTCGCTGTTGTTGTGTTTGGTGCAAATAGTTTAAACGACGTACGACAAGCCCCATCTCATCGTTGCTTTTCCACTCGACCTGGGGCGCTTCGTCTAACGCTGCGCCTTCAATTGCTGAAACAAGCCTTTGTAGTGGAATTCCCACAAAGAGTCGAATTGCTATAGCAGTTACCGTCACTATACAAACGAGTACAATCAAAACCAGAATGACTAAGTTACTCAGCCGTTGATGAGATACTTCGTCGAGTAGTTTTGTGCTGCCAAAAGTGTTAATAGCTCCTAATTCAACAATGTCGTCTTTGCTGTCATCGTAGTATGTGATGTTAAACGATTGTTTTAGCGTGTCATTGATTTTGCCAATTTCAAACGGTTCGGAATTGTCTGAAAAGGTTATAGAAGCGCCATCGATAGCAGGGTTAGCGAGAATGCCAGTGAGTGTGAGAAATATACCCTCATCGTTATGATCAAAGACCTGTTGTGATAGCAGTATGGCTTGGCCTTCAGTGATTAAATTTTGTTGAGTTTTTAATTGATCGACTTGATACTTGTAAGTAAGAGATTCTGTGAACCAAATTAAAAATACAAGAATAATTAATACAGACAGACTGACAATCCCCATAACTTTGAGGGAGATTCTGTTGTACCACGCTAAGCTGAAAAACCTTTTTATGTTGTGCTTGTGCATAGATTCTGTTAGCTAATACAACTGCTGTTGTTGAAGTAACAGCGGGCATATAAAGGTTAGCGTGCAACCTTAGTAGTTCTTTGACAATTTTTTCCAGGCGCGATCACTTCTTTTGATGTTTTTCGCTGCGCTCTTTTTCCAAAGCTTGTGAGTGCCATGATTTATAAGGAAAAACAACTTGTCATCTACGATCTCATACACCAGTGGGTCAACCGAAGATTTTGCTCCATACACCATTCCAAAAGCACAGTTGCCGTTGTACTGGGGTAAATACTTGCTCGGGTCACTTTTAAATTTTAAAGCGTTTTGACGACTTGAGAATGCGTACAGTTTGTTTGCATACTGGATCGATATATTTTTTTGTCCTACTTGTGGGCCGGAATTTGAGAAGTACGACACGACATCGTATCCGCCAAACGCGAAATCTCTTGGGAATTCCTGGTTCGCAGCTGAGGCGCTCTGTGCTGCGAATGTCATCAGCACTGCACAAACAAAAGCTTTGAGGCATGCGCTAAATGAAAATAATTTTAGCAACACGGTTGAGTTGATCATTAAGAGTTGCTCAGTCAAGTGTAAAGTGGTTATCGGCGGATAAAACAATTTTATTAGGCCACTGTTGTGCAAGCATCCCTACGCAATATAGTGGTTAACATTTATTTTGAATTGAAAACATTGACGTGTGTCACACCGATTAGTCCCTCGCCGGGTTTGGCTGGCTGAGAACGGGCTACAACACTTACATAGACGAATTGCCGGATCGATGTTTAACAAACATGCAGGGCGTTCTAAAGATATGCGCTTGTAACTAGGATTGTCGTGTTAGGTTCACAGCTTAAGTGTCACGCAGTATCATCGTTACGCGTTGGTCTAAGTCAGCTTTTAATGATTTAGCAGAGCAACTCGCCCGCGCTCGAAAAACCAAGCCCTGACGCAGGTCAAACATAAGTCTTGCCCGTTCTAACGATGGAAAGTCTTTTGCAAGCGAGCCATCGGCTTTTGCAGAATCAAAACGTTTTGCCAGCCTTTTGTCAGTTGACTCAATGGCTTTCTTTAACAGCTCTTGTACGCCTTCAATCGCGCCAGCGCTGGTAGCAACACTTGAGCTCAGAAAGCAGCCTTTGGCGCCGCTCTCGTGTTTAGTTGAATAGATAACAACCTCGTTCATAAAGGCGCGAACAGCCTTTTCTATGTCGGGTTCACTTTCAAAAGCGACCAGGGGAGAGCAGGCGTCATTCGATGCATAGCGATCTATTGCCAACCGATACAGGTTGAGTTTGTCACCGAATTCAGCGTATAGACTAGGAGGGTTAACGCCCATAGCCTCGGTTAGATCGGCCATGGAAGCGCCTTCAAAACCCTTTAGCCAGAATACATTTACAGCGCTCATTAAGGCCGTGTCGCGATCAAACTTTTTGGGTCTTCCCACTTTTTTTGCAATAGCCACTGATTTTCCTGCTGAGCCGGGACGTGATTAAAGTAGTGATTGATAAATTATTATGAGTTATCGGCAAAGATAATTCAATATGGGAACATTCACAGCGATTGAAACGTACAATACACGGGCTTTTAAACTATTTTGTAGCGTTTGATAAATAAATATTGAGTTTTCTAAATTTGATTCTATAATGATCGCTACAATAAGCAACCCCATCGTACGAGATCATCAAATGAATAACTTCAAATTAGCAGCCGGTGAGGCATTTCCAGGTGTCACAGTTTCTGACCTGAAGGGTGGTGAGCTCAATCTGGCTCAACCTACCAAGCCACATGACTGGCGTGTTGTAGTGGTGTATCGCGGCAAGCATTGCCCGGTATGTACCCGCTACCTCACCGAACTCAATGCTTTTGTTCCAAAGCTTTTTGAGCTTGGTATTGACCTGGTAGCGATATCGGCAGACACGCAAGACAAAGCAAAAGCACAAATGCTTGATGTGAAGCCAGACTACCCGGTGGGCTATGGCTTAAGCGTTGAGCAGATGCAAAAGCTAGGGGTCTATATTTCAGTGCCTCGTTCACCGGAAGAGACTGATCGCGAGTTCTCAGAACCTGCGCTATTTGTGATTAACGAAAAAGGTGAACTGCAGGTGGTAGATATTGCAAACGCACCATTCGCAAGGCCTAATTTTGACTCTCTTGTAATGGGGCTGGGCTTTATAAGGAACCCTGACAACAATTATCCAATTCGAGGAACGTTTGGCTAATTTACCTACCTTTTTCACTAATACGAAAACACACACTTATCTTTAAGGGAATTTAATATGAGTAACAATGATGCTGCAGTGGCCACTGTAAAAGCAGCTGTGGATGAATTGATCCAAACCGCCACCAGCTACGATGTAAATGTACTAGAGCGAATATACCATGATGATTTACAGGTGATTATGGTAGACACAGATGACAACGTAAATACCGCTGATAAAGCAGCCTTTAAAGGCCTGTTTACCTCTAAAAAAGAAGCGGGTGATCCGCCTATGAATACCTGGGCTAACTTTCACCGTATTGATGTAAATGGTGATAAAGCACACGTTCTTTTGTCGCGTAAAAATGACCTGAGTGGCACAAACATGATTCTGCTGCTCAGTATTGACTTAATACTTGAAGATGATCGCTGGCAGGTGCTGCGTGAAGTTATTTTCCTTCGTCCCGAACAAGCATAGATTACTATTTTATAACCACTTACAATTAGCCAGGATACACACTACATGAAATTACGTAATACACTAAGTTCTGTTTTTCTCTCAGCTACCTTACTTGCCGCTTCGATCGCTTTTGCAGACGGCCACTCCAATAAAGTAGAAGCTGAGCTAAAACTCTTTAACGATCAGTACAACGAGATAACGGCCACCTATGATGTAGAGGCATTTTTAGCATTGTATGAAGAAGGCTCGCTTTGGATCGCCCCGGAGAATCCACCGGTACAAGGTTTAGATGTACCCAAAGCGACTTTTCAGTTTTTCTCAAGTAATGAAGGTTCACTAACACATACTGTCGAGCATACCTTCGCGTCAGAAGATGGTACGCAGGCGGTTATGGTTGGCCAATATGACTTAAAAGTTGAGAAAGTGGGCGTAGTGGCAAGTGGTACCTATCAGTTTGTACTTGCGCGTGATGGTGATAGCTGGAAAATTGTCACTGACATGTACAACCAGCACGCTGCCAAGTAATTATTTGGAACTTAAAAGGTGATTTCCCAGCTAAGTGGTTGAAGCGGCTTTCTATTAGCTCGGTATCATCTATTTTGTGAAACCGCCTGATAGTTTTTTAAGTATTATCAATTGCTGTGATCGGGGCCTTAGGTGGAGCGGCGGTAGTATTTTTAGTCTCTATTTTTCCCCCAATATTCTAGAGTGCAACTTTATGTCGGAAAAAGTGCTTACTATTGCTGATCGAAAACGCGGCGCCATTCTGGGTGCTGCAGTTGCTGATGCAGCCACCTTGGGTTTTCATTGGCTATATGATCAAGCCAGAATACTAGAGCTTGAACCTGCTACACCTGAATTTCGGTCGCCTTGTAAATCTGACTATGAAGGATTCCCCGGGTATTTTGCTCACGGGCAAAAAAACTCAGGTGATTTGTCTCAGTATGGAGAGCAGCATGCCACCCTGTTAAAGGCGCTTGCGGAAAATGGTGGCATTTACGACAAAGCAAAATATGAATCTGCATTTGTTGAGTGTTTTGGCTATGGCGGTAGTTTTTCAGGTTACATTGACCACCCGACGCGGGACACGCTGAATAACATTTTCATTGCCGAGAACGAAGCGGTAGCCCGTGCTACTGATCTTCCATTTGATGGCACCGACGAAATGAAAAGAAAACTGGTAACCAAAGTACTGGGCAGCGCCAAACAATTTAGTGGTCAAGGTTTACGACAAGAAGTTGAACGCGCTGTTCGTGTAACTGACGACGAAGACTATCTTGTAGCCCATGCAATGAAAATGTTGGATCAGTGGCAGAGTGTGCAAGGCTACCACGGCGCGGACGATACCCAGCTACCAGTGTTATCAAAGCTACCTTCATTAGTAGCGGCGTACACGCAGCTTGAAGGATTGCAAGCAGCGGTAGAGTCTGCTGTTCGCGTAACCAATAACAACGACGACGCAGTAGCATTTGGGCGTGCAAGCGCCAACATTATAGAAGCGGCCATTACTACCGGAAACACCGAGCTTGCGATTGATGCGGCTAAACAAGAACCGTCCGGGATTGCAATCCCTTACATTGAAAAGGTACAAGCATCTCTAGACAAAAGCACACCAGCGGTCACTGCTGAGTGGGGCATGGCTTGTCAGTTAACAATAGGTTTTCCAAGTGCTGTACATAACATTTTGAAGTCAGGTTCGTATGTTGACGCGGTAAGACAAAATATTTATGCCGGTGGTGACTCATGTGGTCGTTCAATTTTGATCGGGGCTGTTATGGGCGCTTGTTTTGGGGTGGGCACAGAGTGCGGTATTCCTCAAGTGTGGATAGAAAAAATCAGTGAGTCTGAAGCAATAATTGCGAATGTTGATGCTCTTTTAGCTACCTGATTAGATATCAAGCTCACGGTATTTGGTTGTAGTTTGTAAAAGACGACGCACATAAAATAGCGGGAATCCTGCTATTACCATTGCAGCTAATGATGTTAGCAGTGCAATCATTGTTTTAAATAGCACTGAAGTATAGTTGCTGTCTTCCCTAAAATCAGGTGCCAATAACGGCTGTAACTCATTCAAGAGCGGTGGTATCGCTAAACTTGCAAGCCTGCGCACGGCATCTTCTTTTTGGCTGTCTGCGCTTTAAGGAGGGCTTACTTAACCAAAGACAAGAATGTGACTGGCATCACCCTATTTCTAAAACAATGGTGGCTATGGTGACCACTATTTCTAAAAAGAATCTGGATTCGATTACCCATTCCTCTAAGTACGTTCTCTGTGCACACGAATGCAGCAAACAATTGATAAAGTGCTCAAAATTCGCTGAGCTCGGCCGTAGTCTGTTACAGGAGTGTAAAACCAAAGGATAGATTTTAACCGCACCATGGCTCTTTCATGTCTCGTTCAATAAACATTCGCAAAGGTGTTCTGCTATTTAGCATTATTTTAGTCACACTATTAATGTGGTTAAGCGTCAGTTTTTTAATGACGGCTAATGCACAGCGGCGCGATGCACAATTCCTTACACAGTTTATAGAAACAGATGAAGTACTCCGTGAAGCATCAATAATATTGGCAGAGGAACACTCAGCTTCTTATTGGCTCACCGGGATTGACGGCTTGTTCTTTGGTCCCGATCCGCTTACGCATCCAAGTGCAGCTACCGATGAAGCTATCCTCAGCGTCGTCGCACAAACCACAGCAACTATTAATAAACGCGTATTCGCAGATCGACTTCGATTCCAGCTCTCGCACCTAAAGCTATTGATCAATGGATTTGAATCAAAAACAAGCGAGTTACCCAGCCAACGTACCGCGCTGGCACTGGACCTCCTGAACCTTTCCAATGACCGTGACCAGAATTTGCAACTGAATGTACTGAACTACTACCAAGAACTTATCAAAGATCTGCAGGTTCTGCGGTACGGCCTGAGCTACGACTCAGCGGAACAATCCAGAGGTATTCGTAACACGCTTGAAGTGTCTAATGCGGCTTGGAATATCCGCCTATCTAATCATTTTTTAATCGGTATCTATGAAGGCTACATCACCACTGGCAATACCGCCCGTGGGGATGCCCATGCCCAAGCCACCACTTTGCACAAGGCCATAGAGGAAAATCTCGAGATCATAAAACAAATTGATTCATATTCTCAAATAGACCCACAGATTCATGAATTAGCCCTAGATTTGTCTGAGTGGTATACCACTAACTATCAATCCCCGGTACTTCAAATATCCGAAGCACTTGCCAGTAATACAGCGTCTCCTATCAGCAACTACGAATGGAAAGAAACCGCCACCGCTCTTGGCGAATTAACGCAAAAAATACTAGAGCGGGCGGATGTTATCTCCAAGCGCCAAGCATTGGTAGCGGAAGAACGTGCCGTGCGTAATCTTATTATCGATACAGCACTAGTATTTATTTGCGGGCTTTTTGTGCTATTTGCCTACTGGCTAGCCAGAGGCATGCATCATCAGGCGACACATGATGAATTAACTGACCTTCCTAACCGACGTTTCTTTAAAACCCATCTTGAGACAGTGATTGACAGCTGTGGAAAAAACTCACAAGTTAGCTTGTTAAAAGTAGATCTATACAAATTCAAAGCAGTAAATGACAGTTTTGGCCAAGGCACTGGAGATTTGCTGCTGCAAAGCGTCGCTAGAAGATTGCACAACAGCGTTGGCCAGGAACCGTTGGTTGCGCGCTTAGCTGGCGATGAATACGCAGTACTTCTCTACGATACCGATAGAAACAACGCGAAGAAAATCGCTGATGATCTCGCTGTGAAATTATCAGCCCCTTACCAAATAGACGATCAACAAATACAACTAAACACCTACCTTGGCTACGCTTGTTATCCTGATGATGCAAGCGACTGCGAAGGCCTTCGAAAGTCGGCAGATCTTGCAATGTATGAAGCAAAGCAGGTAGGCCCCGGAAGTATTACTGCCTACAAAGAAGCATTCGCTATCGCCTTTCAGGAAAGACAGCAACTTGAAGCTGATTTATCCGAAGCTCTAAACCGCAACGAATTCGAACTGCATTACCAACCACAGTTCGATCTGGAGACTTGCGTCGTCGACGGAGTTGAAGCACTAATACGTTGGCGCCACCCGACTCGCGGCATGGTTTCACCGTTCCACTTTATACCCGTAGCGGAAGATGCTGGCCTTCTGCCTGCAATTGGTGAATGGGTAATTAATGAAGCCGCACGCCAAACCGCATTATGGCAACGGGACTTCGGGCTTCATTTGCGCATGTCAGTCAATGTTTCTACTCATCAATTTTTGCACGGAGATCTTGTTGGAATAGTGACCAAAGCATTGCAAAGGGAAAACTTAAAATCCACGGACTTTGAAATTGAAATCACAGAGAGCGTCGCCATGGCTGATCTTGAAATGGTCGTGGAAAAGCTTGAAAAAATACACGCCATGGGCGTTCTAATTGCGCTAGATGATTTTGGCACTGGCTACTCTTCATTGAGCTACATACAAGACTTACCGCTCGACACATTAAAAATAGATAAATCATTTATAGATAAACTTGACCAAGGCAAAGGGAAAGAGCGGCAGCTGCTGGAAAGCATTGCTAATATGGCAAAACTACTTGATTTCCATACCGTAGCAGAAGGTGTAGAGACAAGTGATCAACTCAGCCAGGTACGCGCGCTTGGAATCGACACAGTGCAAGGTTACTACTACTCAAAGCCTGTTGCTGCAGCTGATATACCAGG
>CALGKA010000057.1 GCA_937927895.1 uncultured Granulosicoccaceae bacterium | reverse complement strand
TTCAGGCTTTGGCATCCCAAAGTTTCGATATAAATTACCTTTGGTATCACGGCCTTTCTGATGGCCAATAATGGCGACTGCCTGCCCCCTTAGTCGGCCAATACCGCAGACAATAGCAGGGTCATCGGCAAAAGCCCGGTCACCGTGCATCTCTTCGAATTCAGTAAAAATCGCTTCAATGTAGTCTAACGTGAACGGCCTGTTCGGGTGCCTGGCCACCTGCGATACCTGCCAGGGATCGAGCTTTGAGAAAATTGATTCAGTGAGCTTGTCGCACTTGGTTTGAAGTTTTTCGATATCTTCAACAACATCAATATCAACATCATCACTGGCGCTGCTAAGTTCTTCAATTTTCGCCTGAAGATCAGCGATAGGTTGTTCAAACGCCAAATAACTGGGATTCATTAATTATCAAAAGCCTAGCGGCTTAATCCTTCAAGTTCGTTCAAGTGGGTAATTTCTAGCGAGTATACCAAATCGCTGGCATATTAATCACTGCTTGCGAAATACGCATTCACCCGTGGCGCAAACAACCTATTTGGCGGCCCGGAAATAACCTAATCAGTCTTTGGGCTAACAGACTGATACCACGCCGCAATCAGCGCGATATCTTGATCACTCAAATTCTGAGCAATACTGGACATCACTTCGTGACTACGCTTGCCATCTCTAAAGGCAGTCAGTTGGGTGGCAACAAACTCTGTAATGGACCCTTTCCAGTGGCTGGCCCTGGCAAGAGATTGCATTCCCACCCTGCCATGGCAGCGAGTACAACCTTGAGATCTTGCGCGGCCCATTTTGATCAGCTTCTCAAGCAGCAATTTGTTCTTCATGGCGGCTTCAGGTGATTGGGTTTCATCGCCGCTTACGGGAATATCGACTCGAAACTCGTTAACGCTTTCTTCGGTTTTTTGATCGGAAGCCACAGCACCTACAGTTATCCAGAGTACCGACAACAAAGTTACTACAGCCGCGTAGGTTTTTCTAAACTTAGGCATTGCTTAAACCTTTTTGTTAACTGGGCAAACAACTGACGAAAACTAAAGCACTGCTCACAACCTTATTAAACCCTACCCATGCCAGGTAGAAACCGGAAACAGAGAAACAACAGTGCAAGAGATGCTGGTATCCAACGCAAATCTACTGGTATTTTATTTTCATGCGACAAAGACTTCACCAACGCGGCATCTACTAATTGATCTGTAGATTCCAATGGCAAATAAATTAAATCTGCCAATCGGCCTAGCTTGCTTAAATGCCCGTCTTGTCGTTTAGATAACTCTTCATGGCTTTGGCCAAAAGATGCATCTTTTCTTTGTACTACTTCATTGGGTTGCCAGTAGGCAGTCACTAGTCCATTTTCATCTATTGCTTTAGGTATTCTCACAGGACTAACACCACCGACCCCAACAATTAATCCCCCAACAGGGTATTTGTCTGTTTTGGGCATACCTCTGCTACCAGCACGTAGTGGTGGAGCTTCTTGGCCATCCGTAAAAAAGATAATTCTGGTTGATTCACCTAGACCATCAGCACCTCGAATACTTTGATGCAAGCCTTTACCAACACCACTAGCGTTGGCCCAACGCATTCCATCATCTATATAGTTAAGCGATGAAAGCAGACCCGCATAGTGATCACATACTTCAACCGGAGTAGTTAAAGACACCACACGCCGTTCCGTAAATACACCCCAACCAATACGAGAACCACATGGCAAGCTTTGCAATAGATCAAAAGCTGCCTTCTTTGCGGCCACCAGGCGGCTAACACTTTGACCATCAATTAGATGATCTCGCACTCTCATACTTTGAGAAATATCAAAGGTAATTTGAAAGTTATAAGCCGGCCGCGTCATCACGATAGGCTTCATGAATACACAGACAAGCAACGCCACAAGTGCCAACAAAATTAGAATGTTTTTGTTTAGCATAGCCATAGATTTAGATTATCACTGCAATTGAGTTTGCCATACTTTAAGGCAGATCTTTTAAAGTGAAGTCAGGCACGATCACATTAACGCTTTTAATTGGCGGGCCTTTGTCATGCTCTTTTTTTGGCAACTCTGGCGCTAACCGAAGGGCGTGCTCCAGATTAATACGGGCATCCCAATCATTAGGGTTTATCATCAACAGATCGCGATAGCGTTGCTTGGCAATTTCTATCAGCGGGCGTTTTTGTGCACCTGGTAAGTCTTTACGTGAACCTTGTCTTAAATAGTGATTGGCTAAATTAAATCGTGATGCTTGCCCTAACACGCTGTTCTGCTCTTGATCGGCAACTTGCACGTAAAGAGTTTCAGCAGCTTCAAACTCACCACCTGCCGATAAAGCGTTGGCGGTTTTAAGCGCTACCCCTGGGTGAGTTTTGCCCCCTGCGGCGGGATCATACTCATCTAGTGTATCCGGCACTTCAGCAATGGCACTGACCAGCCGCTGATTTTGATTAATTTTGAAGCCATGCCATAGTGTGAACAACATTAGGCAGGCCGCTATAACTGAAAAAAACAGATGTATGGTGGTGCGCTTCACTAGAGTGCCTCCAGTCGCGTGACTGCAATTAACGCCAATACCAAGCAACTGAGTAAAGCGCCTATAAACAATAGGCGGCTGTAATCCATGCCTGGTATTTTTTCATAGTAGGTAAGCGGTAGATTCTCGAGAGAGTCAATAGTAGATACCGCCTCCCCCATTGACGCCACGTCATCCGCTTGAAACACTTGATACTGAGTACCAAGATTTTTAAAGAATATATGTAACTCTATTTCTTCTGCTAAAGATGTTGCATCAGTTCCTACCAATTCAAAATCGGGCGCATTAATACCACTTTGCACATAAATAAAGTACAAGCTAATTTGGTTTTTTACCAAGCCTTCTTGTATTTTTTTGCGGGTCGCTTCATCAAGCTTTGCTCCACCATCTGACACCAATAGCAAGGCTCGGCTGCCTGTATAGGGGCGTTGATTAAAAGCATCAATGGCTGCAAGCAGTGCAATTCCCATGTTAGTTTCTTTTGGGCCTCGGCCAATACTTGTGGCATCAAGTGCTGCGTTTAGAAATTCGGTATCGTCGGTAAATTCCGCAATACGCATCGGCACCACATTGAACAGTGTTAAGGCATAGCGGTTTTCAGGGCGTTGCTCTAGTAACCAACTGAGTGCATCGCGGGCAAGACCGTTCTTTGTTTCTTGCTCTGCATTAAGCTGATAATCTCGCAGAATTGGGCGCCTTATTTCGCCATCCATACTGGCGCTACGATCAAGTAGTATTGATATTTCTGCACCACGGCCTATCCGTTCGATAACACTTTCAGAACTCTTTGGCCCCGCTAGAGCCACCACCAACAAAGCGATAGTTAGTGCAGCTAAACCTTGCCACAGTCTATGTAAGCGTTGCCCAGTGACATCAACGGGTAGCCAGTTTATCCACGGAAAAGGCAATCCATCACGTCGGTTTGGAATCAACGGTAACAGTGCCAGCGGCAGCAATAACAATAACCATGGCTGGAAGAATTCAAGTGCGGCCATGCTAACTAGCCAATTTAACCGAAGTTTTTTTGGTTTGCTTTGCTTGGCGCTTCTCGGCACGTTGTAAGGTTGAACAAAGCGCGGCTACCGCGACACTTTGCGACTCATTCTGCTGGTAAAAGCGCGCAGTTGAGGCCGCGTAAAAGTTTTCTATTTCGCTTTTGTGCTCACTAAGCCAAGGGGCTGCGTTGAATAGATCGGCTTGTGTGCTGTCGGTAATTGTTTTACCGGCAACACCGTTAAAAGCATGGTGCAATGCTACCCATGCGGCAGGGTCGGTATCGCGTTCAGCCGTTGGCAACTTTCTGATAATACGTTGTGCTTTTGCAAACGGCAGTGTGTGTGAATCTGTAAAATGCCTAACTAACCACCATAGTAACCAAAGGGCTAATGTAGTTAATAGGGCCGCAACGCCCCACTTAAATTTATCGCTACTGGGTGTATCAATGACATCTAGCGCACGACGATCAGCTATCGGTGACGATTCGCTCCCACTTTCAGTTGAAGTAAGTGGTGCCACAGTAAACTGCCATGCTGGCAATTGCTGTTCGCCCCCTGCTTCTGTAACAAACAACACTGACGGCAGCTCAATAGTTTCAGTTTGCTGCGGCGCATTTATAATTTGATAGCGTAGCTCCAGCCATTGTTGCTTATTTATTGTTACTTCTTCGTGAGAGATTCGATATAGGAACGCACCCACCCGTAAATCTGATTCAAGGCTTGGCGCCGCTATGGTTTCAGTCAGTGAATCAAGGTTCACGCGCTGTAGCAGTATGTCACCAATAAAATAACCATGCGTACGATTAGGGTTTTCTACCTGAATATCAGCATGAGCTATTGGCGCAATTAACAGCGCCAGCATTAGACAAACAAGCCGACCCATCAGACGCGTGTTTCCATAAAGTATCGTGAGAGTAATTCTGCATCGAATCCGTTAGTAATCCAAAATGGTTTTACATCTTTTGAGGAAAAAACATCTGCAATTTCTTGCTGACGATCACTGACATTATCAATCCATTGACGGCGCACTGAAGGTGTTAGCCATAAGTGACGAGATCCCTTGCCGGCCATTTGTCTCACAGACAATAATCGGTTGCCTTCCGGTGGTGTGATTTCAGCACGATCCCAAATCACTAGCGGCACAACAAGTGAGCCTGATAGTGGTTCGAGTATTCGATCAAGTTTTTCGAGCGGCCAGTGAAAGTCACTAACAATGAATGTCAGTGATGTTTTACCCGCTATAGATTCAACACAGCGCGCTAATGCATCAACGCTAGCACCGGCATCACTTGTGGGCTTTGAAGAAAGAATCATTTCTGACATGGTTTGACCAATGCCGCGGCCAAATCGCGTAGGCATTGTGAGGTCTTCGCGTTTAACCGAATCAAACGGCACCAAACTGACGGAGTCACCAAGGCCTCCGGCACTAAAACCTAAGGCCTGCAAAAATTCCGCGGCAACTTGTAGTTTATTTTGTTGACTACCAAAGCGCATTGATGGCGAGACATCAACAATTGAAGATACCATGATTGCTGCACGTTGCTTGTTGATACGTACCAGCCAATCTTTTTGAATATTGCTGATACTAGCCCGTAAATCTAGACGACGCGGGTCAGGTTGATCAGTGAGTTTGGCATGAGACACGAAGTTCATACCAGCGCCACGGCTGCTACTACTATGTGCCCCTGGTCGCGTACTGGGTGAGTTGCCGGGTAATCGATAAACAAACTCCGCGGTGGCGGTGTTTATCATGGAGAGGCGACTCTATTCATGATCGAGTGTATTAATTCAGGCGCAATCTCTGATCTACGCAACTCGTATATGGGCTGGAAAAATATTCGGTGACCAAGCGCTGCAGGTAATACGGCGTGTATGTCTTCAGGAACTACATAGTCACGCTCATTCAACCATGCAACCACACGCGCTGCTCGCACCATGGCACTCATGCCCCGTGGGCTTACGCCTGCCAAAATTAAACGATCCATATCGACGCCTTCAACCGATACACCAAACTTGGTCGGTGATTCGGTGGCACGCCATAACGCCAGTAAGTATTTCTCTATTACAGGGCTAGTTTTCACCGTCTGCTGAATAGTATTACTTACCTCATTAAGCTGATCTCCGGGACAAAGACCGTACCGCACTTGTTCTATCAGTGAATCAGCGTTGTGATAGGCCGTCTCTATTATAAGTGAGCGACGGATTTGGCTATCAATAGGCGTTTGCATATTGAGCTCAAACATAAATCGATCACGTGCCGCAGAAGCCAGTTCAAAGGTTTCTTCTTTTTCAACCTTATTGCGATCAGCAAACACTGTCATGTGCGGGAATTGGAATTCTTTATTAAATGCAGAGACCGTGCGTTCTGCCATCGCGCGCAACAGCAACGATTGGACTTGTGGTCTTGCGCGATTAATTTCGTTAAAGAAAAAAGTAGTCAGCTGTGGCCCGTGGCGTAGTAAAGGGCCAGGATCTATTCGAGGCTGACCTTCAGAATTTACATAAGTGTGATAGATCAGGTCATTGGGCATTAAATCAATGGTGCCCTCGGTGCGTTCAAACTCACCGCCTGCAGCACGCGCAAAAGCGCGAAGCACCGTCGTCTTTCCAACCCCGACATCGCCTTCAAGCAATACATGCCCTCTGGCGAATAAAGCCACATTGATTAATCTTATTAGCGGTTTTTGTCCAATAACGACATTACTAATAGCTATTTCTGTTGCAAGAGCATCTTCGCGCCAGTCGGCAAGATAGTGATCTGTAGTCAATCTGTTCCCCCCCGGATGGCCTGAAAAACAAGGCTTTTTAGTTATGCGTTGATAAATCCCTGTTGAAACTATAACAGTAAAGCATGCGGTTATAGCAAACAATTAAGACTATAAATATGCCGCATATAGACTGAAAAAAGATATAGAAAAACCAATACTACACACACTGGCAGCAGTTAAGACAGCCGTTTCACTCCGGCCCATGAATTGCATCTTGGTGTTAAAACCGAGGTGCACAATGGCAACACTAATATTAATCGCGCAAACGTTCGTCGGTGCTATGGCATATGAATACGGACCCTACCCTGATGTGGCAACATGCGAAAAATTCGCTGTAAAACGCATCAGTGAAATTGAATCATCTGGCAATGTTTTAAAGGTTGTCAGTGATTGCCGGGTAATGCATCCGGAACTCAATCAAGCAGCAGCTCTTAGTGATGCCGAGTAACGGCAACAACAGCCGATATATCACCAGCATCAATGGTCACTACGAAGGCAACTATTGAGAAAACCAATACAATTAAAGCGGATGAGCACTGCTGTACACGCTGAAATAAACCTGCTGTCGCGCTTGCTAAGGTGAAAGAGGTTTTAGCAATACTCTGTTTCAAGCTGCACTAAGGATCAATAATACCAAGCCTAACCGCCATCAAGGTTATTTCTGCCTGATTAGAAATTCCCAACTTTTGCTTTATATTATAAAGATAGGTGCCAACAGTTGATGGCGACAAACTAAGTTGCACGGCAATATCATTTACACCCTTACCCAACGCTAGTTTTTCAAACACTTCAAATTCACGCTCAGATAACGTCTCAATCGGCGATGCTTCACCACTGACATCTGCAACTGCCATGCGTTGCGCGAGCTCCGGGTCAATGAGCTTTTGACCATTGCTTATTTTTCGGATAGCTTCAATCAGGACTTCAGGGGCTTGACGTTTACTTAAGTAACCCAACGCTCCAGTCTGCAGTACGCGCTTTGGATGGCTGATATCTTCGTGCACTGAAAGCACAAGCACTTTGGCATTTTTATCGCGCGCTCTAATTTTTTTTATAGCTTCAATACCACCGATACCAGGCATAGAAATATCTATCATGACAACATCAGGCAGGCTTTCAAAATATTGCGTGATTGCCTCTTCACCTGATTCGGCCTCTGCGATCACTTCTATGTCTTCGGCTGCTTCCAATAAAAGCCTGAACCCGGTGCGAACAACGGCATGATCATCAGCAATGAGTACGCGTATCATTTTATGTTGCTCACTTTATGAGTGCTCACTTGTATCTTGATTTAACCTTTGTAGCAACACCTGCTTACAGATGCAACGGTGCTTGAAACGACACCCTACACCCACCCGCATGCCCCGTGTCTATAGTCAACTGACCAGACACGCTTGTCGCTCGCTCGTGCATACCAGTCACACCGAACCCTAAATCAATCTGATGATTGATCCCGGAGCCGTTGTCTTCGATCTCCAGCTGCAACGCTTCTGACGTAAAATTGAGCCGCACATCTATAGTATCAGCTCCAGAGTGTCGCACCGCATTAGTAATGGCCTCTTGAGCAATTCGGTAAGTGGCGGTGGATAAATCAGAATCCAGTCTATCGGGTGGTGCTGCACACTGAAGGTTGAATATTCTGTTTGGGTGCTTGGTACGCCAATCGCTGACTAAATCAGTGATTGCATCTGCCAGACCGAATTGATCAAGCGATGCAGGGCGTAAATGCAACAGCATATGGCGGATTGTCGCGTGAATACTATCAGCAGAGGCGACAATCTGACTGGCCGTATCTGCGACTGACTTTTCACTATTTTCAGTGCGTCTTGCAATAGAGACCCCCATGCTTTTGATTGCCGTTACATGCTGGCCAAGTTCATCGTGTAATTCTTGCGCTAGGGTTCGATGTTCGTGTTCGGTGCGGCGTTGCATTACTCTTGTGAGCTCACGGTTTTTCTTAAGCTGTGCTTTGGCAATCGCCTCTGCTTCATAGGCTGCCATACTGGCTTCAACGTTATAAGTCATTTGATTAAAGCTCTGGCCTAGTTCATTGGCTTCACTACCGTGCAATTCAGGCAAGCGCACTGTGAAGTCGCCCTTGCCTACTGAGCGTAATGCATTATTCACTTTCGTAAATGGTCGCATAGCACGATCAACCAACCACCATGCGAAGAAGCTCAATGCCAATGACCCGATAGCGATAATCAACAATAGGTTTTTGAATTGCTGCCAGCCTTCAATCGTTGCTCTGCTGCCATCGGTACGTACAATTAACTTGGCGTTCGCTAGATCAAATTCACGTTCGGTCTCGTCGGGTGACACTGCACGTTCAAACCAAACTGGCACACTGACATCAGACAAATAATCGGTAGCTGGAGTTCGATACAACGCTGCTCCAAATTCATCTACTAGTAAAATATCATGCGCACGCAGGCGCCCCAAACGCGTGAGAAAACGCTGCATTGGGCGGACGCCCTGAACCTGATAGATCTCATTGACTCGAGATAACACCTGAGCACCAATGTCACCCGCGGTTTCCATTTCTTCAGCGATACTGGTGCGGATAGCCCTAACCTGCTGGAACGCTAAACCCGCAGCGATCAAGGCAATGATCAAAATTAAAACCAAAACAATCTGGGTTTTGAGCTTCATACCGAAAAGGATTCTTTTGACGGGGCGACGTATTAGCCAAACTATGGCCAGCAATATCAAACATGAGCCACAGCTTTTATTAAACTGTAGCTCACATGACTATTGTACGTTGTTAACGAGGTAGCAGTATATCAGCACCGTCTTTGCCAGCACTCAAGCGTTGCGATGCCTTTGGATCCCGGAACACCAAAGGATGTGCTTCCGCGGTACCACCAGTTTGGGCAATGGCGACTGCATCGTCGATCACTGATCGGTGTGGCGATTTATCACAAACAGGATCAGCCCCTGCAGGATCACCCGTTAACATGTAGGCCTGACAGCGACAACCCCCTAGATCATCATCTTGCTCGGGGCAAGAACGGCATGGCTCTTTCATCCAGCCTTTGCCACGATAACGATTAAAGCCTTCAGATTTATACCAGATCTCACTGATACTGTGATCTTTCACATTCGGAAACTCAAGACCCGGAAGCATTTTCGCAGTATGGCAGGGAACCGCTATACCATCAGGGGTGACAGTTAGAAATACATTGCCCCAACCATTCATGCATTTTTTTGGGCGTTTTTCGTAGTAATCCGGAATTACAGAAATAATCCGTATTCTATCGCTGTATTTATCTCGATAACGTTCTGTTACCTCTTCAGCCTTTTTAATCTGTTCAAGTGATGGCAACAGACTATCGCGATTAAGCTTTGCCCAGGAGTAAAACTGCGTATTGGCAAGCTCTATGGTTTCAGCACCTAATTCTAGCGCTAGATCAATAATTTTATCTATGTAGTCAATGTTCAACCGATGAATAACGCAATTTAAAACCATTGGCCAATCATTGTCTTTGATCATTGCAGCGACTTCTCTTTTTAATTCAAACGTTTTGGTGTTTGATAAAAAGTCATTGAGCTCTTTTGTTGAGTCTTGAAATGATAACTGCACGTGATCAAGACCTGCCTCTTTCAGTGCCTTCGCCCGCTTTGGCTTTAAGCCAACGCCTGATGTCAGCAGGTTGGTATAAAATCCAAGGGTTCTGGCTTCAGCCACTATTTCTTCTAGATCTGGTCGCAGCATAGGCTCACCTCCAGAAAACCCCACTTGAACACTACCCAACTCGCGTGCCTGACGTAGCGTTCTGATCCAGTCCGCTGTATCGAGTTCTTTCTTAACACTGTCAAACCCTATTGGGTTAAAGCAAAAAGCACAGTGAAGCGGACATCGGTAAGTGAGTTCGGCCAACAACCAAAGTGGCGGGCCCGGCTTGTCTGTATCAATTACACTATTGCTTGCGTTATCCATTAGAGAAATTTTATCCACTTTTGCTCGCGGGCTATTTCTATAAAAGACATGACATCTTCTTGTAGCCCAGTTTGCTCGAAGTCTTTCTCAAGCAGCGCTATTACATCAGCTAAATCACGCTTGCCATCACAGCGTTGCAAAATTTCCGCAGCACTTTGATTAAGTTTTACCATACCTTCTGGGTAAAGTAGCACCCAGCTATCTTGCGCTTCTTCAAATTGAAGCCGCAGACCAGATGCGACTTTTACAATGTTAGTTGTTTCTATGGTCATGCCGTTACGGGCTCACGCACAGCTTGTGTAGCTTGTGCCGCCGTGGCTGCAGTAGGCGGCTCAAATGCAGCATCTTCAAGCTTTGGCAATGGTTTCCAGTCGGGCAGTCCATAGCGCACTGACATTGCATCACTGATTTGCCACAGCACCTCTAACTTAAATTGCAGTATGTCGAGCGCTCGGTGTTGCAACTCAACCGTGTCAAAATAGTCAAGTGTGATCGACAGGCCATGCTCTACATCGCGTCTCGCTTGTTGTACTCGGTTTCGAAAGTACTGCAGACCAGTAGGATCAATCCATTGGTAGTGCTCAGGCCAAGTGGCCAAACGCTGCTTGTGTATAGCGGGCGCAAAAAGTTCTGTTAATGAGGCACAGACAGATTCTTGCCACGGGCGTGTTCTAGCAAAATTAACGTAGGCATCTACGGCGTATCGAACGCCTGGCAACACGTGGCGCATGTCTGTGATTTCTTCACGTGATAAGCCTACCGCCTGACCTAGCTTGATCCACGCTTCAATACCACCGGGATCATCGTCGTAGCCATCATGATCACGAATACGCTGCAACCATTCTTTGCGAACTTCTCGATCATCACAGGCAGACAAAACCGCCCCGTCTTTCAACGGAATAGCTTGCTGGTAGTAGTAGCGGTTGGCAACCCAGCCTCTAATTTGGTCTTTATTGGCCTTACCCGCACTTAGCATTACGTTGTACGGGTGGTTTA
Source organism: uncultured Granulosicoccaceae bacterium (assembly GCA_937927895.1). Classification (GTDB taxonomy): domain Bacteria; phylum Pseudomonadota; class Gammaproteobacteria; order Granulosicoccales; family Granulosicoccaceae. The sequence continues at coordinate 73,762 of CALGKA010000057.1, read as the reverse complement.
TATGATACGCCTTACCTTTGGCACGTAAGCGCTCTTCAAATTCTGACGTGGTCCAGGGGGTAGTATGCAGATCAGCCATGTTATTCCTCTCTTATTTCTTCGCTGCTTATATTTCTAGCGTCATTCCGTCGTAAGATACTTCAATACCTTTGTTTTTTAATGTCGCGTGCTGCTCGCTGTTTTCATCAAGTATCGGGTTGGTATTGTTTATATGAATCAGAACTTTTCTTGTATCAGATGAAAGCTTATCTAAATATTCGATCATGCCGCCCTCACCACTCTGCGGTAGATGCCCCATTGAACGCGCGCTCTTTTTAGAGATTCCAGCTTGCTGCATTTCATCGTCAGTCCACATGGTACCATCAACCAGTATTAGGTCCGCCGCCTGCATTGCCACCCAAACCGGCACTTCAATTTCACCAAGCCCTGGTGCGTAGAATACTTTTTTACCGCCACTTTCGTCAGTCATTAAAATACCCACGGTGTCCCCAGGCAACGGTTTATCCCGACGCGGTGAATAAGGCGGTGCGTTACTGGTGAGCGGCAGTACGTCAACGCGAATCCCCTGAGCACCAGGTATATCATTGTAAGATTCGCCTGGTGTTATTTTGTTCCACTCAATGTCGCAGTAATGCGATAAAACATTGAACAACGGGTTACCGGTGGTTAAGTCTTCACGAACTTGTTCTGTACACCATATTTTCAAAGGCGTATCACTCTCACGCAGCATCAATAAACCCGTTGTATGGTCTATCTGAGAGTCAAGCAAGAAAATACTTTTAATACCTGTATCACGCACTTGGCGCGCAGGTTGTAAGCTCTGTGAAGCTTTAAGCTGAGTTAAAATATCAGGCGATGCATTGAACAAAAGCCAACCTTCTTCAGCGTTGCCGGTGCTTGAAACAGCAATTGATGATTGCGTTCTTGCGCGTGCATTAATACTACCGGTGCGCACCCCTTTACACATATTGCAGTTACAGTTCCACTGAGGGAAACCACCTCCTGCAGCAGAGCCTAGTATTTCAATTTTCAATGCTGTTACTTGCGTTATGGTTTTGCTTACCCAAGCCTACTATCGACATGTCACGTACTGACTATTCAATGATGACATTTAAACTGCAAGTATTTAACAGTAGATAAGGAAGTGCCACCCGGTAAATCACCGGATGGCCGGTACGCCTTAGCGGTGTGCGAAATACATAGTGATTTCGAAACCGTAGCGAACATCAACAGCTTTTGGTGTTTCCCATTTCATAATTTCTCTCCGAGTGAATTTTAATATTAAAATACTTAAAGACTAAGATTCCTGAGTCTCGACAAGGAGAGTGACACGTAAATCTTTCTGCCGGTATCGTGTATTGTTGAATTTCACCTAGCGATTTTCGCTAATTGCTAGAGACGCCGAAATCTTCTTGATTTACAACGAAAAACGGGCGGCCAAGCCACCCGTTTCTTTGGTATTAAAGGTGTTTTTATAACCTAAAGCAGCCCTTTAGACTCCATATCTTTGCGCGCCTTCTTTATAAGGCCTTTAGCAGGTAGATTCGAACGATCTGATTCGATACTGGCAAAATAAGCATCAAGGATGGCACCTGCATCTGCTGGCTTACCAACAATGATTAGTCCACCCATGCGAGCCCCCCAATGCGGCGTGCATTTATAGACAATAATACCTTCTTTATCAAAAGTGACACTCACACTAGCGCCGAGCTCAGAATTAATTTTCTCAAAGCCTTCAGGCACCATAGTATCTATTGTTTCTATGTTGTGACCGTCCATACTTTCCCAGTTAACTGTATCGCCCGGCTCGATATACGTAAACATAGGATTAAACTTAACAGCCAACGCTGTAATAGTGTGATCTGCAGCGAAGGCTGCTTTACCTGTCGTTGCAATAAGCGCAAAAATAACTATGGCTATCGCTCGACTTTTTGAAAGTGTAATGCTCATGTGTCCTCGCTGTTTTAAACACTGTTACATATGGATGGTTATCGATTATTGAATTTATTTCCAAAATATACGATAAATTTTACTGAACTAAACCTAGCATTCATTACCTGAATCAATACTTAAAAACTTCAAGCACAAACCGGAGTCTGAATCGAAAATAAAATTTCTGTAGACCTATTCTACAATGCATTAGTAGGATCTGCCTATCCTTTCAGTTTACCCTTTTGTGTTATTTGGGAATAGGGAGTTGATCAACAAAGCCGTCTTTATTAGGAAGCTCTACATTTGCCAGAGTGGTGCGATTAACGACACCAGCTTCTGGTAACAGATCACTTAAATACAAAACAAATCCAACCAAAGAATAAAGTTCGTTATTGTCAAATAAGCCCGGGTGCTCAGGCGGCATAGCACGCTTGATATACTGAAATAAAGTTGGCGCATAAGGCCAATAAACACCAATCCCTTTGTCTGGGTACGGCGTGGTCAATAATGCACGGTCTCCAACCAACTCTAATGCACTCCCACCTTCTCCCGCGTGCCCATGACAAGCACTGCAATGTTGGCTGTAGAGTTCGCGGCCAGCTGCAACACTACCCTGGCCTGCTGGCAAATTAGTTCCATCGAGAAAAATATGGGTGTCCAAGGCGTCTATCTCGGCGCTGCTAAGAGATCTCCCCAGGCCTTGATTTTTTTCGGATGCGCTGAGCTCAGTGGCAATTGCAACTGGAATAAAAACACTCAATGAAAAACACAATAAAACTAACGATAAAACGTTCGGTACAACAGTTACCGCTACACTATCTTTTGATTTAAATATAGACATGACGAACACCACCCTGCTCATCTACTGACCAAACGGTGGTACCGTTGTAGTGATAGTATGAATTACCACCCTTGTTGTTAATAATCTCTGACCGCAAAGGCTGAATATTCCCTAGACTGTCAGTAGCACGACTCAGCAGTGTTGCAGGTGATCCAGTCCAATTCCATGGCACTCGAAAACGCGTCAAGGAATTCGCTAGCACTGGGCTTTGTAACTCTGCATCAGTCCAACTCGAACCACCATCTGCACTTACTTGTACGCGCGTAATAGGCGCAGCACCAGACCACGCCAAACCGCGTATTTCATATAAGCCTTTTTGTTGTAACTCATACCCTGGTGAAGGCTGAGTAATAAACGATTTAACTTCCATTACAAAGCTAAAGCGATTGAATTTTCCGTCTAGCATAAGGTCGGTATAGCTGACACTGTCAAACTTTGACATCAACGGCTTGTCCGTCAGCATTATACTCCGCAGCCACTTAACATGGGTAATACCTTCCCAACCAGGTACCACCAACCTTGCTGGATACCCCTGAGAAGGTCTAACGGGCTCACCGTTTTGATACAGCCCTATTAGTACGTCATCTAGTGCTTTTTCCAGCGGAATACTTACCGTAACACCAGAACTATCAAGCCCATCAGCGATAACCCAGGTAGCATCAGGATCAATGCCTGCTAGTTCCAGTACGTGAGATAGTTTAACGCCTGTCCATTCAGCACAAGATAACAAACCATGAATATATCCAGCCGCAGTTTGTATTGGCTGATCACGCCACATAGCGTTACTGTTCCCACCGCACTCTATAAATAATGTTTCAGAGTGCATAGGTAACCGATGCAGATCGTTTAAAGATAACGCGGTCGGTTTTGCTAACTTGCCGTGTAGTGCGAGCTCCCAGGTAGCTGCCTCTATATGCGGCACACCATTATGGTGCCGTTCAAAGTGCAAACCGTTTGGAGTAATACTGCCTTGAAGTTGATGATGCGGAGTCCACGTTACCCCCTCACCCGGTACTGCCGGATGATTTGAGATCCAACGGATCGGGTGCTGACCTGAATCGGGGGGCATACCATAGTTGCTGAACTCACCGCCTTTGGTAAGCCAGGTTTCCGGTACTCCTTCAAACGATTCTGCAGCTGCATAGCTCATAGGCAAAAAAACAGCACTGCCGGTTGCAGCATTTGTTATGAAATTCCTGCGTGATAAAAGCCCACCACCTGCAACCGTTTCAGTGCGAAAATTGCTATTATTTTTTTTAGACCACGTCATTTTATTTACTATGCAATAACAATAGTTGATCAATAGATTCTATTATCAATTCCGGCTGATCAATATGAATATGATGTCCACTTTCACTCGCTATAATTTGCTGAGAGTTATCACTCAAAGTCAATAGATCTGTTTGCAGTTCATGCCATATTTTATCTTTGTTGTTCGCCTCACTGGTATCAATATAAGGATCTAATCCGCGACTAATAACCACTACCGGAAAATCAAACTTACCGCGGGTTTGCTTTATGTAAGTACACGAATCACGAAACGAACTTATCTCTGCATGTAGCGCTGTATAGGTTTTACGCATACGAGAAAATGCTTGTACTTTCTTTTTTATATCGTCGCGCAAACCCGCTGGCAGTTCTGGCGCTGAAACGACAAAATTATTAGATGTAGGCAACATAGATTTACTGCTCTCGCCAGCCAGTCGGGTAAATTGTTCTTCATGTGATGCATCTACCAGTATTAAACCAAGCACTTTATCTGGCATGGTAGACGCTAGTTGACGCATGATTAACCCACCGTAGGAATGGCCAACCAAAATAACTTTATTGTCTATATCTAACTTACTTAGCAGTTGCCTGGCTTCACTCGCTAACCGCGTTACATGGCGTGTGCTGTTGCCAGGGTCGCTCCAGGCGTAACCTGCTCGATCATATATACACGCACGTGCTCTATTGGTAATTTCTTCGGCAATCGGGAGCCATTCAAGTGAAGAGCCACCCAAACCTGGCTCAAATAGAACAGTGACATCGGCATCACCCAAACACAATGAATGTAATCGATGTAAACCCAGCGGGATCATCTCTCCCAACGGTTGCTTGATAAATCCGAAATCAAGTGGCTTGTTGTCAGGATTTGATTGATCCGTTTGTTGAGCGTTACCTGCGTTGGGAAAAAACAGAGACCCACCAGCGGCTGCGATCTTGGCCAGGTAATAACGCCGTGCAGTAAGCGATGGATCAGTCAATTCAGCCTTTCGGCCATCACCGGATGCGTCGCTCGATTCTGTATCCTTCTTATTCATAGGCACCTTAATCAATAATACTCATAGTGCAAACGGTGTTATCTGCTACGGAAGATACTGCGCAAGGTCTCTTAAGATATCGCCCATGACAGTCTCAAGTTCTACCGGGGCCTCACATAGCAGGCGAATTGCCCCCTCGCGTCGATCAAATATTCTCTGCTGCCACGCAGTGGTCTCTCTTATATCCGCAACTCTCTTCTGCGAATCTTCATCGGTTTTACCCTCTAGAACAACCAACTCATTGAGGTGATCTTGAACTTGTTGTGAGATAGCTATTTGCTGACGAGTAAATTTGCGAATGCCTTTAAAGTAATCAACACGCCGCTGATTAAATCGATACACAACGCCGTCAGCTACTTGGCTGTACACTTCGATTCTTTTTTCTTCAGGAACTGATTCTGCAAATGTCGCGATTCGATCACGGGCGGCATCATTGAGTTGTTCAAGGTCACCAAACTCATTGACTATTTTTTTGAGTTCTTTGTCTTTAAGCCAACTACCCACCATTTCATCTTCTATGGGTTCAGGCCACACCACAGCCACTGAAACTTCAGGCACATAAGCTTGTATGCAAGGCCACTCAATATCTATTTCAGTGTTTGCTGTAACAATGTTCAGTGTGGATGATGCAACCCAAAAGCTTGCTAGCACAGACACAATGACGGTAGTTTTTAAACAGAACAAATTAAACACAAATTTAGTCTTATCGTTCATAAGGACTCCTGTTAATTTGATGCGGCCGGACCACCTTTGCGTGGTAAGAACCCCCTTAGTGGATCGTACCCCCAAATGGCGACTGCTAAAAAGAACAAGGTACACAAAAGTGTAATCAGCCCTGCCTGCCAATTGAATTCTGAATATAATGCAAAGCGTACAAATTCTACTGCATGCGTAAACGGATTAAGATTTGCAATCCAATATAGCGCTTCACTTGAATCACGCACACGCCATAACGGATAAAGTGCCGATGACGCAAAAAACATTGGAAAGATTACAAAATTCATAACACCTGCAAAATTCTCAAGCTGGGTGACAAATGAAGATAACATTAGCCCCAGAGCCCCAAGCATTAGACCAGAGATGATCAATGCAGGTATCACAAAAAAGTAACCCGCCACCGGAGGCCTAACCTCCCAAAACCAGGCAATCAGTAAAAACACATACACTTGCAATAACGCTACCCCAACGCCTGATAACAATTTGCTTAGCAATAAGAACCAACGCGGCAAAGGTGATACCAACAGTAATCGCATACTTCCCATCTCGCGGTCATACACCATAGACAGCGAACTTTGCATGCCATTGAACAACATGATCATGCCCAGTAGCCCCGGTGTTATGTATTCCTCATAGAGCACATACGTTTGATACGGCGGTATGATCGATACCCCGAGTACAGAACGAAAACCGGCTGCAAAAATAAACAACCATACAAGGGGTCTTACTAGTGCTGCAAAGAATCGCGCACGTTGATTTAAAAAACGCAGGCTCTCACGCGCCAGTATTCCCCTAAAACAACTGGCAGCGTGCTTTAATTTCATGATGGGTGTTGCACGTCTGTAGTTTTACCGGTCAAGTGACTATAAAGTTCAGCAATACTGTTTTTGCCATGTGTCTCTAGCAGATCATCGGATTTCCCTTCAAACAGTATTTTGCCGTGATGTAAAATATAAACATAGTCTGCGTCTTCGACTTCATCCATCAAATGAGTAGCCCACAGTACACCCACATTTAGCGTCTTGCATAATGCTTTAACGTTACTGACAAACTCTAATCGATTAGAGTGATCAAGCCCTACTGTTGGTTCATCTAGGAGAAGAAACCTTGGGTTATGTAACGTTGCGCGCGCCAGTTCTACGCGTCTTTGTTGCCCGCCGCTTAGCTGTGTAACTTTACGTTTGTGAAGCTCAGCTAATCCGTAGCTTTCTAACGCAGTTTCAATGCGTTTGTACGCATCAGAACGTGAAATGCCGTGCAGATTGCAAAAGTAGCGCAGGTTTTGCTTTACCGTTAGATCTCTATCTAAGGTTGGGCGTTGAAAAACGACACCAATTGACCCAAGAGCCGCTTGAATATCTTTACGTAGGTCATAACCACCAATACTGATCTCACCGCCATGGGCCGCGTATAACCCTGTGATAATAGAAAACAGCGTGGTTTTACCAGCACCGTTTTGGCCCAGTAAAGCAACGAACTTTCCGTTCGGCACCTCTATTTGTACGTTGTCGAGGACTGTTTTAGCGCCGAAACTAAAATTGATGTTTCGTGCGCTCAAGCTTGATGTAGTCTCGAAGCTCAAGCCGGTCGCAACTTTAAGTGGTTCAACAACATTGTAACGCTATCAATGACAATTACCCTCGCTTGTCTGGGCTAACCGCGAGACCCCAGGGAAACCGCCCTACCTTGATCGATTTTATTACTCGCAATTTTTTCAAATCTATCACTGATACATCACCCGAAACACCATTAGTGGTAAATAAACGGTCCTGATCAGGTGAGAATTCTAGATTCCAAACCCTTTGACCTACTAATAAGTACTTTTCTATTTCATAGGTTTGCATGTTCACTACAGCGACTCGCGCTGCGGGACCGAGTGCAATATAGGCCCTGTTTGATCCATCGGTAGAAAGCTTTACACCAACCGGTTGAATTGCCTCCGGCGCTAAACCTCGCACCTCAAAACTGAGCTTGTGCTTTATTTCTTTGCTTTCGGTATCAATGATACTAACGGTTCCACCGATTTCCGACGAGACCCAAACTTCAGAACCATCGCCAGTAAATTGCGCAACCCGTGGCCGCGTATCGACCAATACATTGGCTTCAATCTTTAGTGTATCGGTGTTTATAAAATGCGCCATGTTAGTCGTTTCTGACGTATTGACCAGCCATTTTCCATCTGGGCTTACGCCAATTCCTTCTGGCTCTATTCCTACTGGAATCTCTACTTCTTTGGTGCGATCGTCAACGTTGACCACGGTGACCAGGTTATCGTCTTCGTTGGCAATATATAACTTGGTACCCTCCGGGTTTAACTGCATAAGCTCTGGATCTGGCCCCGATGGCAAAGTATGTGTCACTTTTAGTGTTTTAACATCGAGCACTTCCACGTGATCATCATCGCTTGTGCACATATACAATACCGCGTTATCGTGAGACAACACTATTCCGCGCGGCCGCTCACCGACGGTGACTGTTTCAGCAACCTCAAGTGTCTCACCATCAATAATTGAAATAGTATTATCTTTTTCATTGGATACAAAAATACTGTAGGCACTGGCATGGGTGGCGAATAATAAAAACACTGTACTAGCGACACACTGCACATAAGTTTTTTTTCTCATCACTAATCCTTAATATTCGCTACTGAAACTATTTTAAATACTATTTTCTACGGCTATTTAAAATTCCACTACTATTTAAAAACCTTGCATGCAGACTCTGGCTCATCATAGCCCAGGGTATCCATCTCTGTCAGTTCGTGCAGAAATCCCTGCTGCGGCGAAACGCTTATCAGCATACGAGGTGACACAACCAGTATTGGCTGACGCAGTTGACCATTGTAGGTCCTAAACGTCAGCGCCTTACCCTTAAAGCCCGCTAATTTAAATTTATCAGACAATAAATATTCTTTAAGTACTGAGGGCTCAGCGCTGTTTGTATTGGTGATCGATTCTCCAAGAGCGCGCATAGCAAGCCATGATGAATAATCCCTTTCAGTCATAATTCGGTTAGCAATTTTTTCAAAGCGTCTTTGAATTTGTGTAGCACCCCACTGCTCGTGAGATCGGTGCCATGAGGTAGGCATTAATCCTTGAGTGCCTGCCACCGGACGCGGTAGCCGACTACGGTATGAAAGATACTCACCGAACTCGTCTATCTCATCAGCTACTAATAAAACATCGTGCTCCTTGAATTGCGTAAAAGTGGGGATCTCCTGCTGCGCCATATGGTGCCCGGAATCCGTACGCCTGGCGCCTGGTATTGCTGTCCAGTTACTGCGGTCAATAACTTTAAGACCAAAGCGCTTAATAGCACGCTCCAAAGCTTGCGCATAAAGAGTATCGTCAGGGTGACGGCCGGTGACTAACACTACTTTGTTCCAACGCTTCCACGCTAAGTACTGTGCTAAACCGTCTGCCAGCATCGCTCTTGAAGGTGGCAGGTGAAGTACGTTAGCGCGGCAGTCTTCGTGCCGCACTCGATCATCACGAGCGTAGACATTAAGCACAAGTGACTCAGGGTAGGCGTCAGCCACCAATAGAAGATCGGTCGAATTAAGATTGGCGACTATAATCTCAGGATTACTCTGGTTGGCAGATTTTACGCTTTCAATGATATCGGCATTTTCAGGGATTAATACTTCGACAAGCTCGTATTCATGACCAAGAAAACCACCCGTTGTGCGGTTATCGTTTAAGCCAAGTTCCGCGCCTGCAAAACCGTTTTTTTCAACACGCTTGTCGATCAGTGATAATGGCAGAGGCGGTTCTACATCACGCATGAGGTAAAATACATTTGCTTGCACTTCTGCGTTCGCATTACCACATGAAACCAGTAAAACCACAGCAACCAAAAGCGAACGTTTTACGCCGTAAATTGTTAGTGCAGCCTGAGAAATTGCATTTATTAAATGCGCTTTAAGAGAGGTCATGAGCATAGATCTGAACATTATCGAAGCTTAACCTTCGATGACTATCGTTACCCCTTGTGACTTGCCAGTGGTACCGGGAATACGTAATTCGTAACTGCCTGGGCGAATAGCAATAAACTTTATTTCAGCCTCGCCTTCATCGTCAAATTCCATACTTTCAATACCAAAAGGTCTGATCTCTATATCGTTAATGACGACTTCATCCACCCAGATATTTCTGAAAAAACCACTCCCAGCCAAGGCCAATTCACCTGATCCGTCACAAATAATGGTGATCTTATAATATTCACCGGACTTAAGCGTTATAGGGCCATCGGCTAAAGGCTTAACAACCGACAAAATAAGTGGCGGCAACTCTTCAGCTCCACCTGCAAGTAAGCCCGCAGCCTGGGCGTACACGTTGTTAAACGAGGTAGCAACCAGCAATAGCGTAGACATAACGGTCGCTTTTAAAGCAGTACGAATTCTCTTGTGGAACTTCAAAATATTCTCCTAATTAATAAAACTTCAATGCCACTCATTTTAACTGCAGCTCATTTTAACTGCTTAACACTTCACTGTCGCAAGCCTGGTTCGGCAGTCAACGCCTGCACTGCAAAATCTTCAAAATCCCACCCATCAATACCATTTGCAAACCAGTATATATTGCTATAGCCGTAAGTCAGTGCTCGCTTGGCTGCATTCCAGGACATCCAACAATCCATGCGGCAATAAAATACTACCGGATGATTATTTTCTGCATTAGTGTATTTTTCCAAGTTATCTTTAAAATACTTTTCTGTTGTATCTGACAATACCCCATAACCTATATCCGGGAGCCACACAGAACCCGCCACTCCCTGGTGCGCAGGGGGTATCCAGATTTGATTCTCCGGTAAAAAATCTGGCTTGCGATGCTCTGGAATCACATCTATCACCAATGCATTTTGTTCTTCCATCAAGCGCTTGACGGCAATGGCATCAACGGTTGTGGCGCCGGTCACTTGAGCTGGAACGGGTGCATCGTAGTCTTCCATACGATAACCCGGCGGCTCCAAGACTTCATCAGCAGCACTAGCAAAGCTCACTTCAAATAAACTAATACAGACCACAACCATCATCACTTGCAGGTAGCGACATATTATATACTGGCTGCGGGCGCTGTTAATGCTCACTGTTACTAAGCAACTCATAGCTCAAGTGGCTGACCTTTCTCATCCAACAACGGCACATCAAAAGAACGCAATATGTCATTTATTTGCGGTGTCAATTCTGCAAGCTGCTCGTTGATTTGGTGTTTCCAGTCTGTTTCGTTGTAGCGCACCGCCATTGAAACCCTAAACGTTAAACGAGTTCTGGAATTTTCATTCACCATAGGCACTAGCTCTAGATCTGTATCAAATTCACGAACGTGATATGCCGCTAGCGGGCCCCATACAAAAGCCACATCAGTAACACCCGTCGCCACATCAGATATGGCTTCACGAGTCGGCTTATGGCGCCGCGTATCAGCTACCAACTGATAGGGCTTAATGTTTTTTAGCAGACCGTATTGAGCCAGGATATTCGCAGGTGGTGTGCCTGCTATGACCCCGAGCTTCTTATCAATGAACTCTTCTTTAGAAAGAGATTTTGCAGTGATATTAGAATCTTTTTTGTACACCATTACGTACGCAGAGTGGTAATACGGATTAGTGTTCTGTACGAGCTCACTTGTTGTAGTAATACCGGAAATTAGATCACAGTCACGCATACGCAGAGTGTTGCGAACAAAACCTATAGTCTGTGGAAACCATGTGTATTGAACGTCTACCCCAAGGCTTTCTGCAATTAGCGCTATGATTTTATTTTCAAAGCCTTCAAGCTTATCGTTTGAGAAAGGCAGGTTCGATGGATCTGCACAAACCCTTAGCACCGACGTAGTCAACGCTTGTCTACTAGAGCCTGCAGCATAAACATTAACAAATATACTTGCAGCCAATAGAGACGCTACAAACAATATCTTATGAAGCTGAATGTTACTGCTATGTTTATTCATTGTTTTTAGAAAACACTTTTTTAAGAAGGTTCAAGAATACAACCACAAATTAGCCAATGCTAGCTAGCGCATCAATCCTTACGCAATTAGTAGCGGGCAGTAAATGACTGAGTGCTGAATTATTTTTAAAACACATTCTAAAAATCGATTCCCCAAAACAAAAGCGGGCCACACATGGCGGCCCGCTTCGAGTCCAATTGGACAAATTACATCCGTACTTTAATTAAAGTGCGAATACAGTCAAAGTACCACCAAGCGACGTGTAGTTGGAAAGCGACTTGTACGCGCCAACGGCACCCAGACCGTCAGTATCACCTGTCAGACCAGCTGCAAAGCCGATACCTGCCCAACCACCAAGACCAGATAGAACACCAATGTATTGCTTGCCATCGTGCTCCCAGGTATTGACGTTGCCAATAATGCCAGATGGAGTCTTGAACTTATAAAGTTCTTCACCCGTTTCTGCATTAACCGCCTTCAAGTAACCTTCAAGCGTGCCATAAAACACTACGTTACCAGCTGTTGCCAGCGCGCCACTCCATACAGAGAACGGCTCAGGGTTAGACCACTTGATTTCACCCTTGGTCGCGTCCCATGCAATGAAGTTACCGAGGTTATCAGTACCATTTTCCATTACCTTACCCGCTGGGAACATAGACAGAGTTGCCCCTACGTATGGCTGACCTGCTGTGTACTCAACTTCAAACGGTTCGTAGTCCATGCAAACGTGGTTTGTTGGAACATAGAACAGTTTAGTGTCAGGAGAGTAAGCCGCAGGCTGCTGATCTTTTGAACCAAGTGCCGCAGGACAAATGTTGGTGGAGTTAACGTCTGCACCGTTTTGATGAGTCGAGTATTCCGCAACAACTTGAGGACGACCTGTTTTCATGTCAACGTGAGTCGCCCAGTTAACTGCAGGGTCGTATTTTTCTGCAACAAGAAGTTCGCCAGAGACGCGGTCAAGGGTGTATCCAAAACCGTTACGATCAAAGTGAACAAGTGTTTTACGAGTCTCACCACCGATCTCCTGGTCTGCAAGGATCATTTCATTGATACCGTCATAATCCCACTCATCGTGTGGAGTCATTTGGTAAACCCACTTTGTCATGCCTGTGTCAGCATCACGTGCAAATATAGTCATTGACCAACGGTTATCACCAGGACGTTGTACCGGGTTCCAGGTACTTGGGTTACCAGTACCGTAGTACACAAGGTTCAACTCAGGGTCAAAAGAGTACCAACCCCATGTTGTACCACCACCGATTTTCCACTGATCCCCTTCCCATGTTGCAGTACCTGAGTCTTTGCCTACTGGCTCACCAAGGTGGGTAGTGTTTTCTGGATCGATAAGAGTTTGCTCATCAGGACCTGTTGAGTAACCTCTCCATGCCATTGAACCATCAGATAGGTTGTACGCAGTCAGGTGCCCTTGAACACCAAACTCACCACCCGAAATACCAACGTACACTTTATCGCCGTATACCATAGGTGCTGATGTACCTGTTTCACCGATGCCCGGATCACCATTGCTGGTAGACCAAACCACTTCACCAGATTCTTTATCTAGAGCAACTAGAGTTGCATCTGCCTGGTAAAGGAAGATCTTGCCATCACCATAAGCCAGCCCACGATTTACAGTATCACAGCACATGACCGGGATAACTGACGGGTCTTGCTTAGGTTCATACATCCAGTTGATACGACCATCTTCACTTAAGTCTAGCGAATAGACCCTGTTAGGAAATGGACTGTGGATATACATGTTACCGTCACCAACGACGAGAGGACCACCTTCGTGCCCGCGAAGGACACCAGTTGAAAACGTCCAAACTGGTGATAGTTCACCGGCATTACCGGCGTTGATTTCGTCTAGTTTACTGTAGCGTGTATTTGCGTAATCACCTGTAGGCATTGCCCAGTTAGCAGGATCCGCAGAGAGTTTCATAACCTCTTCGTTTGCGTGAGCAGCGGAAAAAGATATTGTAGCTGCTAGAAGCGCAGCGCCGATTACGGGCGTGAATTTATGCCCCATTGTTGCCTCCAATAAAGTTGTGGTTGATGTGCTGACATCGAACTCAAACTTATCCTGAACAGTTATCCTTTTGCCAAATATCTACATTCTCAAAGCGTAGTTTATTTGCGTTTTCAATCAGCACTGTCAAGGGGGACTGCCTTCATTGCGCAGATAGAATGATGGTAATCATCAAGCGCCCTTCTATAGGTCCAACACGGACCTGTCTCAACTCTACGCCCGACTTTATAGCAAGTCAAGACAATGCGAAGTACGAATTTATGCCTTAATAAATAGATTAATAAACTCGTATAAAGGACTTAGCAACGACAGTTATAAAGCCAAACCTTAAATCGCTATAACTGTTTTGCGCGTTTACAACTTGATACAGCGATCTATGACTAACCATTTTATTCCCACTCAAGCTCTGTATAAGCGCGCGTAAGGTTCACTTTATGCTGGGTATCAAACAACTCCCACTGATCAGCTTTATCAGCACTAAAAACGCCGTTGTTTTTTTGCAAAAAAGTATTTAAGGATAACCCATTTGCAATAGCTTCGCGGCTGTAGCTGACTAACAAATTGAGATACTCAAGCTGTGGTTGCATTAATAAGTCATATTCACCGCTACGCCCATGACCAGGGATAACAATTTTTGTCTCTAATTTCGCCAAAGACTCTAAAGCAGCAAGCCAACCGAGCACACTGCCATCAATCGCTGGTATGCGATCAACAAACAGTAAATCACCGGCCCATAATGTTTTGCTTTTATTGTCGTAAACGACTACATCGCTAGTAGAATGCGCCGTAGAAAAAGCTTTAACTGTTATTTCCCTGCTACCTAAGTTAAACACTCTCTCTGTATCTACGGGTTGTATCATCCCTGATTTAATAAGCTGAAGTATTTTATCGGTATGTTTACTGTAACCGAACTGTGCCGCATAAAATGCTAAGTTATGACTCAGCGACGCTTCCAGGTTGTTATGCCCCAATACAACAGGTTTTGGACTAAGCCTTGTAGATTTATAGGCTGACAATCCTAGACTATGATCAGCATGCACATGAGTAACAATAATATGCGTAACGGGTAGCTGCGTAATTTTAGCTATCGCGCTAAGTGTGCTATTTGCGACATCTTCAGAGCCACCTGGATCTACTATAGCAACCCCTGTCTCACCTACTATGAACCCGTGATTAGCTATATTTCCAATATGTTTAGCCGATACTGGCTCATGCTTTCCATAACGCACATAAATTCCATCAGCCACCTCTTTGAATTCAATTGCGACATTTAGCTCAGCCCCGCTTGTTAACGTTTCTTGTTCAGCATTCGCAAGATTTGTATCAGCAATAGCAGTGACTTTTGCCAGACTAAGCACCAGTACAACAAGCAATATCGTTTTTATATGTATTGAGAATGTTTCGCTGGGGAATACTTCTTTCGGGAATACTTTTCTTATAGGTATTTTACCTAGTGATAATCGCCAAAAGCTTACCAAACTATTTTCTAGCTTATGGTTTTGCCTTTGATAAACGCATGGCGTACGAAGCACCGTGCAATAAATACACGACATTCGCCCGATACTAAGGTTGTGATATCCATCATGCATAACTAAGTTCAGACACCGTCTTTTTTAGTAAGGTAATGGTATGCTAATTCAAAAGGACGGAGCGCAATATGAATAAACTGATTAATTTCAACCTAACATCAATCTTTAGGTCAGTCCTGTACACGGCAACCATTGCTACTTGCTTAGCAGTAAATAGTGCATCGGCTTTTGAAGATCTAAACGAACCGCAAAACCTTATTTACGATACCAGCCATCTGGGGAAAACTAAAGCTGGCAACACTGTCGCTTACAGCTACAAGCACGTTGATAAAAGCACAGATACCAATATTCAAGATCAAGTCTTGCTATCGATTAAAAAAGAACACGACAATGCACACCGCGACCTCAGCATTGAGTTTTTATCTGCAGAGCGAAAAATGCACCTGCCTGACTTCAATAAACGTCGTGGTAACCCGGTTATTATTGGTATGTTGGAACATCTTGCACAATCTATGGGAGATGAATCAGGCGGCGGTACGCTTTACTTCAGAAACCGCATCAGAGACAAATTAGCAGATGAAAATCTAAAAGTGATAAAGTCGGATGGCAAAATGCAATTCTCTTTCGCACCTCTTGAAAACGACCCATACGTTGCGGAAAATATCACCTTAAGAGAAGCTGTAATTACCATAGCATTTAACGAAGATACTCCGGGTCAGCTGTTATCGATCGAATACGTCTCAGGGCCTTCTAAATCTCCTACCGCTACCCGAACGCTTGAATTTGCTGGTGTTCAACAAGAGTAACTTGGCACAGTAACCAGCACCGAAAGATGAGAACACTATGAACGCCAATACAATCTTTACCGCATGCTTTTCGCGCAAACTACTTCTAGCATGTGCTTTTATTACGCCTGCCGTGATCGCTTCAGATACTGACTGCGACTGCGCTGCCACCACCGAAGTAACAACAGAAACGCCAGAAACATACCCCACCCACGTAATAGCAGATTATGTCTTAGCGTGTATGGCATCTAACGGAAACTCATTTACAAGCTTGCATCAGTGCTCTTGCAGCATTGATTTGATTATGTCAAAAATCAGCCATGAAGATTTTGAAAAAGCCAACACTATTATGCAAGTTCAGCTTGATAAAGGTCAGCGCGGGATCTTCTATAGAGATTCAAACTGGGCCAAGCACAAATTAGAACTATTTGAGCGTGTACAGGCCGAATCAACCTTAAAATGCTTTTAATATCACTATTACTTTAGATACTTAAAGCATAAAATAAAACAGCGCTCGATGAGCGCTGTTTTTTTTTACTACTATAGCTTTTTGCCTACATTACAGGGTCAGCTTTTTGCTCGTAGCGATTATTCTTTGAATCAACTGCATACACTTTTAGGCTGTCAGTTTTGGCAGCACTTGCAAACTGAAATCGCACTACCGGGTTTTCACTCATTGAAAAGTTAGTTTCTACGTTAAGAAGCTCTTTGCCATCTAGCTCTGCCACTATTGAATGTACATAGAACGCCGGAATGTAGTTCCTGGAAATTTGATCAAACTGCATTCCGGAATTGTTTGGGTGTCGTATTTTTATAGTTGCCTCTGAGTTAGCGCGTAACTCTGGCGGAAGCGTGGCAACCACTCTGTCTGTCGCTGAAATATCATCGACTAGAATTTTCATTTTTCCAGCATTTTCCATGGCAACGGCCATATCTGCTAATGCTGGCGCTGAACAACCACCGGCGGCTTTTACAAACTTAGAGGCCATGTGCAACGTGCCATCGTCAAGTTCGGCTATTGCACGCACGTGGGTGTATTCATTAATGCGTATACGAGTTTCAAAAGATTGCCACGCAGAACGATTCCCATCGGAAAAGTTGAATATACCCGCCAATGGCAAAGGATTTTTATCAACAATTAAATGCACCTTTTTAATTTGCCTGGCATCACCTTCAGCATAAACAACAATCGGCACTAACGCTGCATCGTGCGCGCGATTGGGAGCATCAATGGTTATTACATCAGAAGATTCTTTGAGTTCTTTATCACCGAAAAAACTCGGCGCCAACGCAGCCCAACGATCTACATCGTCAGTGGCGGCGGCTTTTTCAGCCGCTGAATTTGCAGCTTCAAAAGGCACAAAAACCACGGTTGATAAAACAATAAAGCAATAAGCTAAAATACGCGAATTAAAAGCGAGCATAAATCGGTCTCCAATAAAGTTCGTTGCATAGCTAACGCTAGTTTTTTGCGGTAATTTGCCACTTCTGCTCGAATCGGTTCTGTTTTGAATCGATAGCAAACAGTTTGAGTTCTCCATCTTCAGATGGTTCAAAATTGAAACCTAAGATGGGATCTTGACTGAGAGAAAAGTTGGTTTCCAAATGAAATAGTGGTTGTTGGTTAAACTCAGCGCCCATGGTGTGGATATAATGCGCCGGAATATACGTTCGGCTCATTTGATCAAACTGCATACCGCTGGCATTCGGATGATTAATCCGAATACGGGCAAGCGCTGGTACTTTAGGATCAAGCAAGTTAGTTATCGATGCTTCAAATCCCCCGAGCTTTGATTGATTAGATCGTTCATAACTAGATGGAGGAGCTGAACACCCACCCTGCGCTTTCACAAAAGAAGAATCCATGTGTAATTCGCCAGTGTTCATCTCAGCGACTACACGCATATGGGTGTATTCATTGATTCGTATTTCGGTATCTATCGTTTGCCACCCTTTGTTTGGCTCAAAGGTAAAAGTAGCAGCAACCGGTACCGGGTTTTTATCGACTATTAAATACAACTTTTTGATATACGTTTGCTCTGTTTGAGCAGCCAGCGAACGCAACGTAACCGATACACGCGCTGAATCAAAAGCACGACCCGGTGCTTCTAAAGAGATAACCTCAGAAGTTTCAAGAATCGGCCGCTTGTTAAACACTTGCTCGTGTAGCATTGCCCAGCGATCGTCAATTAATGCCGGTTTATTGGATTTGTCTTTGGCACTGCCTGCCTGAGCGGCATAACTGATACCCACACCGTTGATTACAATTATAACCATCAGGCTTAAGACTGCGATCAATTTACCCGGGGTTTTACCCCTGAAATTACTGTTCCACACGCTTTTCATTACAATGACCCGTCGGTTAATCCAAAGCGGTACTGCGCCGTTTCTATAGTAAGAGAGTAGTAATCCCCTATTGGTACAATAGCGTATCTGTTGCATACTGTCCAAGAGGCAGCCCCGATAAATCATACTGATTGACCACAGAGAACGCTGTTGAGTCCATACCTTTCACAAGCAGAACTGAAGCAAAAAGAATTGCACACAACGCTCTTTCGCAGCTTTGCTGTGTTGTCAACGGTCATAATTGTTGCGGGGGCATTTTTACTTTTCGCACCAAACCGACCTAATAGCGCAGTCGCCGCAATGGCTGCCGGGCGTTACGACATAGCAGCAGACTATTACGCTGCGGCTGCAGATAAAGGTGATCGACGCGCCTCTAATTCACTGGCCAACCTTTACTACTTAGGCCTTGGAATCGATCGAGACTATCAACGCGCTAGTCAATTGTATTTTGAAGCGGCACGCGCAGGTATTGCAGAAGCTCAGCTAAACCTTGGACATATGTTTAAGCTTGGCCTGGGTGTAAGCTCAGATCCTATGCGAGCATTCGCATGGTACAACATGGCAGACATACACGGTAACCCGGCAGCTGAACTATACCTTCGTCAGATATCACAAGAATGGACACTATCACCACTGCAAATAAACACTGCACTCACTAAGTGGGCAAAACTACAATCGTTAATTGATGAAGGCCTTTAAGTTCAGTATCAGCTAGCAGGAAAACCATGAAAGCACCGCAACTCATTAGTGACCAACAACACCCACACCTATTCGCACTGCTGTGGTGGTTGTTACTGTTATTGTTTTGCTTCGGGCTCTACATAGCATGGAACTTAGACCTTGTAGCCCCCATGTTCGCAAAAGACCGCAGTCACATAACCAAAGCTATTGCACTGCTTACTATTGCTTCAAGCGCGCACGCCGCATGGTATGTCATTCGGTATAGCTTTTTCCTACAAATGGCTCAACAACCGAACAGCACTGCAAAGCATAAATATTATGCGCAAAATGCCACCCGGGAACTACCGCTTGAAATAGTCGCAGACAAATTGCGCGCACCGGTTGAAACTGGTTGGTTTTTAGTCGATATCGCGATTAGGCTCGGGCTTGCGGGTACCATAATAGGTTTTATTTTAATTTTCAGCTCACTGACCGGCGAAAAAATAGTGGGAGAAGACGCACTGCAGAAACTGTTAGTATCAATGAGTGTTGGTATGGGTACCGCTTTATTCACAACGCTCACAGGGCTTATTGCTGCCACCTTTTTAAGCGTTCAATACCTTGTGTTGGGGCGGCAAACTGAAACAGTAATCGCTTCACTTATACTCTCCAAAGATACTTAAAGTACCCACCACATGACGATTCAACTCAATGGAAGTTCGGCCGCCGCAGCATATCGGACAAAGCGGCTGACAGGTTCTGATCCATTTACAGATCTACTGTTTAACGTATTGCTTGGCTTTATTCTTTTGTTTTTTATCTCAATTATATTTTTAAACCCGGAAGCTGATGCTGGAAAAATAGACATAGAAGCTGAATACGTTATCACTGTAACCTGGGAAGACTACAGCGCAGACGACATAGATACATGGGTAGAAGACCCTGAAGGTCAAGTCGCGTTCTACAAAAAAAGAGAAACTGATATTTTGCATCTTGATCGTGATGATCGCGGCATGCTAAACGATCGCATTGTTGTAGAAGGGAAAGAAATAGACAACCCTCTCAATCAAGAGGTTCTGGCGCTTAGAGGAATGATGCCGGGCGAATATACCGTTAATCTACATTACTACGATACAGAATCGTACAAAGCAGTGCCTGTTGCCGTTAAGGTCGCAAGAGTAAACCCTGTGTATGAAGTAGTGTACTACGGCACCACCACACTTGAGGAAAAAGGCACAGAGAAAACTGCAGTGCGATTTACAGTACTGCCTGACGGCAGTATTGACAATGTAAATCGCCTACCAAAGTCGCTGGTCGCCCGATAACTAACCAAAAGAAATACCAGGAGATAATCATTCCAGCACTCGATACAAATGCGCTAATTACAGCCTATGTGATCATAGCCGTGTTGTTGCTTTCGCTTAATTTGTACTCTAACTGGCATTGGATCGTTAAAGCTATAAGCACCACTATCGTGATTGGCTTCTTTGTGATTACCTATCACTCGTACTCTGCCATTTTAGGCTGGCCAACATCGCGCGAAGTGCCTAATCAGTTCTACCTGCATGCAATACAAGTTGTAGAACCCGAACGTATTTATCTATGGGGCACGGACCTTGACCGCGGTATGGGGCGAACTGTACCCAGAGCCTACGGACTACCCTACTCTGCGAAACTACACGATAAAGTCAATAAAGCCAGTAGAAAACTCAGAAAAGGATTACCCGTTATTGGACAGGTCGCACAAGCTGAAGCACCGGGTGCTGCTACTGGCGAACAAGTAAATGTGGTCAGCGATGAGCTTATATTTGTCGATGCACCACAGGCACTAATACCCGGCAAATAGCCTAGCAATAATCGCTAGGTTCAATTAGCGTACATCACCCAATTCGCTCAAACCGGCGCGAACAGTTTGCAACACCTCGTAAGCTGTATAAACTGGCACACAACATTAATATCTTTGGGATTTAAAATGACCGCTACTTATTCCCCACGCCGCTTAGGCCGGATCTTTGGCAACAATGTAGCCATAACTTTGCTCACTGTATTGTCCATGCTGCTTGTCAACACTGTTGCGTTTGCGCACGGACCCACGCGCCAGAAAGTGACAGAAACAATTGAAATAAATGCAAGTGCAGAAGCCGTCTGGGAGGTAATTCAAAACTTTGCAGATGCCACATGGCTACCCATGGTTGAAGCTTCTACCGCTGACAACGATAACGAAAAAGGTTCAACACGTACTCTTACTCTGACCGGGGGAGCACAGGTTATAGAGTCGCTAAAAGGGTACCAGCCCGAAAAAATGACCTACAAGTATCGAATACCCAACGCCACTCACGATGTATCAGTATTGCCGGTGAACAATTACTCTGCAACGTTGAGTGTCAAAGCAAATGGCGACAAGGCGATCGTTACATGGAAGGGCGCGTTTTATCGCGGTTACCCGAACAACGATCCACCACCAGAACTAAACGACGAGGCTGCAGTCGAGGCGGTCACCAATTTGTATAAAGCAGGCCTTGAAGGCTTAAAACAATTAGTCGAAGGCAAAAGCTGACTCCACAGATTTACACTTCAATATGCAACCAGTGAATAAATCATTAGCCTCTTCTACTCTTAGTACAAGAGGCTTTTTTATAACACTTGCGCTTGCACTACCCATAACAAGTCACTTACACGCTGATACTCTTGCGTTTATAACTAACCAGCAAGCCAATACCGTATCGGTTATCAACACCACAACGGGCAAACTACTGCGCAATATAAGCGTTGGCAAAGAACCCGCAGGGGTCACCACCTCAACCAAGTTAAAGCGCGCATGGATAACCACACCTGGCGACAGTTCAATATCAGAAATAAACTGCAACAGCCTTGAAACTGGCAAATCAATAGTCGCCGGTGAAGGACCGCTCGCCATTATAGTTGATGACCAACGTGAACTATTGTACGTAGCAGATTGGTACAAAGATGTTGTAATGGCTATTACTATAGACCCACTGGAGATTGTCAACACAGTCAACGTTGGCCGCTCACCATCAGGGCTTGCACTATCACCCGATAACACCTTTTTGTATGTCAGTAATCGCGACGATAACTCACTCTCTGAAATAACACTCAACACCTTTACAGTCACCAGATCCACAGCGACTCAAAACCGCCCCTTTGGCATTGCAATAGATAAGCTGCACAATCGCCTCTACAGTGCTAACGTTATGTCGAACTCTGTCAATGTGATTGATTTAGAAAAAATGCAATCAATCGCGGTAATTGCAGTAGGAGATCGGCCGTACGATATCTCATTCGCCGGCCAATACGCATTTGTAAGTAATCAATACGACAACACAGTTAGTGTAATTGATACAGAAGCACTCAAGGTACACAGTGAAATAGAGGTCGGTGACTACCCTGAGGGAATCAACACCCTACCAGATCAATCACAAGTGTATGTTGCGAACTGGTTCGACAACACGGTAAGTGTCATAGCGGCAGATACACTCGAAGTGGTGAACACCATAGACACAGACGACGGCTCGCGAGCTTACGGTGATATTTTTATAACAGGCTGCGGAACATGAACATGAGTAATACTTTAATCACAAGCGCCAGACTCATTAATCTACGCGCTGCACCCCGGTTAATAATCGCCATTGGCTTATTCCTTTTAAGTACCAATGCCATCAGCGAAGACAAGATCGATACAAAAGTACTGGTGCTCGATTTTGATCTCAATGACCTGACTCTACACCCCGCCATAGAACACGAAAAAAAGCGTGTTAAAACCCTGCGACCACTACTGACAGAGAGCCTAAAAGACACTCACAATTATTCAATAGCGTCACTGTCTCAGCAACTCCGTGATCAAGAAGACAAAGGCAAAGGCTACGTTTTTGATCGCCCGGAGGTCGCTGCAAAAATGGGCCGTGCAGCAGATGCTGCCTGGGTGGTAAGCGGCAGGTTGCACAAAGCGAGTTTTCTGTTTGTATATCTCAAAGCACAATTAATCGACGCCACAGATGGCCGGGTAGCTTCAGACTTTGTGGTAGAGATAAAGGGCTGGGAACCAAGACTTACCGCGAAAGGCGTTGAAGCCTTGGCGTTGCAGATAGATGAAAGCCTGCGTACTCTAGCAACCAATCATTGACCCTAAATTGCAATGCATCTTTTTATTAACTACCTTATGGAGGACTTATGACTTATAACACCACTGATTCTGTTTTACGCAGACACTACGATCAACACCTTTCGGCTGGCGGCGCTGAACTAGCCGGAACCAACGAAGAGGGATTAAGAATGGCAGGCGTTGCTGCTGGTGGTGCTGCCGCTGTAGGGGCTACAGGTGAACGCGGTTACGCGCAAAATTCCCCGAACCACGCTTCTGCAAACGCACAGGGAAATGCGCACCAGCATGACACCAGAACCGGTGCCGCTTATGAAAGCACAGAAACAACTACTCACAATACAACTAACAAAGGCGGTTCTGGCGCGCTCGGTTTTCTAAAAATCTTAATTCCTGCAGCCATTCTGGGTTTGCTTGCATGGGGTGCAACTAAGTTTATGGGCACTACACCTGATATGGATACGCCTACCGTAGAAGTACCGTCAATGGAATTGCCAGAAATTTCAGGCTTACCAGAGGGTATGGGCGCTGAACTCGGCACTTCATTCTCAGGTGCCGCTAGTGCACTTGGCAGCATTACAGATGTTGACTCAGCTAATACAGCCCTACCGGCGCTAGATGGATTAACAGGCATGCTGGATAAAGTTCCTGAAGGTTCACGCGGGGAACTTGGCGGCATGATCGGTAAACTGACACCGATGATAGACAAAGCCAGTGCAATACCAGGAGTTGGCGATGTACTAGCACCCTTCACCGAAAAACTACAAAGCTTTATGTAAGCTTTAACGCAGGCTACTAACGCTTTTTGTGGAGGCGGGGTTTTATACCTCGCCTTTTTTATACGACAGATTTTGTTTAGCGATAAATAGCTCTTATGCCATTTGGGTATTCTTAAAGTGAGTATCCACCCTTTCCATTAACCAACCCCACGCTTCGCGTTCTTTTGAACCTGCAGTCTTATCTATGGCTATTGTTAAATACTCTATTTCACTGTGGATTTTCGCAGCCTCTAGCATATGCAGCCGACTCACCAGAATAGCCAATTCTAACACCGCTGCCTGAGCTCTGTTAAACCCGTTAAACGGCGCATGCGTGATATCAGCAACAGGCTTACAGTAGCACTTTGGACGCAGATCATCGTCTTGCTGCTCCACAAGCTGCAGTTCCAAATGACGAAGGGCAGACTTGAGCCTATTGCCTTTCATTTTCTCAGTGGGTGCTAACGGCCAGTTATAACGCCCGGTTAAGCAACCTGCAAATACTTGTACATCATCGGTGAAGTTCACCACTGCGTGGCTTGTTGATAATAAATTATCCAGTGTGGTCGACGGTTTAAAAGGTGCCAACACCAGATGCTCACCCTTCCACCACACCCCCATCGGTGCTATTTGCGGCTTGCTGTGCTCATCAATAGTTGTGACGATGCATTCTCGTATCATCTCATTATTCATTGGCTTTTAACCTTCACCTTGGTCGGAATCTTTTGGCTTAGCGCCAGCATTAGTATTGTCGATTTGCGTGTCTTGCGCATCTAGTGATTCCTGCAACCATTCAGATTGCACTGTACGATCAGCCACACCCCATTTGAGCTCGTGATCTTGTACATAGCGCTTACCGAGTTGCCAGGCAACTTGTGCACGTGCGAGCTCAACACCAAGATAAAAACTGTGTGTCCAATCTTCTTTTACCTCAAGCTCTTTCATCAACTCAAACGGATCAGTGGCCACTTTATAAGTATCTTTGTTATATAGATGCACACCTTCCACGCTTACTTGTATACGGTAATTGTTTTCTCGAATAGTGTCAGCCAACTGGGCGATTTCATCAGGCTGATAGGGAAACGGCTTACGCTCATGAAGGCTTAACATTCCTTTATGATAGTGCTTAGGTAAAGTCTTATCAGCTCCGGCAGCATGCATAATTCGGCGCGATAGATCAGACTCTAGAACTGAACGAACGGCGTGATCACTGACCTCTGTGGTCAGCACGCCCTGTATACCAAGCTCTTCGACAATTGCCATTAACAATGCATTTGCACCGGCACTGTCTGCATCCATTAATTCGGTAACATTTCCAATACCCATAAATATTTGGCAGTCGGGGTATTTGTCTCTGAGAGTTTTATACCTTAGCACTGAGTCAGTAAAACCCATTAACAAGGGATCAAGTATGGGATCTGCATAAAACGGGATCGATTTACTAGTTAACGTATCAATAGCCTGATAGAGAGACTCTTGATCACTGGGAGTTTTAGGAATAAGAATAGGCACGGCGCTGGTCTCTTCTGCCATCCACAGCGTATCTTCAGTCAAGCTAAGCAAATAGTCAGCTCCTGCTTTAGCACCACACAGCAGTTCATCTTGACTGGCGCTATCAACACTGACTTTCAAACCTTCCGCTTTTAACAAGCGCACGGATTCATCTAAGTGTGGAAAGTCTCTACCTGGCAGGCCACCAATATCAATAACATCAGCCCCGCTGCTTCGATAGTAAAGTGCACGCTGCAATATTTGCTCAGGCGTTAACGACGGCGCATCAACAATCTCTGCAAAAATACGGCAACTGTATTTACTAAGATTTATATCTTTTGCAGCACCACCAAAGAACTCCGGCAGATCACGTAAGTCTGTTGGTCCTTTTTTAAATGGGATTTCAAAGTGTTCGGTCAGTCGCTCAGCATCACTACCGAAAAGACCAGGTAAAAATATTTTACTCGGTGGCTTAATATCAGAAAGTAAATTGGGTAAGCGCTTAATCAGTAAGCTGTCAGTCATCAAAGCGGCTACCTTGACGCCAACATTTATCACCTCCCAACTAAAAGTATTGCTAACTGCAGTCTCGCCTATTTGCTTTAACTGCGCGCGCAAATTGTCTTCTGCCATATGGCCGGTTAAAAATAAATAATGCTGCTTTTCAATTACCTGATTCACGTGATTTCTGTTGGCCAATTGGGGCTTTGTTAAGCCACTGGAATACTAGCGAGGCTCGCACCCAACTGCATAGCCACTATTCGTCATATTTAATATATTTAAATCTTGGGTCATCAGGTGTTCCTTCAAGGGCTCCATCAGCGGCCGCTGGTTGCCATTGAACGAACTCTTCAATTTTAGCTGCCAATTCAAAGTCTTTATCAGTGACACCTTTAGCCGCATGGTTTTTGAGTTTGACGATAACAAAGGCATAAGACGCTGATATATCTGGATGATGCCATGCAATTTCTGCCAAGTGCCCTACTGCGTTTATCACCATTAAGGTGCCTTTCCAGCCTGTAGTTTTATACTTGCGACGAATCCAACCGTCTTCATAATACCAATGCGGCAGTTCGGCTCTGAGCCGCTGGGTGATTTCCGCTTCTGAGTACACGGTGTCGGAACCTCTGTCTGCAGTCATGGCAAATATTCCTACATTAATGACGTGCCATAATACAATACATAGGTTTCCTAGATCAGGTTTTACCACTCCATGTCTGAATCAACGCTGTTAAAACTTTATCCAGAACAGAAAAGTATCGGCCTGTCTACAGATGCACTCGCTGCTGAGTTTCTAGATGAATCACTAGCCCCTTCTGCGAGCTCTGCACCGCTCATCTATGCCAACTTACTTACATCACTCGATGGTCGAATTGCGCTCGCAGATCAGTCTGCACGCTCTGGCATGACTACACCTAGCAGCATCAGAAGCGACCTAGACTGGAACCTTTTCTGCCACCTACAGGCACACGCTGATGTGCTGGTGACTCACAGCGGGTATCTACGCTCGCTTGAGTCTGAAGAGCTAGGCAATATTTTAAATTTAACCAGCGATCATTCAGCGATCAAATCCTTCAGGGATCGCATGGGCTTAAGTTCAGCGCCGCGTGTGGTGATTCTGAGTTCATCACTAGATTTTAATTTCAGCCTGCTTACTAAAGCCGAAGGCAAGGTTACCTTATTGGCCACACTACAAGCGCCACAGGAGCGTATAGAAACCCTTAAGGCTGAAGGTTTTGATGTTGTACTGACTGATGATCAACAGTCTGTATCCGCCGAGGCTGCCGTTGCGTATCTGCATAGCATATCGGCGCGCAACGCCTACCTTCAAACCGGCCCTGCAATGTTGCACAATATGCTTGCTAGCAATTTATTACAGAGGCTTTATTTAACCCAAGACTTAAGCTTTGTCGGCGGTGAGTTATTTAAGACAATATGCGAAGGCACATCACTTTCACCCGCTGCCAATATGCAGTTGCGTGCAATGTATTTGGCGACGCATGCCGAGAGGCAAGCCATTAAAAGTAAGAGCCACAAGCAACAATTGTATATGGCATTTTCAAGTCAACAGGACGATGACTAAGTATAGATAAATTTGTAGTGACTGAATAATTAGAGACTTATTAATTAGTGCCCATCCAAATTAGACCCCACGAATAGCGCCCCCTGCCGGATAGCAGGGAGCACAAAACAAAACTAAATTACTTAGCAATTAGCTATTGTTTGCCGCGAACGGGTGTTCAGCGTTTCGGTTAGCCAATACATCGTGAACATTAGGCTGGCCATTAACGGCTCTTTCTAATGCTTCTTTGGTGGCAGCGAAGTTATACGATTCAATCTTCGCGTCATCTGTTGCTTCCCAGTGAATAAAAACACCCACAGAGATGTATAGATCATCTGCCTCTTCCGCAGGGACTGTACCTTCAGCAACACACTCCATAACAGCTCGTGCAACACCACGCTGCGCAGGGCCAAACATTTGCACTGCCTGAGTAGCGTTTTTCATTGTTACTTTATTGAACATTAACGTGTTCGGCTTCGCAGGTACGTTAGGTGCAACCACAGCCAACAAACTGGTGAAGCCATCTTTATTGTTTACCAAGCCATTACAAAACGCAGTTTCTGCGGCCGAACCACGCGGCCCGATAATAAGATCAACGTGTGCAACCTCGTTTCCATCACCCACTAGTGACTCACCAACCATTACTCTATTTATTCTCGCCATGAGATTTAATCCCCCACTTAATAATATTAAAATTAACTGGTCCGAGCTTCTGCCTTAATATTGCACTGATCTATGCTACGTAAATATTCGAGCTGTGCTGCATACATCACCGCGACAGTTAAGTCAGCGCTTGTCCCAGGGTTAATACCCCTTAACTTCAACAGTTCGTCAAATTCAGTCAGTAGTTTTTTTTTCACTGCCTGATCACTAGTGTTGATCTCGATCCTTCGCTTACGGGCCTCATCGCGAACAGCTTCCGCCATGGTCGCGCCATGTTTTCTAACGATGTGCGTATCAGGAATTTCCGCAAGGAAGCTCATGAACAGGTCTGATGTCATCACACTTAATTTCTCGATGTCATCAAAACGCCTACGCGCATCACTGTATGTAGAAAACAAAGATTGCATACCAAAACTAAATATGTCATCAAAGTTATTGGCATATTGCCAAGCAATCCTGTCTTGATTTGCACTGGTTTGCATCACTGCTTGCAAACCCGCGCTTGCAGGTTGATTGACATCGTGTTGGTTTTTCCTCCCAAGCCCTGCTGGCTGCATTAAACAAACTGCATCAAAGACATATTGGGTGTCTGTTGTATCTGCAATTTGTAATACCTTTGCAAGGCTGTTCGATATTGTTTTGTTAGTGTCGCATGATGACGCAGCATGAGCAAGTGGAAAGCAAAGCAGCAATATACCAAGGTTTGTATTACAGCCAACTTCATCAATAGTGGCTTTTGCGCCTAACCAGATAGATTTACCTAACTCTCCGGGCACGCAAGGTAGATCACGATTCAATACGCTTGCTGTTACTACCGCGCTGCGTTGAAAGTCGTCAGCTTGCATGCCATGCCCTGCACTATAAATACTAACATTACCGGGCTTAATAGCGCTTATATCTGCAAGGCAAGCACGATAATAACAATTTGCTATCGCATTAAGTTCCTTCACGCTCTTCAATTTATAAACCGAACGATTTATTCAGTAGATCGTTATTTATTCTACCGCTGGAAAAACTCTTACCGGAAATCAGCGAACTAACAGTGACCATAGATGGACTAAACAAATAGGGATCAATTCTAAAAAAGTCATAATTAACTTCTTTGAATAATTCAGCGAAAGGCTTACCGTAATCTTTTGAGTTGCAGCTCGGCAGATCGTTGGCAAGCGCCTCAGCCTGCTCTGAGTCAGCGTTCACGAATAAATGCACACGTCCCGCGTATAACATAGCATCGTTGGTACGTCCCATAGCAGTGATGAAATCATTTGCGATGGGCGGTGGCAATGGCGTTGTACCAATGCCTTCCAATATTTTATCTACTGGGAACTTTAGCTCATGTGCTTTGTGCATGGCAACTTCAACCACGCGTGATGCTATCTGCACTGAGCCCGCCAATGAGCCCGTTGGGGTAACAACAATATTTAGTTTTTCCGTATTTATACCGCAATCTGCTGCGATTTTTTCAGTGAGCCCTAATGGCGGCAGCGCATCTGCCTCCAGCACAAAAGTAGCTACACCCGCAGCGTCTGTAAAACCGAATTCTTTAATAATATTTTCTTTGTTGGCTTTTATTCGGCCCGGGCCTGATGCCATGGCGTTATACGATTGGCTATTTTCCTCAATCTGTAAATTCCAGCCCGCATACTGACACCCCAAACAAGAAAGCAATGGCTGGCTAGTAGACACCTCTACTAATGTTGGCCATGCGGCACCAGGGCCTGCCATAGACAGCTTAACTGAGGAAAGATCCGCCATACAAATACGGGCAACCAACAAACCAGCCTCAATGCTTCCTGTGCATTCACAGCCAGCATCAACAAGAGTTACACCGTTGTCGAGTGCCAGTACTGCTACTCTAAGGGAGTCAGAATTTGCACAGAGCGTGGTAAAAACTCTCGCCGCATTAGCATTGGGGGTTCCCATATTATTGCTCCACTATCGAGTTTGCTATCTGTAGTGTTTCTTCCATGCCCAGGTGCTGAACACCGTTATCTTGCATTTTATGTAGCAATGCCTGTTGAGTTTTGTACTTGATATTACCGATGGCAAGCGCCCCAATACCTTGACATGATTCGAGATAAGGCAATGGAGTACCTGCATCTTGTAAGCCGACCCCTGCCACACCTGCCGGCGGTACAGCATTTACATCAGCGGCGATTGTTGCTTCACAGGCTTTAGACATAATAGTTTCACTTAATATTTCTACTCCGGCTTTGGCAGAGCATATAATTACGTCTGTCCCTTTAAGCGCTACCAATTTGCCTTGATCATCTGGTGCATCTACCTGCGTGGCGCTAACGTTATAACGGCTTAGAAAGTCTTCAACCTGTTTGCGCTTTTCATCAGTTGCAGCAGTGAGTCGAGCGATGCATACATTAGCCCCTGCTTTGGCTGCGAGCACTGCCGTACAATTACCTACAGGCCCACCGCCAAAAATAGTCAACTTGCTACCACTGATGCTCTTTCCCTTCTGCTTTAAGTGATGGGTAATCATTGCAACCATAGCAGCGGCGGTTGAATACGCGCCATTAGGATCTATTAGTATCGATACCTCAAAAGGGGGCTGCATGCTGTCCCGCGCCTCTTTATACATATCTTCTGCAAAGTTGACATCCCAGCCACCGATAAACAAACCGGTATCACCTGCACTGCCTGGCGGCCTTGAATAGATACAATCCTGGGTTAACGCGGTTACATCGTTAGCTTCTAGAGAACCGTACGGAATCACCGAGCTGTAACCTGCATCTATAATCATATTGACGTCAAACGGGCTTACATTTTTACCTGGGAAAAACATATGCATAATTTTCGACTTCATGATATCTCCGTACTTTTAAAAAACCCTCTACAAATTTCCTTTGACTGATGCCATCACTATTCAGCGCTGACTTTCGCGCTGGTATTCGCCGCTGCCACCACCTGCATTATGCAATCGTTAGTAGGCAATTGCTGCTGTAGCGCCTCCTTCAAATTTAACGCGTTCTGCTCACTGTCACACAGGACAAATCCGGTTGGTCCCCAGGAGCTTTGGCCATAGCCTGCAGCATTCTCACGCGCACAAAACTCCAGCACATCTGTAACCGCCGGGCTTGTAAACCGACCACCCTGGAATGGCGCGAAGTAGTCTCCCACACATGCTTGTATTTCAGTGATCGCAGAGCCTGCAGTGCTTATGTCTTGCTCTAACAAACCTGGTATTAACTTCATGATGGCCAACCGGCAAAGGCTAGCAGCACACGCAGCGCTTATTGGTTCAAGTTGCTTGAATGCATGTGCTTCCTCTTTGCCATTAAGACCTTCAAAATGATTATCAGTTATCAATAAAAACCGCCAATTCTGAGGGAATGGCACACTAAAAAAAGGTAGTGGCGGCTCACCATCATTGCGTGAACCGCAGTCCATATGAAAGCCTCCGTGATCAAAGGTGCTTATACCGATAGACGATCGCTTGCCCCGATCCAGTAACTTAGCGATCTCACGCGTGTTTGGCTGCAAATCAAAAAGCCTGGCAATAGCAAACCCTAAAGCAAGCGCCAACTGCGTACCGGAACCAAGGCCTGCATGCGGCATGATACTCTCTGAAATATCAATTTTTAAGTGCGCAGCAATACCGAAGTGACGACATAAGATCTCTGCGTACTTGTTGGCACGTTCGACTTCAAACCCATGTACATCAATTAAACTAGGACCGGCCACAGAGCCGCAGTTTGTCACCGAGACCACAGTACGAATATCAGAAAGACCAACGCCAAAGCTTCCGAATTGTCGCCCGTGATCACCGTTTAGATCTAGAAACCCCATGTGCAATCGGCCGTGCGTTTGCACTATTGTTGATCTAAACTTAGGCAAAAAGCTCGTGAAGAGGTATTTTACCCTTCCCCAATTTGCCGCCATAGTTAGCTGTATGAACCCCTAACACACCAGGGCAAC
The DNA here is from genome assembly GCA_937927895.1 of uncultured Granulosicoccaceae bacterium. Classification (GTDB taxonomy): domain Bacteria; phylum Pseudomonadota; class Gammaproteobacteria; order Granulosicoccales; family Granulosicoccaceae. The sequence continues at coordinate 41,645 of CALGKA010000057.1, read as the reverse complement.
GTGTTGCAGCCTCAATACCGACCTTCATTCCCTGCCTTACCTGTGGCTCTCTCGCAGCACTAACAATAATTTCGTAAATGCATTTTACGTTTTTATCTATCTGGCTGTCGTCGAGATCAGTCAGGGTCGGACAATAAGTATGGTTAGTGGTAGCTACCATATCGGTATAGTTTTTAGCACCGACTTTAGAGCCACTCGCTGCACACTTAACTATAACTTCGTCTATCAAAGAAGCAGCCTTTAAAGATTCTTCAGCTGCGTGCAAACAGTTTTCAATGCTGTCCGATAAAATGAGAAACATTCCGCCAGTGACGGCTTCGGTTATCGCGAATTTTCTTTGCACATGAAACAAACCATCCATTCTTGGTATGCGATACATCAACCGATTATCATAAAGTTCAAGTTCTTGCTCATAGCCATCACCAAATCTTTGGATAACACTACCTTCAAGATCAAGTTCTGATTCTTTATATTCAATTGGCAACCAATCAAACACGCTGGTTTGGGGATTTGGCACGGCACCTTTACGCAACCTGAGAGCAAGACACTTCTCAAGAGTTTCAGCTTTTCGATCCATCATTTGAACAATATAACCGGGCCGACCATCTGGTGTGTCTGATGCTGACACTGAACGTTCAAGCGTCGCTTCACAAGGAGGCGCAGTTGCTGAACGCCCCAATCCTTTTGTCTCCATAGCCGCTTCATACGCCCATTTATCGTTAATGCTTGTTATCAGAACGCGACACAGCTGTGCGGAGAAAGTTTCAGAGTAGTCGTCTTGGATTTCAACGTCATTCACTTTCATGGGGACAACCTCCATCAACGAAGCGGAAAAGCAGACCTTGAGGGCACACTTAAGTTAAGAGGTTGGAATGGAATTTTCCGAATTGGTTAAACTTATTTCGCCTCTTGGAATAGAATACCCAACAAGGCAATGCATATCAATGGCCATGGCGCATCCATATAATGAAGCAGAATGTAAACAGCACAAAAAATAAAATAGTTATAGCCAACGAACCGCAAGAGGAAAATATTTCGCTTAAAGATCGAACTGATTACGCTGCTCAGGCAAATACTCACTTAGCTGCACTGCTAACTAGCGATAAACGCTATATATCTATAGAGACAACTCAATTGCGTAACTCTTGGCAATATTCCAGAGACATCATCAAACAAGCCACCAATTTATTGCGGCCACTACACTCTCAGTATCCAGCAATACATAGCGTGGTGCTGGCGGGCTCATTTGGAAGAATGGAAGGGGGTATTGATTCCGACTTCGATTTTTTTGTTATCGCACAAGACGGAGCCATTCAAAACAGACAAGACGAAACAGATTTATTTGAACTGGTCTGGCAACAACTTAAAACATTACCGGTAGCACCACCAGACCGAAATGGTATATTTACCCGAGTAACTACCCCCTGTGTACTATGTGACAAAAGTGCTCACGGCAACCTGGATTACGCCCGCCATGTATTCGGCTTAAGAATCCAACTACTTACAGACTCCCAGCCACTTTACGGCTCTGAAGCCTTACAGCAATTACAAACCAATATTATTCGTTGGTATTGTCAGCCAGATTACTCACCATTTTCTGGTTCAGCTTTACAGTATTTCCTGGCTGATCTAAAAAGGTATTACGCATCATACGCTATATGGCATCAGTATCGATTTGATAAAACGTTTAACGACTCATGGCTGATGCGCCAGATTAAAATGCACCACAGTCGACTAGCAAGTTTTGCAGCACTTGCTATAACCGCAATAAACATTGCCAGCGACCACCAAAGCAACAACAATCAATTAGATGAAAAACACATAGCCAGTGAGTTAGCTAAACAACTGAAGCTTACCCCGCTCGAACGATTGTTACTACATTGGCCAGAAGATCAACATACACAGCTAACTGAATACTTAAGCCACTACAATCGAATTGCAGCACTTATATCAGACCCGAAAATTCGACAACTACTGATCAACGAAAACCCGGAAGCCGTCCGCTACAAGGCGCAAGGCTTCAAAAAAACCGAAACGCCCGAGCCTGTGCTTAATGAGATTATCGATAGCATTGAACACCTGCGGTCAATCCTTACGCTCTGCGTTAATCACACTGTGAGTAATTCCAACAGCGCAACCGCTAGTTGCTGGTCATTGTAGAGGTACCAGCTTAAAACAGGTCAAAAGTGCAATGATTAAAATGCAAAGTAAATGAGCGCTATGGACAATACAACGCTTAAAGGTGCTATCGTTATAGGCTTTATAGCCAGCACTTTTGCGTTTTATAACATTTATCATCCACCAACTACCAATGCTTTTATCGCAGCCAACAGAGGCGATTATGTGCTGTCTGTGCAACTGCTGGAATCTGACGCTAACAAAGGCAATTTAAACGCAAACACCACACTAGCAAACTATTACAAATTGGGACTAGGTGTGCCAAAAGATGCCAGTAAAGCGGTGGCGCTATACGCTATCAGCGCACACGGCGGTGACCAATCAGGCATGATAAACCTGGCTTTGATGTATCGCGATGGCCTGGGCATAGAGCAAAACAACGAGCTTGCTTATGCATGGCTAAACCTGGCATACCTATCAAAAAACCCGGTGGCACAATTGTATATGTCTGAAATGCTAGCCACGCAGCAGATAAGTTTTCATGATGTAGCAGATATAAAAAGAAAATACACAAGCCTTAAAAACATGCCGAGTACAGTTCCTGAAAATCAGCAATAAAAGCGTTAACTTGCGTAGCGCGCTTCTACTTTCTCAACTGTCTTTATGAAATCAGCTTCATAGCGCTCTGAAAACTCACCCCAGGTACAGAAGGTTTTTGGGTCATCGACTCGATCAGGAAATAGAATACCTTCAAGATGATCCATCTCATGCTGGAAAGTACCCGCGGTGATTCCTCTCACATCAAATGATACCTCATTGCCGTGCCGGTCAAGACCACTGACATGAACTTCAGGGCAACGCTTAAGAGAGCCCCTGAGGTTAGGAATGGATAAACAGCCCTCATAGCTGTCATAGCGCTCATCTGAAAGCAATTCTACTTTCGGGTTTACCAGCACAGTGAGTGGATACTCTGGCTTGTACGGATAACGTGGGTTATTGGCTATTTCAACCACAAAAATGCGCCAAGCTTTAGCCACTTGGTTTGCGGCTATACCAGCACCATTGGCCTGTTTACGCGTATTTATTAGCTCATCAATAAAAGTTTGCACCTCTTCAGATGCCAGTTGCTCCTGAGACAGCTCTGTAGCTACTTCACGCAATACCGGGTGACCAATTTCTATAATTTTTAGAGCCATAGCAGCTTTAACCTGTAAGTAATTTAGTTGATCGCAGCGGCGATCTTGTCTCGATGCCTTATGCTAACATTTTGCTGCTAACATCTTGCGTTGTTACATGGATAGAAGCGCGTTAAGTTAATCGGTACAAGCGCTTCTATCGATATCTAACTTAGCTATCTGAACTTCATCTGAGCCAGAGTAGATATAAGACAGCGTGCCATCTCGGTCAAGAATTGGTCGCAGATTCGGACTGCCACATGATTGTATAACAGCCAATGGTTGCAACTTGGCAGTTGCGGCTTTCGTGCTCAGCGACTCTAAGGTGTGGTTAATCAGCACGTAGTAGTAAGTAAGCTTTGTTCCTTCAGCAGAAGTTTTTACCAACCGTGTTTCTGGATCAACATCAGCCGGTAATTGAGAATTGATCATTTCCACCGTACTTTGCAGGAATGCTGGTAAGTCTATATCGGACTTCGCACAATTAGATTTAAGTGGTGTCTCCATAAACTGCTCGACAATCTTCATTTGCTTGTCTGCTTGCTCTTCCACAATCATATAGAAACGTGTATCGCTAAAACATGTGCCGCTAGAGTATCGTGTTGCTGCAATGGTCGCACGGCTGCCTTCTACTTTGACTTCAATGTCCGAGTACTCGCTGCTGTCGCCGCGAGCCTTAACGTTTTCCATTGACGCGACAATGATGGTTTTCCAGCGCTCGCCGTCAATGGTCATTAATTCATCTGTACCATCGGGCTTTTTGCGAACACCAATTATTTTTGCGTCAGCGGCATACATTTGGTTTAGCATCGCGTCGTACTTGCTAGATAAGCGCTGATATTCTTCGAAAAAAGCCAAAAAATCTGCTTCTTCTGCAGCTTGTGTAAGCGATGAAAACAAAATAAAAAATAAAAGCGCGGTTAAATTACGCATATCGATTGTTCCGACTGTCCGATCTGAATATTCAATTGTACTGGATATTTAGCTTTCTGCGGACACGCATACCAGGAATTGCAAACCAACACACGACGCCGACTATAGACCCAGACGCCAACGCATCGACCTAATAGGCGCTAAAGACACTAACTGATATACTCCTGCGATCTTTGAACCATAAGAGAATATCGTATGACAGACAGGATCCGCATTGGCGAAGCACTAGTAGCCGGTGGCCCACCAGGCACTGCCGCTGAGCCAGAAGTTGCCATCGGCAAAATGACAGGGCCAATGGGCACTGCTTTCGCTAACCAATTGGCAGACCAGCAAGCAGGCCATAGTAAAGTATTAGCTATATTAAACACCGATATCATGGTGCGACCGCCAACATTGATGGTCAGCAAAGTAACTGTTAAGGACAATCGATATACCAATATATTAATGGGCACAGTGCAAGGTGCAATAGCCAATGGTGTGCTTGATGCAGTGCGAGCCGGCCATATCCCTAAAGAAGAAGCAAATGATTATGGTGTGATTGTTTCTGTATGGTTAAACCCAAGTGTTATCACTGACGATAACCTCGATCATAAAATTTTGTTTGATATTCACCGCAAAGCGACTCTAGAAGCGATAAGAAAAGCCATGAGAGACGAGCCAAGTATCGATTGGCTTTTAGAGAACCAAGAAGACGTCGTGCATAAGTATTACCAAATGGGATTAGACGGCAAGATATAACCTCGCCGCTTAGAAAAAAGGCTGCATAGTGCTTCTATGCGGCCTGCATTATCGATTCCTCAACATTTACTTGGGACAGGCGAGCCTAAACAAAATGGCAAACCAATAGGCTTTATCAATTGCCCGATCAATAAACTAAATCAACTTCACTGACGCCATCAGCCTGACTCAATGTTTCAAGCAATTGAGCCGACGGATTGATAAGCCATTCCTCACCGAGCCTTATGCGCGCTGTCGCTTTGTCATTTGTGTAGTCAATCGCAACCGGCAACCGGCCACCACTTCTGTGCCCCGCCAGACAGGTTTGGATATCAGTGAGGGATCCAGCCCCCTGCCAGGTAACCAGTAGCATTCTGGCAAACCGCTCTCGTGCGTCTTCAATAGAATAAATTTGCCGTGCTCTAATACTGTAACCCCCACTGAACGCATCGATCCCTAATCCGCCCTCGATAACTACTACGGTATCCTGGCTAAGTTTTTGACCATCTGATTCCAGTAGTTCACCCATGACGACGACATCAACTTTGCCTGTGCAGTCATCCAGAGTGGCAGTCATTATTTTACTACCTCGATTAGTTGCCCTTATTCTGCAATCAGTCACAAGACCAGCCACCACCGCATCAAGCGTGGCACGGCTTGCTCTACCATCTTTGCCACCATTAGGCACACGCGCACATTGATCTGCTAAACGGCCGCTGGTTATTTTGGCAAGCTCTGGCAGGAAAGGCTCTATTGGATGCCCTGATAAATATAGGCCTGTGGTTTTGCGCTCGGCCGCCAGCCGCTCAAGCTCGGTCCATGGTGGTGCTTCTACTAACTCAACTTCCAGACTTTCAGGCTCTGATAACTCACCGAACAAATCGGTTTGCCCTGCATCTTTATTGCGTGATTCTTGATTTGCTGCAGTTAAAGCCAGGTTGAGATTTTGCATTAAAGTTGCACGACCTTGCCAAAGCTTTGGTGCTTCTTCATCAGCGTTTTTATCAGTGTTATCATTAGACACTGTCGCCAAAGTATCTAGTGCACCGGCACGCACTAGTGCTTCAAGAACACTACGCCCGACATTGGCTCCCGCCATTCGTTGGCACAGATTCATTAAGCTTGTAAATTTACCATTTGCACTACGCTCATCAAGAATCTTTTCTAATACACCCTCACCAACGCCTTTGATTGCCGCCAGTCCGTAACGTACAGTGGTGTCGTTAACAGGTGTAAAAGAAGTTTCAGAGTGATTAATCTCTGGTGGCAACAATTTGCAGCCATTTAATTCTAGATCTTCAATAGTGCGCACTACTTTTTCTGTAGCGTCCATATCGGCGGTTAGTACTGCACTATAAAACTCAGCCGGGTGATGCGCTTTTAGCCATGCTGTCTGATAAGAAAGCACCGCATAGGCCACCGAGTGAGATTTGTTAAAACCATACCCAGCGAATTTTTCTACCAGATCAAAAATATTGCTGGATAAGCTCTTATCGATATCGTTGTTGGTACAGCCATCAACAAATACACTACGCTGCTTTGCCATTTCTTCGGGTTTTTTCTTACCCATGGCACGACGCAGAACATCAGCACCACCCAGTGTGTAGCCTGCCAGTACCTGACCGATCTGCATGACTTGTTCCTGATAAACAATAACGCCGTAAGTCGATTCAAGTATTGGTTTTAGTGTCTCGTGTTGATAATCAGGGTGCGGGTATGAAACTGGCTCTGTGCCGTTTTTACGATTAATAAAGTCATCCAACATGCCTGAGTTCATCGGCCCGGGTCGATACAAGGCTACCAGCGCAACAATATCGTCGAAGCAATCTGGCTTTAAGCGTGCGATGAGCTTTTTCATGCCGCCGGATTCAAGCTGAAACACACCCGTGGTTTTAGCTTCCTGCAACAAAATATAGGTATCTTTGTCTTTGTAATTAAGCTTGTCTATATCAAGCTGATCATCAGGCGCGCGATTTTTATTTACCATTTTTACTGCGTTATCGATAATAGTAAGTGTTCGCAAACCTAGAAAATCAAACTTAACTAACCCTACTGCTTCTGCATCATCTTTATCAAACTGAGTAACCAGACTGCTGCCATCAGCTTCACAATAAAGCGGTGTAAAGTCAGTTAAGCGAGTGCGCGCGATAACAACACCACCGGCGTGCTTACCAGCATTACGCGGCAAGCCTTCAAGCTGCAGTGCCATATCAACAACTGTGCGGGTGTCTTCCTCGTTGTTGTATGCACGCTTCATGTCTTCTGCAACATCTAACGCCTGGCTCAATGTGATACCAATATCCATTGGAACCATCTTTGAGAGTCGATCACCAAACCCATAGGGATGCCCCATCACGCGCGCGACGTCGCGCACTACCGCTTTGGCCGCCATGGTGCCGTAAGTGATAATTTGCGAGACTCGTTCGCTACCGTATTTTTCACCAACGTATTGAATAACCCGATCGCGCTTATCCATACAGAAGTCGATATCAAAATCCGGCATTGATACCCGTTCAGGATTCAAGAATCGTTCAAATAGTAAGTCATAGGCCAATGGATCAAGATCAGTAATACCCAGTACATAAGCCACCAGAGACCCTGCACCAGAACCACGCCCGGGACCGACCGGAATATCGTTTTCTCTACTCCACTCAATGAAATCAGCAACAATTAGAAAGTAACCGGGGAACCCCATTTGAATGATTACATCGAGCTCTCTTTTTAAGCGGGCATCATACGGTTCACGGGTTTTAGCAAAATCTGCAGCACTGGTATCGTATAAACGATTGAGTCTTTTCTCTAAACCCTCTTCTGATAGCGTTATAAGGTATGCATTTTCATCCATGCCTTCCGGTACCGGAAAGTCAGGCAGCATTTCCTTACCTAGCGAGATCTCAAGGTTACAACTAATAGCAATTTGAACGCTATTCTCAAGCGCTTGAGGCACATCAGAGAAAAGCGCCACCATTTCTTCTTCAGAGCGTAAGTATTGTTGCTCGCTATACAAGCGCGGCCGTTTAGGGTTTGACACTTCATAACCCTGTTGAATACACGTTCTTATTTCGTGCGCTTCAAAATCTTTAGGGTCAATAAACCGCACATCATTAGTGGCGACAATCGGGCAAGCCATGCGAGCCGCAAATGGCAGCGCTGCTTGATTATAGCGCTCTTCGTCTGCACGCCCTGTGCGTTGTAGCTCGATATAAAATCGTTCAGGAAACAATTCCATAAACCGCTTTAAGCGTTCTGTTGCGAGATCTTGGTTACCTGCCAATAACGCCTGGCCAATATCTCCAAATCGACCTCCAGAGAGTGCGATGATGCCGCTGGTATTACCTTGCAACCACTCTACATGTAGCAAAGCGCCTTCGGTGGTTTGCCCTTCCTGATAACTTTTAGACACCAACTCCGATAAGTTTAAATAGCCTTCGAAATTAGTCGCCAACAGTACCATCGGCGAAGGTCTTTCTGCCTCGGTTTTAATAAGCGCATCAACGCCAATGATTGGCTTTACACCATTGGCAAGTGCCGCACGGTAAAACTTAACCAGTGCAAACATGTTGCTTTGATCAGTCAATGCGACAGCAGGCATGCCGCCGGCGCGCACCGCTTGCATCAGAGATTTAACCCGCACAGTGCTATCTACCAAAGAATATTCGGTGTGAACACGCAGATGCGCAAATCGGGTCATAGACTTAGTTCCGCCACGGTTGGCTTTAGAATTTCACGCACCGGTGCAAAAGTCTTGCGGTGGATATCGAGCACGCCATGCTCACGTAATGCTGTTAAGTGCACCTTGGTGGGGTAACCTTTGTTTTTATCGAAGCCATACTGTGGATATTGTTCATGCAGCTTTCGCATGTATTGATCACGATCTACCTTAGCCAAAATTGATGCGGCTGATATTTCCTGAACCAAAGCATCGCCTTTTACAATAGCCTGGCAGTTGCATTGCGTGATCGGACAACGATTGCCATCGATCATGCAATGATTGGGCACCACAGACAATCCCTCTATCGCACGTGCCATGGCCAACATAGAGGCATGTAATATATTTAATTTGTCGATTTCTTCAACCGACGCGGAAGCAATACAATAAGACACTGCGCTAGCCTTGATTTGCTCTGCGAGTTCTTCCCGGCGTTCTTCGGTTAGCACTTTTGAATCTGCAAGGCCCGGCACTTTTCGCGCAGGGTCGAGAATAACGGCTGCCGCCACCACGCTCCCCGCTAAGGGTCCACGGCCAGCCTCATCCACCCCGGCGACTAGAAATCGCTTGCTGGTGCCAGCTGAATCAAAAAACAGTTGATCGAAGGACAATTGTGGGGTTCGCATGGGGCTTGCGGGTCTTCAATAAGGTTGGTGGGTGTTTTACACTCCAGATAACCAAATGATATCCGCTCACACGGCAGAACGTAAGGCTAAATTTAAGCTTCAATTATTACCCAACGCAGATGACGATACTTCCCTTTCAATGTATGGTAGATGTATCAAATTTGACGCAACCGAGGATCTCAATTTTGACCCCGACCCCACATGATGCCCTGCTGATTATCGACGTACAAAATGATTTCTGCGCAGATGGCGCTTTGGCAGTGCCAGATGGCGACCGAGTGGTGCCCGTTATCAACCAGTTAGCTCGAAAGTTCCAAACAATTGTGCTCACTCAGGATTGGCATCCGGCAAGCCATGCCTCATTTGCGAGTACCCACAAAGCCGATCCCTTCTCAACCATTGCGCTTTCTTATGGTGAACAAACTTTGTGGCCGGATCACTGCGTTCAAGGAAGCCCGGGTGCGCAATTCCATTCAGAGCTAGATACAAATAGTGCAGCGCTTGTGATCAGAAAAGGCATGCACCCGGGTATTGATTCTTACTCGGCGTTTTTTGAAAACGATAAAACGACATCAACAGGCTTAAGCGGCTACTTGCGCGCACAAAACATTGAGAGAGTCTTTTGCGTTGGGCTAGCGTTCGATTACTGTGTGCGATACACAGCAGAAGATGCGATCAGAGAAACGTTTAAAACGGTAGTGATCGAAAATGCATGCCGCGCTATTAACATGGACACAAGTGTCGAAGATACAACAAAGTCTTTTGAAACATTGGGCGTTGCGCTAATTCAAAGTAGCGATATCGCAGCCTTGTAAGGTACCACTCGGAGTCGAACGAATCGTGTAGGTAATGGGTAGAAGATTTAGAATCTCACAAAAAAAGAGAGCTCGCCGAAGCGAGCCCGATTGGGGGTGAGATCTTTCGGGCTAGCAGCCCTATTTATTAATTCCATTAGACGCATACAGTCTAAAACTCTGGAGCGGAATAACCGTAATAAACAAGCATTAGGTTTATTCGCACTACAATTAATCCATGATATGTGCCAATCAGCTGCCACAAGCGCCCGGCAGTCATCATAACTGTGTATTCGATCACAACTGTATACACCCAATTTACTGGCAACGGGCTTAAGACATCGCAAGTTAAAATCCGCGAACACTTGAAACCACAAAAAACCGTCCCTACATCTGTAGCGTGCATGTGATGCTGCTAAGCAGGTCCATGTCACATTTTTTATTTTCATATTGCTTCATAGGAGAATATGCATGAACGCTATAGATTTTACACCGTTGTACCGTAGCACCGTAGGATTTGACCGACTAGCAAACTTGCTCGATTCGGCACTACAACATAACCATACAAACGGCTACCCACCGTATAACATCGAAGCCACTGAAGAGAATCACTACTCTATTACACTGGCGGTAGCTGGCTTTACTGAGTCAGAGCTTGATATTCAAACCGAACGCGGCGTACTAACCGTTCGCGGTGAGAAGCAACCCGCTGACAAAAATGAAGAGAAAAATTTTCTGTATCAGGGAATTGCTACGCGCACTTTTGAACGCAAATTCCAGCTAGCTGATCATGTCAGTGTAGTCGATGCGCAACTTGAAAACGGGATACTCAATATTGACCTCGTGAAAGAGATACCAGAGGCGATGAAACCAAAGAAGATCTCGATTGGATCTGCAAATACTGCCATTGAACACAAAGAAGAAGTCGCAGCTTAAACGCTAATTAAGCGATCAACTTACACATGCATTTGCATGTAACTAAAAAGCCTGACACATTAATGTGCCAGGCTTTTTTTGTACTGCCTTACTCTACTTTTTTACTTCTTGTTTTTAGCGGCAATCGCCTTCTGTCGCTCAGCCCAGTTGTACGTACCTGCAACAATTTGCTTAGCACTTAACACCCACTCTTCGCGTTCGATACGATCAGGGAAACCCTTCAGCATTTCAGCAAACTTGGCTTCATCTGCCTTCTTCCAAGCGGCGATATCTTCAAACTCATTGACACCATTTTTATTCAGCATCTTTTCGATCACAGGCCCAATGCCGTAGATCAGCTTCAGATCATCTTTGCCATCTTTGCGCGTGGTCTTCTTGCCATCTTTTGTTAGCGCAGGCTTTTTCTTTGCTGCCGCCTTCTTTTTCGCAGGCTTCTTTTTCGCCAGTGCTTCCCGGGCTTTGCGTCTTGCTTCCCAGTTATAAGTGCCATCTACAAGCTCTTTAGCACTTTGCACCCACTCATCTCGCTCAATACGATCCGGGAATCCGTCAAGCATCTCTGCGTACTTAGCGATATCAGCCTTCTTCCATTTGGCAATATGCTCAAACGAGGTCACACGCTTTTGATTAAGCATTTTTTCTATTTTCGGACCAATACCAAAAATTAGTTTGAGATCATCTTGACCGTCTTTGCGGGTTGTCTTTTTACCATCAGCCGTAAGTTTCGCTTTAGGCTTCGCTTTTGGCTTTGCCTTAGCCTTGGGTTTTGCCTTAGCTTTAGGCTTTGGCTTCGCTTTTACCACGGGCTTTGGCTTAGGTGCTTTCTTGAGCGCCGCAATCAATGCTTTTAAGCGAGCGATCTCCTGGTCTCTTGTGGTGACATCTTTGCCATGCTTACTCTGTAGTGCGGCAAGCGACTTCTCAAGCTGAGCGACCTTTCTAGCCTGAATGGTTTTCTCATTCAATTGCTTACGCAGATCAGCGGCTGACGCTTTTTGCGTAACCACCTCTTTCTGCAGCTTGGCAAGTTCAGAAAGCTTACGTTTCGCCTCAGCCAAATCTGCTTGAAGCGCTTTTCTGCTTTTCTCGGTCTCTGCATGACGTCGAGCCATGCTAGCCTCTAGTGTGGCCAACGACTTTTGTAGTTTATTAGCCTCTGCATCACGCTTACTGGCTAGTGATTTTGAGTCTTTCAGGTCGCGCTTTAGTGAGGTCACAGTCGACTGCTGGGCGCTAACATCGCGTTTCAACGTAGACACTTGCTTATCAAATAGACCCAGTTTTCTGTCGCGTGAGCTAACTTCAGCTTTGAGTGCCTCGGCAACCTTTAAGCGCTTTCGCAATGCCTCAAGCTCCGCTACTCGTTTGGCGTCTTTGTTTTGAAAGCTTGTTTGCTCTTGCTCACTAGACTTACGCAATGCTTGTAAACGCCGACTCATTTCACTGGCAGACTTATTAACGACTGACAGTTCACCGGCCAATTTAGCCTTTTCAAGTTTCTGCGCCTGTTGCAACGCTTTATAGTCGGCATCACGCTTAACAAGCTTCTGCTCCAATGGCTGAAGCACCCGGAGCTGCTTCTGCAATGCGGCAAGATCACTGCTCCACTTGGCATTGGATGCCTTTTGGGATTCTCGCAGTGCACTGTTCTCTGAATCACGCTTAGAAAGCTTCTGTTCAACTGCTTGCAGCTCTTTGATTTGCTTTCGCAATGCAGCTGTATCCGTTGTCCACTTGGCATTAGATACTTTTTGCGCTTCTTGCAGTGCCTTGTACTCCGACTCGCGTCGGGCAAGCTTTTGCTCAAATGGCTGTAGCGCTTTAACCTGCCTCTGCAATGCTGAAACATCGCTTGTCCACTTGGCATTAGACGCCTTCTGTGCATCTTGCAGTGCCTTGTACTCTGACTCGCGTCGGGCAAGCTGTTGCTCTAATGGCTTAAGCGCTTTAACCTGCTTCTGCAATGCTGAAACATCGCTTGTCCACTTGGCATTAGACGCTTTCTGTGCATCTTGCAGTGCCTTGTACTCTGACTCGCGTCGGGCAAGCTGTTGCTCTAATGGCTTAAGCTCTTTTACCTGCTTCTGCAATGCTGAAACATCGTTGGTCCACTTAGCATTAGACGATTTCTGCGCTTCTTGCAGCGCTTTGTACTCTGACTCTCTTCGGGCAAGCTGTTGTTCTAATGGCTTAAGCTCGTTTACCTGCTTCTGCAATGCTGAAACATCGTTGGTCCACTTAGCATTAGACGATTTCTGGGCTTCTTGCAGCGCTTTGTACTCTGACTCTCTTCGGGCAAGCTGTTGTTCTAATGGCTTAAGCTCGTTTACCTGCTTCTGCAATGCGGCTACATCGTCAGTCCACTTAGCATTAGACGATTTCTGGGCTTCTTGCAGCGCTTTGTACTCTGACTCTCGTCTGGCAAGCTGTTGTTCTAATGGCTTAAGCTCGTTTACCTGCTTCTGCAATGCTGAAACATCGTTGGTCCACTTAGCATTAGACGATTTCTGCGCTTCTTGCAGCGCTTTGTACTCTGACTCTCGTCTGGCTAGCTGTTGTTCTAATGGCTTAAGCTCGTTTACCTGCTTCTGCAATGCTGAAACATCGTTAGTCCACTTAGCATTAGACGATTTCTGCGCTTCTTGCAGTGCTTTGTACTCAGACTCTCGTCTGGCAAGCTGTTGTTCTAATGGCTTAAGCTCGGTTACCTGCTTCTGCAAGGCGGCTACATCGTCAGTCCACTTCGCGTTAGACGATTTCTGCGCTTCTTGCAGCGCTTTGTACTCTGACTCTCGTCTGGCAAGCTGTTGCTCTAATGGCTTAAGCTCGTTTACCTGCTTCTGCAAGGCTGAAACATCGTCAGTCCACTTAGCGTTAGCCGATTTCTGGGCTTCTTGCAGTGCTTTGTACTCAGACTCTCGTCGGGCAAGCTGTTGCTCTAAAGGCTTAAGCTCATTTACCTGCTTCTGCAATGCAGCTACATCACTTGTCCACTTGGCATTCGCCGTTTTCTGAGATTCCTGGAGAGCGCTGTAGTCAGATTCGCGATGCTCTAACTTCTTTTGCAGCGGTTCAAGTTCACCGATTCGCGAGCGCAAGCTTGAAATATCGGCAGCCCACTTAGTATTCGCGGCTTTTTGAGACTCTTGTAAAGCCGCAAGCTCATTTTCACGAGTGCTCAGTTTTTGCTCTACCACACTGAGCTCTTTAATCCGCGCTTGCAAGGTTGCATTTTCTGAAGTCCACTTAGCGTTGGCCGCTTTGTGCTGATCTTCCAGGGCTTTATACGAGTTATCGCGAGATTCAAGCTGACGCTGCAATGGTTCAAGCTGCTTGATTCTCTCTTGTAGCGCTGACAATTCACTCGATGATTTCGAAATCGAGTTTTTGTGTAGCTCTTCTAACTTGCGATATTCACTATCACGGGTAGACAAGCGATCTTTCAATGGCTCAAGCTCTTTTATACGGCTCTGGAGTGCCGATAGCTCACTGGCAGATTTAGCGATTGCATTTTTATGCTGCTCTTCAAGGGTTTTATTCTCAGACTCCCTGGCTGATAACTGCTGACGCAACGGCGTGATTTCAGCTACCTGGACTTCAAGCTTTTTCAATCCCACTATTTCAGATCTAAAACCTTGCGCCTGCTTTTTCTCACCGTCTAGCTCTGCAGTAAGTTTCTGAAGCTCACTATTCGATTGCTCGTAGCGTTTTTGCGCTGCTGCAGACTCGCTGCTTAGTGCACTAATTTTCTTATCACGCTCGGCAATATCTTGCTTCAGCACGTCAAGCTGCTTCACTTTCAATTCGTACTCAGCAATACGTTTATCACGTTGCTCGAGCAGTTGTTTATGTGACGCTTCAGCGGCTTTCAACTTGCGATCAAGGTCAGCTTGCGTGTCTACACGAAGCTTTGCGATCTCACTTTCTTTGGCTTTTAACTTTTGCTCTGAATCTTTGAAGCGCTGCTGCCATGGCTCAAGCTCTTTAACCTTGGATTGATACTGGGTTTCTTTGGTTTCAGAGTCTTTCTTTAGGCGAGTGACATCTGCCTCAAGCAAAGTGACTTTCTTTTTCTCTCCTTCAAACTCACCAGTAACCACACTAAGGCGTTTATCACGGTCTGCGACATCGGTCTTAAGACCTTCCAACTGTTTGATCTCAGCTTGTAGCTTTTGCACTTGCTGATCACGCTCTGTGATCTTGTTGCGAGCATTTGCCTCAGCCTCTGACACCTTTTTACGCTGTGCTTCAAGGTCCGTACCTGCTTTTTCACTAGCCTGACGCAGATCCACTTTGAGCTTCTCTGCTTCGCTACGGGCATCTTCCGCCTGCTTTTTGAACGGTCGCAGGGTGTCAGCATCGGTTTGAACTTTTTTGAGTTCAACAGCATGCTGCTCACGCGCGTTGTTCCAGGATTGCTGCTCAGACTGCAACTTCGATTTGAGGCTTTTGATCTCGCTATCACGTGAATCAAGGTCGGTCTTAAGCTTTTCTAACGAGCTTATTTTGTTACGCAACTCTTCAACTTCTGCATCGCGTTTCTTGATTTTGTCTGCGTACTGCTTTTGCTCGGTATCGTATTTGCTTTGAAGCTCAGCAAGCTTGCGTTTGTCTTGATCAGCGGTAGTTTTCAGCTCCGATTGAAGCGCTGACAATTTTGATTCGCTGTCACGCACCTTGGCTTGCAACGGCGTAAGCTCGGTAACTGTGGAGCGCAGAGAATTAACTTCCGATTTCTGACCATCGAGCTCTGTCTTTAAGCGCTTTGATTCTGACTCAACCTTTTTCAGATCATCAAGTTGCCTGGTTATAGAGACAATCTTCTGCTCTTTGCTAGTCACTTCGTTACGACTTTCAGCGTGCGCCTTTTTAGCGCTCTCAAGTTCCTTGTTGAGATCAACCACTTTGCGATCTAGTTCTGTAGTCTTCTGACGTAGCTGATCAATCTCTTTTAGAGACTGCTGTAGCTTAGTGACTTCTGTTTGAGCTTTTTTATGCTCTTCCCGCGCTTCGGCTAGAGTCTTTTGGACCTGGGTAATTTCAGCATCTTTAGCGGTAACCTGCGTACGGAATCGGTTCACATCGACGGTAACGGTTTCTACCTTGCTTTCACCGTCTTTAACCGCTTTACGTAACGGTCCGATCTGATCTTGTGTTTCTTTAAGCTGCTTTTGATAAGTATTTCTTTCATTTTCGAGCTTTTCTATACGGCCACGTTGCTCAACAATGACACCTTCGTATTTCTTGGTAGATTCTTCTGAAGTACGAGTAAATTGAGTTAGACGGCTTTCCATGTCACGCGCTTGTGCGCCAGTCTTTTCAAGGTCGGAAGACACGCTTTTCAAGCGCGTAATTTCCGCGTCACGCTCTTTAAGCGTAACTTCTAAGGTTCCCACTTGCTCGCGATACTTATTGGCATCGGTGTCAAATTTGGTTCTTTGCTTGCGCTGCTCTTCGATATCCTTTCTAAGCGTTTCTATCTGGGTATCTTTATTGGTGACTTGCTTACGCAGATCTTCAAGCCGTACACCTAGTTCGTCGTACTCTTTGTTGCGCGACTCAAGTGTGCTGTTGAACTCTTTAATTCTGGTTTGACTACTGCGCTCAACTTCAGAGAGCTTTCGCTTATACTTTTCTACCTCAGCCTGCGCGGCTTCACTAGGTTCTTTGCCTACGTCTGCACGCAATGTTGCGAGCTCATTCTCTCTACCGGAAATTTTGCGTTCATATTCGCGGCGAGCCTCATCAATTTGTTTTTGCTGTTTTTCATTGCGTTTTCGAAGATCCGCAATTATTGCATCTTGCTGTTCTGCGCGACGGCGCAACGGTATGATCTCTGGATCAGCGGTAGGTTTTGCTTGCTCAAAAAATGACAGCTTTCGCTCAGCCTCGCCCCAGCCAGCAAGTGCTCGAACCTTCTCATAGGCTTCATCTTCAGCCTGAGTTTTTAACTGGCGCTCTCGAACACTGCTTAGCCCGACGGTTTCCGTTTTAGTCTCAGTGGTGCTGGTTGTATGCGTAGATTTTGCCGCTAGTAAATCGCTGACTTGTCGCTGCAGCTTTTCAACTTGAGTATTTTTCTGTTGCAGCAAAACCTGATACTGATCTACATCTTTTGCCGACGTTCTAGTAGTAGAGCTGGTAGCAGGTGGAGTATACGAATACTGCAGCTGACGATCACGCTCACCCAGAGACGCTAACGCCTGAATTTTTGCGTAAGCTTCATCATCTAGCTTTTGCTTCAAATTTGAAGCGTCTGCACCAGAGGCATTACCGCCGGATGTTTGTACTCTCAAGGTCGCGCTATCACCCCTGATATCTTTGGCTGCGACTGAGTACTTACCTGGCTGACCTATCGGTGGGCGAGAGACCCTTGTATCTGAAGAGCCTTGACCACGAACAGTTGCTCTGCTGCCGGTCGCGCGTGCGCCGCCTTTTGCACTAGCAAGTGACCCGTTAGCATGCGATCCTTTAGCATGTGACCCACTAGCTTGCCTGTTTGTCTTCACCGCTCCAGCTCGAGCAGAATACGAAGCATTTGATCCACCACGACCAGATTGTAAATCGGACCGTAGCCTGCGGATCTCGTGATCACGCTGCTGCAGTGCCCCTTCGTATTGACTCCGACTTCGCGCCGATGACCGTGAGCGGAGAAAGTGGCTTATTAACCACCCTACAAACAGTCCGATCAAACTTGCTATCAACAGTGATAATCCAATTTCACCGATTAGATATTTCATTAACTTGCCCCTGTCTAAACTAGAACTTTTGCCAGTATTCAGGATTCCTCACACTTCGTGTAACCAGTCGTAAGCTTCAACAGAATGTGGGCTTGAACCTAGCAACATCACCTTACCGTTATACATCACTGCATTAGTTCGCGCACGGGTAATTTTTTGTAACAGGTGGGTGATTTATAAGGTAAAAAGGCGTTTTAACACTGCGCACACAAATTTTGCACTCAGACCTTTTCTCTACGCGACTCAAACACGACAAACTCGAACAATGTAATGTTTGCAAAACATTGTACAAAAGCGCACCAAACTGCAGTAACAACACGGTAGATTCTGCATTGACTCTATTGCAACGTCTTTAAGCGTATCGTAAAGCGTGCAACAACAGAACCTTAATATAGGACTGCATAATTTAGTATTATGGTGCTAGTTGGATATCACCGATGCGAACAACTCTCGCATTCAAATCAGATACCGACACACCATTTTTCGAAAACACTTGCCGCAATGTTTGCAAGGCGTCTTCCGCAAGGTGCTGCAAAGGATAACTTCCGTGCAATAACAACCATCGCGTGTAGTCTTGTTCAAAACCTACAACTTCAGTCGGTAAAGGAATAGTTTTCGCCAATGCAGTTAACACTGCTTCTGTTTCCGATTGCGCTATTTGAACTGTGTAATTATCTGAATCTTGTTGCAGCAACCAAAGATTCACCGCTACACCCTCTTCTGCTGCACTATCAATAACCGGATCTGCTACTACCGCGGGCGTAAGTCCGGACGCAACTTCTGCTGGTGGTTCAGGTGCGACAGTAAGTGCAGAACTTCTTTTTGCCAGACGGGAATTTTTTTGCCTCTCGGCAGATGCAGCTGTTGAAGCGATACCTTGCTCGGCAGAAGCGGTGTTTTCATCTGCGATCTGTGCTTGTAAATCATCTAGCGGCACAATCACTGACTCTGACTCAGCGACATCTACCTTAGCCTGTTGCGCAGAGAAGGACTCATCCCGATTATTCCCCAATGCGTCAGAGTCCTCTAGCGTTGCATCAATAGTGTCGGCACTCACTGAGGACCTTGTGGCTGAAATACCGGCCACGGTGCTTCTAACCTCAGCGGCAGGTAGTGACTCAGGTAGTCCGTTCTTAGCCACAGAAGTCTCTGCAACTTCTACCGACGCAACGGAGGGATAATCTTGAGATTCTTGCTCGATCAGAGCCAACTCAATACTCGAGTCACTCGCCAGCTCAGTAGTTAATTCTTCATCCGCTGGTGTTTCAACAAATAATTCATCCGCCTGAGAATCAGCATCTGTGTTCATTTGCTCTGATGTCTGCTCGAACAATTCAGCAACGGGTTGTTCGAGCAAAAAGGTGTCATTTTCAATCACCAACGCCACTTCGCTGGCAGTATCAGCGGCCGTTTGTGTTGCAGCAGAGCTATTGTCGGCTAATTCGTAATCTATTGACGCCGGCGCCGACGGCTGTAGCATGCCGCTTTTCAGAGCAATCCCCAACCCCACACCAACCGCGCAAATCGAGGCAAATGCCACCCCGGGCTGCCACCAGCGAGCGGCTTTCTTGCGGCGAGCACCACTACGGTTTGTATCTGCCGTCGATACTACTTGAGGTGCAACGGCCGCAGTGTTGGCCGCCGCCTGGGCCGCTTGAAGAATAGTGTTATCTATGCGAGGCGGCGATTTGAGCTTCGGCGCTTGGCGATATTGTTGTTCAAGTTCGCTCATACGTTTAACTCCATTCGATCCTGGGTTGCTGATCGGGCGTAGCGCAGGCGACTTTTCACGGTTTCATTTCCCACGCCTGTGATCTCAGCTATTTCGCTGTAGCTGAAGCCCTCTTGCTGCAGCACAAAAGCTACCCGCTGCTCTTCTGGCAATTGCGCTAAGGCTTCAAGCAATTGGTTAAGCAGAACCTGATCTTCTGCACTCAGCTGGGTGGCCACAAATTGTTCGTTGGTCGTATCCAGTTCATCGTTGGCTTGATTTACCTTACGGCGGTAAAAATCAGCGACTTTATTACGCCCGATGCGGTACAGCCAGGTTCGAAAGGTCGCAGTGCCAGGGGTAAACTGCCCCGCCTGGTCAATGACCGCTATCCATACGTCCTGGGTGATTTCTTCCGCTGCTGCCGGTTGCGGTAAGCTGCGAACCACAAAGTTGAACAAACCGTCTTTGTGACGGGTGTACAGCGTGTTAAATGCCGCAACATCGCCAGACGCATAAGCACTGAGCAGCTTGGCATCTGAATCAGGCTTTAACACTTTTGCAAAACTAAACAGCGACACTGGCTCTGAAATCCGTCTTATTTAGAGTTTCACCAGAATAACACTGAGTGAACGCTACATCTTTCACCAATCAATCGCAGCAGCGGCAATTCAGGGGTTAAATCGCAGGCAAAAAAAAGAGCCGCTAAAAAGCGGCTCTTTTTGATACGTCAACCTAATGCCAGGCTTATCGGGTCACTTTGAACTCGTGTAGAGTAAAAGTGCCGTTACCCCAGAAGGTTTCAGTACCGATTTCGATAGCACCCATGCAGGTATTACCAACCGACCAAACACCGTACTGAGGGCCCTGGAAACGAGTCCAATCAACGAAGTCCTTCCAGCTTAACCAACCTTCAGTTGAAGATTCTTTCTCAACGAAAGCCACATAACCCCAAGACAACTTAGGATTGGTGTATACAAGCCATTCCTTGCCATCAATAGTGGCTTCAGTCACTTTAAGACCCGGCGTTTTAATGAATGGCTTACCCACCCAGATCATCATCTCAAAGTGCTTGTTCCACTCTTCTGCTTCACAGCTGGTGTGGAAAAAAGATTCAAGTGCAACGTTTCTTTCAGCATTACCGGTCTCTGAGTACTTATAACGAACCTTGTAATCAGGAATGTTGTTTACCATCACTGGCAAGCCTAGCTTTGACACGGTACCTGACTGCGAGTTGCTTGTTTTACGACCGTAGAACACCTGCGGGTAACTTTTCACTGAGTACTCGTTACCTTCGTTTCGAGCAAGCCAGTTGTAGTCCCACTTAGCGACGTAGTTCCCACGATTACCCGTTAGCTCAATACACTGAGACCAGTTATCAGAGTAAACATCACTGAAGTTCCAGGTGTTGTTTTGAAGCACGTAATCGTCATAGGCAATTTCTGCCCAAGGCTGACACCAACGTGTGTTAAGCAGCGGGTTTGCAGCCGTGGCGGTAGTGCCGGCGACTATTAGACAGCTACGGTCGTTCTCATAACCAAATCCATCACCGTTACCATCACTGGCATCTGTCAAACAGATTGGCGTGCCGTTTTGATACCCCACCGCGCTAACCGCCACAGGAGGCGGAGCTGCCTGGATATTGTTGTTACCGTTGTTGGGTTGTACATCACCCCACTGACAAGACTCACCGAACTGGTATCCCCAACCGTTGCCTGTGTCTTCCGCGTTAGCTGAGCATTGCGCTACACCATTAGCATTGGTAGTAGTTGCAGTCTCTGTGCGAACGCTGACAGCCTGAGTTGCAGTGCCACCGCGGTAGATACAGCTCTGGTTGTTTTCCCAACCCCAGCCATCACCGTTATTAACTGCCGCACTGCTGCAGCTTGGTGTAGAAGCCTGGGCATCATTCTGAATAGTGCCTTGCGAGCTGCTACCTGAAGAATAACGACAGCTCTGGTTGTTTTCCCAGCCCCATCCGTCACCGTTGTTAATGGCTGCAGAAGTACAGCTTGGCCTTCCACTTGTTCCAGCTGATGAAGTTGAACCACTCGCTACACGGCACGATTTGCCGTTCTCAAAACCCCAAGCGCCATTGATTACCGCGTTTGAAGAACACGTTGGATGGCCTGTGGGTATGCTGCAGGAACGATTGTTTTCCCAACCCCAGCCATCGCCGTCAGGATCTGTCACTGCGCTGCTGCAATCGACAGCGAAGCTTGAACTAGAGTAGATGGAAACAAGGGCAAGAAAGGAAAAAGATAATAATTTGCGTGAGAAAGACATCAAATTTAAATTTACTCGGTTAATAACCAAAGTTCTGGATCCGAATTGGCTGGTGTTCACCAGCATTAAAAACATGTGTGGAAGACATCGATAAACTTGGCAGCGGACGCCTTGTTCAACACCACACGGTGAATTAACAGTAATTATAATTTAGCCAGTTGCACACCAGATTAAACAACGGAAACAAAACTCTTAGGAAGGTAATAAATCACATCAAGTGTAAGGCGTAGGAACATGATTTCAGCCACTTGTTGTTATCTTATTACTCGATCGTTAGGTTTAATCTCAAGGTCTAACCCGCTGGCAAACCAACAGTTAGTACTAAATGATAGTTCGCTTGCGTGAAAATGGAGCAGGAACCATACACTTTCGGATTTATCACAACGTCCACAGCACGTAACCATCATGTGAACAGAATTGCTATGTGGTTGTTTTTTCTTGCTATTTTGGGGCGTTCTGCTTAACACTCCTGTAACATTTACGCAAGATTTAAGCGATGGGTTTTTTAGCCAGTAGGCGGCTTGCATGGCCTTGAAGACAACGTAGTTGCCCGATACGCCAATTTACCAGCGTATTTTTTAACGACTCTGCCTGTACGCCTTTAGGTTTCAGGTGTGCATGTGTGTCTATCTGTCCTCGAACGGCAACAGACACCGTTCGTAGCTCATGCCTTGGCGCTGAATTTACTTATGGCACTCTTATTTAAACAAATTAGTTTAAGCCGTGTATGCAACCTAAACTATTTGAGCTTTTTGCTATTTGAGCTTTTTGTATCGCACACGCTGAGGCTGATCGCTGTCGTTACCTGTACGACGTTTGTAGTCTTCCTGGTACTCGGTGTAGTTACCAGCAAAGAACTCCACATGGGAATCGCCTTCATAGGCCAATATGTGCGTGGCTATGCGATCCAGAAACCACCGATCGTGAGAAATCACAATGGCAGACCCCGGAAAATCAAGCAGCGCCTCTTCCAACGCCCGAAGAGTTTCAACGTCCAGATCATTTGAAGGCTCATCTAGCAACAACACATTAGCGCCCTGTTTTAGAGTCCAAGCCAGCTGCAGCCGACCTCTTTCACCACCAGACAAATCGCCCACTTTCTTTTGTTGATCGCCGCCTTTGAAGTTAAAGCGACCTAAATAGGCCCGCGACGGCATTTCGTAGTCACCGACCACCAGGTTATCGAGCCCACCAGAGATTAGCTCCCAAACTGTTTTCGACCCATCGAGCTCATCGCGGCTTTGATCAACCCAGGCAATCTCGACTGTCTCGCCTCTTTCAATAGTGCCGGAATCAGGCTCTTCTGTGCCCATGATCATTCTGAGTAGTGTAGATTTTCCTGCCCCATTGCCGCCTACCACGCCAACAATTGCGCCTTGCGGTAATGAGAAGCTCAGATCATCTATCAATAAGCGGCCATCAAATGACTTACTAACATTATTGAAGTCGAGCACTTTTTCACCGAGCCTTGGGCCTTTCGGTATGTAGATCTCATTGGTTTCGCTGCGCGCTTGAAACTCTTTAGATTGCATTTCTTCAAATCGAGCTAATCGCGCTTTTGACTTTGACTGCCGACCTTTAGCCCCTTGGCGAACCCATTCAAGCTCAGCCTTCATCGCTTTAGCGTGTGAAGATTCTTGCTTTGATTCCTGTTCGAAGCGTTCCGCCTTAGCGCTTAACCAACCAGAGTAGTTACCTTCAAACGGAATGCCACGGCCACGATCAAGCTCCAGAATCCAGCCAGCAACGTTATCTAAAAAGTATCGATCGTGAGTGATCGCAACCACAGTGCCATCGAAGTCATGAAGGAAGCGCTCAAGCCATGCGACTGATTCTGCATCCAGGTGGTTGGTTGGCTCATCAAGCAACAACATATCGGGCGATGCCAATAGCAGCCGGCAAAGTGCTACACGGCGTTTTTCGCCGCCTGATAAGTTTCCAATCTTGGCGTCCCATGCGGGTAGTCGCAGTGCATCGGCTGCCACTTCAAGTTGACGTTCAAGGTTATGACCATCACTTGCTTGCAACACGGCTTCTAATTTCGCTTGCTCGGCCGCCAGCGCATCAAAGTCTGCATCGGGTTCCGCGTAAGCTGCATAGACTTCTTCGAGTCGCGCCTGCGCTTGTTTTATCTCGTTAACGGATTCTTCAACAGATTCACGAACCGTCTGCTCTGGATCAAGCTGCGGCTCTTGCGGAAGATAGCCAACATTAATATCGGGCATTGGCCGGGCTTCGCCGTCTATTTCGGAATCCAGCCCTGCCATAATTTTAAGCAGTGTCGACTTACCAGCGCCATTTAAGCCCAGCACACCAATTTTGGCACCTGGAAAAAAGGACAGCGAGATATCTTTAAGAATTTCGCGTTTGGGCGGCACAACTTTGCTCACCCGGTTCATCGTATAAACGTATTGAGCCATTAGTAGTCTTATTAGTTACCAAGATGGCCAAAATACCACAGAGCGTTTAACCTGACTACGAATACGCAACTTGCTGTCTTTTCTGCGGCAATTTTGCACCTACCCGCTATGAAACACTACGCCCGTTATTGTCTGACATGACATACTATACTTATCCGATTATTTTCATTGGATTTCAAGACACCAAATCCAAATACCTAACCCAAAAAGGATCAGCCATGACCCCAGTCTCATATGTGCAACACGGACAACTGAGTATTGCGGAGCCTTTACACAAAATGGTGAGCGAACAAGTTTGTCCGGGCACCGATGTCACTCCTGAACACTTTTTTTCTGAGTTGGAAAAAATCATTGCCGACTTCGGACCACGTATCAAAGAGCACCTTGCCACCCGTGATCGCATTCAGGAAGGCATTGATCAATGGCATAAAGAGAACAAAGCGTTCGATGCCAGCGCCTATAAAAGCTACCTACAATCTGTTAACTACCTGGAACCACCGGTAGACGCATTCACCATCAACACCGAAAGCGTTGACCCTGAAATTGCCACAATCGCAGGCGCACAGCTGGTAGTCCCTCTCGATAACGCACGCTTCGTACTAAACGCCGCCAACGCACGTTGGGGCAGTCTCTACGACGCGCTTTACGGAACAGACGCCATCTCAGAAGACGGTGGTGCAGAGCGCGCCGGTGGTTACAACCCTACTCGCGGTGCGAAGGTAGTTGCGCACACCAAGAAATTTCTGGATGAACACTTCCCGCTTAAAAGCGGTTCGCACTCAGATGCTACTGCTTATTCTATTGATGGCGGTAACTTAACCGTGGCACTTGGTTCTGAAACCACAAGCTTAAACGACCCATCACAATTAAAAGGTTTTGTTGGCGATACAACTGCACCTACAAAAATTCTTTTATGTAAAAACAACCTTCACCTTGAAATGGTGTTTGATGCCTCACACCCGATTGGCAAAACAGACCCCGCAAGCCTTGCAGACGTCCAACTAGAATCTGCTATCAGCACGATTATGGATTGCGAAGATTCCGTAGCCTCTGTTGATGTAGAAGATAAATGCCAGGTCTATGCAAATTGGCTAGGCCTAATGCGAGGTACCCTTGAGAGTTCGTTTGAAAAAGGCGGCAAGACTGTACATCGCAGATTAGCGGCTGATCGTACCTATACAACACCCGACGGTGGCACTTTAACTATGCCGGGTAGAAGTGTTTTGTTGGTTAGAAACGTAGGGACACAGTGTGAAATTGATGCTATCAAATACAATGATCAGCCAGTAGCAGAGACACTTATAGATGCCATGGTAACTTCACTAAGCGCCAAGCACGATCTTATCGGTAATAACAATAACTTTAGTAACTCACGCCACGGCTCTGTTTATATTGTTAAACCTAAAATGCATGGCTCTGCAGAAGTCGCACTTGCCGTGGAATTATTTGATCGCGTTGAACAGGCGTTGTCACTTAAAAAGAATACCCTCAAAATGGGCATCATGGATGAAGAGCGACGCACAACTGTTAACCTTAAAAACTGTATCAATGCCGCCAGCAACAGAGTGGTTTTTATTAATACAGGCTTTTTGGATCGCACCGGTGATGACATCCACACCAGCATGGAAGCGGGCGCGATGCTACCAAAGGCCGAAATCAAAGAAGCAACATGGCTGCAAGCGTATGAAGATAACAACGTAGATTGCGGTCTTGCATGTGGGCTACAAGGAAAAGCACAAATAGGTAAAGGCATGTGGGCCATCCCGGATGAAATGGCAGCCATGCTTAAAGCTAAAATCACTCACCCACAACAAGGCGGCAGCACTGCGTGGGTACCTTCGCCAACAGCGGCAACCTTGCACGCAACTCACTACTTTCAACTCAACGTTCACGAACGCCAAAATGAAATCAAGTCACGGGTGGCGGCAAGTGTTGATGACATACTCACTATTCCACTGCTTGATCGCAATTTATCAGCCGAAGAAATTAAAAACGAGCTTGATAACAACGTGCAAGGAATACTGGGTTATGTAGCTCGCTGGGTTGGTCAAGGCATTGGTTGTTCGAAAGTGCCAGACATCAATAATGTCGGACTAATGGAAGATTGCGCAACCCTGAGAATATCAAGCCAGCATATTGCCAACTGGCTGCATCACGGTATCTTGAGCGAAGAAGAAGTAATTGAATCAATGAAAAGACTAGCAGCCACTGTCGATGAGCAAAATAAAAACGACAGCGACTATGTTGCAATGACCAAAGATTTTGATAACAGCGTCACGTTTCAAGCATCGCTTGATCTTGCGCTGAAAGGCCGTGTACAACCCAACGGTTATACGGAGTTTATTTTGTATGAAAGAAGGCAACAGGCAAAGTCTGCCTAGCTACTGGCCGCCCATAAACAACACCTACTTAGTAAGTAGAAAGTGAACGTGTGTTGCCAGCCATGGCAACACACGCACTACCCTTCTGGCAATACGTGACCCATGCCACGCCCCATGGCACGAATGCTGCGCCAATTACCCGCTAGCGAGCACAATACACAGTAAAATCCCTGTAATGGTTTTTTAAACTTCACTGCTAAAGAGACTAATTGAACGTTCGCTATGTTTACTATCGGTAGCTTTGAAGCCGAAAAAACAAGGGCAATTTACAATGGCACAAGTGATAACGGATGTAACTCCTGAACCAGGTGTTGGCCAGTCAGCTGGCAGGACAAACACAAAGGTTCAAAACCCATACCGCTCATTATTATTACTACGTTACCTACTACTTAACGTATTCGCTTTCGCACTGCTTGGAGTGGCTTGGTCACAAGGTTACGTGCATCAAGTGGTTAACGCCGACCAAACCTACTTATCAGTGGTTATATTCCTTGTGTTTTTTGTCGGGCTTGTTATATGCACTCAGAAGTTATGGGAAATAAATAAAGAGATTGATGCACTAAAAAGCCCACAACAATTGGCTTCCCCCTCTATTGCTCACTTACTGACAGCGACTGAAAGTAAACACGGCGAATCAAAAGCTGTGATCAGCGGCTCTACCCGGCTAAGACTTTCGCATAGAATTTCAGTGGTTCGTCATCTCGGCAACACCTTAGTACTGCTTGGCCTAATTGGTACAGTACTCGGCTTTATAATAGCCCTATCAGGTGTAGACCCGGACAAAGCATCAGATGTTAATTCAATAGCCCCAATGGTCTCTACCTTAATCCAAGGTATGTCTACCGCGTTATATACCACGCTAATAGGGTCTATCTTTAACGTTTGGCTAATGGCTAACTATCAATTGCTTTCCAGTGGCACTGTGCAACTAATCAGTGACCTCCAAGAGGCTGTTGATAACAATGCGTGAAGATGATCTGTTTGATGAAGACAGCACAGCCACATTGTTTCGCGACGTTATTATGCTTGCACTGGCAGGCTTTGTAACACTCGTAATGTTATTACTGCCACACGTTAATCCGAAGGCAGTCGCTGAAGAAGCGTCAAAGTCACCCGGCAACATGACTGTTGAACTACGCTGGCCCGACAATATCAATGCAGACGTCGATCTATGGGTTGAAGCACCGGGCGACATTCCAGTTGGCTACTCCAACAAGGGTGGGCAAATATTCAACTTACTTCGAGATGACCTTGGCGATACTGCAGACCTTACCGGCTTAAACTATGAGTTTACATACAGCCGAGGTGTGCCTAAGGGCGAGTACGCAGTAAACGTTCATTTGTATAGAAACCCCACTGGAATATATCCGATACCAGCAACAGTAGTGGTTAGTTTAAAACGCCCGGGGCAAAAATCTGCCAAGCAAATTTTAGTCAGTGAACACGAGTTACATCATCAAGGTGAGGAATCTACCGTATTCCGGTTTAACCTCGATGAAGATTCTAACCTTGTTAAAGGCAGTGTTCACAACCTACCGAAGAAACTACGCAATAGAAAATCATGACAGTCACGACTTACTGGTTTGTTATTGCCGCGGCCTTGGTTGCGGTACTTACTTCGATCACTATCTGGTCGCGTCGCGCGCTGCCCGTTAAGTTCCTGGCACTAGCATGCGCCACGGCGGTGTTACCGCTATCGTATTTAAGCATGAACGATATTTTGAGCCGACCCAAGCCTGTATTGCTTGAGACTGTGCACAATGATGTGGAGCAGGTTCAAGTAATCAGTTCGCTTATGCAAGAAGACAAAGCGATCTATCTATGGCTGCAATTGCCAGGTGTTGACGAGCCACGCTCGTACCAATTGCCCTGGTCTGACGAAGCAGCCCGGGAGCTACACAAGGCTATGCAGGAAGCCGAAAAATCAGGTACAGAAGTAAAAATGAAAAAGCCGTTCGAAGTCTCAGTAGACAACCAAGAGCCGGTTTTCTATGCATCACCACCCGCGCCGCCACCACTCAAAGACGTAGTAGATGACAAGCCCATTCTATTTACCAGCAAAGAAAACTAAAACCCGTGATCAGGGTTGCAGGGGAAAAACGCGCCTTAGGCTTATGACATAGTATTTTACGATCTATAAGCATTCGTGAAACAAACCTCTCATTTTCAGCGACTTAGTTCCGATAACCATTGGTAATTAGCGCCCTTTTTGCTGAATCAAAATTGTAGATCTTGCCTCAGATGCCGATCCTCCTATGAAGGGGATTGAAACCCAAATACATCACTAGCTGATCACTAAGAGCCAAGCTCTCGATCAGATGATTTATCGGAGATACAAGTATGCGTAAGCTCAGCGCAGTCGCATTATTATTAATAGCCTCTTTATGCACCAGTGTGCAAGCGGCTGAATTAAAAGAGTCATTTAGTTACGGCCTGAACTACGCCTGGAAAAACTATTCCGGGGACTTCGGTGGCATTTCTGCATGGGGTAAAAGAGGCGTAGCCTCTGACTCCGCAACATTTGAAGCAGAACTCAATGACATGGCAGCCAACGGCGTTGAAGTTATTCGCTGGTGGATCTGGCCTGAGTTCTGGAATGACGCCATTACCTTTGATGCTAACGGCACGCCACAGCAGCTCGGTCAGCAGGCCATTGACGATGCACTAAAAGCACTTGAGCTTACCGATAAAGCAGGTATGCGCGTGATGTTTTGCTTTTTCTCGTTTGATGGATTCCGCCCGACTCGTGAGTCGTACGGCATAACCATGACGGGCTACCACGATATTGTGATCGACGATGCCAAGCGTGGTGCGCTGATGGCAAACATCGTACAGCCTCTTGTAGAAGCTATGAGCAACAGCCCACATATTTCAGCGCTTCACTCTTGGGATGTTATCAACGAACCTGAGTGGGCTATGACAGGTACCAATAAGTACGGTGGCAATAACTTCGAGCCAAGTGCAGAACTTGAAGCAATATCTCACGATCAAATGGAAGTATTCATCGGTGACACCATCAAGATACTACGCCAGGAAACCCCGGATATTCCTGTTACTGTTGGTAGTGCTGCAATCAAATGGATGAACGCCTGGAACGAGACCGATATTGATTTCTATCAACCACATATTTATGACTGGGTAAACGACTACTGGCCGTATTCAAAATCACCGGCGGAACTTGGGTTTGGCGATAAGCCAATGATTATGGGTGAATACCCGGTGGAAGGTCTAAACAACGCTGACCATAAAACAATGCTTCAAAGCTGGTATGACAACGGCTACGCAGGTGCGCTTGGTTGGGACTACCGTATAACGCATTCACCGGGTGAGAGCGAAGAAGTATTAGCACACGACCGTGCAAAGTACCTTCAAGAGCTAAAAGAGTTTGCTAATGATAGTCTTGGTGGTGGTACAAGCGTGCCAGGGACTGGAGCCGCGACCGACCAAACCACTGCAGAGCCTGGTGCTCCTGCTGCGGCTAAACAACCACCGCTATCAAAACCGAAAACTCCGGTTATTGAGTTAGGTAACTAATAAACTAATAGATTGACCAGGTGGCGTCGCAATGGCGCCACCGGCACTCAGCCAAACGCTATGGCAATAAAAACAGCGATGACACAAAGCCTATAAGGCCACCAAACACAGCACCCCAAACGACCAGCCAGCCCAGATGCTTGCGAATCATTCGCTGCAAAATATCTTTGACAATTTCAGGCGTCATGTCGTCCAGGCGGCTTTTTACAATCCCCCCAATTTTTTCACTGAAGTCGTCACTACTGGTGATGCTTTGCAATTGCTTTTGCATGTTCTTTTGAAACGATGGTGTTCTAACCGTTTTAAGCAAGAACTCTTGCATGCGGACTTTAAACGGATCACGCATGGTATCAAGCGCTTTTTCACCACCGACCATCGCAAGCATAGAACCCAGTGATGAATCCAATACCAATGAAACCAGTTGGTCAAAAGCATCATCCATATCAAGGTTCCTGACCACTGGCTCAAGATCTACCATTTTGGTCATGCTTTCGTCTTGGTTGAAAAACTTTTCGACGTTATCGCGATTAAAAAGCTCTTGAGTAACCAGCTTGTGGATTGCAACTTTAAACTCTTCAAAATGATTCGGAATCACACCAGAACCATAGAGACCAGGCACTTTCTCAAACAACATATGCACTGCCAGCCAGTTGGTCACGGCACCAGACAATGCAAATAGACCGGTATACAGAACAACAGTGCCTATGTTTCCCGGTAACAGCCAACCCAGAACTATTAGCGCAATCGCCACCAGATTGGGAAATACATTTTTATCTAACAACACCATAGTGTTTCGTATCTACTCGTAAGGATTAATAAAGCCTGGTTACCACATTAAGTCATCAGGTACTTTGAATTCTGCGTATTCGTCGTCTTGTTGTTGTTCAGCTGATTCAACATTGCATAGAATCACCACGCTATCATTACGCTCTGAAATTTTCTCAGCAGTCATACGCGGCACCAGACTATAGCTATCATTAAGCTTAACTATCGCCAGTGCACCATTAACCAGTGCCTGTTGTTGTCGCTCATTGACGCTGAGCGTTTTGATTAGTTTGCCATCAGGGAAGCTATAATCTATTTCACCTCGTTCGGTAATTGCGTTCATGTCTATTAACTGCGCAATCTGAGCTTGTATAGCAACCTGCTCTGCCTGCTGATTTTTTCGGCTATTAAGCTCGCGGTCTTTAGCAAGCTTTTCAGCGCTAGCGCGCGCGGCAGCAGCGGTGATCTCATCTTCTACCTCCTTGCCACTACGCTTGAGTTTTTCTTTACTGTTTTTGGCTTTCTTCGCCTTTACCGCTTGCTTTTTATTGGCAAGGCCTGCTTTCAGCAGTTGATCTTGGAGTGATTTTCCCACAGAGTTTCTCCCCTATTGGATACTTGATTCGACGCCAGCTTTTGACAACCGGGCACGCCGCTTCGTTCGAATGAGACCATGTACAGGTGCAAACAAAAACACCAAAACAAACATTATCATCAACATTAATACTATGGTGGGCGCTGGCGCACTATCAAGTGAAAAGCTCAACAATATGCCAGTGATTGACGCACCCACTGCAGAGGCAATTGCATACATCAGCATGGTATCGAAGCTATCGGACATCATGTAGCCAATAGCCCCGGGTGCGATCAACAGACCAATAACCAGAACAATACCTACCACCTCTAAAGCGGCGACTATCACAATAGACAAAAGAATCAGCAAACCATAGTGCAGGGTTTTGACCGATAGCCCAATGGCCCTGCCATGCTGTGGATCAAAGCTTAATATGATGAGATCTTTGCGCTTGATCCATACTAGAGTAGTACACAATAAAGCCACCGCTGCAGTTTGCCATACATCGCGCCATGTCAGGCCTAAAATATCACCAAATAGAATCTCGTGTAGATGTACATCAATGGTAAAGAAAGAAAACAACACCACGCCCAATGCAAACATTCCAGAGAACACCACACCCATAACGGTATCTTCTTTTAGACGGGAGTTTTCTGTCATGAATCCGGTAGCAAGGGTACACAACATGCCTGCTATAAAAGCCCCGATAACCACAGGAATACCGGCGGCGTACGCTAATACAATGCCAGGTAGAACCGCATGCGAGATGGCATCACCCATTAACGCCCACCCACGCAATACTAAAAAGCAAGACAGCACAGCTGACGCCACACTTAGCAAAACAGCGGTTAACAACGCCTGCTGCATAAAGTCTATGGTAAAGGGTTGCAAGAGTAGCTCTAACATATCCACTACCCCGACTTCATTCGGGTGCGCGATGCAAATAGGCCATGCGTCGGGGCAAAGAAAAATGCACACAACAAAACAGCTGTAAGCAACAAAATAATTACACCACCGGTCACCCCATTAGTGAAGTAACTAAGATAACAACCCACTGCACTGCACAACGCGCCGGCACTGACGCTGATAATTACAAGCGTAGAGAATCGATCTGTCAACAGATACGCTATAGCGCCAGGCGTAACTACCATAGCTACTACTAAAAAGGCACCAACCGCCATTAGTGCCGCAACCGTGCACGCGCTTAGCACGGTAAAAAACAATACCTTATACACTGCCGCGTTAATACCAACAGAACGCGCATGGGATTCATCAAAGAACACCACCATGAGTTTTTTCCAGGTAAAAGCCAAAATCACTAATGACACCACTGCTATTATCACCAGCTGCAAGCTATCGTCCGGTGAGATAGCCAGTAGGTTGCCAAATACAATCGTCTCTATTCGTACCGAAGCAGGTCTGATGGAGATCATGAACAGACCAAGTGCGAAAAAACCACTAAAGATCAGACCTATAACTACATCAGGCTTTAATCGTGAGTGGGAACTGATAAACAACATGGCCACAGCCGCAAGACCGCCGGAAAAAAAAGCCCCTACAGAATAAGGCAGACCAAGCATGTAGGCACCGGCTACACCGGGCACTACGGAGTGCGACAAGGCATCACCGATTAGAGACCAGCCTTTTAGCATAATGAATGCAGATAAAAAGCCACACACCGCACCCACCAGTGTACTTACCCACATAGCGTTTATCATGTAGCCGTATGAAAAAGGCTCTAGCAAATTGGCTATCACTGATCGGGACTACCAGAGGGATTGTCTTTACGGTTGCCGCTTTGTTTGCTGCTATTTTGCTTGACTGATTGTTTGGCTGGATCATTCTCACCGTATAAAACAAACGGACGTTCGTCATCGGTGATTACGGTTACTTCACGCGCGTCATCGTCGTCGTGTAGATCTTGGCCACCTAACACGTGAAAACGCAAAACACCACCAAACGCATGCTCTAAGTTTTCTCTGGTAAAGACCTCTTCTGCGGGGCCATCTGCCAATACGGTTCGGTTAATCAATACCACGTGATCACAAAACTGCGGCACACTACCTAAGTTATGAGTGGACACCAGCATCACGCGACCTTCATCACGCATGCTACGCATCAGCGCAATAATGGATTCTTCGGTTTTAACATCAACACCACCAAAGGGTTCATCAAGTAGAATGATTTGGCTTTCTTGAGCCAACGCTCTTGCAAGAAATACTCTTTTCTTTTGCCCACCCGACAACTGCCCTATCTGCCGATCCCGATACTCAAGCATATCAACGCGCTTGAGTGCTGACTCAACATGTTGATGATCTTTTTTTGAAGGGCGATGTAGGAAACCCATGTGGCCAAAGCGCCCCATCATGACGACATCTTCGACCAGGACAGGAAAATCCCAGTCTACATCTTCGTTTTGCGGCACATAAGCCACGGTATTGCGCTTAAGCGCACGCCCTGCGGGTTTACCTAATATTTCAACCGAGCCTGTCGCGAGCGGCACAAACCCCATAATGGCTTTAAACAAAGTCGATTTACCAGAGCCATTCACGCCTACCAAAGCGCAAATAGTGGCATTCGGGATACTAAAGCTTGCATCACGCACGGCGGTGTGACCATTTCTGTAAGTCACAGTGACATTGTATGCCTGAATACCTGGCGGTCCGTTTTGATTAGTTGAATCATCCACCGGTTAAGCCTTTTAAAACGGTATTAGTAGTAACGCGTAATAGATCTAAGTACGTGGGAACCGGCCCATCAGCTTCACTTAGAGAATCTACATACAACACACCACCATATGCAGCACCGGCATCTCGCGCGACTTGCTTAGCGGGTTTATCAGATAGCGTACTTTCACTAAATACTACGGGCACGTTGTTATCACGTACCGCATCAATCATTTTCTTGACCTGCTGTGGTGTACCCAAAGCATCTGCATTAATTGGCCACAAGTACAGCTCTTTTAATTCAAAATGGCGCGCTAGATAACTAAATGCACCCTCCGTTGACGCTAGCCAACGTTTCTCAGCGGGCAGCACGCTCAGTCGTTCTGTTATTCTTTGCGATACAGCAGCAATCTGCTCTATGTAGGCAGCAGCGTTTGCTTTGTACACACTTGCATTAGCCGGGTCCGCAACCGACAGTGCCGCTTCTATGTTACGAACATAAATAATCACATCTGCCGGAGACATCCATGCGTGTGGGTTAGGCTGAGAGGTATAGGGACCATCACGGATGGGTATTGGCACAACACCTTCAGACACCAATACATCAGTAGCACCCTCTACTCTTGAGATAAACTTTTCAAACCAGCGCTCCAACCCTAAGCCGTTCCACAGTACGATATCTGCATCTCTTACGCGCAATAGATCACGCGGGGTCGGCTGATAGTTATGGATTTCAGCGCCTGGCCGGGTGATGGAGACTACGTCTGCAGCATCACCCGCGACATTCGCCGCCAGATCAGCGATCACTGTAAATGTGGTGGCGACTAACAATTTGTCTTTTTTAAGTGCCTCGGCTTTAAACACAAAAGCAAGCGTTGCAACAACGGCAAGCGCCACCAGCACCCCGATAAGCCACCGATGTTTCATCAAAAACGAATCGCTTGAATCCATATACCTAGTGTTTTACAATTTAGCCAAGGCTTAGTTTATACACATTGGGCTACTTTTCAAGCCTAGCGCAAGTCCAGCCAAGCCCGAAACCATAGGCCACGGGAGCACTTCCAATAGCTAAAAGATTCAACAATCAGAAAGAAGAGACTCGCACCCTTCCCAACGTCAGCGAACAAGCGGCTCGCTTCTCACAAGTGAGAGAAGCACACAAAACAGAAGCCACCGAAGACTATGTCGAGCTGATCGATGATTTAATCTGCGTCAATGGTGAAGCACGCCTTGTTGATGTGGCCAGCAGAATGGGAGTTACTCAACCTACAGCCAGCAAAACATTGGCACGCCTACAGCGCGACGGTTACATTAGCTCTGAGCCCTACCGCTCAATTTTCCTGACTCCAATGGGCAAAAGCCTGGCAGATGAAAGCCGACTCAAACATGAAATCGTGTTCGAATTTCTGCAAACTATCGGGGTAAGTAAAGAAGCTGCCAAACGCGATTCCGAAGGCATGGAGCATCATGTCTCAGACGAAACACTAAAAGCATTTAAAAAATTAATACGACAGTACAAGTCATAGCTAACGACCACACTCTGCAAATGCCATGCTTTAATTCGCACCCTATTTAGGCCACGAGGCCCTTACCAATGCAAAAAACCTAATGCAAAATTCAACCACACCTGAACGCAAATTACACAGGCTTCGCTCTTTTGTGCTTCGGTATAAATGGTGGTTTACCACACTTGTCGTGTTCGTATTTATTTTTCTATCGGTGTTTGTTCTAGCCTCAAGATCAATGGCAAAACTTGACGCCCGAATACAAGAAGTATTTGATGGTCCAAAGTGGTCTATTCCGGCACGCGTTTATGCACGACCACTTGAGTTATATGCAGGCCTCAATGTTGATCGATACACTGTGAGCGCTGAACTCAAACGACTTGGCTACCAATTAACCGCTAATCCAAGCTCCCGAGCCGGCCAATTTCAATTTTCACCAACAGGCCTCAAGGTTAATACACGGGGCTTCAATTTCGCCGATAGCTTCGAGCCTGCCACTCCACTTGTAATTGAGTGGAATAATAATCAAATAACATCATTAACTACCACAGCCGGTAAAACGGTTCCGATAACAAGGCTAGAACCACAACTGATCGGTCGCATTTCTCCAGCGCAAACCGAAGACCGCTTATTAAAAAAGCTTGAGCAATTGCCCGAAGGATTAATCAATGCCCTACTCGCAGTAGAAGACCCTAAGTTTTATCAACACAATGGATTATCATTCCGCGGGATCGCACGCGCGATATGGGTCAATATTAAAGAACGCCGCTTTGCTCAAGGCGGAAGCACACTCACCCAACAACTAATTAAAAATCTGTTTCTAACCCGCGAACGTAGCGTTCGACGCAAGCTCACAGAATGGCCCATGGCCATAGCACTTGAAAGACGCTACGAAAAAGACGAGATCCTTCAAGCCTTCGTAAACGAAGTGTTCTTTGCGCAAGACAAAAGCCGCGCTATCCATGGATTCGGACTCGCAAGCTTATACTTTTTTGATAAACCCGTACAAGAGCTTGAAACCCACGAGTACGCTTTACTGGTCGGGTTGCTAAAAGGCCCAAGTTACTATGATCCGTTGCGCCATCCTAAGCGTGCACTGACACGGCGTAATCTGGTTCTACGCATTATGCATAGAGATAACTTTCTTTCTGATGAAGCGCTGGCTGCAGCACAAGCTAAACCACTTGGCCTTAACAGCGCCACCGGCCTACAACAACAACCGGCCTACCTTGATCTTGTTAAACAACAGCTCACGCGCGACTACTCAACAGAAGATTTGCACCGTAACGGCTTAAATATCTTTACCAACTTTGACCCTGTTGCACAAAACAAACTAGAGCAAGCAGTGATCGCGGCCTTTGAGCAAATCGGACAAGAACAATTTTTAACACCGGAGCAGCTCGCAAAGCTTCAAACCGCATCTGTTGTAACACGCGCAGACAACGGTGAAGTTCTAGCGGTTCTTGGCGGACGTGAGGCGCGTTATGCGGGCTTTAATCGAGCAATAGATGCGAACCGCCACATAGGCTCATTGATCAAGCCTTTTGTGTTTGCAGAAGCACTTGCTCAACCAGAACTTTTCAACCTTGCTTCTATTATTTATGACTTACCCGTATCTCTTGAACAACCCAATGGTGATATCTGGAGCCCGAATAACTTTAGCGGTGAAAGCTTAGGCCCGGTAATGATGCTAGATGCATTAACCCACTCACTTAATCAAGCCAGTGTGAATCTCGGGCTTGAGCTAGGCGTTGAAAATATAGTCACAGCCTTAAAGCAATACAACCTCACGAAAGAAATTAAGCCATTGCCCTCGCTACTACTGGGTGCTGTTGAACTTTCAGTGGTTGATGTTGCAGCGCTATACCAAAGCCTTGCTTCATCGGGCTTTAACACCCCACTACGCGCTATACGCGAAGTACAAGCCAGTGATGGCCAGCTATTACAACGCTATCCCTTTAAAGTACAACAAAGACTGGACAGTGCTACCAATCACCAACTGAACTATGCGCTGCAAAACGTTATGCGAGCCGGCACCGGACGACGCGCTTACCGCTACCTGCCTGGCGACGTTGCGGTCGCCGGAAAATCTGGTACCTCTAACGAACAACGCGACAGCTGGTTCGCAGGTTACGACGGCCAACACAGCATAGTGGTATGGGTGGGACACGACGACAACACCCCCACACCTGTTACTGGCAGCCGTGGTGCACTAGAGGTTTGGGCGCGCGCCATGGCAAACCTAAATGCCACCAGCTTACGATTTTCAGCACCCTCTTCTGTGGACTATGTGAGTATCAATACCACCACCGGTGAGCGCACAGCGTCTGATTGTCGCGATGCTCTGCAGCTACCATTCCATCGCGATTTTGTACCGCAGGGCAATCCCGAAGCACTGCTCTCTAGTCGCTGCAAATAAAGCGGTATTTACGGGCACTTAGATTGTCATTGCAACAATTCGCTATTGGCACAACACCTGGCTTAAAGACGAGTATAATTGCCAGTATCAAAGTGAGAATGTAACAATGAACTGCAAACTTATTGTATTAACTATCGCCTCAGCACTACTGCTTTCAGCATGTGGCACCAAATATACAAATGGCGACCCATCATCACCTGAGCCTGTACAGCCCACCATAGTTGAACCGGAACCCACACGCCCACAAATTAAACCCACAACCACCGTGCCCCCGATCGAGGCAGTAAAAAGCCTGCCCGCGGCTGTAGCACTTCGTGATCAGGCCGCCGTGGCCACAGCCGCAGATGACCACGCACGGGCGATTGGTTTGCTTGAAAGAGCGTTACGCATTTCCCCGAACGACCCGCAAACTTTCTATGAGCTGGCGCTTAGTCATCTCACAATGAAACAGCCGCAGCAAGCGTTGCAGCTGGCCAGACGTGGCTTGAGCCTAAACCCGACAACAGAACAAAGAATCAAGCTAGAAAGATTAACCGCTAGTAGCGAATCTATGCTTTGACTGAAATTGCGGCCGTGCAATCACCGAGTTAATCAGCCAATTGAGCTAGATAGACTCTTCCAACGGCCCTATCTGCTGCACAGCATCCATATTAATTTCACCATACACATGCGGAAATTGCTCTTCACCGCCCATGGTATTTTCAAACACCAACTCGGCCTCGAGCAGCTCGGAATCAATGTGCATCAGCATCATGCCTTGCGCGGTGCTGTAGTAGCGCGACACAACACCTTGCAGCTGTTCTGGTGTGCAACAGTGAATAAACCCTTCAGATTCTATTGATTCGCAGCGATAGCGACCTGAGGTTTTAGCCTGTTTAATGTCATTTGCCTGCGCGATGTGTAAAAGCTTAGTCACTGTAATATCCACATGGTTGTTTAGCCAAGTTCCGGCAAGCCAGAATGATCACCGCCGGAACCGACCAATTAAACGAATTTGGCAGAATTCTACCTCAAACCGGGCTTTGCCATGCGTCCGAATTTTGCTGCGGTAATCACTGGCCCGATGCGTAAAAAACCGTTAGGGCTTAGCTATTTGCACCTCATTAGACGCGCCATTCTCAAGCGCCAAAACCCTAAAGGAATTGCAAAAACCGCCGCTAACTTGGCCAATGAAAAATCGAGTCACCATTCTAGGCAGCGAACAATACGCGGCCCCTACACACGAGCACAACGGACAGGTTCCGGTGCCGGTGTTAATTGGTATTGGCTTAGTGCTCTGCGTACTACTTGCGATCAATCTTATTTTTGTCGGCCAACCCTGGCTCAGCAAAATGAATGCTGTTTTGCCCTTTGCAGCACCTGTAATAGTTGTCGGCGGCTTGATGGCTCTTCTCAGCAATGACAATTTCAGAAAGGCAGTGACACCTGTAAGAATTAGTCGCAAGCCAATCACCTACACCGACAAAGTAGCCAACAAAGTGCCATGGTCTGCGATGCGGGCAGAAGTTACCGGTGAAGCTCGCAACTGCAAAATATGCAAACGATCTACAGCCTCCAGGTTATCCCTGGCACCCATTTTTACACTGCACTATGCGGCGGTGATCATCGCAGCCGCCATCGTAGCTTGTCTGGTATCGATTCATCTAAGTGGCAACTTACCACTGATACCCGAAAGCGCTGCCGACGCTGCCCCGGAACTTAATATGTTTGTCTTTCTTTTAGGTGGACTATCGCTCGCGTATATTGCTTTTCTTTTAAGAAAGCCATTAAGGTCAATTGAGTTTAATAAAAATAACGGGGTTTTCTGGGTAGAGAAACAACGTATATTCGGCTGGAAGGTCGGTGAATCAGCACAAATGCCCATTTCACAAGTGTATGCAATACAGATAATTTCCTACAGCAATCGCAAAGCCAGAATGGACTACAGCGAACAGACCGGCCAAAGTGCAGGCATGGATAGCCAACGCACAGTCAAAGAATATGAAGCCAACGTGGTTTTTCAAACTGGCGAACGTGTGAATATAATCAACCATCGGAATCACAAGTGGATCAAACGCGACTCAAAATATTTGGCGGATTTTTTAGGCGTACCCGTGTGGGATCGAGATGAAGACGAGCGCCGCGCTCATGCAGAAGCAGTTGCACAAGCCGCCACTAACGCATAAATTCAAGCAAATAGTAGTCATTAAGCAAACCATCAATACACGCTACTGTGCTGCTAACTCAAGACTACTATCTATTGTAAAATTGATTTACTCTAGATCTTCCCAATACCACTTGCCCTACAATGCCTCAATACTGGACTGACTTAGTCAACCGCCTTACCCCTTATGTTCCTGGTGAACAACGAAGCGGCACAGGCGTTATAAAGCTCAATACCAATGAGAATCCTTATCCGCCATCGGATCAGGTACTGGCTGCAATCAACAACGTAACGGCTGATGCCTTACGACGTTACCCGGATCCACAGTCAGCAGACCTTCGACAAGCGCTAGCGCAGTATCATGGCGTGAATCTAGATCAAGTATTTGTCGGCAACGGATCTGATGAAATATTAGCGCTGGCGTTCATGGCGTTTTTTAAAGGCAAGAAGCCACTGACTTTCCCCGAGATCAGTTACAGCTTTTATCCCGTATATTGCGATCTTTGTAATATCACAGCAAAAATGATCCCGCTGAACAATGATTTTAGCCTGTCACCTGACAGCTTAAGCGGCGATTGCGGTGGAATAATATTCCCTAACCCAAATGCACCTACGTCTATGGCGGTTAGCAAATCAGACATAGAAAAACTACTACAAGACAACCCAAATGTAGTGGTATTAGTTGATGAAGCTTATGCAGACTTTGGTGCTGATTCAGTTATCGGCCTGATCAAGCAATACCCTAACCTTGTGGTATCACGAACCTATTCAAAAGGCCGATCACTCGCGGGCTTACGCATAGGCGCCGCCTTTGCCAACGCAAACCTTATCGAAGGTATTCGTCGGGTAAAAGATTCTTTTAATTCCTACCCGCTAGATGTTATCGCACAAGCTGCAGGTGTAGCCTCAATAGAAGACGACGCCTATTACCAGAAAACCACGCGAAAAATAATTGCTACCCGCGAACGAACAATCGAACTGCTAAAGGGACTTGGCTACACTGTACTACCGAGTAGTGCCAACTTTATTTTTGCATCACCTGCAGATAAAAATGCTAAGCGGATTTTCTCAGAGCTTAACAAGCGCAATATTCTGGTGCGTTATTGGGAGCACGAAAAACTAGACCAATGGCTAAGAATCACCATTGGTACTGACATTGAAATGGATAAACTGATCCAGGCCATCAAAGATATTAGCTAGTGCCCATTCATAAACAGCGCGTAGCGAGGTTGTTCCAGGTGCGTGAGATTTTGCCTACTACATGTAGGCGTTTAGTCATTCTAAATAACTACATGTAGTCGGTAAAAGATTGCCTACCTGGGGCGACCGCAGAAGCGTTCGTTTATGGATGGGCACTAGCCAAGCTAAGCCTTGCGCACCAGCACATGGCGCTTTTTACCGAATGATAGCTTTAACGCTCCATTACTTACCAGTGCACTTGAATCCACCACTAATGCTTCATCTGAGACTTTTTCATCGTTGAGCTTAACAGC
>CALGKA010000056.1 GCA_937927895.1 uncultured Granulosicoccaceae bacterium | reverse complement strand
AGACACCAAACTCTAACGACAAATCAAGCACACAAAATTCGTTGGCTTTCCAGCAATGCGGTAAATGACATAAAATCTATCGGCCGCTGAAACAAATACCCCTGATACTCCTGACAATAGTAACTACGAAGACTATCAAGCTGTTGCTGTGTCTCAACCCCCTCAGCCACTACATCAAAGTCAAATAACTTAGCCATAGAAACAATTAGCTCAACAATCGGCTTAGCTGTTTCTAGTTGCATAATAAATGATCGGTCAATCTTCAAGCACCTAATTGGGTAACGATGCAAGTAGGCTAAGTTAGAATACCCTGTTCCGAAATCATCAATAGCTATTCTGAAACCATGATCAACAAGAGCGTTCAGCTTTTCAATAGTTTGTTTATCATGACCAAGCAAGACTGACTCTGTTATTTCTAACTCTAGAAGCTCGGGAGAGCCTTCATTCTCTTGTACAATATTTACAAGGTCTTCAACCAACGTATCATCACCAAACTGAACAGGTGAAAGGTTTACTGAAATAAGTAAATCAAAACCCTGTTTGGCCCAATCACATTGCGCGCGGACCGCTTGACCAAGTACAAATTTACATAGTTCAGAAATTAAACCAGTTGCCTCACAAGCAGGTATAAAGGTATCAGGCGGAACCAATCCCTTTGTTGGATGATTCCAACGCACCAGTGCTTCAGCACCGGTAATAACATTGGTCTGAACATCAACTCGTGGTTGAAAATAAGTTTCAAACTGCTCTTCTTTTATAGCGATGACTAATTCAGACTCAAGGTTAATGCGAGCCACCACCGCCTCACTTAAGTCCTCTGAAAAGAACGCAAAATCATTACGACCGTTGCCTTTAGCATGATACATAGCCAAATCCGCATGTCGCATTAAGTCACCTATTTGTCGGCCGTTTTCTGGAAACACGCTTATTCCAGTTGACGTTGTCACGCTCATATCCCGACCATGCAATGCGAAAGGTATGCACAATAATTCCTGCATTTCTTTTACAACGTTTTGTATATAGTTTGAATCCTTTATTGGTCCCAACAACAAAAGAAACT
The DNA here is from genome assembly GCA_937927895.1 of uncultured Granulosicoccaceae bacterium. Lineage (GTDB taxonomy): Bacteria > Pseudomonadota > Gammaproteobacteria > Granulosicoccales > Granulosicoccaceae. The sequence goes on along the minus strand of CALGKA010000056.1, from coordinate 13,132 downwards.
CATCACCTCCCAGACGTGCAACTGATTCATCTTCCTTAACAATTGTTTTTAGACGACCGGCAACTTCAATCAAAAGCTTATCGCCCGAGTCATGGCCGAGGGTGTCATTGATATCTTTAAAGTGATCTAAATCAATAAATATCAGTGCACCGGTTTCACCTTTTGCGAGCATTTGGTCAATGCGATTCTGAAATCCGACTGATACAAAATTTCTATTCGCAAGACCGGTTAAAGTATCGTGCTCAGCAAGAAACTGCGCATGCTCTTCAGTGGCTTTCAATCGTGAGACATCCACCTCACTGATCAGCCAGGCATGTTCACCCGAGACCGCATCATGACAACGTCGGGCTGTTATATCATGCCACTTTTGACCATTTGCTGAATGCACATTTGCCACTACCTTTATTTCATCGTCGGAGGCGCTTTCTAACAAACGTATTGTTGCATCAGAAACAAAGTGGTCTCTTAACACTTCATCAGCTTTTCGAACCATACTGCGTGCAGCGGGATTTCGATACAACGGCTCTCCGGAGGCGGAGTACAGTGTAATCATGACTGACGTGTGTAACAACGCCTCTGCACTACGCATTGATTCGGCTTCTAATTTTTCATCGGATACGGCCTCACAAAGCATGGCCATACGGCCGCAATCAAGCCGGAAACCATTGAAGATTACCTCTACTGTTTTTGGTCCACCCTCCGGATACAGTGTCCAGATCTCTCGGAACTGTACCGACTCATCTCGTTCGAAGTCAGCTTTATACTGTCGCAGGCGATTCGCAACCGTATCGGTTACGTCTTTTCCTAGATCACGGCTCTGGAGTTCTTTAAGGTTGCTAGCCTGCCAAACACCAAGACTGGCCGCATTAGCCCATGGCACACATTCGTGATCAAAGTCGTATACCCACACAGCCTGATTCAGTAGAGTCAAATCTCGTAGACGATGCTCAAGTGAGCTAGCCACATCAGCGCGACATGTTACAGGTATAGTTACCAATGCTGATTTCAAAATCGTTGCTCTCTAAGCCGCAATACTAGTGTCGTCAGTATTGATGCCGTCAAGCAATACGTTGATGGACTGGTATCCAGGCTGGTCAGCCAGCCGATTGATCCACTGTTGCACATTGGGGTAAGCACTTAAGTCGAAGCCAGCCTCTTCTGCCAGATGGGTGTAACCAAACACTGCAATATCGGCCACACAGTACCCGTATTCAGTTATAAAATCGCGTTTATTTAGATGATCATTAAGGCGAGTCAGACCCCCGTTGCCCTTCTCACGCCACACCGGAAACATGTGCTCATGTTCGGCACCCAGTTCAGGGGCTATAGTGGTGAAAAATCGCAATGGTGAAATATTGGCTTCAAGTGCTGTCTGTTCAAAGTTCATCCACGCTATCGTTTCAGCACGGCCAAGTTCGGTATCAGGGACAAGCTTTGAACCCTCTGCCAGGTACCACGCTATTGCATTCGACTCACCAAGCCCAATGCCATTTGGCAATGTTATGTACGGCACCACACCTAATGGATTCAATTGCAAAAAAGCCGATTCGCGGGTTTCACCCGCGAGCACGTCTAAATATTTAATAGACACTTGTCTATTAAGTTGGCGTACCACCAACGCCGGCTTGATGCTATTTCCGGAACCTTGGGTTAAGTATAGCGTTGGGTGACTATGCATTGTAATTTCGCTCCTAGCTGTTTGAATCAGTGTCGGCTTTCCGGAGCGATGCTTGATCTTCAAGTAGGTTAAAAATTAATAATAGTACTTCTGAAATTCAATAGGAGAACGAAGTGGGTTTCTCCTATTAGCTCAAATCATAGAGTATACTTTGTATTCCCGGTAGTACGAATTCCTACCAAGTGTAACAGCGATGAGTTTGAGCTTTGAATTATAAAGACGCTCATGTTTTTATCATATGTTCAATATAAAGTAAGATTTACTTCAATAGCAGCAGTACCAACGAGAATACCCTGCACAATCTACCTGCGTAATCAGAGCAGTTTTCCATGAACCCTCTTAAAGCGATCATGTTGGTAGTTTTAGTTTTGGCACAATCCCTTGCTGTAAGTGCAAAGATGATCAGTTCGTGTTTCATCAAAGATAGAGACAAACACCGCTTACAGCCTACAGCTAAGCCAGCTCGCTGCGTTTTAACTCTTACGCAACGAACTAAACTAGGCTGCCCGTTTGAAAAGCTCACGATCTTGCATCAGTATTTTTGTCAATTCATCTGCGGGCATAGGCTTATGAAAATAATAGCCCTGCCCTTCATCGCATCCTAGTGACACAACAAACTGATGCTGCAGCTCGGTTTCTATGCCTTCTGCCAAAAGTCCAATCTGCAGACTCTTACCTAGTGCAACAATAGATCGTACCACTGCAGTTTCTGTTGTATCTTCGTAATTCTCTTTGGTGATTTCCATAATGAATGACCTATCGATTTTAAGATAATCAACAGGAAACTTCTTCAGATAGCTTAGCGAGGAATACCCCGTACCAAAGTCATCGATTGAAAGCCTGATACCTGCTTTCTTCAAACTATCAAGCTTGGCAAAATTCTCTACAGCATCTCCCATGGCCGCACTCTCGGTAATTTCAAGCTCAACTAACGAGGGATTGATACCATGGTGTTCGATTCGGCTCAGCACATCGTTAACAAAGTTATCTTGCTGTAAACACGTGACTGCTACGTTAATCGATACCGTAATTTCTATTCCAATCTGTTTCCACTCGTTTATCTGACACAAACATTGCTCAAGCGCGGTTGCATCGAGTTGTTTAATTAAGCCTGTTTTTTCTGCTAAAAGAATGAACTGATCGGGTCGCGCTACAATCACTTGACTGCCATCGTCTTCCTGTTCTATCCATCGCATGAGCGCTTCCGCCCCACAGATTCGGCCGCTAGTTAGATCAATCCTTGGCTGGAAATGGATTTGAAGATCACCGTTACTAATAGCCTTGCGTAATTTTTGCTCTAAATGCAGTCGCTGTCGATCAGCGTGTTCCAAATCTGGAGTATAAGGAATAGCAGCATTTCGACCGCTTTCTTTTGCACGATACATCGCAATGTCCGCCTTGGAGAGTAACGACTCTGCACTCAGTACTTCTTGTGTGTTGAGGGCGTAACCAATACTCGCTGAAACCACCACAGACTGGCCCGCTATGTCACATGGTTGCGTCACCAGCTTTAGCATAGCTGCAGACAGCCTGGCTATCTGTTGCTCACCGTGTAAATGGTTCATCTGTACGATGGCAGTAAACTCATCACCCCCTAAGCGAGCTACATAGGCGTCACCTTCAAATGCATCTAACGCCTGCTGCAAACGATCAGCAATAATTCTAAGCAGATTATCACCCGCATCGTGGCCCATTGAGTCGTTAACAAGTTTAAAACCATCAAGGTCCACAAACAGCACCCCGAGCAACACCCCTTCATTATTCGAATTTATATAGGCATCGTTAAGCCTTTGATGAAAGTGCCATCGGTTAGGCAAGCCTGTCAAAGCATCATACTTTGCCAGTTGATTCAGCTCAGTATTGGCTTGTTCAAGATCCGCAGATTTTTGTTTTAACTTGCTCATCAGATACCTGTTTCGCATTGCATTACCAATACTGACCGCTACCGAGTCAACATCAGCACTCTTAACCCCAACAGGTTCAATTAGTAAATAGCCAAAATAAACACCACCAGCGTATATAGGACTTAAAACCAGGAGCCCGTCATTCATTTCGTCAGCCACTGACCGCGGCAAAACATCAATAGATTCAAATTTTCCTTTGTTAAAGGAGATCGGCTCTCCAAGACCAGACACTTGAACAAGCCTTGCCTGTTTATCAGGCGAGCTAAGTGGTTTTTCATACCATACCAGGTACCATCGAGTTGGCTTGATACAATCAAGCCACTCAGTAAGTGTGGCAAGAATATCTGCTCGCGTAGTGCAGGAACTCATTCTTAGATGCATATTGGCATGTGCACTTCTCACACGACCAATATCAAACTCCCGTTCCATAGAAAGGGCCCAGGCACGCTCTTTAACAGTTGATAGTGCTGCAATAATAATTGGCAGAAACGGCTTATCAGTTGAAGATTCAAGAATCAATTCACTACAAGATTCTATTTGATGACAAAGATTACTCCACCAGTGTTGCTGCTCAACCCCAATGCTATCAACCAAAGACTTGTTTAGTGCGAGAGACAAATGGTCTCCGCCATCTGCAAGCGTCTCCCAAAGACTTTCTGTTATCGCGTGTAGATCTACATTTTCAGGAGTTGATAGCCCGGACATCGAGGTCATAATTTTTTCATAAAGGCTGTCTGCAGAGCTGTTTATTGAATCAAGACCAGCCTGGCCGTTTGCTCCTGACAGGGTTGAACCTCGAATAACTAATTCAGACTTAACTACTGCTGTGATTGGTTCAAGACTACCGTCAACTTGATAATCTATCTGTTCCTGCAATAACAGAACACTTTGTCTGGCCATTAACGCGAGCGGCTGCCTCACGGTAGTGAGTGCGGGTGAATGTTTGCTTGCCTCACCGGTATCATCGAAACCGGTGACTGCTATGTCACCAGGAATATCGTATCCCAGTGCAGTAATGGCACGCGCGGCACTTAATGCCATCGCGTCGTTAGCAGCCACTATCGCATCAATGCTATTACCATGCTTACGCAACAGATCATGTACCACCTGATAGGATTCGAACGGGTCGTAGTTACCACGAACGATAAGAGACTCATCTACACTGAACCCCGCCTCTTTTAGTACAGTTCGATAGATCAGTTCACGCTGATCGCTATAAGGATCGTTAACAAAACCTTGCAAAAAAGCGATATTTTTTGCTTTTGTGTCTGTGATTAAGTGGGTAACTAAGTCACGCATTCCCGACTGATCATCGACCAGCACATTGGGCATGCCTTTTAATTCAATACCAATACTGACTTTCGGCACGTTGAAACGGGCAACAAAATTTGTAAGCTCCGTCAAATCTACATTATTACCAATAGTCCCTGTGAGACTGATTAACCCGGAAATTATATTCGATTGTAATAGCGGGTACAGCCTGCCACCCAAAGCGTTCTTAACGTCAGACGTTTGTGATTCCAGTTCACGACCAGTGATACACAACGTACCGTATCCTCGGCTATGGTGTTCCGCAGCGATGGTGTCTACCAGTGCCTTCTGATAGTCAATGTATTCATCAACCAGTACCGCAATTGTAGATCGACCGTTTATCACTCAGATATCCTAGTATTGGGTTATCGTCTAAAGTATTCCTATGTAAGTATCGGCAGCAATTACTCATCGAATACTAACGGTGTCGTATCCTCTGAAATCAATCATTAAACCCTGTAACAATATGTCAAAAATGTGTGCCGTTCATGCACTTATTACCTGACAGCATTAATCTCACATTATTCCAATCGGTACTTGATTGCAGAAAAAATGTTCGCAGTTGTTATTTTTGAGTTAGTCACACATAACGGATTAATCATACCCGCACGGCTTTTTTTTATTTCCTAATTCGTTTCTTTACACATTAAAGATATCGAAGATCCGTGGGTGGATATTCTGACAACAAGTATCAACCACCAACACTCGGCTGCGAGCAACCCAATTCAAATCAGATGGATAACTTCAATGCCCGATGCCAACAAAACTTCTACCGATGGTTGGGACACGCAGGATACTCTTTGCACTAACACTTATGTCTTAAATTGATAGTAAGGTGCTCCGGCAACTACAGTTGCCGACACTTTAGACGGAGCTTATAATTTTTAAAATTTTCTATAAAGAAAGGCCAGAATCAATCTGGCCCTTTTTTACTAGTAAAGTAATTACCAACTATTGACGGCTATCATTAATTACCATGCACTAGCAATTCAACAACCCCGCCCCTTTAGTAAAGCCGCTGAAGGTGACAACACACCTCTTTGTTACACTCATTAGCTAATGCCCATCCATATACAATGCGAAACGAGGTTTATGTACGGACACTAGCTAATTAAAAGTCTATTCACCTGCGTAGAAGCAATAAAACAAACCATCGCCGCCGGATTTTGGCAGATCTTCTGCACCACAACCGCGCGACCCATGCGCTGAGTTCCACGAAATCATGTGCCTGTCATTGCTCAAGCCAACAAGATCATGATGCCCTACTATGGCAGAGCCATCACTACTACTGCTAGTCCAGGCAGAGCAAGTAGTATCGCCACCCGCGGTCGAGTATTGACCTTGAGGAGTAGAACCAGTAAGGATGTCGTGACGGTTGGGTTGTTCACCACGTCCATTAACCGGTTTACCACTCTCATCCAATCCGCTTTCTTTATTAATTGCATTCGCTTCGGAGTGAAGCTCATCTATGTTATTCGCGATCAATACACCTTTGGCATTGTGCCACGGGCCAGCGCCTATACGATCACGTGCATCAACACCAGGGATTACCTTTGGGCTGTCACCAGAGCGATCAATTGCTGCAGTTATGCTCAAGTACGCTTTCCAGTTGCCTAACCCTGATCCGGCTGCTGCTGCCAACTTGGCACAGTGTGCGTCAGCACCTTCAAGTCCTCCCAAGTCACCACCGTTACCGGGGCCTGCACTAGTGATGAAGAAAGTCATTTCTGAATCTTGTGCCGTAACGGTAACAGAATAGCCCGCAACAGCCAGACCTAACCCGACGGCTATCTTCGCGATTACTTTACGATTTGAAGAATGATAGTTGCTCATTTACTTGTATTTCCTATGTTTACAGACGGTTGGATGAATGATCCTTTAAAAGCAACTACTGGCAATGCGAATAACTTACCCGGCAAGCAATAAGAGTATGTTTGCCCTGCAAGCTCTTCGGCGGTTGGTAACCCATAAAGATCAACGAATTCAGAATGATGTAAGTGTGGGCGCTGCACATTAGAGCAGTCGTATTATCCAGTGCCGGCTGTAAAGATGACAAGTATCTGGCTAATAGTTTCATCTACTGGAATGGCAGAAACCATCTCACATTTTCGCGTTAGAAATTTTTTTCCACCTCACGAGCTTATATTGCGAGTAGATACGCTGTTCTATAGCGCCCTTCCGTGTTAATTTGCCATGTTTGTTTGATAACTATAAAAGAGTACCAACATGAGCCCACTACAGTCGGACAAAGCCACACAGATAATCGCTGAAGCATTGGCCCACTCAAAAACCGAGGGATATCCACCGATGGGAGTTGCAGTCGTTGACGCAGCAGGTCAGATCAAGGCATTCCTGCGTGAAGACGGAGCAACGGCGTTACGTTTTGATATTGCCATGGGCAAGGCTGTTGCCGCTGTAGGTATGGGCTGTAGCAGCCGCACGCTAACGGAAATGCAAACCAAAATTCCAGTGTTTTTTGCCACTCTTGCAAGCTCTACCCAACAGCACTTCATACCGCAAACTGGCGCAGTGCTTATTAAAGATGCCGACGGCATTATATTAGGCGCTGTGGGTGCAAGTGGCGGCACCGGTGATCAAGATGAAGCTATTTGCATCGCAGGGATCGCTGCAGCCGGATACACCCACGCTTAATGCAGTAAACGCTTGCATGATGAGCTCATAGTAATTGAGATCATATTTATAATGAGCCCATAGTATAGAGCTGCGCGCAAACATTCATAACGACTGCTTCCGTGTATAGATTGAAGCGCTTATTCTTCACTTTTATCAGGCCCTACGATTTGACTATAGGGCGATCCTCTACATTCGAGAGATCAACTACCTTCCAACTCAACCCCCTGGTTCTAAAAATGCGTTTTTCTTGCCCGGGGTAATCTACTACATCGCTCTCACATCGCTGACCCACCACGATGCAATTAAGCACGGTTGAGCCAGTATTTTTTAATGAATGCGCTTTACCGCCTTTTCGATACCCTAAAAAATCCCCTGCCGACACAGGAAAAAACTCATCGCCAACCTTCGCAACCCCCTCACCCGATAACACATAAACACACTCATCTTCATTGTAGTGACAGTGATGCTCTGTAGATTCATAACCGGGCTGCACTTCTATTATATGGAAGCCGTATCCAGTTCAGCCGGTAAGATCACCAAGCGATGTATTCACACATTGCGCGTTAGCATTTAGGAAATGCTTCTTGCTTTGTGATTCAGTAGTTTCAATTTCCAGTTTCTTCACGAGGTACTTGGCATCTGTCAATCTGATCACCCTAGACAATAGAAAGAAATTTATTTTTTATCACTAACACTTATGAATTCAATGTTATAACGAATATTAACTGCCTGCAGAATTTAACTGCACATCACAAACCCAGTTGCTTTAGCCGATTCTCTAAAAACTTTCGACTAGATGAAGTTTGTGCAAGCTCTATCGCCTTACCATAGCTTTGCCTTGCATCATCTGTTCGCCCTATCTGCTCAAGTACACTGGCGTAAGCTGCGTGAAACGGTTGAAACGCTTTTAACTCAGACTTAAGTGCTTCGATTTTCTTTAACGCCAGGTCTGTTTCACCAAGCTCAGCCATTACAACCGCCCAGTTAAGCGCTACCACAGGGGTAGGTTCATGCACCCAAAGCGAGCCGAACAGTAGCGAGATCTGCGGCCAGTCTGGTTTAGGCTTGGCCATATGGCAATCTGCAATGGCCGCCTTAATCTGAAACGGTCCCGGTCGTCCTCGCAGCATTGCTTGCGACAACAGCTCCTGTCCTTCACATGCAATTCGGTTATCCCAAAGTTGTCGATCTTGCTCTGCTGGTGGAACACTTGCGCCATCTGATCCTATCCGCGCTTGCTTACGAGCTTCAGTCAACAGAACAAGTGCAAGTGCACCTTCGATCTCCGGGTCGTCCGGTCGAAGTCGATCAAGCAATCGCAACAAGAATATCGCCTCTGCACAAAGATCCCTGTCCGTTTCATCTTCCTGCACATAGCCGGTGGTGAAAATTAAATAGATCGCAGACAGCACTGCATCTAAACGTGCGGGCCATACTTCTTGATCGGGAATATCAAATTCAACTGCCGACTGTTTCAGTTGTGTCTTCGCGCGTGAAATTCGCTGCCCCATGGTGATATCTTTATCTAAAAAGGCAGCGGCTATCTCACGAGTCGTTAGCTGGCAAACAGTGCGTAAGGTCAACGCTACCTGCGATTTTTCATCTAACACTGGATGACAGCAAGCGAAAATCAAACGCAAGCGATCATCGGGGATCGGCTCTTCATCGATGGTTTCTATGGCTTCGTGCAGAATCATAAATTGCTCTACCTTGTTGGCATCGCGTTGGGCAGCACGCGCTTTGTCTATACCTTTATTCAAGCCGACCTTCATGAGCCAACCAATAGGAGAATTGGGAAGACCGGATCGCCCCCAGTGGGACATTGCTGTTATCAAAGCCTCTTGCAGTGCATCTTCTGCCATCTGCAAGTCACCCAAACGAGACACCAGCCCCGCAATGAGACGCCCCCGATCACAGCGCAATACTTCTTCTATCGCTTTATTAATCGCAATCGGGGTTGTCGTCTTTGGCATGTGTTAACCCGCCGGGTTGTAGTCCATTAAGGCACGCACTTCTATGGTGCCGAAGTTGGCCGAAGGGATCAGTTCTGCATAAGTAATGGCACTGTCTAGATCAGGTACGTCGATAATATAATACCCACCTAAATATTCACGCGTTTCTGCAAAAGGCCCGTCCATCGTTTCAGTTTTGCCATTCTTAATTCGTACTGATGTAGCAGTATCCGGTTGATTTAAGCTTTCACCATCAACCAACACACCGTCAGCTTTCATTTTTTCGTTCGCAGCAAAAAACCCACCCATCATTTGTTCGAAGTCAGGGGTACCAAATTGTGGCTGCTGTTCGGGGTTGTTGTAAATTAGAAGCATGTATTTCATCGGTCTTTCCTTTTAGTGATAGTTAATAATATTGAAGCATTAGAGGCTCAGAATATTTACGCCGAGGCACACCATAAGATTCAGTGTTGCAAGCATGTTCGTTCCATTGCCAACATAACGCAGCATGTGCGAAGCGTTGTCTTTCTTCAATCCGAAAGGATGCGCGATGCGACCTATCAACAGCAATGCACCACCAATGTGAAGATACAAACCCGGAGCACCCATGCCTTCAGCAAGGATCATCAAAATAAGCAGGAAGCTTGACCACTCGGCACAATTACCATGTTGGCGAATTCGCAGAAGAAGGTCCTGATCGCCACCGTCGCCAATGGATTGATTCATCCCGCCACGTTTAGCGGTAACCCGCATCCAAAGCATCATGTAGATAACGGAGACGGCAAGTGCGTATATAGGTGTGACTGTAAAGATCATTGTTTTCGTCCTTTTTAGGTTGTTTGCACCTCTAGGACGACGCTCAATTTTGATTTTCGACAGGATTCGCTATTTTTTTGAAAAAAATATACCAGAAAACACCTATGTCATTGATTTATTTTGTTTTTGTATCATTCTAAATTAACGGTATCTTGCTAGATTTAGAAAGAGCAACCACCGACGAAGGGAGAATGAGTGATATCGGTAAATGTAATGTCTCCGTTGGCGGCACCCTACCCCTGCAGTTAGCTGTGGAAAGTAACCCTGCTATTTACGCTGCCAGCCCAACGATGATCGACCAATCATAAAGCCACATTACGATCTATGGACCATAACGAAAGCCAACCACGCCGGACTCTACCGCCGGACTTTGCCTAGTGGGACTTACGATATAGACCCAAGCTCTTTTTGAAAACAATAATTCTGTATTTACCTGGGATAAGTAACTTCCTTTGGCATGGCCGCGCAAGCTTCAAGAAGTTACGAACTAATTGGAACAGGGCTATGTATTACTTACCAAACTCGACTTTGTCTTTCGCAGGGTATCAAGCGCAGACGCATCAATCAGGAAAGACTTGATGGATGCGTTTTACTAAAATAATAAACTTATATTATTTCTACTTGCGTCTTTCAGCTAATCGCTAAAAGACTCAAGCTTATTGCCTAGTTACAACCATCATCCCACCCTGCTTCAAACACATCAAGCCACTGTATAACCTCAGGGTCGGTAGCGGTAAAGCACCCATTGTTGTGTAGGCTGAATACCGAGTCGTCTGCAATTGTGTCAGTAATATTGATCAGGGAATCAAGATTTCCCTCGAGACGATTATTATCAATATTCAGTTCATTCAACGCTGGCAATGACCCCAAAGATGCAGGTATTTCGCCGCTAAGTTGGTTAAGCGCCAGATGAATACTCCATAGATCAGGGTTGTAAAAGGAATCGGGGATCGGGCCTTGCAAGTTGTTATCGGCGAGATCCAAAATTTGCAACGACTGCATATCACCAATACCGCGCGGTATATTGCCGGTCAATTGATTCGAAAAAACTTGAAAATCAAATACAGAATCAAGCTCACCAACGCTTTCTGGTATTTCACCCGTGAGCTCATTGTACGAAAGATGAACATATTCCAGTGACGTTAAATTACCGATATCAGTCGGAATAGACCCACTTAGATTATTGTTACTTAAGCTAAGTTCCATCAGAGAGCGAAGGTTACTAATAGTGCCTGGAATGCTGCCACTGAACTGGTTGTTTTGAAATCGAATCTCTACCAACTCTGAAGCACTGCCAATATCTTCTGGAATAGAACCCGATAATCTATTGTCGTTTACTGTGATGTAAGTCAATCTGGGGAAGTTGATGAAATCCAACGGCAATTGACCAACAAAATCATTATGGCTTAAAGACAAACCGACTAACCGATTAAAGTTGTTCAGCTCTACGGGAATCTCGCCCGTGAAATTATTTCTCGACAAAGACAATATACCGATTTTTGTTAGATCGCCCAACTGCGATGGAAGCTCTCCGGAAAGTTGGTTTCCATGTAAAGCAACCAGGGTCAGGGTTTCAGGGTTAGCAAAGTTATCCGGAATTACACCACTGAGATTATTATTCGCCAAATCAAATTGAGCTATTGACGTTGAACTTAGATCCGGAACCTCACCTTCCAGCTCGTTGCGATTAAGCACCAGAACGCTCAATTTACTCAGTTGGTTAAGGCTTTCCGGCAAGTACCCTTTCAGGTTATTGTCATATACCGCAATCGTTATCACTGCATTATCACGACACTCAACACCACTCCAGGTACAAGGATCAGAGGCAGTAGCCCAATCGCCACGTCTGTCCCAGTTCGGACCACCAGTATCGGTATACAAATCGATCAACGCATCACATTCATGTTGCGGCAACATGGTGCTTACCGCCTCACCATTAATCACGCATGAGTTAGTTGCAACTTCAGGTGCAGCTGCCAGGCAAGACTGATAACCATTCCAACCCCAGCCATCGCCATCAGAATCAAAGCAAGTATCACTCACTGCGATATAGCACGATGCATCTCCAGTCCATCCCCAACCGTCACCATCAAAATCGATGCAAGTACCCGAGCTGTCATAACTAAGACTGCAGCTACTGGTGCCATTCCAGCCAAAGCCATCACTATCTGTATCAATGCAGTAGCTATCAGCGGCCAATTGGCACTTGGCGGTTGTGCATTCGTTATTACCAGAGACCAGACAAGAGTTAGCACCATCCCACCCCCAGCCATCTCCGTCATCATCAACGCATTGCTTCGGTTCAATTCGACAACTTGCCAAACCGTCCCAACCCCAACCGTCACCATCAGTGTCGACACATACACCACTCGCCATCGCGACGACCCTACAAGATTTAACACCATCCCAGCCCCAGCCGTCTCCGTCGGTATCAACACAATTTACCGGAGTTGACTGCGCCCACACTTCACCAACAGGCAGCCACGGAACACTCGCTATAAAAGCTGCAAAAACAAAATGACGTAAACTCATAAATACACTCGCTAACTATGCATAATGACAATCAACTTACTGTCATGACATATTAATACAGTTACAGTGCCTTATCAAGCGAGCGATTATCGTAGTTTGGCTAGCCATGACGTGTGCTAGTATTCAGGAATCCTGCGCGGGGTAGGTAATGGGCGTAGCTAGTGTCCATCCATAAACAGCGCGTAGCGAGGTTGTTCCAGGTGCGTGAGATTTTGCCTACTACATGTAGGCGTTTAGTCATTCTAAATAACTACATGTAGTCGGTAAAAGATTGCGTACCTGGGGCGACCGCAGTAGCGTTCGTT
>CALGKA010000055.1 GCA_937927895.1 uncultured Granulosicoccaceae bacterium | reverse complement strand
CTGCCTGGCAAGGATTAACGACGAACCGTTTTCATTCCACGAGCTAATCGGTTGGCCGGCATCTCCCGCTGGAATGATTGCAACTTTTCTGGAGTCATCTTTAGCGAGAATGCCTTTTGCAATCTGAAAGGCGGGATGATTACCACAACGCCCGCCTTGCCATGGATGCCATGTGCCGCGCCATACCTGTGTGCATAGATTTGCAATCTGCCAGCCATCGTTTTTAGTCCACGCCAAAATGCGTTCGTCTGCGTAGTCGTGTTCGAGGTTAACCAGAGTTTGGTTTCCAAGTGCGTTTGACTGGCCCATCATTACGACGACATCGGTAATACCATTAATATGAGATGTGGCCTGAACTTCAATTTCCTGTTTGATGGCGCAGCTACTGATACCATTCCAGCCCCATCCATCGTTGTCGGTATCTACACATGGCCCGGTGGGTTTAATAGGGATAGTCGGCTGTGGTTTAGACTGAACAATGCAGCTTTCAGTTCCGTTCCAGCCCCAACCGTCGCCATCGGTATCGACACACTGTTTCAATTCCGGTTTTACTTCTTCAACGACGTGTTGTTCGATACGGCAGCTGGCGGTACCGGTCCAGCCCCATCCGTCTCCATCGGAGTCTATACATTCTTCACCGCTAGCGGCGTTGGCAATCATGGCGAGTAACAGGATCAAATACTTCACTGGTGATCTCCCTTTAAATTGATGCAAGTCAGTTCTGATTCAGGTTGGTAATATGAAGCCACTGTATTTTAGTGTCATGACACTATGCGTCATGACAAATTAAATGTCTAGTGAAATTTCACAGTAATTTGAAGTCGGACAGTGCCAGATTGGCCGGTTGGCCAGCGCCCGGAACGCGCAGTCAGATCCCACAACAACCAAGACACCCATCGTTATAAATACTAGTTATTGAATTCACGATTGCATTCTGTGACGATGGGTCTCTCTATAAACTTCAAATCGTCTCTGTAATCGCCGTGAATAACAATAAAAGGAAAAGAATGCGTACTTACATACAATCGGTGATTAAACTGCCAATCTGCTTACTGACGATACCGCTTTGGTTATTCAGCACATCGTCCACTGCGCAGGTCAATAACAAACGAGCAGTCAACACCCTTAGCTTTGGTGGTGGCATATCGTTCGGCATGCTTGGCATATCCTATGACAGGAAAATTGCAGATAGGGTTGAGCTGCGACTAGCTAGCGGAATTCCATTTTTTTGGGGTGGAGGCTGGCCTTACAATGTTGGTATCAGGTATTACTTCAGAAATAACAGCTTATGGAATCCTCGAGTGTCACTTAACTATGGCACTGTCATACTCGAAAATTTTGACGGTAATAGTCACGGGTCAGACCCGTACAATAACTATTCAGTTGGTCTTGGCCAGACTTTTGTCTTTAAACGGTCCCACAGAATGGCATACACCGTAGACATGGATTTTGTTATCTCAGAATTTCCGGATGAATACTTCATAGATCTGGATTCTGCCCCTCAGGTTAATAACACTAACAGAAGAGAAAGGCCGCTGCGCTTAGCGATTGGTTTTGGAGTCAGATATTAAAGCCAAGGTAACTGAGTACAAAGCCCTACGCGCACAGTCACTGTAAAAAAGACAAAACCAACTATCTCCAGCTTCTCGTACGAAAGATCGAAAGGACAATGCTTTTAACTTTTCCACTTTGAGTAAAAGTCACATCGAATTTATCATCATTGATACTATAGCGATTAGGCAATCGTGCAATAACTCTTTCACTTCCCGACTTTGAACCTCAACGGTGATCCAAATGAAAACACGCATACTTGGAAACAGCAATATCGAAGTATCTGCTCTCGGACTTGGTTGTATGGGAATGTCCGAATTTTATGGTGAATCTGACGATGGTGAATCTCTCGCAACATTAGAACGCGCACTGGAACTTGGCGTAACAATGTATGACTCAGCTGATACCTATGGTATTGGCCACAATGAGGAACTGCTCGGCCGCTTCGTCGCAGGTAAGCGTGACCGCGTAGTGATTGCAACAAAATGCGGAATTATTCGTGAAAAAGGCAAATACGAACGACGGATCGATTCGAGTCCAGCTTATATCCGGTCGGCTTGTGAAGCTTCATTGAAAAGGCTGGGGACTGACGTCATAGACCTTTATTATTTGCATCGTTTAAACCCGGATGTAGCAATAGAAGAATCCGTCGGTGCGTTGGCAGATCTAATTGCCGAGGGCAAGATCAAAAGCTATGGCCTTTGCGAGGTGTCAGCAAAAACACTGAAAAAGGCTCAAGCTGTTCACGATGTCGCGGCGCTTCAAACGGAGTATTCGCTTTGGTCGCGTGAACCCGAGGACGAAATTTTATCTGTATGCAGTGAACAAAATACAGCGTTTGTTGCATACAGCCCTTTAGGACGCGGCTTCCTGACCGGAAAACTTACCGACACCAAAGATCTGTCCGAAGGTGATTTTCGCATCGCCAATCCACGTTTCGAGAAAGAGAATCTTGCACGAAACTCGCAGCTTCTTGATGCAGTAAAAGATATCGCTTCAGCACACCATTGCACTTTGGGGCAGGTATCCCTCGCCTGGCTGCTAAGTCAAGGACCCAACATTATTCCCATCCCTGGTACACGTCGAAAGAAATACTTACAGGAAAACGTTGAATCAACACAAGTTAAGTTGACCGATAAAAATTTGGCCACATTAGACAAAGTCTTTAAGCAAGGCGCTGTTAGCGGCGATCGTTACACCGCAGAAGGCATGAAAGGCTTGAATGTATAGATAGCTAAAAGTCACTCACTGCACAGTGACGGAACTGCGCTATCTGGAGGTGTTAAAAATTCAAGCCGCAAAAATCTCAAACACAGATATACACGCTGTCTACTATTGCCCCATTGCTAACGGATAAACTACACCACAACACCACTTCCATCGCGCCACATAACGCGTAGTATCACAATCAAACCATGTTCTGGAATACTCTGCTTGTTGGCCTAACTGATCCCAGCTGCGTCTTTCTACATAGCTCCACACATCATTTTCGTCTGTGGTCATTAGGGGTCAAGTTAGTTTTTCAAAGTTCCAATATGTTGGTCCTTGCGCAGCAAGATTCGAATAGTGCAAAACTGACCCAATCCGTGAGACCGTGCGTGAGACCGCGCCTGTGACCGAAAATGCTACTTAACGCAAATGCGCAAATACGCAAATACGCAAATACTTATAAACTAGTTTTCATGCGATGCGTAACTCCAACAGACCGGTTGTTATCCAGCAAAAAAATAACCGCCTCTCCTGAAGCCGGATATACGCCTGTAAGACCTGTGATCAACACCCGATTCGTCACGAGTACTATGGGTCTATCTGGTTTTAAATGACTTAGCCACTGCAATAGTTTTTCTATTTGCGCGGGGCCGACTACAGGATTGCTATAAAAATAATTCAACTCGGGCATTTCTATTGCCGGGCCCATGGCCATTGCATGGGCGGTATTTAATCAACGGCACCATTGGCCGGAATAGACCAAACATTTTCAAAGCCATAGCTTTTTAACATTTATCCAATGCTTTGGGCCTGTTGCTGCCCGTCAGTTGATAGGTTGCGTTGGGTTTCACATTGGCTTAAGTCAAGTTACTTGGATCACCATTGCCAGCGGCGAGCGCATGACGCAAGAGCACAATGTTATTGCCACTTATAACGTTTAGCCACACTGCGTTGATGTTGTTCACGTGCACCGTTAATGGATGCAGCGCCGCCGCAAATAACAACAGCCACAACAACGCCTGAGGTGATTTATGCATAGTGGTTCTGTGAATTGAGTAGTCGATGACAGTGGTTAGTGATGAGTTCACTATGATCATACAAATTAATTGCTTAGAAATTCTATTGAATTAGATGCGCGTTGCTAATAACAAGCTTACATTCCTGATGAAACTATTCTGCATCTGAATCATTCCTAACTGGGCCAGAAACCATCGCGGTTTTTCAATGTGGCTGCATTTAAAGTTTTGAAATAATAATTAACACTCGCTAATAAAGAGTTAAGGCAATTATAAGCACATGATAAATATATAGTTACTAGCGTTTCAGTGTTGTGCCCATAGCGGTGCGGCGCGCATTTTCTGGGCAATGGGCTATCTATTGCTTTGAGTAGAGTGAAACCAAAAAACTAATTTTTATTGTGTTAGAGGCTTATTAAATGATCAAATCTATTTCGTTAAGAGTGCCAGCAAATCAGCTGCTGCTTAGTGTGGCTATTGCTTCAGCTTTGACGGGTTGTGGCAGCCTTGGAGGCATTGCAGGCGGTGGAGCAATGCTTGATAGTTCTGAATTTCAAAAAGGTGTTTACGCATCTGCAGGTATTGGTGCAAGCAGGCTTACGCCAAACGTTGATAATTTCCCGAGCTTAGATGTGAATGATCGCGTAGAACCTGCAGGTCAAGTCACTGTGGGTATTGATCTATCGCCAACATTTTCAGTTGAAGCACATAGTGCTGATCTTGGTAGTGCCGGATTTTCTCCCAGCGGAGGTGCTGATGGCAGCTCTTCTGCTGGCCGATATAACTATCATATGAGCGGTATAAGTGCATTGGCTTATTTTGGTAAGAATAAGCACAACGCCGGCCGTAAAGGTATGACCACTTATGGAAGACTTGGCTTGGCAGCCATTAAAAACAGCGCAGTAAATAACACCCTGGTATATGAGCGTGAAGATGAAGCGCCTGTGTTGGTGGGTGCCGGTGTAGAGTACGCGACGTCTAAAGGTATAGGCTTACGAGCTGAAGGCATGACCAATGGTTCTGACACCAGTTACGCTCAAGTGGGCCTGCTTTACCGTTTAGGTATTCGCAGCAAAAAGAAGCCTAAGCTTGCACAAGCACCCGCTGCTCCAGCTAAGAAAATGCAGCCAGTTGTGGCCATCAAAAAGCCAACTATCGCTGCGGTTCCAGTAATTGCTGCGGCTAAAGTGCCGGTTGATCAGGGTGTTTCAATGATGGATATGGTGTTGTTTGACACTGATTCTGCAGACTTAACTCAATCTGCCAGAAGCACGCTTCTGAATGTTGCACAGCGCATGAAAGCTAGCCCAACTGCTGTGTTGAATCTTGAGGGACACGCAGATGCCACAGGCGATGCTGAGTATAATATGGCGTTGTCTAATAGACGTGCTAGTAGGGTTGCTGATTTCCTTGTTCGTCAAGGTGTAGGCCGGTCACAGTTGACCGATATCAATGCCTATGGTGAGTCTTCTCCTTCGCAAAATAACAGCACCTCAGAGGGTCGCGCTGCAAATAGACGGGTAGAGCTATTTGGTGAAAGTTTCGCTAGATAATTACGCTAAGTTTGCGGTAGGTGACGCTCGTTCTGACGGGCGTCGCTAACACATCCGAATAGTAGTCTTTTAAAACCCACCGATTGGTGGTTTTTTTTGTGCCAAAACTTTAACCGTGTATTCTGGTGACGTTTTTGAACAGCGTAGAGTATTGGTGCGTTAATGATGCGTAGTATTGCTAACCAAAGTATTACTGAGAAAAGTATAGCCAAGAAAGTTTGGCTAACAACAACCATACCGGAAAAGTGTAACCGGAAAAAGCTATGCAAGAGCAGACCTTGATGGGTAATCCATCCGATGGCTACGGTAGCAAAACCTTGTATGTCATAGTAATATTTTTTTAGCAAGCGTTACTCTTACCGAATCTAACACCTTTGTATCGAAGCCCGATCAGTCTGAGTTTGCCTCTGTGGAGGCTTTGCAAGGCCATGTTCGTAGTCATAGTTACTACGGTGCTTCAAGGTTATTCAAAGCGACACTTGTGATGTTTAGTCCCTATGTAGCTTTGCATCAAAGCTATACCAACCTACAACCCAATTTTACGGCGAGCTATCAAACCGATATTCCGCTTATGGTCGGGTTGGCAGGCTCCAGTGCTCTTGTTGTTGCAATGCTAAAAGCCTTAATGCAATTTTACGCCCTAGCTACTCGGTCAATGGCAACAAATAACTAAAAAATAGAGGCAAGTGCGCTGTACAAAGTTCAAATCCAATTGTACTTACAAAACACACCTGATCCCTGTTTCACTATGGCTGACGCTCTAACACACCGTTTATGCTATTCGAGCTTATGTTAAAATCTGCATCAATCACAACTTGTTCAGTGACAAGAAAAGGATAAACATACCGTAATCCAGACGCATCCACCGCTGGAAGCTGAGCAGCTTGATATCTAAAAACCATAGTTCGCGGTGCAGATAACTCGTTCCCTGCGATAGCCTCAACCGCGACATCGGGTGTAAAAACCTCAGCCGGTATGTTTTCAGCGTTGCCACAAACCAAAGTATTTGTGTTGTCCACAACCTGCTGGGTGCCAGTAAAACTTATCGTTCCAGACTGGGAACATTTAGGATACTGTCCGCCGCGTTCGAGACGAAGCGTCACGTCCCACTGACAAAAACTGTTAGTTGCTTGAGATGGCAATTCAGTCAAGATCCCAGTTCTGGTTCCCGCGACTCTATCGAAAAAACTCTGCTGGCAGATTTGACTCAAATCATTTAAGTCAACGTTAGAACCAGAAGGGTTACCACCACTGCTGTCACTGTCACCACTGCTACACCCCATCACAACAAGGGATGCGAGTACTACACTAGATATCCTCATAACTACCACCTATTTTTACTATGTCTAGTTATTAGACATAAAAGGAATTTCAATGCAACAACGACCCCCGCAGTTGCAACCAACTTGTAAATTTTTTTCCTACATCGGAGTCACTTTACATTGATAACTTTAATCGAATAAAAGC
Source organism: uncultured Granulosicoccaceae bacterium (assembly GCA_937927895.1). Taxonomy (GTDB): domain Bacteria; phylum Pseudomonadota; class Gammaproteobacteria; order Granulosicoccales; family Granulosicoccaceae. The sequence goes on along the minus strand of CALGKA010000055.1, from coordinate 2,243 downwards.
AACTAAGACACCCATTTCTGTAAGCTATTTGTAGGATTTTTCCTACAACACAGTCGGCTTAACTAAACCTATTCAAAAAATTGAAACCACAGGTAGGGGAGAGTTAACAACAACTAAGACACCAACCGTTATAAATACCTAAAACCAATTCCTCGCCAGCACAATCGCGGGGATTTTTTCTAGTGGAATTTCTGCTCTCTAAACGCCACGACTAATTTCTGGCATGAACAAACAGCCAAAAAACGAGCACATTACTTAGAACCAGAAACAGTAGAGCCTTACGCTACGACTGAATTCAACTTATTTGGAGTGAAGTAACGCTAATCAGACAACAGCATGCTTTCCTTTCTATTGCGCACTACCTTTAAACCAAAACTTGCGCACGCGTGCTTCACTGTCTCTACCCTACCCACCAATCCTTTAAAACGACTTTCAAACTGAGTACATAAATATACCTAGCATTGACTATGACTGATGAGTCGATTGATGTGCTCATACCAATCACTGCAGTTAATCATGTGGTTATTTGCTGCATTGAGTACTGTTATTAGTCAGTGGTATGTCTAGGTTATATTCAGAATTAATTTTTCTTGGTAGCTTGTTGCCGCTGGGTCAAGTTAGTTTTTCAAAGTCCCATATGTAGATCCTTGCGCAGTAAGATTCGTACATTGTAAAACTGACCTGCCCCCTGAGACTGCATCGTTGGAGTTAGCAAAACGGATTTTGATCGTTAAAAAAACGTAACGCCTGTCGCTACCTAGAAGATGTGCCGGTAAAAGCACGAGTTACGGCTTGACTATTGTGGCTTCCAAATTCCGAATAAATACAATTCACCGCTGTATTTTTGTGGTCCTTTGTTGTGTTTTTATGTACTCCTGTGGCGATAATACAGCGGACAGATTTGTGCCGCCGGGCCCAGATCCAGACTCCACTATCTTAGATTATGAAATGACAGCGGATGGCGACTGGCAAGGAACGTGGGCCAAACGTACGTGGCTGGCCACTCGGGAAGATGCGAGTCCGTTGCACAAGGCATTCCGATCACTTTCCGTGCATCACACAAACGATCAGGGAGAAGTGGTTGGTTCAGGGTTCAGACAATGCAATTACAACAGAACCGAACCCGGAATTAAACCCTTTACCTGGCAAAGTGCCGCTTACCAGGCTCAGCAGGAAGTTTTAGATACCCTATCTGATGATCAGTACGTGGTATCCCCACTGGTGGTAGCGGGACTAAATTCGATTACAAAACTAGGCGAGCAACACTACTCCTATCAGCTCGGACTGATTCAGCCAAAGGGGGTGGAATTCTACAAAGTCTCCGATGAATTCCTGGTTAACTCCAGCTGGGCACTTGAGGCACCAGGTTATATCCCACGTGGTAGCTACAATGGCTGTGCTGAATTTGGATGGGAGTTTGACGACGAAACGGACAGCCTACAGCTAACCGATTTCAACACGATGGTACCGTTCTACAACTTAGCTGGTGAACGGGAATATTTCTTGATTTTTTTCACATTCCAAAACACCACTATCCTGGAGCAGCAATCCTATATTGCCCGTCGCTCTACCGATTTGCCGAGTTTGTATAATGATTGGGCGGCGATCCAAGGCGAGATCAACTCGGGAACAACCTACGTTCTGGAGGAGGAAGTCGAACTCATGGTTAACTCAATAAATAGTGATTCCGTTGAATTGATGGTGAGTGGGGCATTACGGGATGGGACGTCTCTCGTGGCCAACGGAACTATTTATCTCACTCAGGAAAACTGGATACCACAGTAAAGCAAAGTAGTTTGACAAAGTCATTCGCAAGTTTTTGCCACGACATGAATCAATCCAAATGTTCCAACAAGAACTAAAACAACAACAAACAACTAAGCTATCCATCGTTATATAACAACTAAGACACTCATCATGGTCAGGTTGGTTTTGTAAGAATCAAATTCGCTATGGGAGCGACGAAGAGTCATTAGGGGTCAAGTTAGTTTTCAAAATTCCAATATGTAGGTCCTTGCGCAGTAAGATTCGAATATTGTAAAACTAACCCGACCCCTGACCCCGTCTGACAAAACCAACCAAACCTCATTTCCTTGTCCTTTCATATGATGTGCGGTGGTATTGATATTCACTGATCCACGCTCCAGATCTTTATAAGATTGCCGTTTACTGCTCTAAGTTGACAAGCGTTCTCAATCTTAAGTATTGAGGAAAGCGCATATTTATATTAGGTACGAAAAGGA
>CALGKA010000054.1 GCA_937927895.1 uncultured Granulosicoccaceae bacterium | reverse complement strand
ATCATCTGCCCATTTGATAAAACTCATCATTAACCCGCATGCCAATCACATTAACCATACGATTAGACAACCCGAAAAAACCAGTAATCGCACCAATATCCCAAATATCCTCATCACTAAACCCATGCTCATGTAGAGTTTCATAATCACTCTCATCAACCCGCGCACCACTCTCGCAAACCTTCATAGCAAAATCCAACATCGCCCTCTCGCGATCAGTAATATCTGCCTTGCGATAGTTAATCGCCACTTGATCAGCAATTAACGGATTTTTTGCTCTAATACGCAACACCGCCCCATGAGCCACCACACAATACAAACAACTGTTGGCACTTGAAGTGGTGACAACAATCATCTCACGTTCTGCCAGACTCAAACCACCGGGCTTCTCCATTAAGGCATCGTGATAGGCAAAGAACGCCCTGAACTCATCTGGCCTATGGGCCAGCGCTAAAAACACATTGGGTACGAACCCGGCTTTCTCCTGCACTGCCACAATGCGATCCTTTATATCATCTGGCAATGAGTTAAGATCGGGAACGGGAAAACGACTAATTGGCTTGCTCATGTTTTATTCCTATTAATTACTCTGCCCACAGTCTACCTGATCCTATAGAGAACGTGCCCTATCCGCTTTGAATACCTGACACAATGGCTGAACTTTAAAGACGAGCACCAATCCAATACTCTTGTATAGGTTTACTTAATTTAACGGACAAAAAAATGAATACCAAATTCATCCTACTATTTTTTACAACATTGCTTTTAACCACCACCGGCAAGCTTGCTTTTAGTGATGATGAAAATTCTGAAAAATTAAATTTTACCGTTGAAACTTTGATCAGCGATATGAATGTTCCCTGGGGTTTAGCTGCTCTGCCCAATGGGGAAATGCTGATCACTGAACGTGACGGCACACTTCGTTTAATGCAAACCGATGGTACCTTACACCCTGATCGTATCGCAGGGGTACCGACTGTAAAGGTTGGAGGACAAGGTGGCTTACTCGATATAGCCATTCATCCGCAGTACGCTTCAAACGGTTGGATTTATCTATCGTACTCATCACCACAATCCGGTGATGAACCAGGTACGGGATCGAATACAGCACTGATGCGTGCAAAACTTAAGGATCATCAATTAATAGACAAAGAACAATTGTTTAAAGCATTACCCAACTACCGGGCAGGTCAGCACTTTGGTGGCAGAATTACTTTTGACAACAACAACTACGTGTACCTAAGCGTTGGTGATCGCGGTGGCCGAGACGATACACAAACCCTGGCTAATCATCGCGGCAAAATATTCCGCCTACACGACGACGGTAAAATACCCTCCGACAATCCATTCATAAACACCACTAACGCTACGCCCGAAACCTGGTCATGGGGCCACCGCAACCCACAAGGCATGGAGCAGCACCCAGCCACCGGAGAAATCTGGGCGCACGAACACGGCCCTAAAGGTGGTGACGAACTAAATAAAATTATCACAGGCCAAAACTACGGCTGGCCAACAGTCACCCACGGCGTTAACTACAGCGGAACCACTATCACCAATGAAACCGAACGCCCCGACATGGTATCCCCCATCACATACTGGGTACCGTCAATTGCCCCCTGCGGCATGGCCTTTGTCACAGGCAATAAATACCCACAGTGGCAAAACAATATTTTAGTAGGCTCACTAAAATTCCAACAACTAAGAAGGCTAGAGCTAAACGAAGGAAAAATAACCCACGAAGAAATACTACTAGACGGCATAGGCCGCATACGCGCCATTGAACAAGGTGCAGACGGATACATTTATATCGCGGTAGAATCAGGCGGCAAAATTATAAGACTAATCCCAAGCGCTTAAAAAAATCGCAACCAGCCCCTTTAAGCACCCCTCGTATCTTTTAGGAAGCCCGCCAGCGTGAGCGAGGGACTAAGAATCGTGCCGCTTAATTATCAACTAACACAAAAAAGAAATCCGCCTCATACCAAACAACACCCCGTTCTTTATAAAATCAACAGAACCTAAAGCTTCACACCAGAAAGTCCCTCGCTTACGCTAGTGGGCTTCCTTAAAAATGACGAGCTACACTGCAAGAGCAAACTTTCCACTCAATTCGGAAGCCCGCCAGCGTGAGCGAGGGACTAAAGTATCGTGCCGCTTAATTATTAACTAACGCACAAAAGAAAACCGCCCCACAGCAAGCACAAACTACCACCGACGAAACCCACCAGTATCCACATGAAACCTGGTGCCACTATAAAGCCCGAGACCAAGATTGTAATCTTTACCTAAAGTGGACCACCGATTTTGCAATATCCCATGCAATTGAGATCGTTCAATTTTAGCCATTGGCCGCAGATCAAGTGCTGAAAACTGTAAGTGCCTGCTTTGATTCGCGCCACCTGCAAAACTGTTATATTGCGGCGTGCGAAAACCCGACAGCACTTTTACCGGCCCTATATAAGGAATCAGATCATACTTTAGAAAAACCAAGGTATTGATCATGTCATTCCATCGCTCTCTGGGTGGTATTGCGTACTTCGGTAAACCATGCGCCTTCCAGTCTGAGCCTTGTTGCAGCAACTGCCATACTGGAACAATCTCGTGCGCACCATGCGACGCTAAAAAATAAACCAGCTCTTCGTAACGATGATACGCGTTGTTCTGGGACAAGAACTCACCAAAGTCTACGGGGTAGTCAGCTCTTTTCAGTAGCTTCTTTGCAGGCGCTTCAGTCAATATGCCACATGCACTCACGCTAACGCAGATCATCAGTATGTAAAAAACACTGAGCGAATACCTTATGTTGTGTTTGCAGAAAATCTGGGGCCAACTACAGAGGCGATTCTTAAAAGGGAATGCGGGATTTGTCATTTATAATGCTTTATTTGTAGATAATTTTGACTACTTTCAAACAGTGTAAATGCTTAAACCTGAATGCAATCTTACATTCAGATTAAATATATTTAATTAATATTAAGAGCAGTTTGGCACGAATATTAGCAACGCTGATTGCTTGATTTCGCGGGCCCAATGACCAGACGATTTAGCTCATTACAGACAACGCAGCTATCAGATAAAAACACACTTAGCCTTGTCGGTTTCCTTTAAAAACCTCAACCACCTCCTCCGCCACGTCATTAGCACGAGCTAACGCCCCTTCAATTAAACCCGGGCTGAACTTAGACGTCTCAGAGGCTGCAAACCAAAGTCGGTTATTGCACCATGAGCGCCTTGCCAGACCATCAATTACAGAGGGATGTGCACCGGGGCCTGCCAAGTCTGCTTCTGTGCTTGTGTATTTTTCTACCGCCCAGTCTTTTAAAATGATTTCAGTAGGCCTGGGAGCATCTGCTCCAAAACACCGTTTTAGTTGCTGTTGTATTTCATCAATAAGCGCATCCCCCGCCTTCGCTCGAGCCTTTGCATTAAAACCCACAAAACCAAACAAAGCAGCAGGCTTACCACTTGGGCCACTGTGATCGTGTATTTCTGCCAACGGCCCTACTTGACTCGCAATGCGACCTGACAAGCCACGCTCACGCCAAAATGCACTGTCATAAAGCATCACAACTTTCGCATGTTGCGCCATCCACGTAGGAGTCTGCTGTAAAACGCTTTTTAGTTCAGAATACTCGCTGTTGTCGACATCCACATCAACGCTCTCTGAAAGCAATGCCGCAGCAAGCCGTGGTGGCGTGGCAACAACCACAGCATCGGCAACTACTTGAGAGATCGCACCGGTGTTTTCTACATTTAATGTTAGCTTGTTAGCTTCGAAGTGGCAGCTTTTAGCCACCTCGTTATAACGAATAACATCTGGCAAACTATCAAGCAACGCTCGCACCATCGCATGCGTGCCACCTTCAATACGGGCTATACCATGCTGACCAGGTAATACCTGTGTCTGCGCTTGCTGATCATGCGCCAGATCAATCAATGCATCGCCGGTATCGTATTGTTCAAAAGTCTTTATACCAAGCAACTCTAACCATTCTTCTACGATAGGCTGCGCATATGGCCACACCCAGCTCGGCCCTAGATCTTGACACCCGGAGTTCTCAATTGAACCATTCACCGCAACCGGCTGCACACGGCCACCTGCGACCGAGTTAGCTTCTAAGATTGAAAAAGGAAGGCCTGCTTGGTGCAGACGATACGCTGTAGCCAAGCCACTTAGACCGGCACCGATTATTATTATCATAGCGCCCTAGAATACAGCACTACCAGATCAATAAATAGATTGTGAGCTTATATTGGCAGAAGACGAAAAATGCCTAGCGTAGTTTACCCGTTAAATAACGTGGCCTTAAGAATCAAGGCCACGCAGGCACTAGTTTTGTTTTACCGAACCTGGAATCGGGTAACTTCTACAAAGTCATTTGTAGGTGTCAATTGACCTGAGTAGGTGTTGGTAACACCATCAGCACGAACAGTGACAATATAATTAGTCGGCTCAGCGACACTACAGTTGCTAAAATAATCAACCGCAACAACGTACTCACCTGAAGGTGCTGTCACACCATCGTAGGTAATATTTTCGTTATTAACATTATCGATAAAGCACGCAGCATTGCTGTCTAAGTCGAGACTTCCACCACTACCTGAATTGCTTGCAGCATAGTATATTCTGGTCCCATCAGGCTCTGTAAGCCACAGATCAACATCAGTTGGTTTATCCCAGCTAACACTTACCTGGACTTCACCAGTACCCACCTCTACGCTTTGCAGCGCCAATGACTGAGAACCACTAACATTACCTTCCGCATCGCCGACAGTTACGTCAACCTGGCGTTGCCCGGCAGCCAAAGCATCAGCGCTAAAGCTAACCACTACACTTGTAGATTGAATCGCTTCAGGCAAAGCCAAAAGAAAGTAACCGTTGTTATCTGATTTTACATATACATTCGAAAACAATGCGGCAGAGACTACGTTGAGCTCTGTAGAACCACCAGCGATAATAAATACATTGCTGCCATCGTTAAGCGGATCAAGCACCAACGTGCCAACCGTTTGTGGAGGCTGCCCTTGATAATATTCCCCTACTGCAGAACCACTGGTAACTCCGCTTATTAAGCCAGTATTCACTGGAGCCACAGGGTCGTCACTTGCAATTACCGGCTCAACAACCGGAATACCCAATTGTTCCAGTGCATTGTCAACAATATCTTCTGGCTCAGAACTGCCACCACACCCACTCATAAAAGCAATCGCTGTAAACACTGCTGCAAGCTTGGCAGCACCCGATGCTTTAGTTTTACGGTCCGAAACAGTAGCTGCGAAACCTCGTTTACAAATAATCATATCCCTCTCTCCTGGTTGAGCCATTCGGCTAAAGATCGACAAATATCTGATATCAGGACTAACAATTTGCCTTCTCTTGAGTGGGATTATTATCCCGCTACGAATTTAAGTCAAGGGAATTTTGTATTCGCTACGCGCTGTTTATGGATGGGCACTAGCTATGATTTTCAAAAGAAGTACTTTCTACTATGCTGCCCAGAGGCGGCGGACGGGCAATCTTATGGCCTTAATAGCGGTATATATTCCCTGGAATTCCCTACAACACTTACTGGAGCGCCAATGCTCAACATGCACCACAAAGAACATAAGAAGAAGATAGTTCTGACGGGAAACGTAGCCTGGGGATGCACCTAAGAAATAGGCTCACTACCAGTACGCAGAGGGAAAATTATTAGAACGCCTTAAGAAAGAAACCAGCGCTCAACGTTGATAAACATGAAGAGATATAGACAGGCACATTTACTATAAGTGCAATCAAAGCAAGTGCTATCAAAGCGAAGCATCGCACAAGCTTCACTGCACCAGCACACCACCTTGCACAAGTGTGGCCCTACTCGGCTTCCACAGCTCGCTATGCTCAGCTGCAAACACCTTTTGTATAAATGCCCTGGAAAGACCACGCTCCGCAAAGAAGAGTCTATCTCGATCAAGCTCATCTGCCACACTGATAAGCCCTGGTTGGTCAGACTCAAGCTTGTAACGATGAAAACCCAACTCCGCATCTTTTAGCATTGTGCGCTTGCGCCCCGCTAGAAAAGCAATAGTGCACGCTGAATAACATTTATTAACCACATGCGTGTCAAGCTCACGCTCAAGAATATTCAACGCCATGGCACGTGCTACAAAAACGTAACCGCCTGTACTATCAAAATGGATTTCACTGATACTCGGGTGCTGTGCAAGTGTCGCTTCAAATTGTGCGAACAGATCCCAACTAAGATTACCCATGACCAATACTGCCTTTTCACCGCGCAATACAGGCATAGTGCCAACGGCATAGGTTTCCTCTGCAATCGCATACTTAGAAGATACCCCATCTGCTAACTGCAACAAGGTAAGCATTGCTGCGATCAATAACACAAAGTATGCTGCATACAATGACAGTACATTACCACGGTCTTTTAAGGCACGATCCGCAGCACGCGACGTTCCTACCACCTGCCATACAAACAATACAACGCTTAACACTAACCAGAGTATGATGCCTTGTGACGGTACCTGCTGTTGTAGCAGGCCAATCACAATGCGCAACGCAAGCACTGTGAATAACAGTGTAGGGAACAGTCCTATGCGGCCAAGCCAATGTTTGCGTAATAGGCCCACAATCAGCTAGCCGTTACTGCTGCTTTTCAGGCTGCTGCTTGTCAGACCGCGACTTTTCAGATTGGAGATGGTCATGATGCATTTGGCCAAGTATCACTGAGTCGGTAACCTTCAGGCCATGGGTCTGAAGGGTTAAGCGTATGTTGATGAGTACCGGTTATATAAGCACGGCCGGAAATACTGGGCACAATTGCATTAATCCCCCCTACTTTTGTGTCTTTTTCTATTTGGCAGTCAAAGGTTGAACCTATAATAGACACACCCGTAAAACGCTCACCAATGTTAATTTCACCACGCGCTCTTAATACCGCTAACCTCGCTGAACAGCCTGTCCCACAAGGGGAACGATCTATTTTGCCAGGCATTATCGCAACAGCATTTTTAGCTTGAAGGATTCCATCAACCTTAGTAACAGGCATAGCCATCTGACAAAAAGAAATATGCGACCAATCAGGGTTTTCCGGGTGAGTAAACCCAAGCTGTTCGTTTGCGGCTTGAACCATCTTAACCCCCAGTTCAGATAATTCTCGTGCTTCATCGGGGGAAATTGAAAAGCCTAAATCCTGTGCATTAGCAATCACAAAGCTATCGCCTCCATAGGCAGTGTCTACTTTTACAGTGCCTATGCTTTCTACTTCTATAAATGCATCAAGTTTTGAAACAAAGCTCGGCACATTGGATATTTTTACAGATTCCACTTCGCCATTACGGCAATTCGCGACAACACGTATTAATCCACCGGGGGCTTCAAGTACAAGATTAGTCACAGGCTCTGTCATTGGTAAAATACCCGTTTCCAATAAAACAGTCGTAACGCACATAGAATTAGAGCCAGACATAGGCGGTGTATCTGCAGGCTCCATTATTATCCACGCTGCATCCGCCTGTTCATTAATAGGTGGCACCAGTAAATTGATATGTCGAAACACACCGCCGCGCGGCTCGTTAAGCATAAAGTTGCGTAAGTTGTTATCGCTTGCAATCCATCTTGACTGCTGCCACAACGTGGCACCCGGTGGCGGGCTTACGCCTCCAACAATGACATCTCCTACCTCACCTTCTGCATGGCAACTGACGGTGTGAACTATTCGCGATGTTTTCATGGTATTGGTGGGAATTCCGGTGGGCATCCCACGCTGTCGGGGATAGAGACATTCATTGCCGTATCATACCGCTCAAGCTGCAAAGTATTAAAGCGCTAAAAAGTACCAGATGCGCAGCAGGTAACGCCAACCATGTTGCCTGAGTGCGATACAAATGTCGTATCGAACCCGACATGTCTCCCATTCGGTTGTCATTTCATGAATACTGTGTTTTTATTGAGTAGCTACAATTGCCCGCACTGCTACGCGGATATATTACTTAATACAAGTTGTGGAATTAATCGAGAAACTTGGCATTGCAGGCAAAGTTTTACCGCCATACTGGTTATCAACACAACATTTTGATTTTACCTTTTGTGCCTGAATTTCAGCGCAAAATCAACAACGTGCGGGCTCACTGCCAGTCGTTTATACCAAAGCAGTGAGCCAATCTAATTGGAGGAACTATGCACAACATCTTGAAACCCGTCATCAAGACAACCGCGCTGGCGCTCGCTTTAGCCGCAGGATCAGCAAATGCTGAAACCACAAAGCTTCGTATTCAAACACACTTTGCCACAGAGACACTCTCGGGCTCGCTGGCAGCCGAGTTCATTGAAGACGTAAAAGTAATGTCCGGTGGCGACATCGAAATCGAAATGTTCTACGCAGGTTCCGTTGTAAAAGCCGCAGAGACCTTCGATGCTGCAGCAACCGGTATCCTCGATTGCGATATGACGGGTGGTGCCTACCAGGTAGGTAAGAACCCGGCTTTCCAGTTCGCAGGTGACTTGAATGGTGGCTATTCAGATCCGTACACTCAATACTCATGGCTGTTGCACGGCGGTGGTTATGACGCGTTGAACAAGCTCTACAACCCGAACGACATGGAATTTGTCGGCTGGTGGATCCCGGGCCCTGAGTCTCTGGTTTCTACCAAATCATTCACAGGCGTTGCCGACCTTAAAGGGTGGAAATTCCGCGCACCTCCAGGTGTTATTACCAACATCTTTGAAAACCTTGGTGCCTCTCCAATTGTGATGGATTTCAACGAGATCTTCACCGCTCTTGAAACCGGTATTATCGACGGTGCAGATGCATCTACTATTGCTAATAATGTAGGCCTTGGTTTATACGATATCGCCAAAAACACCAACTACCCTGGCTTTCACTCTATGCCTGCCGATCATCTCGCATGCCGTAAAGACATATGGGATGACATGCCTGAAGCGCACAAGAGAATCATGAAAGTGGCCATGCAGGCACTGGCATTGAAAACTACTACCAAGCAAGGCATCGAAATGCAAAAGGCAGCTGCCGAACTGCGAGCAGCAGGCGTGACGCTTAACACATGGTCTAATGAAGACATGGCTGTGTATCGAAAAGCCGTTGCTGATACCTGGGAAGAGTACGCGACTACATCAGAAGCAAAAGAACTACTTGGTGCTCACCTTGATTTCTTGAAAGAAATCGGCGCAATCGAATAACTTTTCGATGGCACTTTATTGAAAGCGCTATGGAGGCAGACAAACCGTCTGCCTCCAGTAACTTTTGATGCTTTAATCTTTAAAAATCAGCACACACTTGTTGCTCACCTTGACTTCACATCCCTTGCTCAATAGAGCATTCCCTTGAACTACTCATTCATCAAGTAGGCAACCTTGCGGTTGACATTTCTTTCACAGGGCTGGAGTCGTACTGCTTTATAATCGGGCGTACAGAGCCGCTCAGTTATGTGGAGGAAATAATGAAAGAACAAAAACCAGGCAACATAAAGGAGTGGGTTATCCCCTTTATGTTCGTGTTCTGCGCCGGCTGGGCCATTTGGCATGCTCCGGCTTACATACTTGATTTATGGCCTCATGACGACACCACCAGCATGACGGTGCAAATGAGTGAGATGCATAAACGCAAGGATGTCACTCCAAACCTTCCGGGGCTATTCGGTGTTGCTGATATCGTTGATTGGGCAGCGCTGTTACTCCTTCCCTTTATATTCTACGCAGGCGTTAAAACACTAGTCCCGGCACAGATGGAATTTCCTCATTACAGCCGTGTAGATAAGATCGCCATGTTTATCGGACGGATCGTGATGATCCTGATCATCTCAATGACGGGCGTCATGCTCTACGAAGTTTTTGTTCGCTACGTGATCGAACAACCCACATTATGGGCTAACGAACTAACACTCTGGATTGGCGGTTTTGTGTTTTTGCTTTCCGGAGTCTATGCCATGCAGCAACGCAGCCATATCCGGATATTTATCATCTACGATGCGATGCCACGCTGGATGCAACATATCTCTGACATCATTTGGGTGGCGCTATTATGGTTCTTTGCGATCTGCCTCGTATTTGGAAGCTATAAACAAGTTTTTATTAACAAGTTCTACAAGTGGCAAACCTTCGGCACCGCATTTGATCCACCTATTCCCGCCACTATTCAACCATTGATACTTATCGTCATCTGCCTGATCAGCTTGCAGGCACTACTCAACCTGATTGCAGACTGGAAGCGAGATCCCGCTGACATCACTCAAAAAGATGTGATCGACCAGGAAGAACTGGAAGCCATCAAGAAAAGCGTGGGAGCAGCATAATGGACGTCGGTACTATTTCCATTGTCCTGATGGTAGGACTCATATTAATGCTCGCCATCGGCATGCCATTAGGCTTCGCCTCAGCAGTATTGGCAGCGCTTGTAATGATCATGAAGTTTGAGCCAACGCTCTTCACTGATCCAATGAGTTTCGGCGATGGCCTGCTCACGGGCAGGCCTGGCACCGGACCGCTCTACATTCTCACTCAGAAGGTCTATGACCTAATGACCGAATACGTATTGCTGTCTGTGCCATTGTTTATCTTTATGGCCGCACTGCTCGAGCGATCCGGCGTCGCTAAACAAATGTATGACAGTCTTAATTTCTGGATGAGTCGTACGCGCGGCGGAATCGCTGTAGTGACTTCTTTAATGGCGGTATTGATGGCTGCCATGTCGGGCATTATTGGTGGCGAAGTAGTACTGCTCGGCTTAATCGCACTACCGCAAATGCTGCGCCTCGGCTATAACCAGAATCTTGCGATAGGAACCATCTGTGCATCAGGCTCACTGGGCACAATGATTCCACCTTCGATTGTGTTAATTATCTTTGGACTAATAACAGAGACCTCAATCAAAGCCCTGTTTACCGGTGCGTTTCTTCCGGGCTTTATGCTCGCCTCTTTTATTATCATCTACATTCTCATTCGCACACGGCTTGACCCATCACAAGCGCCGTTGCCCGAACCGCGTGAGGATGATTTGCCCGGTGGTGAAAAACTCAAAGCATTCTGTGCGTTCTTATCAATTCTCGTGACGGGCTTTACCACACTGTTACTTGGCCGCTTAGCGTTCCTGACCGCAACCGGTCGCAACACACCGGGCGACGTTGGCTTTGAACCCCCCGCACTCGGGATGGTACATCAAGCACCCTATTTGATCGGTATCATCGTGGTGTGCCTGATTCTGATGTTTGTGGTATTCGGTCTGAAACGAACCAAACTCGGCTGGCACCATGGCAAGGGTCTGGTGCCTCCCTTCACGGTTATTGGCATCGTACTCGGCTCAATCTATGGCGGCATAACCGGTATCACCGAAGCTGCAGGCATGGGTGCACTGGCTGTTTTCATGATCGCAGCAATTCGCGGTGAAGCATCCGTAGATCTGGTATGGGTCAGCCTCATGCGCACCTTGCGTTCAACTGGCACAATCATCTGGGTAACTGTGGGTGCTGCAGCACTGGCCGGCGCTTATACGCTCGCAGGCGGCCCAACTTACATCGCAGGGCTCATTGTGGGTGCAGAGATGCCGACCATGATGGTGATATTTTCAATGATGCTAATACTTCTGTTTATGGGTGCGTTCATGGACTGGGTTGGAATTGTATTGCTGATTATTCCTGTCTTCCTACCCATAGTTAAAGCGCTGCCAATCGAAGAGATCGGCCTCATCGGACAACTCGAACCACGGCATGTTGCAGTCTGGTTTGGCGTGTTGTTTTGTATGAACATGCAAGTGAGCTTTCTATCACCGCCATTTGGGCCGGCTGCTTTCTATCTGAAATCTGTGGCACCTGCGCATATCTCATTAACTGATATCTTCAAGGGCTTCCTGCCGTTTATCGGTCTTCAACTGTTGGCGCTGAGTGTGCTACTGATTTGGCCTTCGATCGTGACGCTATTTTTATAGCAACATAGTTCGAACATGAGCAGCTGGCTTGCAGATTATGAAAAACAGGGATATTACTTCCCTGTGTCAGTTCTCGATGCTGCAACCGTACAAAGATATCGCGCCGAGCTTGAAGCCATGGAGGCGCGATATCAAACAGATACTGATTTAAAAAAACTCGCCATTGGCCAGGCCAACTCACTGATCCCGTTCGTCGATGAGATCACCCGCGCCGATAACATATTAAACCCGGTGCGGGAGATTCTCGGACCGAATATCCTTGTATGGAATTCAAGCTTCTTTATAAAAGAACCCCACACAGAAAACTTTATCAGCTGGCATCAAGACTTAACTTATTGGGGCCTGACTGACAGCCACGAAGTAACTGTATGGGTGGCACTATCAGCAGCGACTGTGCAGAGCGGTTGTATGAAATTCATCCCCGGCACTCACACAGGATCGATAGTCGGGCATCGTGATACCTTCGATGAAAAAAACCTCTTATCGCGCGGACAAGAGCTGGCAGTTGATGTCAATGAAGAAGATGCGGTAGATGTTGTTTTGAAGCCAGGCGAGATGTCGCTGCACCACGGTCAGGTTTTTCACGGCTCAAACACCAATAAAAGTAATGATCGCAGAATTGGCCTGGCGATTCGCTATATCACCCCGGACATGCAACAAACCATCAATGAGAAGACTGATGCCAAACTGGTCTCTGGCGTTGATGAGTTTCATCACTTCAATCTGACTGATGCACCGAGGGGATTGCTAGATCCTGAGGATATTGTCGCGACAAGACGCGATATTGCCATCAGGCAGAAATTTCTTATGGCAGGGGTTGATCAAAAAACCTAGTTGGCAAACCAGACAATTTATCAACTTATATCTGACCTTGTGTTGAACTACTGAGGCGTGCAAAGATCGAACAGTCATACCAACATTTCAAACTACAGAGCACCATGTTAAAACCAGCAGTTAGCCTCCTCCTGTACGTCGCCTGCGCAGTTGCCAGTTCGGTTGCCAGCTCACAAGCACATGCTGCTTGCCCCTCTAGTGCAAACAGCTCAGACTTCCCTGAATCACTAGTCACAAGTGCGGATAGCGTCGGTATCGAATCTGCCTGGTACGACGGTGCTACTGACCGTTACTCGCACGGCGTTTTGGGAGATGCAATTGAACCCTCCATCCTGTCGGTTAGTGTTAATACCCCTTGCGACGTTTCAGTCACATTAAATACAGACCACGTGTTTGAAGATATCGCACCCCGTCTTGCCGATGTCGACGGCGAACCGGGTGCAGAAGTGGTTACCGTACGCAGCCACAGGAAAAAAGGCGCGCAAATAGCAATCTATGCCCTGGTCGACAACTCATTACAGCTGCTGGCCACCACACCCTACATTGGCACAGCCAATAGATGGCTGGCACCCGTTGGCATCGCAGACTTTGACAACGATGGTTACACCGACATTGCCTTTGTTGATCGACCGCACTTGGCTAAAGTCCTTAGAGTGTGGTCTTACCAAAACGGCGAGCTTGTTGAAGTTGCCAGCAGTGCAGGCTATAGCAACCACAAGATCGGCCAGGACTTTATCTCGGGCGGTATCAGAAATTGCGGTGCCACTACAGAGATGATCACTGCCGACAATCAGTGGACAAAAGTACTGGCAACATCACTTATTGATGGAGAACTTATCAGCAAGGTTGTCGGTGAGTTTAAAAACACTGATAGCCTCTCAGAAGCGCTTCAATGCCCTTAAATTTATCACCCTAGTTCTTTATCAGCTCTTTACCTTACTAGCTCTTTACCTTACTAGTTCTTTACTTCAAAAGAGCTGTTACAAACTCAGGTTTTAAATGCTGAGTAAGCGTATCTGCCATCCGATCAAGCTGTTGCTCACGAATTTCACTTATATCTACACGTTGTGTAGATTCAAGCCCTGCCCAACGCAACAAGGCATGCCCCGCTTCCGGATGATTAAATAACCCGTGCACATAAGTGCCTATAATCTGGTTGTCAGCACTACAAAAACCATCTTGCCGTGGCGTAGACAATCCGGCAATAGTCAGTAACTCCTGGCCGCGCTCCTGGCCATGTTCCGCAATCGCTAACCATTCAGTACTACCACAATGTATTTCATAACCTTCAAATTCAACACCCGCAAATTCCGGGTGTGTAAATGTACCCGATACATTGTGCAGCTGTTTTACAGACTCCAGGGTGGTTGCCATTGGGAACACAGACAATGCTCCAGTACTTCCTGCAATGTCTTCTATTCCATCCGGATCATGAATCGCGTTACCCAGCATTTGAAAACCGCCACAAATACCGAGCAGCTTGCCACCATAACGTAAGTGCTTAGCTATCTGTTGCGCCCAATCGTTTTGTAGCAATGCAGTTAAATCTGCGCGTACATTTTTTGAGCCCGGCAGAATAATTAAATCTGCTGGTGGGCAGGATTGTTCAACCGATACAAATTGCAGATCTACCTGCGGGTGCAGGCGCAGTACATCAAAATCTGTGTGATTACTGATACGCGGCAACACAGGCACCACCACCTTAAGCTTTTGCCCTACTGTATCATCAAACTGCTGAGTGCAAATAGCGTCTTCTGCATCAAGATAAAAGTTAGTCAAATAAGGCAACACACCAAGCACTGGCTTACCAGTGCGCTCCTCCAACCAATCAAGCCCGGATTCAAGCAACGCGATATCACCTCTAAAACGATTAATCACAAAACCAATTACACGGTTCTGTTCACTTTCAGAAAGCAGATCAAGCGTACCGACAAGGTGCGCAAAAACACCACCACGATCAATATCGGCTATTAAAATTACCGGGCAATCGACGGCTTCAGCAAAACCCATATTAGCAATATCGTTTTCACGTAAGTTTATTTCAGCCGGACTACCGGCACCTTCAACGATAATGTAGTCGTATTGCTGCTCTAACCTGCCGTGTGATTCCAACACAGCATCCATAGCGACTTTTTTGTAATCGTGAAATTGCTGTGCTTGCATCGCATCAATCGCTTTACCATGGATGATCACTTGCGCTCCAGTGTCACTTGAGGGCTTGAGCAAGACCGGGTTAAAGTCTGTGTGCGGTGGCACTCTACACGCTTGCGCCTGCAGTGCCTGCGACCGGCCAATCTCACCACCGTCTACTGTAACGGCACTATTCAATGCCATGTTCTGCGGCTTGAAAGGGGCAACTTTCTTATTGGCATTGGCAAGCAAGCGACACAAGCCTGCCACCATGACACTCTTGCCCGCATCAGAGGTGGTGCCCTGCACCATCAGTGTTTTATCTATATTCATCTTTATTGACTGGTCGACTGAATACTACGCTCTCGCCAAAGAACCAACAAACCCGCACCAACAATGAACAATACACCGGGAAAAAGAGAATCAAAAGGTGCTTCATCGAAAAACCACCATCCCAATAAAAATGAAAACGGAATTCCGAAATACTCAAAGGGCGACAAGCTACTCGGGTCTGCCATTCTATAAGCGGTAATTAATAAAAATACAGCAGTACCTCCCACACCACCCATCGCAATAAACCACAACCAATCACCCGGCGTATTAAGGTCAATAGTTATTCCTTTAAAAAGTAAAATAGCTAAAGCGGTTACTGCCGCGCCGATCGCTGCATAAATACTTATTAAAGCGGTGGGCTCTTCTTGTTCAAAAAAACGTGAAGACAAACTAGTCAGCGCATAAAAAAGCGCCGCGGCCACCGGAAGCAACGCCACTGCAGTAAACGCATCACCGCCAGGCTTCATTACCATAACCACGCCTGCAAACCCCATTACTACCGCAAGGCCTCGTACCCACCCGACTTTATGAGCAAGCAAAGGAACCGATAGCGTGGTCACAAATAAAGGGCCTGCAAAGGCAAGCGTGGTAGCCGTTGCAAGCTCCATATGAATTAAGGCGGTATAGAAACTCAGCTGTGCCAACACCAACAACACACCGCGTGCAAAACCTAAGCGCCATCGCTTGAGTCTTAAAGGTCTACCGGTCTTGTGCCATTGGGATGAAAACACCAACACCAGGAGGCTTGGCACCATACCAAACAAATTGCGATAAAAGGAAATTTGCTCTACCGGATAGCGCCCACCCATTTGTTTTATCAATGCCCCCTGAACATCAAACAAGAAGATAGCCAGAATGACAATGAAAACTGCTCGGTAGAAATTATGGGTAGGGGCTTCTGAGCTTGCCACGAGATCTCGCATTAAAAATAGAGTCGAGTCCGGTAGCTCGAAGCCGACATCATATCACCGACCAAATGTCTCACACCGCTATATGCCACCCTCACCTACCTATATGCGCCCTGCACACAGACCACTGTGAATCAACCTTTCTGGTGTTTTTTATATCCGGCTTTCAATTCGCCTTTTAAAAAATTGCCAAAGTTAATCGGACTATAAGCAGATGGTTTATCACTGCTTACACAAGAGGCCAGCGGCGCGATGTCAGTAGCCACATTGGGATCATAAAAGAACGGACAAGAATAACGAGCGCGACCTGAGGTGTTGATCACTCGATGCGGGGTAGATCGCAGACGACCATTTGACCAGCGGTGCAACATATCGCCAACATTCACAACAAACGAATTAGGTATTTTTGGCACATCTAACCATGTGCCTTCCGGTGTTTGTACCTGCAGCCCACCGATATCGTCCTGCGCCAACAATGTAAGGCAACCAAAGTCTGTATGCGGCGCAGAGCCATAAATACCCGACCCTTCAGACTGCTGATCCTTTGCTGCCGGCGGATAATACAGCAAGCGCAACCATGTGGTCGGGCGATCAAATGCGGCAAGGAACTGTGCATCTGCATCGAGCGATAAGGCCACTACCGCAACCAGCTTTCGTGCAAGCTGCAGCATGGCATTGTGATACTCCATTACATCACTTTGAAAACCTGCTAGCTCAGGCCATTGATTCGGCCCAGCCAGATAGGCCTGTGCAAGTACATCGGGGGAATCGGCAGCATCTTCCCGCATAATCATAAAGCTCTCAGATTGGTTCGGGTGACGTACATCAGCGATCTTTGAATTCACATCGGTAGAGGTATTGATTGGAATGTAACCACGATGCAAATGGTTAAGCTCTACCGCCATTTTGGATTCCAACGGCAAACTATGAAACCTGGCAGAGGCGGCGAACACTCTATCTGTTAGTTCCTCTGGCACTTCGTGGTTCACCACATAGCCAAAACCTGCAACAGCGTAGGCTGCCAATATTTCTTCAGCCAGCATACGCTTCTGCTTTGAATCATTACTATGGATTGCAGAGACATCAATCACTGGAACATTAAATTCACTCATAAAATGGGTTCTTGCGTAAGCGGTATAGAGCTATTTAATTAATAGCCACTCTAACGTTAGGTGATCGGTTCGTCAAAAGTACCATAACTCAGCTTGACTTCAATATGGTTGCCGTTAGACTACGCGAGCAGAACAACAGCCCCACATCGGTGGGCTTCCTTTTTATAAAGAGCGAATTTTCACATGCATGGCATTTTAATTACTAAACCAACCACACCCATGTAGCGCCAGATATTCATCTATCCGGCGCCGCTACTACAGCATGCCGGATTCGAACACAGTGTCGATAACATAAAGCCCCGCACAGCATGCTGACGGGGCTTTTTTATTGGCCGTTACGATGAATATTACTGAGATAGATGAAATCATTGAATGCCTGCCGAAAGGCCGGACCTTCTTTCCCTACTACCCCGGGCGTTACGCGCCTATGCTATTGGCGTGGGTGTTTAACGATGAAAGCACCATAGATGAGGTCAAGCGTTCGCACTACGCAGGCTTACTACAAAAGCCTGCGGTGCAAAACATCTTAGCCACTCAAGGCAAAAATACGCTTTGCACAGAGTCACTTTCTCTGGCCTGGGTCGATCCGCATGAAACCTTTTTACTGACATTAGGCAAGTGGGGTGGGGAAAAAAGAGACTGGCAACAAACTAGCAGAAACGGTCACAACCTGGTCTTGCAACTTAACCTACACGAAGGTTACCGCCGCTCACTTGAGCGAATTGTACCGGAGGAATACCACTGGTGGTTCAAAGATAGCGGGCACCCTGTGATGGAAAAGGGCCAACGAGCGTTTTATCGCCAAACACTAGGGTGGGCACGCCTGGACATTGATTTTACAACCGGAGAAGCACTAATTGAAGAGATCCAAAACGATTGGCTTCGAGATGTGGCAACCGTACAAAGTATGTGCGCTCGCACCCACGGTGATACTAACGTATCCAAAGCGGTTACTGCTTACACAGCTTTCGTTCAGCAAAGACTTAGTAAAATATGGGACGAAGCCTTGTTAAGTGCAGCCCTGTGGTTTTTGAAAGAGGAATTAGGTATTACTTCAGTTTGGTACCATACGTTCGATACAGGTAACCACTTGAAAAATATTAAGCAAGACTTTCCTCCGCGTTCAATCTACAGTCGATTGCCAAAGAAATTTTGCTTTACTAAAACCTTTGATCAGCCGATATTTCTATCGAATGACAAGAGTTATCAACGTGTCGCGCGTAAAGTGACAACACTACAGTGGTTTCAGATGCAGCTGTAATCCACCGTGTTTTAAATACCTGCAATAAGAGAGAGGCACAAATGCCAATAAGAAACCAAGTAGTCCGCCATGGCGCAATATTGCGTAAAGGTGGCGCCCACACAAGCAATGTGTCGGGACAACGACATCAGTCCAAACGTCAGCTAGATGATGAGATTGATGATTATTTTAATCAGTCTGAAGATCCGGATCTAAACACTTCGGATACAAAAGGAAAACCCACAAACAAGGGGCGGAGAAATTCCGCCCCTTCTTCGTTGCACGCCTTATTCAGTAACCTTAGCGGGAATCAGGCTTGTGCCTAATCGATCCCAGTTAACACTGCTATCACTATAAGAAAACCATACCTGCCGCGCTCGCCCAACTACATCAGCCAATGGCACTTGTCCGAATTTTCTTGAATCATTACTCTTGGTGCGATTGTCTCCTAAGACAAATACATGCCCGGGCTCAACCGTTGTGGAAAAATCAGGCATTGCCCCTTCACCACTGACGGTCCAAGTGCGTCCCTTATAAGATTCAACTATATCTGACCCCTGTGTGTTGTTCTCATTAGCGGTTAAAGCCTCACCATTAACAGATACAACACCACCACTAGCCGTCACAATATCACCAGGCAATCCAATAATACGTTTTATATAGTGATTGTTACGATTATTAGGGTACACAAATATGGCGACATCACCGTGCTTAACCCAAGTACGGCAATTGGGGCAGTTATAATTTTTATTGGCAAATATAAAATCCCCCCTTGGTACGCTCGGGCTCATGCTATTACTGGGTATGCGGAACGCTTGCACCTGATTATTATTCACATAGCGTATAACCAGCGGCAACACTACAAGGTTGCATAAAATGAAAATCAAAACATAACCACTAGTGGTCTGCCAGGGCTTTGCAACATATTCAGATAAACCACGAGCAGTCCACCACGCATCGACAATGGCGTATAACCAAATCCCAAGCGTAATCAATACACTCAGGGCAATCATTACTACAGTAAATGCCGCAGGTAGAAATAGCGCTACAATTGCAGTCGCTGGCAATGCGACCAAAGCAAACACTATAAAAAACCAGATAGCACGATTCACCTGCCCGTTGTACAACTGACCAAAACCTGGAAGAGCTGCAGACATTAATGCCGCCAATATCGGGATTCTGCGAGCTGTTGGACGATTACCCTGCTTGTCTATCATGCGACTATCCAAAACTTCACTATATTCACTCATATTATTCGCTCCTGTTATCCAGCTGCCGTCACTAGCCAAACTGCAAATATAAACCGCAGCACCTGCCCAATTCCTAATACCGCCCCTAAAATCACCGCTGACCATTGCCACCACGTGAGGGGATCTGCTTCAGCCCGGGGCACACTGAGGCGATTACGTTCGTGTTCCGCCACTTGTTGCATCACACGATTGCGAAAATCATCCGGCGCCTGCACAAGCCCATGGCTTAACAGTTCATCTATTTCTTTGTCATGCATCATTCTTATCCAATTGTTGCAGCGCGTTACTCAGCCGCTTCCTTGCTCGAGACAATCGCGTTCTTAACGCACCCTCACTACAATTGAGAACAAACGCTACATCACGGTCGGTCATGTCCGGGGTATAAACTGCAGCTATCACTGCGCGATCTTCCGCTGACAAATATCTCAATGCTCGCTGCAGGCGTTCAATAGACTGGTGCGATTCAAATTGCTTATCGGGATCAGTGCCCGTTTGCTTGTTTTGCAGTGTGTTGATGTCAAACTCATCAACAATAGCGTGGGTAGATTTAGCAATTTCATTCAATGCTACGTTCCTGGCTATGGTAAACACCCAGGTAGAAACGGCAGCCTTACTCGAAACATATGAAGACCGGTTTTTCCACGCCCGTAGAAAGGTCTCTTGAGCCAGCTCTTCGCTTTGCGCCTGGCTAAACCCCATGCGCCCCATAAACCCAAACAAGCCTCCCTGAAACTTAACCACCAGCGCGCCGAACGCTATCGGATCACCGCTTAGGTAGTCAGCATCATTGTATTGGTGGATGTTTTCAGAGTTCATAGACCGTTATACCGGCACACCGGTATTTTGTTACACACTATAGTGATAACCAGTCTACAAAGGCCTCACGGGCTAGAAACGGGTAACAATATATTCGTTCCTTATACATCCCATGTATCGTAGTTTTTCTGCATATAAGCAACGCCGTTTTTCACCATATCGGCTAAAACATCAAGATCAACATCAGCCAACTTATTGATATAAAGGCAAGACTTACCGATTTTATGTTTACCAAGTTTCGCAAGTGCAGCATCTTGATTTTGGTAACCCGGCATAATGTAGATAACCAGGTTGGCTTTACGGGGTGAAAAGCCGGTAATCATAGACTCGCCTTCGCGGCCGGTTTCATACTTATAGTGGTAACGACCAAACCCGATAATCGATGGCCCCCACATTTTAGCAGGCATGCCGGTAAGTTCTGCAAACCATTTAAGTAGCGTTTCAGCATCTGCGCGGCGCACAGGGTGCTCTACTGATTGAATAAACCTAGCGGGAGTGACAGCAGTTTTCGCAGTTTTGATTTTCGCTTTTGGCATAACAACGCTCCTTGCTATATTAGTTATTTGATCGGCGATATTTTACCTGTAAACGGATTTTCGTAAAGCTGATCATGTGATTCAACGCCTTCCTGTATCACGCAATCTTCTTTAGGCAACGCAACACAAAGAAGAATATACCCAGCCCTCGATTGGCGCTTATTGAGCGCTGTTGCACCAGGCTGACGTACGCTACCGGTAATCAATTTTGCTGCACAGGTAATACAGCCACCGTAGTTGCAACCAATGGGAAGTTGAATACCCTTTTCAAGGGCTGCTTGATAAATAGACTGATCTTCTACAACCTTTAACGTGACGCCAGTTTGTTTTAGCTCTACCTGATATGTCTTTGCCATTAGATAGACTGATTAAGCTTAGGTTTCCAGAAGGGTCGAAATAATTCAATTTTAGGGCAACGATCCATCACCACGCGCATGCCGGCATCTTCTGCGATCTTTGCAGCTTCATCGCTATAGACGCCAATCTGCCCCCATAGAATCTTTGCACC
>CALGKA010000053.1 GCA_937927895.1 uncultured Granulosicoccaceae bacterium | reverse complement strand
AAGGGTGTGCTCACTCATTCATATGCCACTATGGCGCCCAATGACATTCTGGATCGTACGCGATTGAATCTGACAGTAGCAGCGAGCGATGTCGGCATGGACTCTGCACTATCGGCTATTCCCGATTGCCGTATTTGTGCTGTCAGTTTGTTTAGTTCAATCCTACGTGCCAATCAAGATAGTCGCGTCCGGGCACGCTGTTTTCGCGCAGGAAATGCTACTGACGGAGTTTCACTACTTCAACTAAATGCTTCAGGCAATTTTGCGCAATATCAAGAGTACCGTTGTCGTGACTGTGAATGACCAGATAGCAGGTGAAGCGGAAGGTCAAACCGAAACTATCAGTGCTGTGTTATGAAGCGCTTGAACAGCTCTCCAATTCTATTTAGGTCGCAAGGTGTACCAGGCAAGCAGGCTGGCCTGTCACTTATTGAGTTGATGATCGCATCCGTGATTGGCCTCGTGTTACTTAGCGGGGTAGTTGCCATTTTTTCCAGTAGTACCGCCTCGTCGAGAATGACTACCGGTATGGCGCGTGTGATGGATTCTGGAGGAGCTGCGTTGGATATTGTGTCCTTCGGGTTGCGAATGGCGGGCTATCAGGGATGCCGCGATGAAGCGAAAGAACCTGTTATCGTGCTGGCATCCAGCACGCCAACAATCACCACTGCAACGTTAAGCTATCCTGATAATGCAGTGTGGGGTTCAGAAGTGAATAGTAGTGGCGTTTGGAGTCCCGCTCGTCATGCTGATCTTTCTAATATCGTGAGCGTAAAACCCAATACTGATGTCTTGTATATTCAATATGGTAGCGGTAAGGCTATCGGTCTTGAGCAAGAGATGACTGACTCTGGATCCAATATAGTATTACCTGAAAATCCTGGTCAGTTACGAACTGATGACTTAGTCATGATTAGTGACTGCAATGTCGCGAATCTATTTCGGGCAACCAATGTCAGTGCGGATACCACTACTGGAATCACTACCATCCAGCATGCGGCCAGCGGCAATAGTCATTCTACTCTTTCCCGGAGTTTTCCAGGTGATGACGCTTCCGCTGCGCTGCAGGTTGAAGTGATGAAGTTTGAAGCCATAGCGTATTTTGTGGCTGATAATGGAAGAGATTTACCTAATGGTGATCCGCTTTTTTCGCTTTTTGGACTCGACACAAGTACTGATCCGATAGGTACTCCGGTAGAGCTGGTTGAGGGCGTTGAGGACCTTCAGGTTTTATACGGCATTAACACCCAGATCGATGACTTACTCCCTCAGAACATCCGCTATGTAACCGCTGAAAATGTGGTCAATCCCGCACAGATAGTCAGCGTACAGTTAGGGATGATTGTTGCCACTGCCGATTACTCTGCCTATCGAAATGACACGCGAACCTACAATATAGCAGGTCATCGAGTCGGCCCATCAAGTGCATCAGGTTTAGATGGCGAGCACGGTAGTGACAGACGCCTTCGTGCCGCTTTCAATTCCACAGTGCAAATTAGAAACCGACTATAATAAAGGATAACAATGCAACAGCCTTATTATAACTTACCCGGCAGGCAGAGTGGTGCCACTCTGGTAGTTGCATTGATTATGCTGCTGCTGCTTGCATTGTTAGGTACAAGCAGTCTTAAAACTGCATTGTTTACCGAGCGCATGGCAGCTGCTGGTTATAAAAAAAATATTACTTTTCAAGCGTCAGAAAGTGCCGCAGCCATTGCCACGGGTCGTACTAGTCAGATTGTTGCTGACGCAATTCGAACAAATAGCTCGGTAGCGCCACGGACCGTAGATATAGAATCTAACCAGGCGAGGGCGGCAGTGTCAGCCGAACCATTGGGAAGTGGCGCTATATTCGGCTCATCGCTGGACGGTGTGACTGGATTCAGGGTGAAGATTACATCTGTCGGAGAATTAATCGATGATCCTGAATCGCATACAGTCATTGTCCACGGCATTACTCGGATGGGTGCCGGGTTATAAAATTTTTGGGTATAACCTTAAGTTGAGCAATAGACGTTTATTGCTCTTTAACCAGTCGGCTCCTTTCAACAAACCAACTACATCCGGCCATTCCCTCTTCTAGTTGTAAACATAATGTAGTGGACCCCAATAACTGGACAGAGGTTATGGGTCCTTCCCAAGGGCTATACGGCGATCTTGTCTGGAGTTTGAAAGGACACCGAATCTGGTGTTTGTTTGGCTATCGATTGGTGACGACATTCGGTGTTGAAGGGCTCTAAGTAGCGATTCAAACCTCTCCTCGCATCTGCAGCCGTATCATAGGCGTTCGGGTAAACCGCCTCGTACTTCACGTTTCGCCAGAGACGTTGTAAAAACGTTATCAACCCAACGTCCCTTGCCATCCATGCTGATCTGGATCTCATTCTCCTTGAGCACGCTTACGAAGTCATCGCAGGTGAACTGGCTCATTGCAGTGTTGAATGTATCCTGGGCTCCATAGCGTTCTATGGCCTTCTATATGGCCTTCTTGTGGCGTTCTCTAGGGCATCAACACAGAAGCTTGCATCCATTGTGGTTGACAGCCTCTAAGATAGAACTCGACTCGAGTACGAGTCCATAACAGCAACGAAGTAAAACAAACCCCTTTGCCATCGGAATGTAGGTAATCGTGGTAAGTCCGACAGTTCACACTGCGGGTAATGGAAAGCACTTCCTCTTTGCTCACCATTTCTTTGCTCTGGGCCCGTGAATTCATTCGAGCCCGCGTTCTAAAAACTCATTTTCCATGGTCAACTGCCCAATCTTAGCTCGCAGTTCTAGCCCGGATTATTCATGATGTGGCGAGCGTATCGCGTAGAGATTTGATTTCACAGTGGATTTTCTTCTTGCGTCGAATACTTATTGATATTTGCAAAAAGAAAAAGTTCGCTGTGGAATCAAAGATCAAGTGAGATGCCGTCATCATCATGAATAATCCGGGCTAGTACCCGCTTCTTGGCCATCGACAGACTGATCTCTTTAGTCAAAGGCGGCCCGGCACTCGACAGTGACTGTTTCTTCCACTGTGTGATTTGGGCAGCTTTGACATCAAACCTACTGACCATCTCTGCCATTGTTAACTCACCCTATTTTGCCGTTAGAGCAAGCTTGGCTTTGAATTCGGGTTTATGCAGTCTTGGTTTTCTTCTTACTGGTCTCTTCTTTAGAATAATAAAGAAAAGTACTCAAGTCAGCCTTTGACTGTCCTGGAATTGGGGGCCACCATTTTCTAGGTCTTTGCGATCCAGACTCTTCCCGATACTGTCGGCTTTGAGAATGTTTGAGGCTTGTGACTGGTAAACTGGCATCTAAAATATCAGTCCGTCACGGCAACCACGCTATGCCTTTGTCCATTGGAATTTAGGTGAAATTGTTGACCATACGGAGTTGCAGTGTTCATTAGTAAATCCCTGAAGTAAATAGGGACAGATCTCGTGCTGAAGATTTGCCATGCGTTATGCAGGCGCAATTTGGTCCCACCGTATTTCACGAAGCACAGACTTCTACCGCACTCGTGGCATCTTTTGGCACTCAAAGCATGAGTGGACAATATTATTGTTGAAGCGTAAGCGAGTCCGGCCACGGCATTAACAGACATCAGGGTGTGAAGTTGAAATGATTCGCTAAACCAAAACTGTGAGATAACGCCGCAGCTGTACTTGCCTGGTACAGTTGCGCCTAGGCTGTAACACCGGCGCTTGTGTCGTTAGTGTGTTTCTTCAATGTAAGCGTACGGCCATCACAGGCACATAAGAAACAGTAGCGTGCTATTTTTCGTATTCTATTTTCCGTAGTAAAGGCTTGCGGTTTGGTCTAACAAGCAACTGTTCAGCGGGTCGGGTTTGCTGGCAAAGCCTATAAGTTTTAGTAGCGTGAAAACCTCAGTGCTGTACTGCTGTACTGCTGT
>CALGKA010000052.1 GCA_937927895.1 uncultured Granulosicoccaceae bacterium | reverse complement strand
GGCAGCCCGAGCTCTCCAGCCAACACAGATGCCGTCATGGTTTTACCTGTTCCCGGTGGGCCAACAAGTAAAAGTTTTCTACGTGGCTGTAAGCCGTGGCTGAGAATTTCTGCAGCGTGTCGCTGCTCGCGTATAACGCGATCCAATTGCGCTTGCAGCTCTGTATTCAACGTCATATCAGACAAACGTGCTTTCGGATAAGACACCGACAGCAAATTAGCGAGCTCTCCGCGAGGTTTCGCAATATTAGTAAGACCGTGAACATGCTCGTTACGACGAGCTTTAGCCTGGTCAACCAATTTTCGCAGATCTTCGGCAAGCTTGCCATGACCGACCTTCGCCTCATGGGCTGCGACCTGCATAGCCACTGAATAGAACCGTGCGTCATCGCCATCAATATACGATTGCAGCAAGGCTTTTAGTTGATCGGCACTAGCCAAGGGAATTATCTCCGAATACGGCTGTAAGCTTCGTAAAGATTATAGTCGTATTCATTGTACGCATATCATTACCTGTGAATCAGCCTTAACTATCTGATTTCTTGCTGCTGGTCTTCTTTTTCTTAGAAGCAGCTTTCTTTTTTGATGGTTTTTTCTTCTTACTTGCCGCTTTCTTTTTTGATGATTTTTTCGAAGCTAAGTCAGCTTCACGGGTGGCGCGGATGCGGGCGAGGAGTTCGGAGGCGGGTTCGTCGTTTGGGTCTTGCGGGACTAGTTCGCCTTTGAAGGCTTTTGATAGGATTGATTGGTCTAGTTGGGTTAGGGATGAGTAAATTTTGGCGTTGAGTTCTTTCTGTTCTTGTACATTACCTAGCGACAAATTCAATCGAAATACGATTTCCATTTGCTCGTCCAAAGGCGGCACAGCAATTCTCCAGTCTGCCAGACGTTGTCGACCGATATGATGAATATTTATACCTTGTGTTTCCGGTGCAAAAGCACCACTTAATGCGTCGTAACGGAAGTGCAAAAATAAAAATTGAACCAGCTCTGGCACTGTACGAACACGAATCAATGTGTTCTGAAAGCAGCAGTCTGGTATTTCATCACGCCATATAGCTGGCTTCCCCACTTCCTTAGCACTACCTGATCCTTCATTAAGCAAAATGTCACCATCTTGAAGCCTGTAAATTTCAAACTCATCCGAGTCGAAATCCATTTCCTTAACGTCGCTTGTGTCCATACCATTCCAGGTAACATTAGCGGCTCGGACATACTTTCGCATATTCGGGCCAGTAGCTCGCTTCGGTGAACGCTGTCTCCCTAATCGAACTTCTGCAAGATCAGTAACTCTTGCCCAACACCACCCCTCCGGCAATTCAGGCAAATCCGAATCATCAACCGGCTCCGGCTCCTTATACTTATCCTGCCAACCCTTAGTTGGCTTTTTGCCTTTGGCCTCAAAGGCGGCGAGCTGGGCGGTTTCCCACTTCTGGCGGCGTTCGGTGCGGATGCGTTGGAGCAGTTCGGGGGCCGTCTCAAACTTTGTATCGGTACTTTGTGGTGAGCCCTTGGTGTCTGCCTCGGGTTGTTGCGTTTGCGTACCTGCTGCAACGGTGTTTTTGCCGGTGCTACTCGTGCTGGTACTACCCACGCTACTACTACCCGCGCCGGCACCACCCGCACTTGCCGCCGCTTGCTCTGTTGCCGTGTGGTTTGTGACGAATGGAGTGTTTTGTTTGGCGCGCCAGTCGGCGGTCAGGCGGCCGCTGAAGGCACTGCGCAGCACACTCTGTCGAAGCTGGGCGATTAGTGGTTTTACTTCTGCAAGCAAAGCGCGTGTTCGGGAAGTGCGCTCTTGAAGTGATTCTATTGCTGTTACGATTCTTTTTTGTTCATCAATAGGGGGTAGCGAAAAACCAATTTCCCCTAACGTTTTTGGACTTATCCGTGGCAGGTTTATACCATTAGCGTTTTGAGTTGCATAATCAGCTGTAGTGTTTTGCGAAAGGAAATAAAGCAAGTAACCGTTGTCTAGCTGCTCGACTTGTGGGAACACTAAAATATCCGTTGAACAGACTCCATCGAAGTCCGGGCGGCAAACCTTCTTTAAGTACGGTCGCAATTTCCCATACAAAACATCTCCTTTACGAAAAACTGCTTTAGTACTCTTTACGGATGCTATGTCACCAAAACTAACAATCCTATTAGATCCACTTTCAATATTCTTAAGACCGATATATTTTCTGTTGCCAAACTCCTTTGGCTCTGCTTTTTCACTGGAATGCAAGGTGGCATCAGCCAATGTTAAGGCGACCCAACCCTCTGGCAATTCCATATCTCTAGTTGCTCCAATTTTGTCGTGCGACACTTTCGTACTACTCATCTCAACCTTCACCTACAACATCACCACCACCATCCAACAACTCCCCCAAAGCATCCATCTCAACCAACGCAGCCCCCAGCCGCTCCCGAATCATCGCAGCAATAACATCCGGTTCCTCCAAATCCTCCCCACTCTGAGCATCATCATCCTTCAACCAACTGATATCAAGATTATCCCCACGCTTGGTAATATCCTTCCGAGTAAAACACCGAAAGCGTGACTCCTCACCTGCCCCACCTTCCGTCTCTTCCTTACGCTTACTAGTACCATCAGACTTCTTGCCATAACACTTCTCAAACTCCTTAAAGTGATCAAGCGTTAGCATGGCGCGCTTACCAAACTGCTGCATATTGGTTCGCATATCATAAAACCACACCGCTTTAGTATTACCAGTTTCCGTTTTACCACGCGTAAAAAACAATACATTGGTTTTAACACCGGCTGCATAAAAAATACCGGTAGGTAAACGCAAGATTGTATGCAAGTTGCACTTGCCCATTAAGTCAGTACGAACTTTTGTACCCACGCCCTCTTCAAACAAAACATTATCTGGCAAAACTACAGCGGCGCGACCACCGGCATGCAGGCCACGATAAATATGCTGTAAAAAGGCCAGCTGCTTGTTACTAGTGGGAAACGTGAAATCATCGCGGGTGATTCCACCGCCTTTTTTTGTTCCGAACGGTGGGTTAGTTAAAATGACATCGGCTTTTGCCATGCCTTTGCCTATATCACCCATGGTGTCACCGGATTCAAAGGTGCCGTCCATGCCGTGCAGCATTACGTTCATTAGTAGCAGTCTGTGGGTATCGTCTACTAGCTCTACCGCCTGATAGGCTTTTTCCCTTTGGAACTTTTGTTTTGCGGTTGGCAGCTCATACAGTTCATCAGTTTGTTCTTTAATGTAGCGATCTGCATGAGTAAGAAATCCACCAGTGCCAGCTGCGGGGTCTTGTATAACTTCACCTGCCTGCGGCTTGATAACATTAACAATGCTTTCAATTAACGGGCGTGGTGTGAAGTATTGACCGGCACCCGATTTCTTTTCGTTGGCGTTTTTTTCTAGCAAGCCTTCGTACAGATCACCCAGCCCTTCGGTACGGGCGCTGTACCAGTCTAGTGCGTCAATATCAGTTACCAGCTTTAGCAGGTTACGTGGCTTTTTAAGTGATGAGTTGGCGTTGTTAAAAATTGCCTGAACACGGCCTTTGCCCTTGGTGCCTAAGTGCACTAACAGCTCGCGGTAGAAGTTAAGCTGCTCCACCCCCTCCTTTGCGACCAAATCTCCCCAGCGGTAATTTTTTGGTAAGGCTGCTTCTTTATTTGTTTCCTGCATCATTTTTAAAAACAGCAGGTAGGTTAGTTCGGTAACGTAGTCTTGATAGGTGATACCGTCATCACGCAGTACATCACACATGCCCCAGAGTTTGGATACGATTTCTTGTGTATTCATGATGTGCTTACCAGGTGCTTGATGTTGTGGAGCTTTGAGGTGATTTGAATCTTGGACTAGCAACTTGCTTGAGGCGCACTTTACAGGCTAAGGCGCTGCAGACCAAATTTGCTCTGCAATTTCTGCCAGTACATTGGTGAGCTCTCCATCGAATACTTTGTTAAGGCGGGTATAGCCACCACTTTCAAGAAACTGGCCTTCGTCAAGGGCCGCTCTGTCTACCAGGGTATTTTGGACGAACTGCTTGCTAATGCGGTCTAGCCACTTGCGTTGTGGTGGTGTCCAGCTGCGGGAGGCCAGTATTTTTTTCATGGCGTAGTTTACGCGGTCTTCATAGGGCTCTACTGGCATATCTAGTATGGCATTGCGCACGTAGCCAATAATGGTGGCTGCGATATCTACGTTATTGGCTTCGCGCCATGCGGTACGCAGCTGTATTTCATTGTAGCCTTTGCTGATTAGCTCTTTTTGTAGTTCTTGCAGGGCTTTACGGGTGAGCTCGTGCGGGCGGGTGGCGCAAATGTTTATGGCCGCTACTTTGTCTTGATTGTCTCTGACGAAGTCACGAAACCCTTCCAGGTAGTCTTTGGGGCGCTGGTTGTTTTTGCCGTAGCCTCTGGATACTTCTCTGACTTCATCTTGAGTATCTGAAATGAAGAGCTTTGGTGGGTCGCCGGCGGCTTTGCTGTCTAGAAATTCAATTAGGCCGGTTTTATCTGCAAACCATTCTGACACCTGTGTAGGTGTTGAGCTTCTGATTTGCTGTACCAATGATTCTGGCTCCATACCGGTTAGGTTGTCAAAGTCTGTGGCTCTTTCACCCTGTATTCGGCGTTTGCTGCGTTGTAGCTTGGCGACTATTTGATCAACAATAACCTGCCGATCATCATCTTTGTTTGTTGCGCCCAGCTCATCAATCAATTGTGAGTAGGTGGTGTTCGGGCGGGTGACGACGGGCTTCATGTCTGTGTAATCTAATAAGGTGCTGTACATGTCTACACAGTCAATGATTTGGAAGCAGGTTTTGCTTTCGCCGGCACCGTAGAGGTCTTCACATAGGCGTGTGCCACGGCCGATCATTTGATCGTACAAAATTCGGCTGCGTACGCGGCGCATAAAAACCAGCTTATCAATTGCTGGTACGTCTATACCGGTGGTGAGCAGGTCAACTGTGACTACTATGTTGGGTAGTTGTTCGTTTTTGAACCGGCGGATGAGTTCCAGCGGCTTGTCTGCTTTGCCGGTGATTTTTTTCACGGCGTTATCTTCTACCTCACCGTACTTCTTTTTGAATGCGGCTTTAAGGGCGATAACAATCTCATCTGCATGGTTATCGGTTACGCAGTAGATTAGTGTTTTACCTTTTAGCGTTGGGTCAATAATTTCTGCCAGTTGCTCACAGATAACACGGTTGAAATTTTCATTGACCACCTGCTTGTTGAATTTTTCTATTTCAAATTCTATGACATCGGGTGTGTTGAACAGTTCGGTTTGGTTAGTGCGGGTGTTGTAGACCGTTACTTGTTCGTTGGCGTCCCAGCGGATGCCCTCTTCTGACAATTTGGTTTTAATTTGCAACGGGGGTTCGTGATCAACCAGGAAGCCGTCTAATACGGCTTGTCTGTAGCTGTACTGGTAGACAGGCAGCTTGTTGTCACCACCAAATATTTCGTTGGTATGAATAGCAGGGGTTGCTGTTAGGCCAATTTTTACCGCGTCAAAATATTCCAGTACCCGTGAGTATTTAGAGATGTAATCACTCTCATCACGGAAGTTGAGCTCGTTGTCTGTGAGTTCCTGGTCAAGGTTATAACCACGGTGGCATTCGTCTACCACTATGCAATCATATTGGCCGACCGTTGGCATGGTGCTGGTGTCGTCGTTTATTAGTAAGCGATTCACCATGCCTTGTATGGTGGCAATCTGAAACTTGGTATCTGCTTCTGGCTTGATATCACCGAGTGCCTTTACATCGTAAATATCTGCGAAGGTTTGCAGGTTGTCTATTTTAAGGTCTTTTAATGAATCTTCGGTTTGCTCACCCAGACTGGTACGGTCAACCAAAAACAGAATACGGCGGAAACGACGCGCCTTGATAAGGCGGTAACACAAGGCAATACAAGTACGGGTTTTACCGGTACCGGTTGCCATGGCCACTAACATGGCGCGTTGGCCGTCAGTGATGGCCTGTTCTACTGCTTTTACGGCATCTTGTTGGTAGTAGCGCAGTGGCAGGTAATCTAAAGATTCATTTTTCAACGCGGCTTCTGCTGCTGCGTTGTCTGTATCCAGCATTTGCTTTAGATCTAGCGGGCTATGCCAGCCGTCTAGTGGGTACGGGTTGTTGGTACTGCGCCGTGCATCCAGAAACCATGTGCCGCTTTTGGTTTTTAGCTGTTTTAGATATTCACGTCCGTTAGATGAATACAAGAACGGTATTGTGTATTCGGTGTCACTGGTGGCTATTCCACTGGTTGCCCAGGGGCCGCCAGGTGAGATTTCATCAGCGCTTAGCTGGTAACCCGTGCTATATCGTTCTGCCTGCGTAATCGCACCTGATACATCAACATTCTCTTTCTTTGCCTCAACAACAGCTACCGGCATTAACCCGCAAAACAATACATAGTCTGCAGGGCCTGTTTTTGTCGGCCACTCAGAAATTGCAAGATTATGGTTTTTACGTGGGCGCGAGCCCAGGCCATGGCGCAGCTTGTTGGAATCTACCATCCACCCCGCTTCACGCAGTTGCATGTCTATTATTTCGCGGGTGTCTGCCTCTGTTAGTTCTTCCTTGGCTATCTGGGCGTTGTGGCCGGCTTGTACGTCTCTATTTTCAACTGAAAGAGTGACAGTTGCCGCTTGAGCGTTGAGTTTCTCTGTAAGGGCTGCAATCCGTTTTTCGTATTCGGCATTGGCTTGCTCTGTTTCTTCAGCCAGTTCCATGGCGGCTTTTAGATCTTGATCTTTCCTTTCGCGATCTTCCTCCGCCATCTTGCGAAGCTCTGCTTCATCAGCCGCCTCACCGGCAAGCTTTAGTCGCTCAACCTCTGATTGCTCATATAGCTCTTCCAGTCTTGTAATTTCTTCCTGCGCTTCCGCTGTGGTGTCTGCAGTGGGGACTGGAGGAGAAAACGCTCCTAACTTTGCATTGCCATTAACGTAGGAGCGGAAAAACCACACTGCCACCTTTCTGGCATGACGCAGTAAGGTGATGGCCTGACCTTGATGCCCTTCCATAGCGTGGTTAGCACCATTGCCTTCCATACGGATTGTATGGAACAGGCTTTGAATTTCTGCAGGTATGGCCTGAGCACGGAATAGATCGTCAATCAGGTCACGCTGGCCTTTGTGGAAGCCACCTATCTGAACCCCGTTTTTGGAGGCGATAAATTTGGCCAACAGCTCACCGAACTGCCGCACCTTGATCATGGAGGTATTTGGGTCATCCAGCGCATAGCGCTCTGCGTGTGCGCCGAGCTCTGCGAACATTGGGTCTACCGATTCCAGAAACTGGAAATTCGGGGACTGGATAGTGGGTTTACTGCTCACAGAAAGGTTGGCTGCCACATATTACAAGCGTGCTCAGGAGAATAGCATATGAGCGAGAAATCGGCAGCGCCGTCGAAGCTACTTTTACCCATGTAAGTCATAGTAAAGCCACTCAAGGATATCAACGTAGTTACAGGAAAACAAAGCTGCATGCGCGTAGCTGAGGCGAGTTAAATAGCCATTGCCATCGAAAAAACCGCAATGCAGAAAAAGATCAGCAAGGCGGTAGCTACTGATCAGTACCTCGACGCCCTATCATCCGCTGGGCGTTCAAAAGCCCACTAAGATGCCAGTTTCCTCAATTCCCCAGACTCCAAATAAAACAACTGCGCTCGTT
Organism: uncultured Granulosicoccaceae bacterium; assembly: GCA_937927895.1. Lineage (GTDB taxonomy): Bacteria > Pseudomonadota > Gammaproteobacteria > Granulosicoccales > Granulosicoccaceae. Next base: position 1,875 of record CALGKA010000052.1, on the reverse strand, counting down.
CAATTCCCTTTCCACGGTCACAAAGTAAATCGCGACGTCCCCGTAGATGCAGCGTTACCAATATTTCCACATAGATTGCCAGTTGCACCCAGCCCACCCGAGCTAGTGTACTGGAACAAATAGATTGCCCATATGAGTCAATCAATCAAAGTGTCCAATTTTAATAGATAAATCGGGACAAGAGTAAGCCATAGAGCCTGCAACGACTGTAGTGCGCACTTTGATTAATCGCCCCTGCGGGAGCTCGGCATTTGGCTTGTCACTGCGTTGAAGCTCTTGAAAAGAGAATAACTATTGCCTGCGAGCTTCGCCTTGTTGCAAACCAAATGACGAACTCTCAAATGCACACTCTATTTGGTCCAGTACACTGGCATTTGCCAAACACTACATCCACTCAGACTCAATCGTCGCTGAAGCATTATTTTCATCATTCATTTACCTCTACCCTGAACGCCCAGTTCAAATCTGCCCCAGATAGTATCTTTCTTAAGCTGCCGATCTATCCAAATTTTTATCACCGCGTTTTAACTCTTCGTCGGCCAAAAATAGCGACTTAGTCCATTTTTCCATCTCTACCTTGATGACCTCAGGCTCTGTTGTAATTGGCATTTCATTGGACACAATGTACCTATCTTTTTTCGGAACAACTGCAAATCTTTCCAGCTCGCTTGTAGAAAACAAGCTCCGTAAAAACAGTCTGTTTTTAACGTTTCTTCCGATAAATGACAATTCCCAACCCTCCGCATGTATTTTTACGTCCAGAACTATGGTCCCCTTTGATAACGGAAAATCTGTATAGATGCAATTTGAATATATTTCCGGTCGCGGGCTTTCATCAGGCTTTTCGACCAGGCTAAACAATGTTTTCAACCTGTCCTTCAACTTATTTTGAAATATCTTTCTTGCCTCAATCAATTCTGCCAGTTTTTCATTGTTCTCTATAAAAAAGCTATCACTTTCATCTAATTCCATATTTCCCTCGTAAAGTTTCTCTATTGCTTCCATAAAATCAACCAGATATAGCATCCACTTCTGTGATGACGTGCTAACATATTTTCCGAGATTTTCCCGTATTTTTTCCCAAAGCTCTTCATAGGTTATGCACACGAATCCTGCGGTCATTTGCTCTTGTCTTAAACTAAGAACTAGCTTAATACTATCCTTGTCACCTTGTTCTTTTGCCGTCGCATCAAGAAAACTACCATAGTCATTCAGATCATTATTAAGGTGATGGTATAGTTTGTTTTCGATTCCTATAATCTGCCCGGCTGTTAGAACGACAATATCTAGTCTACCCTTGGCAGTCGATACTTCACGGTCTACTTTAACTTCATTCCCATAATCTCCGTCGCAGCCATCAACAAAACTCATTAACGAAGACAGAAACAAACTTCCCATCCCGTGCTCATTATTCGGATCTAGATAGAACGCAAGAATATTACTACACACATTTTCATAGTGCGGGTAGCCAGCAATATTAAATATTGTCGTGCTGCTTGTTGTTACTGGCAGCGACTCGAACAAATCCAACAGTTCACTAAATTCTTGACTCTTGCTAATATCATTCCCCATCTTTTCTAAATCTCCCTACGTGTTTGCCGTTTCACTGAACCGTTTATAACCGGCCAAAAATAGCCAGATAGAAACCGCAGTTGAATGGGGCCATCTACAGCAACCATACGATACTGATTTAAATAGCTCCGTATAAATTTATCGGATTTATCAGCATTGCACTGCTTACACATTGAAACCATATTCCCAGGCTCGTCAGCACCGAGAAGACTAACGGGTACAATATGATCTACATGTAGTTGCGAGTAGGGGAAGTGTTGGAGGCAATGAGCACAAACGTACCCATCGCTGGAAAATATATTC
>CALGKA010000051.1 GCA_937927895.1 uncultured Granulosicoccaceae bacterium | reverse complement strand
AATATAGATTAGCAAACTATTCTCCTATAGCCATTTATTTCTGAATGGCTTACTAACAGGAGAATTTATATGTCCCCCAATGAACAACGTCGATTCAATCGACAGTACAAAAAACACCTTCAAGCTCTAAAGCTTCAAGGCATGGCCGACAAAACCATCGACGTCTACTCCAGAGCCGTTCGTCGCCTTGCCGCTCGCTTTGATACTTGCCCTGATCGTTTGTCTGCCAAACAAATCAAGCAACACTTCAGTGAATTAGTCGATTCCCATAGCTGGAGCACCGTCAAAGTCGATCGCAACGGTTTGCAGTTCTTTTGGAAGCATGTCCTACACACCGATTGGAAATGGGTGGATATTGTCAAGCCACCTCAGGTCAAATCTATTCCGGCTGTATTAACTATATCCGAAGTTCGCCTCCTCGTTAACACTGCCAGACAACTGCGCTACCGCGTCTTCATTGTGGTCACCTATACTCTTGGCCTTCGTCTGTCTGAAACCCTTAATCTGCAACTGCGTGATATCGATGCCGACAATCGTCGCGTGCATATTCGACATGGCAAGGGGGCTAAAGATCGCTTTGTGCCACTACCTGACTACACCTTGGCTGTCATGCGTAAGTTCTGGTCTCATCATCGCAATCCCACCTGGCTTTTTCCCCGCGCCACTCATCTGAATCGACTGCACACCGCCACCACACCCATGAGTTACAGCGCAACCCAGGTTGCCGTGCGACAGATCGTTGGCGATACCGGCATTAAAAAAAAGCCTCCACTCACACTCTGCGCCACAGTTATGCCACGCACATGCTTCAGCACGGGATCTCTTTGCGCAAGCTTCAAGACATTCTCGGTCACTCATGCCCCAAGACCACTGCGCGCTACACCCATCTGACTGAGATTTGTGAACAAAACAACCCGAAGGCTCTGACGCTTCTTGTCAAGAATTTAACGACGGGAGATAAGAAATGATTCGTCTGGCTGATATTGTTCACCTTCATCGCGATGATCTGATCTCTCAATACGCCGATCGACTTCTCCCTTCTCACTATGGCGCCCTTGATGCCATTGCACAATGTCGCACTGCCGCCATGGGTACTACCAATTGGCGTTGTGATGACTGCCGTGAGGTGAAGACCATTCCGCTGTCCTGCGGGAACCGACACTGCCCCACCTGCCAGAACCATGAATCCACCGAATGGCTTGAACGACAGATCGATAAATCGTTGCCGGTAAACTATTTCATGGTGACATTCACTTTACCCGCTCAGTTACGCCACACAATGTTTTCTCACCAGAAAACTTTGTATTCTCTGTTTTTTGATGTGGTCATCGATACGTTGAAGAGTTTTGGTATGACGACTAAACGACTCGATGGGCAACTCGGCATGACCGCTGTACTACACACCCATAACCGCAAGCTGGATTACCACCCCCATGTTCATGTGCTGATTCCTGCACTGGCCATTCACCCGTCGAAAAAACAGTTTCAGCGCTGCAACGGCAAGTATCTGTTTAATGTTAAATCGCTCGCCAAGGTATATCGAGCCAGGTTCCTGGCGGCCATCAATAAGACTGATATCTCATTGCCCGTCGGTGTGCCTTCGACATGGAATGTACACTGCCAGCCCGCAGGTGGTGGTGAGCAATCATTAAAATATCTGGCTCGATATCTCTATCGCGGTGTGATTAGCGAAAACAAAATCTTGTCCTGTTCCAACGGCATGGTGGAGTTCGAATATTTGTGCTCCTCTACGAAACGGTATCTGCGCCTCACGCTTCCAGCGTCAGAGTTTCTCTGGAAGGTGCTCATGCACGTACTGCCCAGAGGATTCCAGCGTTCACGCTGTTATGGGTTCCTTCATCACAATTGCCGCGTGCTGTTAAAGCGTATTCAGTTGATGCTACGGGTGGTGTTGCCGGAGGTGGATAAGGAGCCTGGCAAGACCGCAACAGTAACCTGTCCTACCTGCCAGCAGCCCATGAAGTTAGTCAATATATCGCGCGCAAAACGACGCATACCACAACGCAAAAGTGTCCAGACGTCACCTTCGCTTGAGGATATTAAAAAACTAATTACCAGCTGACGGTAGTGGTCTGCAGTGGTGCCCATGATCTGCACTGGAAACAGTGCGGGTCGCACCGCCGTGGGTGGGTGTCTGGATTTACAGTTAATACACGAAAAACAAGGATTGAATATCGGTTTTCACCGTTAGTTTCCATCGTGTTTTGCTCTAGGTTTAGTCACACTCCTGCGTTTGCATGCAAGCGCCAGGCTGGCTTTCACCTATCAATTTTCTATAGCGCAACTTCTTCCGTAAAATAAACACCGGGCTTGTACAACAACTGGATAAGATCGCTGTAAAAAGCGATCTATCCTATTCGTTAGAAATAATGCGCCACCATTACCCACACTGTTTGCTCTCTACTAGTTAGTGAAGGCACATTGACTACTGACAGCTAAGATAAGCTGGTTTATTTTTACCGGCTTAGTTCAATGTTGAAACCACACAACACCGTACACGACTTTAAACGTTTATGAAAAATCGTGTGTCAGAGGACATAGGGAGGTTGATGAGACGTTCAGCGTATACGTTGAACCCAAAACATCATAGAAACATATTTTGTTCATCCCATCTGTTCGCTCACCAGTTAAGAATCCGGTGGCCGCATGTGCAACCGTGACGAACGCACAGCAAGACAATAACAAGACAAATATTTTCTTCACAAGTTTTACCAAAGTTAAAAACGAGCTGTCAGTGTACTCCAGTTGTAGTTTGTTAATGAAAACGCTGCACAGTTTTTGAGTAATTTACAACATGTAACATTTGATGAATTCAAACTACTGGGAGCCCAACGCTGGAATCAGTTTTATTATTTTCTAACGCCCCGGTTAGGCGCAATTTATAAGCTACTCGTTTTGCTGTAGAGTGGAGCGACAGCGACACAGCAAAACGAGTAGCTTGTAAATTGTCGCTCTACACCGGTTTGTTAGATTATTTATAAACTCGCTGTGAAATCTACCCAGAGTGTCGAGATATTTACACCATAATAAGATTCCCAAACAGCTCGGAATTTCTTCCCACCGACTATATCTACAAGCGCTTTCTGAAAAGCTGCGGGATTTCTGCTTTTTAAGTACTCAACAAACATTTGTGCCTGGTGATTAAAACGATATGTACCAGAATATATCTTTCCGACTGTTTTTGATCCAAATCTAATGCGCTTGTCCGCAGGAATAAAGTGGGAGCCCGAAAGAATACGCCTCTTTGAACCCTCTAAACTAACGCGCCCCGCGCCAGCCCCTCCGGAAACTGATGTTGCGAGACCCTCGTGAAACCACTTTGGCACGCTGTATGACCTCAAAAGCCCCAAATGTTGTCGGAGATGCAGGTGAGAAAGCTCATGAAGCAGTACGCCTTCAACAGTTTCCGGACAATCTTCATTCTTACAAAGATCGCTAGATTGACGCTTGATAATACTTGATAATGAAATGAAGGCCTTTTTGAATGCAGCGCTCCCGTGTGCTGAGCTCGTTGTAAACTTGGAGTACCGCAAATGATCTTCAAAGAAATATAGTCTTATTTCGGACGGCTCCTTGAAATTAGAGAAGTGCAAGGTTTCAATCTTTTTTATATAGGATTCTAGCTTCTCTGAGATTTCGGAAACTTTTTTTTCTGCACCATCTTCGAAGAGTAAGCGTCTATCTTTTAAGTCGACGTTGAAATCATAAGTAAGATGCGCATGGACCGTTGAGCACGAAAGCAAAAATACGAAACTAATTAGTGTAAATATTCTTACAACGAACTTCCGAACTTTATATGACTGACTTTTAATCATTATGCGATCTATTCGGATCATCTGTAACTCCCACAAGTACGGCTTTTTTACTAATAGTAACTAGCATGTTCAATACTGGTTCAATTCTCAAGGTTTCATTTTTAATCTAACGCCTTAGTTACCCGCAATTTATAAGTTGAACGTTTTGCGGTAAAGTGACGCGACAGCGGCACCGCAAAACGGGCAGCTTGTAAATTGTCGGGTACACTGAATTGTTATGTGCTTTTGAGTAAAACAACTGTACCTACTTACCTTTTTAATAGGAAACTTAAGTACATCTTTACTTCTTCTTCTGAATCCCAGTTTTTCTGGCCTAACTCACTTGTAGCGACCCTTAGCCTTCTCAATACCTCGGGATTGTAAATTACTTTTGCACGATAGTTAATCACCCAGCTTGAGGAAATAATCATAGTTACAAATTTCTTAGATCCACGATGACGCCCCACTACTTTTATTTGATCATATCCGTCACCCCATTGCATGGGTAGGCAATACACCTTAGTACCTCGCGAAAAATGTTTAGTGCCAGGCATTATTTTCATTCCGCCCTCGCCAGCCCGACGACGATCCACTATGTTGCCAACAAGGCACCACTGAGAAGCTTGGTTTTCATCGTTGATGTCACTCATGTCTATTACACATAACGCCGCGCTTAGCCGCAGTGTATGCGCTGCGCAAATTGCGGTACTGTTGCGCGACAGCGGAACCGCAATTTTCGTGGCGCGTACACTGTCGGACTACAGCGCTTTGTTATGATATTTTTGGTTGCTAATGCCATGAACCCTACTTTACCACAGATGCCTTATGCTCTTGACGTGCCGCTTTACGATATAAAAGATTGCGGTACACTTTAGCTTTTGAACGATTCCCTTGCCGCTCAAGACAGTACGACATTACGGCTCTTCTTGTTTGTTGCCTGCATATCACGCTAACGATTGGTGGACTCTATATTTCCTTGAACACTGCCTTATGCCGCTCATGCTATTACGCCTGTACATCTGTACGCCATTACATCTAGCGCTTTTAGCTTAACGACCTGAACGAGAACAAGCCTGGAATATACAAGTTTAGTTTTTGATTCATAACGCTTCAATAACTTGCAGTGTAGCCGATGAGCGTTTGTGTGACAAAATTGGAGGCACGACAATTCACACAAACGAACAGCGGGTACACTGTCGAGTTCATTGACTTGTTAAAACTATTGGACTTAACCGGAATGCGCA
>CALGKA010000050.1 GCA_937927895.1 uncultured Granulosicoccaceae bacterium | reverse complement strand
AGCCGCCTGCAAGTCAAGTCAAGTCAAGTCAAGTCAAGTCAAAAAATCAGATCACACACCCCACCCAAGCCGCCTGCCAAGGCAAAAATATGAAAAGACTATGACCCTGGAACAATGCTTAAAACAGGCGCATAAATCCCTTCACTACTAACAACAACACGACTGGCATCAGCTGTAAAAGCCACCGCTTCACTCTGCTCCATTCTGTGTGTGGTAATCACCTGCGGTGGGCTTGTAAAAGCTTCTGCCCAACTTTCATGGCCATTGCGATTGAATAGATAAACATGTCGATAATTTGCGACTACTGCAACACGATCATCAGCGCTAATATCTATAGCGGTGGGTGCCAGCAGGAATCGCTTAGCAAATTTAGCTTCCCACCAGGTCCCTTCATTCGTTGGGTTTAATGTTGCAAGATCCCCTGCCCTTTTCGCGATTTTATTCACTACCGCCGTCTTTGCAACAGGTATCTGTAGAGGCAACGCATAAATACCTGCACTTGGGTATTCTTTTGAAATGAGATAAACCAATCCGTCTGCTTGAGAGACAGCCATCGACTCCACATTTTGTGGCCCACCTTCGTAGCTAAAATCAATTCGATGATGTAGCTCTAGCGATGCAGGAAGATTTTTTATATCCGGTTGCTTAAAGAAATATAGAGAGCTCCTGTTTTGTCGACGAAGGTTGTCTCCTGTCTCTGCTATCACTAACCAAGACTCACCGTCTAATTCAAAAGATGCTAGATCTTCCCAGTCTCTGTTAGCCAGCGGGACATTGATAGTGGCGAAGTGCTCACCGGAATTGGAAATAATAAAAAGCTTTGGCCGATTGCCACTGTCATTAATACCCCAAAAATAGTTATCTGAACCACGTACGGCTGCAAGCCCACTTAGCTCTGTAATCGCAGGCGTATTGATCTTACCAGTCAAATATGTACTAGCAGTATTGGCACGTTGAAATGGACTGCCATCTGCTGCTTCGCTTTCAAGCGTTACGCGATGCAAGGCAGGCTCAAGCGACATTGATTTAGTTAACAACCACTGGGTCTCTGCCTTATCTATCTGTTGCTGTAGCGAACACGAAGTCAACCACAGCAAACTGCACAGCAACAATATTGCTGTAAAGATTTTCTTAGGGGTTATTAGCGTACTTAGAAGACTGCGGTGGTAAATACTACTGATCACTGTTGTTTGGTTCTTCACCATCAATTTCAGTATCGGGCTCTTTATCGGCTTTTAAGTTATCGGCTTTTACGCTGTTGGCGTGTTCTTTAAACGACACTACATTTGGCACAGTTATTATGCCATTATGGTTGCGGGCTTCCACTGCATCAGGTACCGATACGCGCATGGGCGAATCAGGTGCTCGTAGCTCAGTGCGTAGTTCAATCTGACCATCACTGTATATTGTAATGATATCACCTGAACGTAAAGACGCTACTGCATCTTCTACCCCTGCGACTGCAGGTATATTAAAATGATTAGCGATGGTTTTAACATGGGATTGCACTGCCGTGGCGTCTTCAATTAGCGCCTTAGCCAGTGACAATTGCTTAACCCATGATGAGTCAATACAGTTAGCTACTAGTATTTCACCCTCTCTGAAATACGGCAACTCGGATTCATCACGGATAACATGCACAAGACCACTTATTGCGAATACACCGTTTAAACGAGTCCCGTATAGGTAGTCAGGCCTGCTTGATTCATTTTTTAGTTTATTCATAGTCAAAACGGTATTATTTCAGATTGTGATATTTATTACAGTTACACAGCTACAGGCAACTACAATTGAAAGTGCAATTTAAACAATAAACGCAGCTACTCTGCCGTGCACATAACACGAAGTTACGCCGACTTACGATTGAGACTTTCAGTTGCGTCAGCCTTATTGGATGTCCAGCTTATCATTTTTTCTTCAAATAGCTCTGGCTCAAACGGCTTAGATAAATAATCATCCATTCCGGCTGCTATACATTTTTCAGCATCACCCGACATTGCATTGGCCGTTAGCGCAATAATGGGTATTGATGCGACCTTTCTGTTTTCGTGCGCCCTGATTCTACGAGTAGCCTCATAACCGTCCATCTCTGGCATCTGGCAATCCATTAGGATGAGATCATAGTGCACGCTATCGAGTGCTTCCAGTGCCAACAATCCGTTATCCGCTGTATCTACATCATAGCCAAGGCTTTCAAGCATACCCATTGCCACCAACTGGTTGATCTCGTTATCTTCTACAACCAGTACTTTTCCACCCACCGTTTGTTTATCATCCGCGTCCTGGTCAGAATCTTTTACCTCCAAGTTGCTCGCTAGCTCGCCTTCAATTAGATCACTCAAAATACTGTGCAAAGATTCAAGACGTACCGGTTTAGTTAAATGAGCACCCACACGTGGGTTATTATTTGCCAGTAAGCTGTGTGATTCGCTACTCATGTGAACCATTGACATCACATTTACATGATCACTTTCGCGACTTTTGCCAAGCGTTGCTACGAAATCTTCACCAGTCATGTCTTTAAGCTGGGTTGACACCAAAATGGCATCCAGCTTTTTACCTGACTTCCCAGACAAGTGCTTCAGGCCTTTAACACCTGAATCGAATCCATAAACGTTAGCCCCCAGGAGCTTAAGGCACTTACTCAAAGACTTAAGCGCTGTAACGTTGTTGTCAAGCAAGACTATATTTTTGCCAACCAAACGGTTAAACACAATAGGTTCTGCTGCTTCTTTGCAATCTGCAAATGGTATCGTCACTGAGAACGTACTACCTTTACCGGGCTGCGAGGTTACATTTATTACCCCACCTAAACCCTCTACCAGCTGCTTAGAGATTGACAACCCAAGTCCAGTGCCACCAAATTGCCGTGTAGTTGATCCATCTGCCTGCGCAAAGGAGTCAAAAATAGTCTCTATTGCACTTGCATCAATGCCAACACCGCTATCTTGCACTTCAAAGGTTACCAGACCTTTGGCGGCATCCGTGTACTTAGTGCGCACAATGATCTCACCTGAACTGGTAAATTTTATTGCATTACCCATTAAGTTGGTCAGCACTTGACGGAGCCTGGTGGGATCTCCATTAACCATAAGCGGAATGGTAAAGTCTAAATCTGTCACGAGCTCAAGTGATTTTGAATGAGCTTGCGTAGCAAGTGCACTACAGGTGTCTTCAACCAACGATAGAAGGTTAAAATCAATTTCTTCGAATTCTAGCCGCCCTGCCTCTATCTTTGAAAAATCCAGTATGTCGTTAATCAGATTAAGGAGGTTTTTACCAGACGATACAGCAGTATCAACACAGTCAGCCTGACTAGAATCAAGGTCTGTTTTACTCAATAAGTTAAGCATTCCAAGAACACCATTCATCGGTGTTCTCAGTTCGTGGCTCATGTTTGCCAGGAACTCAGACTTGGATCTAGAGGTCTCCTCCAGCTCTTTTTCACGTGCCTGTTTTAGTTCAATTAGGTTACCAAGCTCGTTTACAGTATCTGCTAGTTCATCGAGCTCTCGTGCGGCTTGAACCTTAATTGGTTCTCCGTTCCGGTCAGTTTGGATCTCAACCAGTTTCGAGTGAATGGCTCGAATCGGCGCGATTACCAATCGGGTTACTACTAACAAAACAATGATCGCGATAATAGTAAACGCGGTAATGGTGTACGCCCAAATCTTGTTAACGTGCTCTTTGACTGTTTTACGTTGGGTACTGGCGTCCCATACTATCGAAATATTACCGAAAGACTCACCTTCAAAGACAACATCTTGATTAAAATCAATCTTTAGTGAGTCTGGTATATCAACGTCACTCTCCCACGCCGCCAACACTTGATTAAATTCATTAACAATAGTGAGCGCTTGGATATCTTTGTCTAGCTCTATAGATTGAGCAACAATTGTCTCTAGAACGGGCTGATCTTCGCTTAGTACCGCATCAAGCGATGTAGCAAACAGCATACTAAACGTTTTTTGACTATTGCTTTGAAAACTATCTTCCAGAGTTCTAGTTTGAACCGTACGCATGTATTCGCCAGTAATATAAGCTACTGACGCAAAGGTTAGGGTCAGGCTAATAAATAACAAGCTTTGAAGTTTATATTTCTTTACTAATTTTACTGGCATATTATTCTCTACCCACTAGTACTAAGTCTAATTTTTATAGTTATAGACACTAGTATTAATTTTCCGTTTTTATTGCTCAGCTGATGCAACGTTTTTCTTTTTCGGTTTGTTTTTACTTGTTGCAAGTACCCATTCAACCTGTTGCCGTTGATCACCGATAAAAAACTGGTAATTGCTGCTCATGGCATCAGCAACACTTTGATAATCATCGTTTGTCCCTTGTAAAAAACCATTGATTTCTAGCGGCCGAAGCGCTGGATCATTGGCCATTTCAAGTAAACATAGCTTCAATGCACTATAAATGACCGGGTCTATTCCGGAGTGTGAAACCCACGGTGTTGAGACAATGGGAAACCTGGCCAATTCACGTATCTTTTCGCCATCACCCAATAGCTTTCTGAAAGCCGATTCAGCCATTGCCCCTGCGGCAAAATCACCAGCGCCTACTTTGGTGCCAACAACATCGTGTCGACCTAAGTATTCGTAACGGCTTAAATCTTTTGCAGCAACCCCATGCTTAAGAAGAAATTGTTGTGCCTTGTATCTGCCACTAGTAGATTGCTCATCACCAAAAGCAAACGATTTACCTTTAAGATCCGACAATGACCGAATCGAACTGTATAAGCCAGTTGCTATTATTCCGTGCTCGATTTTGGTTCGGTTTTTACTTTCGATAGCCAAAATCTGTAGAGTTGGGTTTGCAGTCTTAGCCTCTACATAAGTGGCAGGCCCGAACCTTGAAAAGTCGACTTTTCCATTCGTTAAATGTTCAATGCCTTGCTGGTTGGTTTTTGCTATCTGCATTCGAATGCGAACAGGCTCACCTAAACGCTCGGTCATTTTTTTCTCAAGCAAAGATACAATCGGGCGGAATTTTCGCACTATAGCCGAAGGCTTACTGGAGCTATGCAAACCTAAGCTTAGGGTGATGCCATCACGATCCCGCATCACCGCACTCGCTGCGGCAGAGAACAACACAAAGCCGACAACTACTGCGGTTAGTGCTCCAAGGCGTACCTTTTTTATGTCTGTAAACACTGATTTTACTTGCATTTTCTTCTACTTTTGATTTAGCTGCGACCCTGTCTGTCGACTATGCAGCTCTGCCCCACCTGTGTCGGCAACTGGTAAAATCTATTGAGTAATTTTGCGGTGTAAGGTGGTTAACGCCGTAGATACGCGCCCTGGGTCACCCTTTGATCAGCGTTTATAAAGCATTTCTATTCACAGTCGACATGAACCTAATACAACAGATTCGTCTGGGCATGCAGTTGTGCGCGAGACATTACTCTCGTTAATCGGTATTCCACATTTTTCGGATTTCATCCCACTATATACAATGAATCAGTCAGACTTAGAAAGAGAACTGAAACACGTAACACTTCGCGCAACCAGTGCGGAGAAAGCTGCCTCGTGTTTGATGGCAAACAACCAAAAAGTCAAAAAAGAACTAGCCGAGGCTGTACACAAGGCCGAACTCGCGGAAATGATAAAGAGTCGATTTTTGGCGAATATCAGCCACGAACTTAGAACTCCGATGAACGGCATCCTCGGCATGTCGGAGCTGCTCAATTCAACGTCTCTTGATGAATCGCAAACACATTTTACAAAATCGATTAACCGTTCAACCGAATCTCTTCTTTCAATAGTCAACGATTTGCTGGATATCTCTAGTCTTGATCAGGGAAAGATTGAACTCGAGGAAAACGTGTTTTTCTTGAGTAAACTAATTAATGACGCATGCTCCTCGTTTGAGACACGTGCGAAGAGGAAGAAACTACGTCTCGTTTGGAACACTGACAACTGTACCCAATCGCCGGTTATCGGAGATGAACAACGCGTAAAGCAAGTACTGTGTAAGCTGATTGACAACGCCATTAAGTTTACTGATAAAGGTGAAATTGTTGTCTCACAAGATAGTGATAGCGAAACTAATATTTACCGCATATCAGTAGAAGATACAGGTACGGGTATCGCGCCAGATGATCAAACAGAGATATTCAAAGCATTCTCACAAGGGGATAATACCAGCACTAGACGCCACGGGGGTACCGGGCTAGGTTTGTCAATCGCTAACGCGCTGGCTTCCCTTATGGGTGGAGAAGTAACAGTAGAAAGTACACCTGGTAAAGGCTCTCGATTCACTCTTAAATGTTCGCTTGAACAAGGAAATGCTGAATCCATTAGAGACGTTGGCTACAACACATTAAGCGGCATTAAGGTGCTTGTTGTAGACGATCTAGATATTAACCGGGAAATACTAGAGCTCCAACTTCAACAGTGGGGCATAGAAGTTCAAAGCGCCGATTCAGGGAAACAAGCCTTAGTGTTACTCAACAAAGCACAAGCTGAGAACACACCATTTAGGCTTGCGATTCTTGACCTTAATATGCCCGATATGGATGGTCTTGAGCTAGCCCAACATATTCAAAATGCCGAGTTCTCTGAAGACTTACGAGTCATGATGTTAACGTCGTCTACCGTTGACCTAAGCCTACCAGAGCTGCAAGCACTGGGCATTCATAAGTCAATGATGAAACCTGCACGCCAAGCTACAGTGCACGATGCCATTGTTCACCTATTAGCAGGTGACCTTGACCATATATGCGAGCCTGCCATAACTAAAGAAAAAACAATAAGTATTCTGTTAACTGAAGACGACCCTATAAACCAGGAAGTCGCGACTATAATGCTCGAGTCACTAGGTCATGAAGTAACAGTTGCTGATAACGGCACCCTAGCACTAGAAGCACTTACTCAGAAAAACAATTTTGATCTGGTGCTCATGGATTGCCAAATGCCGGTAATGGACGGATTTTCAGCTACCAGGGCGATAAGGAAAAAAGGCATCGCTATTCCGATCATTGCGCTTACTGCTAACGCAACAGAGGGTGATCGCGAACTATGCATTGACGCTGGCATGAATGACTACCTAACTAAACCTATTTACCAAAGCGCCCTTGCAAGGATAGTGCAGGAATGGGCCTCTGAATCCGCCAACAAACAATCAGAACAAATCGACCGTGAATCTGTAACCGTAAAAAACTTCGATGAGAAAATCATGAATATACAAATAGATGAATCAGCGCTTGACTCTATACGTGCACTTCAGCGCCCAGGAAAACCCGATATTTTAGCGCGCATAGTCAACATGTACATGGAAAAGTCACCCGAACTGATCTCTGCTATTGAAGAGGGAGTTGCCGCCAATGATAAAGATAAAGTCAAGATGGCTGCGCATACACTTAAATCTAGCAGCGCATACGTTGGCGCATCGGCACTAGCCGAGGTTTGTGGTCGTGTTGAGTCAAACGCCTCTAACGACGAGCTTGCATCAACTGTTGAAGATATCGCGATGATAAATAGCGGCTTTGAATCTGTTGTGAGTCAAATTAAACAGTACGGCTAAACCCGTTTTAAACGCGACATGTTTTAAAGGCAGCCGAACGTCAGTGGATAATTATGAACACAGTTGATAGTCAAACAGGTGATATGCCCAGGGTGCTCGTCGTAGACGACGACATAGCGGGCTTGCTGATGGCAACCGAAGCTTTAGAAAGCGCAGGCTTTGCAGTCATTGAAGCGGAAGATGGACTCGAAGCTATCGACCAATTCGATAAGCACAGCCCCGATCTTGTTGTGATGGATGTAGTTATGCCGCGCATGAACGGATTTGATGCTTGCGCACTTATTCGCAAGAGCCCGGGCGGCGAACATGTTCCAATCCTTATGATCACCGGCCTTGATGATATCGACTCTATTCAAAAGGCATTTGAAGCAGGTGCTACAGACTTTGTAACCAAGCCGATCAACTTTTTTCTATTGCCTTACCGCGTGCGCTACATGTTGCGTTCCGCCAAAAATGCAGATGACCTCCGTAGCAGCCAGATAAAGCTAGACAAAGCGCAGCGAATTGCAAAACTCGGACACTGGGAATGGAAGCTGGATTCCGATGCTGTTACGTGGTCAAGTGAGTGTAAAAATATTTTACAGGCAGATACATTAGTCGAGGAACTAGACGGATTAATAGAGTCCATTCACGAAGATGACAGAGGCTTAGTAGCCAGCGTCTTAGAACGTGCCCGCACAGATTTTGGTCGGTTCAACTTTGATTTTAGAACCAATGCCTGCAACAAAAAAGGCGGCTCAAAAGAAGACACTAGAATCATACACGTAGAGGCAGAACCTGAATCTGACACCCATATGGTTGGAACGATTCAAGACATCACGGAAAGAACCAATGCCGAGGAACAGATTCACAACCTAGCCTACTACGACTTGGTTACAGGCTTACCAAACCGCGCACATCTCTATGACATGATCTCATTGGCACTAAATAGGGGCCACCAGAAATCAAACAAGTTCGCCCTTCTGTTCCTGGATTTAGATCATTTTAAGCAAGTTAACGATACCCTTGGTCACAACGCTGGTGACCTTTTACTCAGACAAGTATCGTCTCGCTTGAAAGAGGCTATAAGAAGAACAGATACAGTAGCAAGAACAGAAGAAGGCGAGAAAAACAAAAAGCTTGCTGAAACTATTGCAAGACTAGGTGGGGATGAGTTCGTAGTACTACTTGACCAGGTTGATCGAGTTGAAGATGCCGCCTATGCAGCGCGACGCATCTGTACAGAGCTTGCAAAAAGTTTCAACCTGGACGGCCACGAAGTTTCTATTACAACTACCATCGGTATTAGCATATTCCCCGCAGATGGAGATACAGCTGAAGAACTGCTAAAACACGCTGATGTTGCAATGTACCATGCTAAAGAGCAAGGCAGAAACGGATACCAATTTTATTCTCAGAGCATTCATAACTTAGCGCTTGAACGTTTTGCATTAGAACGGGACCTTAGAAAATCGCTGGAAACCGATGGTTTTCATCTTGAGTATCAGCCAAAGGTAGCATTAAAAAATGGTGCAGTAACAGGCCTCGAAGCACTAGTGCGGTGGAATCATCCCGAGCGTGGAAACGTTAGCCCTGCAGATTTCATCCCACTCGCGGAAGAAACAGGATTGATTGTGCCGTTAGGCGAATGGGTACTGCAAACGGCTTGCGAACAAATGGTTGAATGGTTAGACGCGGGCATTCCGCCATTTATCATGGCGATAAATTGTTCATCTATACAGTTGGTACGTACTGATATGGCCGTCGTTATCAAGAACGCTCTCGACAGCACGGGTTTAAACCCCGCATACCTTGAAGTTGAATTAACCGAGAGCTTACTTCTGGAGGATGTAGAAGAAGGAATTAACATTCTTCAAGCACTGAAAGACTTAGGCCTGCACGTATCAATCGACGACTTTGGTACCGGATTTTCATCTTTAAGTTATCTTAAACGTCTACCCGTAGATAAGCTCAAGATAGATCAGTCTTTCATCAAAGACCTGACCACCGATCCGGGTGATGCGGCGATCGTAACCTCCATGATTACACTTGCCCATAACCTTGATCTCACTGTAATTGCCGAGGGCGTTGAAAGCGCAGAGCAACTTGGATTTTTGCGGGCTGAGCGATGCGATGAGATACAGGGTTTTTTGATCAGTAAGCCACTCCCAGCTGATACATTTGCTGAGTGGATTAACAATAGGCTTAATGAGGATCAGGCTAAAGCTGCGTAAGTTTTTGCCTTGCTGGGGGCTGATGTTTTGACTTGTCCTGCGGACGGCTGGCGAGCGTTGCATGCCTGCCGGCAGCCTTCATTTGGAAAGACCCAAACAGAAGCAAAGGTCTTCTTGTTACTTTGTTGTCCCTTTTTTTAACTGGAAAGGGATGGCTGCGCCATTTTTTTAAATCCTGCGCCAAAGGGTCGCGCCCATTATTGTCAACTATAGGCACATCCATGTGCACCGCCCTCAAAACGTCGCCCCTGGCGCTTTGACCCCACGCAGCAGGATTTCAAAAAACTACAACAAGCGCGGGTAAAGCATCACTTCGTGAGTGTGCGCACTCTACGCACACTTTTAGGAACGGGGCAATTGAAAGGTTTGTGGCTCGCGACTTTCAGTTGGGTTGTTGATTGCTGATAGTTTTCGTGCTCGTCTCTCTTGCTATTCCTGGCTTTGTTTACCGATTACCAGGCGTGATTGCAAAGTCGCATGTCATCTTTTTCTTTTTAGGAAGCCCTTAAGCGTCAGCGAGGGATTAAAGAAGTGGGTGCTTCGGTGTAGGCTGGCTTTGGAAATATAACCGGTTTAGTACTGTTTTCTTTTAAATCACCTATAGAAGTTAATCACCAGGGCATAAAGTCCCTCGCTTACGCTGTCGGGCTTCCTAAAAAGAAGACGAGCTGGAGTCTATTAACAGCTACGCTGCGTATTTTATGCGTTTCGTATGTCAAAGGAAGCCCGCCAGCGTCAGCGAGGGATTAAAGAGGTGGGTGCTTCGGTATAGGCTGGCTTTGGAAATGTAACCGGTTTAGTACTGTTTTCTTTTAAATCACCTACAGAAGTTAATCAAAGGGGCATAAAGTCCCTCGCTTACGCTAGCGGGCTTCCTAAAAAGAAGACGAGCTGGAGTCTATTAACAGCTATGCTGCGTATTTTATGCGTTTAGAATGCCAAAGGAAGCCCGCCAGCGTGAGCGAGGGATTAAAGAAGTGGGTGTTTCGGTATAGGCTGGCTTTGGAAATGTAACCGGTTTAGTACTGTTTTCTTTTAAATCACCTGTAGAAGTTAATCAAAGGGGCATGCGGTCCCTCGCTTACGCTAGCGGGCTTCCTGTGACGAACGCATTACATACACAGCATGCTTCGACTGAAAATCAAGCTCGTCTTTTTTAGAAGCTGGCCAGCATCGCACGGATCCCACTAAGCTGTATTTCAAAACAAAAAAGCGCGAGTAGAGAATTCGCATCCTTATTGCTATTTAGTTGCCATGTCATCCTTTGGCTGTTTCTTTGCTTCTTGTTGTCACTCTTCGATTCTGCTGTAAATCGATCTCACTATTAAAAACCATCGCGCTGCCTCTGGGCTTTGCGTTCGATAGCTGTAATGTTATGGCTTGTGTGAATGCGTATTCCGTATTGCAGCAACACACTTTTTTATCAACCAAATTCACTTGCATTCCCCGGCCAATAAAATGGCTGCAAACTCACCGATGCACTCTTAACAACCTGGCAAACGCAGATCGAATATCGACGAAGAAAATACAACTTTTGATGTCTCTAAATCTCAAAACGCAAGCCTTTTCCAGCTAAAAATGATTTAGTAAATGCGATGTGAAAAACGCCCTCACTCAGCTCATAATCGGTACAATTCTAGTCAACTAAATACACTAACGAGATTCTGCAAATGCTAGACAATTACATGAGGTGGCTGGTTAAGCTTCGATGGGCGGCTATTTTGATCACTTTCATAGTGGTGGGGCTGCTCGGTTCTGGCGGGCGGTTTTTGTCTTTTACCAATGACTACGAGGTGTTTTTTGGCGACGGTAACCCTCAGTTGGCAGCATTTAAAAACCTACAGGAGGTGTATACCAAAAACGATAACGCGTTAATTATGCTATCACCCGCTGATGGCAAGGTATTCACACAGGAAACACTGCAGGCGATTACAGATTTAACTGAAGCAGCCTGGCTAACACCTTACGCTACACGTGTTGATTCACTCAGCAACTTTCAATATACCTACGCTGAAGAAGACGATCTCACCGTTGAAGATCTGATCAACGATCCGGCTAGCTTATCCACCGATGAGCTCGCACGACTTAAAGACATTGCCCTTGCACAACCACTACTGATTAACCGCCTGCTTTCACCGGCTGCAGACGTCACGGGTATCAATATAAATTTTGAGCTACCTGCCGAAAATGCCGACACTGTGCCGTTTGAAATTATGGAGCACGTTGATGAAATATTGGCAAAAATAGAATCAGACTATCCTAATATAAGCACCGCTAAAACCGGCGTTGTACCCATGAACAAAGCATTCCCTGAAGCTTCGTTCAAGGACATGCAAACTCTTATACCCGCGGCTTTCGCGGTGATTCTTTTGGGCTTCATGCTATTAACACGTAGCTTCTGGGGTACCTTTGGCGCTGTATTAGTGATGCTTATGTCTATTATGGCTGCCATGGGTACTGCGGGTTGGATGGGCATTGTACTTACCCCGCCCTCTGTTTCAGCCCCCACATTAATACTGACACTGGCGGTCGCTGATTGCGTGCATTTTTTAGTCACGTTTTTTCAGCAGATGCGCGCCGGCAAAGAGAAAGACCACGCTATTCAAGAAAGCATCAGGCTCAACTTTAGTCCTATCTTTTTAACGTCAGTCACTACCGCGATTGGCTTTTTAAGCATGAACTTCAGTGACTCACCACCGTTTCACGATCTCGGCACTATCACCGCGATCGGTGTTTTCTATGCCTTTATTTTATCGATATTTTTCTTACCTGCTTTAATGGCTGTACTACCCGTTAAAGTGCCTAAAGCTCGCAATGAAAAATCCGGTTTAATGAATAGACTTGCGAACTTCTCTATTAGATACTACAAAGCCCTGCTAGTGGGTGTCGGTGTTCTAATCGTGGCACTCATTGCTATGATTCCACGCAACGAACTGAACGATGAATTTGTAAAGTACTTTGACGATTCTCTAGAGTTCCGACGCGACACCGACTTGATCGGTGAAAAACTCACCGGCATGTACTTTGTCGACTACTCCCTAGATGCCAAAATAGAAAGTGGGATTAATACGCCAGAGTACTTAAAGCAACTGGAATCCTTTGAATATTGGCTAGAGACACAGCCTGAAGTAATACACGTAAATGCTCTGACCGAAACCTTCAGGCGTTTGAACAAAAACCTCCACGGTGACGACACAAGCTTTTATAAAATTCCAGAAGACAAAGAACTGGCTGCACAATATTTATTGTTATATGAAATGTCATTGCCTGCAGGCTTAGATCTAAACAATCAGATCAACATAGATAAGTCAGCAACGCGTCTCACCGCCACGCTAAAGAACTTATCGACCAAACAAACACTGGCGTTTGAACAGCGCGTTCAAGAATGGATGGCAAGTAACACACCATCACTTGAAACCGCTGGCTCAAGCCCAACCATTATGTTTAGCCACATCTCTAAACGCAATATAACCAGTATGCTTAGCGGTACTACTATAGCGTTGGTACTTATCTCGTTAATATTGATGGTCTCACTCAGGTCATTTAAATATGGGCTTTTGAGCCTGATACCAAACCTGGTGCCAGCAGGCATGGCGTTTGGGATCTGGGCGTTATTTAACGGTCAGGTGGGTTTGTCGGTATCCGTTGTTGTAGCCATGACCCTGGGTATTGTCGTGGACGACACCATACATTTCCTAAGCAAATACTTACGCGCGAGACGCGAGCAAGGGCTTAACACTGAAGAGGCGATTCGCTACGCATTCACCACCGTGGGTGAGGCATTGCTGATCACTACCATTATTTTAACAGCGGGCTTCATGATTTTGGCGCAATCTACCTTTTCACTTAACGCCGATATGGGTTTAATGACTGCAATCACTATATGTATTGCCCTGTTTATTGACTTTTTCTTTTTGCCCCCGCTGCTTATGTGGATGGACAAACGCCAGAGAAAATCAACAATATCAACACCCTCAAACCCGGGTGGCAGACTCGCAACAGCCTAGTTAAACTACTACTATTGCAGCCTATAACCGAACACTTTATTTAAGGACTACCCCATATGTTTTCTTTAATCAAACATAGAAATCTAGCACTAACCGCAGCCATGCTTCTGATATCACCGACAATCCTCGCAGAGACCCCGGAAGAACGTGGCTTAGCCATAGCGATTGAAGGTGACAAACGTGACCAGGGGTATGTCGATAGCACTGCCAACATGAAAATGGTTTTGCGCAACCGTGCCGGCAAGGAAAGCATCCGCAACGTGCGAATCAAAAGCCTCGAAGTTACCGGTGACGGTGACAAAAGCCTTTCAGTTTTTGATGAACCAGCAGATGTTAAAGGCACCACCAGCCTTACCTGGTCACATTCAAACAAACCCGACGAACAGTGGCTATACCTGCCTGCACTAAAACGTGTAAAGCGAATTTCATCTAAGAACAAGTCCGGGCCTTTTATGGGCAGTGAGTTCGCCTTTGAAGATATCGGCTCACAAGAAGTCGATAAATATACGTACAAGTACCTTCGCGATGAAGACTTTGAATCAGCCAAAACATTCGTTATTGAACGCTACCCAACCGACAAGAACAGCGGCTATACCAAGCAAATAGCCTGGATAGAACAAGATCGCCATATCGCTCTCAAACTTGAGTTTTATGATCGCAAAGGATCACTATTAAAAACACTAATATCTTCTAACTACAAACAATACCTTGATAAGTTCTGGCGCCCTTCAATCCTTGAAATGACCAACCATCAATCTGGTAAATCTACTACATTGGAATTTTCAGACTATCAGTTTCAAACCGGCCTAAAGGATTCCGACTTTTCAAAGAATGCACTTAAAAAGCAGAAATAATATTTTGAAGTTACTAACACCACGTAGTTTATTGTGCGCCACATGGCTAGGTAAAATATGGCTCGGTAAAGTATGGCTAGGTACCGTATGGTTATGCGCCGCAGGACCTGGCTACGCGCTCGACTGGCGTGGAAATATCTCTACAGAGTTCACCTATTTTCCAAAATCATCGGTAGGCACCGATAACTGGAATTTCAATTCATCGGTCGCCGCAGATGTAGAGCTCTCACATGATCTTGCTGACAACATCAGACTGACAGTCCACCCCTTTGTACGATGGGACCAACAAGATGAAGAGCGCTCCCGCGTTGGCGTGAAAGAACTGGTGTTATCTACTAGCGGTGACTCCTGGGAGTTTAATGCCGGCCTTGCCACCGTGTTTTGGGGGGTAACTGAATCACGCAACCTGGTCGATATTATAAACCAAACAGACTCTGTTGAAGATATCGCCGGTGACGACAAACTTGGCCAATTGATGCTCAACTTCAAATGGTTTAGTGACTACGGCGACTTTGAAGCCTACTTACTACCACAATTTCATGATCGCACTTTCAGCGGCACCAATGGCAGGCCGTTCCCAGGTATTGCAGTTGACCCGGACCTCACTACTTACGAATCAAGCGATGGTATTACGCCAAATGATTTCGCCTTGCGCTGGGCTCATAGCTTTGACTCTTGGGATTTAGGCTTACACTACTTTGATGGTACTTCAAGAGATCCGCTGCTAATCCCACAAGCCACTGCTACTGGTGTAGCACTCGCGGCACGCTACCCACAGCTCCAACAAGTCGGGCTTGATGCACAGGGCCTGTATGGCGATCTAGCCATAAAAGCCGAGCTGATTCACCAGAACGGCAACGAGATTGAATCACATATTGAAGCGGTAACGGGTATAGAATACACCTTGGTAGGCTTGCTTTCACCACTTCAAGACAACGAAAAACTACCAACGCAGTGGTGTAATTCAGACACTCGCAACCCCATCAAAATGCTCGCTTGTAACGACAGACTTGATCTTGGCATAGTGGTCGAATACTTGTGGGATGAGCGCGGCGAGCTTAGCACTCACCCGTTCCAGAGTGACTTATTGGCAGGTTTACGCTTCGCATTTAATGATGCATCATCTAGTGATGCTTTGTTAGGCTTACTACAAGACCTTGATGGCGGGGCTACTACTCTATCTTTAGAAACCAGCACCCGCCTGTTCGAATCTTATCGGCTTAAGGTATTAGGTCGCCAGTTTTTAAACACCGCTGATGACCCAAGCGTTAGCGCCTTAAAAAACGAAAGTTTTTTGCAACTTGAGCTCAGCTATTTTTTCTAACAACAGAATTCCTACATAACTATGGAAAACAAACCAGATCCTATTCAGCAAACAGCTACTAGAATTGCAGGAGAGCCCTGCATTGAGCTAGAGCATCGCCTTAAGCGCGATATGTTCAATGCTATTGTTAAGGTAAAACCTGATGTAGCACAAGACGTTTCTATAGAAAACGATGTACTAACTGGTGCATTCTTTGAAACGCTTAAACCTGCACTGCAAGGTATTGCAGTGGCCAAGCTTGAGAATTCCATCTTTTTCTATGACCGCGTAGGATGGGATATACTTTTTCTTGATCGCGCTCTTGAAGGTGTACTAAGCGATTTTCAAATAAGTAAGATTTTGGAAAAGGTTAATCCTAACTCACTGCACGATTTAGCTTATATTTCTTATAAGCATGTTGATAAAATGATGGGTAAAACTGAGGCTGCTAGTTATTGGGAGCGGCTTAAGGCTGTTGGGAATATTAAGCACTAGGCATTCTTTGCGTTGCAGGTGGCATACGTGCTTTGCATGCCTTGCCGGCGACTTTTCGTTTTTCCTTGCCTTGCAGGCGGCTTACGTGGGTGGCATGCCTTGCCGGCGGCTTGTCGTTTTTACTTGCCCTCTGGCGGCTTACGTGCGTTGCACGCCCTGCCGGCAGCTTACGAACGTAAGCCCCTGCAAGGCAAACAAAAGAACCCCAGCTGTAAGCCAGGGAAACCCGCAAAGTTGACGACCGGCTGCCGAGCCAACATAATACGGCCAAGGGGTTGCGAACACCCCGTGAGGCGCCAGCCAAAGAATCGCATCCTACAATCACACCCACTAATCTAGGGCTATCACGCCCGATAACAGGGAGGATGCGCTCAATGCCGTCACCAAACCAAATTACAGTAAACCAACTCGCCCGCCTCATAGGCACACCAGATGCACCTGTCATCATTGACTTGTGTCTCGACGACGATTTCAATCTTGACCCGCGCGTTCTGCCTACAGCGTTTAGATACCCATTCATTGACATCTGCTCCCTTGCCAATCATTTGCGAGAAAAGCGCGTCGTTGTCTACTGCCAGAAAGGCAAAAAAATCAGTGAAGGTGGTGCTGCTCAATTACGCGCAGCGGGGGTGAAAACAGAGTTACTTGAGGGTGGTCACTTCGCATGGCGCGATGCAGAAATGCCCTTAGTACCTTTAGATAAAATACCTAAAGGTGTCGATGCTGGTTTTCGCACGAGTAGCCTTTGGGTTACGCGTTATCGTCCAAAAATAGATCGTATTGCTTGCGCGTGGTTAATACGCCGCTTTATTGATCCTGAGGCCCGCTTTCTATTTGTAGCCCCCGCAACCGTTAAAGAGGTAGCTGAAAAATTTAACGCTACGCCGTTTGATGTTGAAGATGTTTTCTACAGCCACAGAGGTGACAACTGCACTTTCGACACACTGCTTGAAGAATTTAAACTTAATTCATCAGATGTACTGCAACAGGTCGCCACCATTGTTCGCGGTGCTGACACTGACACACTAGATCTCGCCCCGCAGTGCGCTGGCTTGCTTGCTATTTCACTTGGCTTATCCCGCATGTATAAAGATGATCTGGCACAACTAGAGGCCGGACTTTTTATCTACGATGCTCTATACCGTTGGGTGCGTGATGCGCGTGACGAAGGGCATGACTGGCCCGGTGTGAAAACTTCCTCGTGAGTGCAAACAATGAGTCACTGGCAATACCAACCCTCTATGAAGCGTTCATTGTGTGGGCCAAAATCGGATTGTTATCTTTCGGGGGGCCTGCAGGGCAAATTGCTTTAATGCACCGAATGGTCGTTGATGAAAAAAACTGGCTTAGCGAAAAAGATTATCTTAATGCATTAAGCTTTTGCATGTTACTCCCAGGCCCTGAAGCCATGCAGCTGGCCACCTATGCTGGCTGGCGCTTGCATGGTGTGCGTGGCGGCTTAATAGCAGGCCTGCTTTTTGTTATACCAGGCGCGCTGGTTATTTTAATACTTGCAAGCATCTACAGTCTGTACGGCGACGTACCGTTAATGAATGCTATATTCCTCGGCGTTAAAGCCGCTGTAATAGTGGTGGTTATCGAAGCCTTGTTGAGAGTGGCAAAAAAAGCGCTATTAGAACCGCTGCATTGGTTAATAGCGGCATGTGCTTTCACTGCTATCTTTTTATTCAACACGCCCTACCCGCTGATAATTTTAACCGCTGCAATTGTCGGTTATTGGCATTCCCGTAATGCATCATCAGGTCAAGTTAATACTTCTGGTTTGGCAAAACTTACTCCTGTTACCCTATCGACAGTCGCGATAGGGTTGGTGATTTGGTTTGCACCGTTGCTCCTATTGTCAGCCCTTACCGAGCATAAAATACTAGTCGATATAGGTTGGTTCTTTTCGAAGCTCGCAGTAGTCACGTTCGGTGGCGCTTATGCTGTACTAGCCTACCTAGGGCAAGACGTTGTCACACAGTTCGGTTGGTTAACGACCGGTGAAATGATGGACGGCTTAGGCCTCGCCGAAACCACCCCAGGCCCTTTAATACTAGTAACGGAGTTTGTAGGGTTTATTGCCGCCTTCAGAGAAGGTGGTTTCTGGCTCGGGTGTGCGGGTGCCGCTGTCACGCTATGGGTTACCTTTATCCCTTGCTTTGTATGGATCTTTACCGGTGCTCCCTACATTGACTGGCTCTCCAAAAATCCACGATTGCGGGGCGCTTTAACCGCGATCACGGCAGCGGTGGTAGGCGTAATTCTTAACCTTTCAATCTGGTTTGCAATGCATGTGTTTTTTAGCTCAGTTGAGCATCACCAGAACGGTGTGTTAAACACCTGGTTACCCGACTGGGCAACGCTAGATTGGCGAGTGGCAGTGCTTACTGCCGTATGTGCAGTGTTAGCGCTTGGCTACAACTGGGGAATAGGTAAAATTTTATTATTAGCAGCGGTAGCCGGGATAGGAATACAATTTTTACTGCCGTTGTCGTGATGTATAAAGGTGGTGGTGACGCTTTCATGGTTAAGCAGAGGATGAGAAACACTCGTCAGGAAGTCCGGCGATTCCGCAAGAGCGCTTGACGTGCTCGTTAGGAAGCCCGCTAGCGTTAGCGAGGGATTTAAAAACTTTGAAGTTTACTTTTTAACTGGCTTCAAATAGGTCACTGAACACAGCCATAGCTCTTAAAAAAAACAAAAAAAAAAGGGAGCCAAAATTGACTCCCCAAGTTACCACTGTAACTACCTACTAAGTAACTACCTTCTAAGTATTAAACTGCCAAATCCAAATTAATAACTTTGTGTAATCTGGTAGTAATCTAGACTGAAAGCGCCTTCACCCCACCAAATTTCAGAACCAAACAATATGTTTGCTAAGCACCAGTTATCTTGGATTTGCCTGATACCATAGGTACCAGCATTGTTTTTAGCATCCGTAAAAAATTCATCCCAGTCCAACGTTCCACTGGTGACTTCATTACGAGCAACATACGCTATGTAACCCGGATCAGCTTGGCCCTTAACATATACATCATAAATTCGACTATTAGAGTCCGTGTAGGTTGCAATCGGTGGGCTGCCAGATGGCAGGCGCTCCGGCCCATGATCAAGCCATACCATTAACTCGAACTCGCGGTTTGACTCTGAACCTCGCTTGATATCACATGAAGAGTGCAAGAACGACTCAACCGCTATATTACGATCACCACCAGTAACAGGTGTTGGGTTGTTGTTCTCGTCACCAAAATCACCAGATCGGTTGTTGGTTTGGGTAGCGGTATAGCTATACGCAATATCTATGTCTGGCATATCTGAGTACTTAATGGGCAAGCCTGTCGTTGTACACGGTGCCGATGCTTCGTCATTAGACTTAAAACCATAAAGGATCTCAGGGTATGACTTAACCTCCCATTCCCTATAGCCTGGCTGCAAAGCATCTTCATCACCCCAGTCATATGTCCACGAGGGGGAAACCGTACCGCCACTGTTTTCTCTAAGCGCAATACACTGCGACCAATTCCAGGTAGATTTATCACCGTTCCATGCGTTGTTACCCAATAGAAAATCACCGAAGCCTAAGCCCGGGCCATTAAACTGGTTAGTCGGCACAACACACTGCGGCCCTATTGATGGGTAGAAATCTTCATTGCCTGTCGACCTTACAGGGCCCGTTGAGCTAACTCGAGTAGTGCCTGCTGCAGGGACTGTACAATCGCCCGCTACCGGGGTTGAAACCACGGGGGTTGTCGGGCCGACTACGCAGGTGTCAGTACCGTCCCAGCCATAACCGTCGCCATCAGCATCAACACATTCGGCGGCACCCGGGCTTGAAGGGGTTTGTGGATCGTTAGAAACAATCGGTGTTACACCGACTTGGCAACTATCAGTGCCATTCCATCCCCATCCGTCACCATCACTGTCTACACAAGCACCGACGGCTGGCGATTGAGTAAGCGGGTCATTAGCAACCACTGGCGCTTCCCCTACTCGACAACTATCAGTGCCATTCCAACCCCAACCATCACCATCACTGTCTACACATACATTTACAGCAGGCGTTGTAGGTTCCGGGTTTGCAGTAGGTTGATTGCCACTAAGCGGTGGGCAACTTTCACTGAGCGCTGAATTCCAACCCCAACCATCAAACATGTCTGAGTTACTGTAATCACACCCCACTGTTGCGACAGGCGTGGCTTGTGGGGCGGAGTTATCATGTGCATAAGCACCAGCAACCACCGCTGAATCTAATGGCGGACAGCTTTGCCCCAAGTCGTTATTCCAACCCCAGCCACCGAAGAGGTCAGCGTTGGAGTAGTCACATCCAGAAACTTCGTCAATGACCAAATTGGCAAGTGTTGCCGGTTCCGCTGAATGACAAGACTGGCAATTGCCTTCCTGCTGAGGCAAAACTACCTGTGCTGAAGCACTGGAAGCTAAGATAAACATCCCCGCAAGACCAGCGCAAGCCTGCCAATGAAGTCTTATTCCTATATATTTCATACCATTACCTGCTATGCATCACTTAATTATTAAGGACTAACTGTATACCGCTACGAGCGAACAGAGTGTAAAAAATTACTTTGATTCAGGATATCTTTATGTCATGACGTATGCAAGTTTAATGTCATGACAATGTGAATATTTACGAATTCACGATAGTTAGCATTTCCACCCAAAATAAACCCAGCACGGTAGGAATGGAATTTCGCCAACACTAAAGCCAACTTCTAGCCACAAACCTTCGCCTCATAAATGACGCCAACGACAAATCAGCAAGTTTTTTGCAACAGCTCCCTATACTCTCTTTGATTCTTCAGATGTATTCGCATAGAACACTTCGTTCGAATCTCACACTACAACCAGGATTTACTATAGTCACTAGTACTTTACTCTGAAGAAATCTCCAATCAATTAGCCGATCTGCGAGATAAACAAATGATGTTATTAAAACCAAAATATTTTTTATCAACCGAATCTAAATATTTAGATGTAGACAACTGCACTCGCTGCATTACACGTCAACGACACCCTATACAATTTAATTATAAACAGTACATTGTAATGATATTTTATTGTCATGACACAGGAACACACTTAAAATTCGGTCGTCACCAAATCCACTCACTTCATGCTGTACTCAGTCGTTTAATTTATTGGTAAGGAATTCAATTATGCTTCGATGCTATTTACGGGGAATAGGTACAGCAGGGATTTTTGTCGCAAGCCTATCTGCCATTACGTTATTGATAATTCCATCTTTCACACACGCCGCCACTCCCGTATGCGAATTCGCCAGCAGTGACAGTGACAACGATGGCTGGGGCTGGGAAAACGACCAGAGTTGTATTGTTGAGGGTACTCAAGCTGCCGTCTCTGAACAAACAGCACCAGAAGTGGTTTATTGCCAATACCTTTCCAGCGACGACGACAACGATGGTTGGGGCTGGGAGAACAACGCCAGTTGTAAAATCGGCGCAGACAGCAGTACTGACACACCGACACCTCAAGATTCCAATTATGTTGCTGTAACCGATGATAGTGGCAGATTACTCTGCCAATCAGCAGACGCTGATCCAGATGGCGACGGTTATGGTTGGGAGAACAACGCAAGTTGCATTGTTTCGGGCAGCACAGTTGCAACGCAGACCACACAAACCACTAAACCTTATTGCAGTTCTGCTGCCGTCGATGATGATAACGATGGCTGGGGATGGGAGAACAATGCATCTTGCAAGGTAGATCCAAACGCGACTGAGGCTAGTGGCACACCGATAGAAACAACAACTCCAGACACTACTCAACCAGAGACCACCACCCCAGACACTACAGTGCCGGATACTACAGAGCCGGTCACCACCGAACCAGAAACACCTGCACCTGACACTACACCTGCTACACCAGACACCTCCGAGCCAGAAACGACTGTGCCTGAAACCACACCTGCTACCACTACACCAGACACCTCTGAGCCAGAAACGACTGTGCCTGACACCACACCACCGGAGACTGTAGAACCAAAACCTGACGCGACTGCGTTTCTACCATCTGACATAACAGACCTAATACTTGTTACGGGCCAATCAAACACACAAGGCTCCAATACCGCGGTAGAACCTGATCTTGATGCGCCGCATCCACGTGTATTCGCCTACACACGAAATGGCTGGCAAGTGGCCGCTTTACATCAATCATGGGACAACGGCGCGCACCCAGGCAATGGTGATGCAACCGATCTTGTAAACAGGCATAACAACTTCGCACTTCACTTTGGCAAGCGCTTAGCCACATTAGATGAAACAGCTGTTGTAGGGTTTATTCTGGTATCAGAGCCCGGTGAAGGTATTGGTCATTGGGATCAAGGCAATCAAGGCATGGCACGCACACAACAAAAAACCCTTGAAGCAATCAATGCATTACCACATAAATCTTCACTCGATGGTATCTTATGGCATCAAGGTGAAACTGACTGGCTCTTAGAAGGCACCTCTGATGTCGATGTACCACAGCCAGCACCGGTTGATTATTACCCGGTAAAATTAAACGACCTTATATACAACCTAAGACTTGAAAACTGGTTCGATGAAAGCAAGCCGTTTATTTGTGGCGAAACCATAAAAGCGGAAGGCGTTAACACACACTTGAATTCACTTAACACTGACAGCGACTCTAAGACTGCTTGTGTTGAGGGGGCTGGGTTGCCCGCTATTCGGGCTGGTGGAAATCACTTTAATGCTGTTGCACTTCGGACTATTGGGCAGCGGTACGCTGAGCGGTATTATTCAATCCGCTGAGTCCCTGCACTGGTTGCCCTGCGGGG
>CALGKA010000049.1 GCA_937927895.1 uncultured Granulosicoccaceae bacterium | reverse complement strand
AGCCGTGTTTGGATGGCGGAGTCATCGGCTGGCGCGACGGCCCGAGCAAGAGCCTCGACGCTGAAGTTGTGGCATCGGTTGCAGAGCCGGTATCTAAAACTGGTGGGCTGCAGTTGCTAGAAGGTCGCTTGGGTCGGTCGGTGATTAAATCATCGGCGGTTGCATCAGAGCATCGGGTGGTGCGCGCACCCGCCAAGGTGTTTCACAGTCAAGCGGCATTGAAAGAGGCTTTTGAGGCAGGTGAGTTGGTGCAGGACATGGTGGCTGTGGTGCGATTCCAAGGCCCGCGTGCCAACGGTATGCCAGAGCTGCATAAACTCACACCAGCACTTGGTGTGCTGCAAGATCAGGGATATCACGTAGCGCTAGTAACTGACGGGCGCATGTCAGGTGCCTCTGGCAAAGTACCAGCAGCTATCCATGTTAGCCCTGAGTGCTCAGATGGCGGCAAGCTTGGCCAGATAAAAGAAGGCGATATCATTCGCTTGCAGGCCAGCACTGGCAAACTCGATGTCATTATCGATGAATCAGAATGGAATAGCCGCGCACACTATAAAAACAATAACACCGACAATCAAACAGATGGTCGTCTATTGTTCAGTAACATGAGAGCCACAGTCAGTAGCGCTGAAACTGGCGCGCTTAGCTTGTTCGATCCATCAATTAGACCTAACTAAAGTTGAGTACATGAATATACGTTCGCTACTTGCAGTCTCAAAAGTCATTCCAGTGCTTGAACTGAATGATCCCTCGACAGCACCCGATGTTGCCAGAGCACTATGCAAAGGCGGCGCTTCAGTATTGGAGATAACACTCCGGACACCTGAAGCTTTTGATGTTATGACTGCTATAAAAGAAAACGTCCCTGAGGCCATTGTCGGTGCCGGCACTGTTAATACAGAAGCACAGATTGCGCGCTGCAAAGACCTCAACCTTGATTTTATGGTGAGCCCTGGTTTTCACAAACCCTTGTTCGATGCAGCGAAGGAATCTGGTATCCCGTACTTACCTGGTATCGCAACTGCAAGTGAGCTTTTAGCTGCAAGCCATGCAGGCTTAGATACACTTAAGTTTTTTCCAGCTGTAGCAGCAGGTGGTATCACCATGCTCAAAGCCTTGAATGGCCCATACGGTGATATAAAGTTTTGCCCGACGGGTGGCATAAACTCGGATAACTGCAAAGATTTCCTTAACCTTCCCAACGTTATTTGTGTGGGCGGCTCATGGATTGCGCCTAAGCAATTGATACAAGCTCAAGCATGGGATGAGGTAACCGCATTGGCTACAGCTGCCAACAGCTAATTTTAACGCTAGTTTCTGCTAGCGGCTTTACGTAACTTAAATACCAGACGCGTTGAAACCATCAAGGTAGCGATAATGCTACCTCCAACAATAAGCAGAGTCAGCAATGACAACGCGTGCAATACCTTCAAGCAGCTACGAGATATTACTCTAAACGCTACAGCTGGTTTAATTTGCCTGCGTAGCAGCTTGCGCCAAGCTCGAGATGTCACTCGCATCTGCCGCTTTATTTCTACTACCGCCATACCCGCGCACCCTTAAAAAATTAAACTCAAAACCTTAACTCATGCCGTTCGTACGATTAGGCCTATTGTGACGGCAGTACTGTAAAAATCTTAAGAAGCTTTAGCCGTAAATTGGCGCAATCTCATTAATTTGCATATAAATTGCGCTATATTTCAGTGGTCTTAGTGGCAATATGCAAAAACTACGCTATAGCTTTAACTGTCCGGCCTCAAACAATGAAAATAACTGAGCGGATCACGGCTAAGCTAAAGAAGAATCAACATGCGAAATTCACCGGCATTAAAAGAAGCACAAGCAACCTGCGACGGACTCCACCGACTAATACGTAGAATAAGTGCTGCTGCAGTTGATATGGATAAAAGCGGTAGTGACAGTTATGAGATGCACGCTTTGATTTCCAGCGCACATACCTGCGTTATCAATTTAAGGTCGCAACTTGCACTATGTGAAACCAGCACTGAAGACGAACCTTCAAACGTTCACCCGATAAAAAGGGAATCACCGGCAGTTGATGACTCATACCAAGCTACTCACAACAATTTAAAGATAGCCAAATAAACGAGCCAGCCGGGCATCATTCTAACATCAGCGCATCCAATTTCTGTAGTCATCAGGTAATGGTGTAGTCTCTCCTTCTAATTGCCACTGTCGCTCAATGGCAAGGTCTTTAATTTTCTGTATTCTTTGCTCATCTAGTGGATGGGTCGATAAGAACTTGTCAAATTTCGTATTGGCATCGGCGTCACGTTGCTGCATGAAAGCCTCAAACAAGGCACCTGCCCCAGCAACATGGCCATACATTTTATTAACCGCTTCCAGTGCAGTTTCATCTGCCTGCGTCTCCATTTTTCTAGAAAAACTGGTAGAGGAGAGCGCTGTACCAAAACTAAACAACCCGTTATCACCGGTTAATCCAAATAGTGAAGTTCCCATTGCCACTGCCAAGCCGCCACCTAATCCCTTGGCGGTATGTCGGCGTGACACGTGCGAAAACTCATGCGCCATAAGCATGGTCAACGCATTCTCATGCGGCAACAGACTCAGAAGCCCTTTAAAAAAGTACACGTGACCACCGATGGTTGCATACGCATTGACAAGTTCATCGTTGCTGTAGTGCAAAGTAATTGGCATAGAGTCTTCAATTTCCATTGCCTCAGTGACCCGATCTGCCAACAATTGAAGGTAGTCTTGTAGCTCAGGATTAGTGATATTTTGCTCAAACGGAGAGGCCTCACCAATACTCACTGAAGAATTATCAATACGCTCAGCAAGCCAAAGCTCGTACTTAAAGGGGATTAGCCCAGCTAACGTGCCACCGGCTGAGTTAAGTAGAAAACCAAGCGCCACAACGGCGAGTATCGCCATTAAGCTAAGGCGTAAGAACTCACGTAAGGGATGACGCCCCGGCGTGTTAATACCGTCAGGCGGTGTGCGATCTTGATATTGCATTTACAAATACCAGTATTGTTTCGTTATGCTCAACTAAAGTAATGCTCACCGCTAACCGTGGCATGAGCTGTAGCCTTTGGTGTTGATGATACTTCTTCCAAGGTTGGTCCTTTACTCGTTAGCGCAGTGCCATAAGCAAGTACTTCAATAGTGGCAACTTTGCCACCGATGCGCGATGTTTCGTATTTAACATTAAAGACCATTTCAGCCCCTTGCTTTTTGGCCTCCTGTTTTAAGCGCAACATCGCCTCACGTCTGCCTCTGTCTAATAAGGGTTCAAACGTTCTGACCCGCCCGCCAAAAATATTGACTAAGCTTGCAACAAACGATTTGAAATAATCACTTGCTACTACAACACTGCCCATGACCATCGTTTGTTCATAGTAACCGGCGGGCGGTAGTTTTGTAGCAACCGCCGGTAATGCCGTTAACACCGCCTCACGCTTCTGGATTGACTTATAGTGCCGCCTCTCACTGAGTTGACCAAATCCATAACCGAGCACCAACAACACTGCAAATAAAACCAGATCGATCATGACTCTTCAACCAGCAATACAGCCGTACCATAGACAAATATTTCAGCAGCGCCTGCGGCAATGCTTGACGTTGAGAATCGAACATTCAGCACAGCATTAGCACCCACACCCCTGGCTTGTTGAATCAGACGTTCAACTGCCTCTTCACGGGACTCATGTAGTAGCTCGGTATAGCCTAAAAGCTCACCGCCAAAAATACTTTTTAAACCAGCCATAAAGTCACGACCAGCATGCTTGGAGCGTACGGAACTTCCTTGCACCAGGCTTATGTGACGCTCTATTTTCATACCCGGGTAATACTCCAGGTTACTGATGATCATCTCTCTACTCATACTAATATGTCCTTAAGTCTTTAATATTCACTGCTAAACGTTAATTCGATTAAGAGTACTTATCAACTATAGTCGCAGAACACGCTGCCATACGATTTAAGTTAGCTAGTGTCCATCCATAAACAATGCGTAGCGAGGTTGTCTCAAGTGCGTGAGATTTCGGCTACCACATGTGGGCGTTTAGTCGTTCTAAATAACCGCATGAGGTAGTCGAAAGATTGCGTGCTTGAGGCGACCGCAGTAGCAGTCGTTTATGGATGGGCACTAATTAGAAGTTTGCTAAGAGAACCCACAAATATCAGGCCTACAGTGAGGGTCATAGTTAGGGGCAGGTCTTGCAAAGAAAAACATATGGGGCCACGTCTTTCATTGCCACGTTGCTGAGTAAGCCTATGTGTTGTAGTCTAATTATGAAGTTAGCTTTTCAGTAGTTATCGAAACCAGTATGGCAGTAAGAAGTACTATTTTTAGATTGATCCGCCCGGTTTTTAAGAGTGGAGAAATTTTCTTTCCACGCTGTGCTGCTACTAGATACCATAAGTATGGTGAAGCGGTATGGCAAGACCTTCAAGAATAGAATAACCCGGTGCGATTTATCATGTTGCCTCGCATGGTGATAGTC
>CALGKA010000048.1 GCA_937927895.1 uncultured Granulosicoccaceae bacterium | reverse complement strand
ACATAGCGTTTGTCCCTCCCATTGCTCGACAATTCCGTAGCACAAAAGCATCAAAATATCAATGCCCCTCTTGGGTAATCGACATATATTGAAAACCTATTATGCTCTACTACGTGGTCTACCTAAGTGTTCTTGCGGCCGTAAATGCCATGCAATACATGGCAACTCAAACGACCGCGCGGGTTACGGAGATACGCGAGCACACGGATGTGCATTTTTCTAACTCTTACAACCAACAGCTAAATAGCAGCAGTTAAATAGAAAGCCGTTCGACCTTTACGCAATCAGGCTCCAGAAACATACGCAGTTAGTTTTTAATCCCTCACGTTTAGATTGCAAGTTGTTCAACCCACAGCAACAGTTGACGTTTTATCTAGACATGCCAACACAAGGACAAATGCTATTTTCATCCAACCACTCTAACCGCCACTGCCCGCCAAATACTCTGGCCGCCAACTGCCCGCCTACTGCAGCTTAACAATTTGCAAGCAATGTCAGCACACGAATGTATGCTGTTTATATTCAAGCTAAACTACGCTTATACAGTAAACTGCTCAAAGCCTTCTAACGTCTCAAGTTTTTCAGCCGGCCCAACCACTGCATAACTAACACTATCGCTGTGTTCGGAAGCCAGGTAGTTTGAAGCTACATTTTTTAGATCATCAAACGTTACCGATAAAATGCGCTTGCGGATTTGGCGCGTGTAATCAGCACCTCTACCAAAACGTGTCGAGTAATAATTGCCAATAGACTCACCTGCTGGTGAACCGGGCTTATCAATTCTTCCTATTATCCCAAGGATTGCTTCCTCTAGAAGCCGTTCCTCGTGGGTATCATTTAACATCCATGCAATTGATGCATCGAAATCAGCATAGGTTTCCTGTAAGCGTGGATCACGATATGAATAAAAACGGAACGCACCGCTTTCACCATCATAGCCTGCACCACCACCATAAGCGCCACCTTTCTCTCGCACAGCACTGTGCAGAAAACCGTTACTCAAATATTCACCCAGTACTGTTAACGCCGCTGCATCTTCATGCCCTGAAGGCACGGTGACATGCGCTTGCGCACAGTAGTTAACTTGTGCATTGGTGGCCCACGCTTGCTTGACTGTCGCGGTCTCTACTTGAAAGTTAAATGGCTCTATCGCATGTTGATTTGCATTAAGGCCACTCTTTTTAATTGCTGCCTCTATAGCGGCTTGCTGATCTTCCTCACTTACGACTAACCATTCTCTTGGTGCATTGCGTATGCTCTCGTGAATGGTTCGGAATTTCTCTGTTAGTTGTTGCAATGCGTTTTTGTCTTGCTGGATTACATCATCCATAGCCTTTAGATCAACAATCGCTTGCAAACCACTCCACTGATTATTTAACGCAGCGGATGCACTCATGCGGCTACTGGCCGCGGCAGATGCCAAAGAATGCCCTCGCCCGGTAATTGAACTTTCTGTTCGTGCACGCGCCTGTGAAATTAAATCACTGATACGATCCACCTCAGAGAAGTCAGGCGATTCAATGGTCTCTTCGATTAAGCGCGTGATGTGATCGGTATTGCGATTAAGCCCTTTGGATGCCATAACCATAACGGCATGCATACTGTTGGTATCACCCAATACGCTTCGTGTCGATATTCGTGCGCTTAATCCGCCTAGTACTGAAGCTTGCTCAGCTTGCGTTTGCATGTAGTTACGACCAGCACTTCCGACTTCTGCCAATGCCATTGCGTAGTACGGTAGCACTTTGGTAAGTTCCGCATCAAATGCTGGAAGCTGCGTAACGAGTTGCTGATAGACCATACCGTTAGTACCAGCGCCATACCAACATACCGGCATTGAACCAACCTTGCGTGGCTCACCCACCGGGTATTTTAGATCTTCGGGAACATCATCTAAAGTCACGCGCGGCAGAAGCTCTGGATCATCAGCACTTGATTGGCGCTCTTCCAGCTCTGCTGCTAAACGTGCAATGCGAGTACGCTCTGAATCATCAACACTTGCATCGAGCGCTTTTAATTGTGCAGCTTCAGCGGCCTCTTCTTTGGTGGTTAGTTCAGGGTCTGGAGCCATTGTTAAACGAATACGATGCTGATTATCCAATAATAATTCTTTTATTAAGCGCGGGATAAACTGTGGGTCTTCAGCGTCTTTTCTAACTTGCGCTAGAAGATCATCAATTTCAAGAGCTGCCACTGGATCACCACCATGCAATACTGGTGTGAGCGCACGTAGCGATAGTTGCAAGCCGTAAGGAAAACCATCACCGGTGACTTCACGCTGGGTAAGTTCAAGCTGATGCAGTACAGACATTACTGCTTCTTTTGGTACCCCATTTTTTGCAACATCGTTAAGTACACCTAGTATCAACGCTTCAACTTCATCTGCGCGCTCGGGATCAGTACCTTCAATACCTGCTGCAAAGCCCATCTCACGGGTGTCGTCGTCTACACCACACAATGGTGAAGGTGAACTCCCAAGGTCAGAGGTTTCTAGTGCATGGCGCAACGGCGAGCTGCTGTTATCAAGGAGTACATCTGATAACACACGCGCTTCCATTACTTTGCGCATATCTGAATTTCTGCCTAACAACCAACCTAACACTACATGAGTTTTGCCTTTAGTAGACCCTTCAGGCAAAGGGTAGCTGGTGGTGATGTTTTGCGGTGCTGTGTATCTTTTTTCATCAGGGATCGCTAGATCAGAAACATCTAAGTGATCAAACTCTGACAACGCGCGCTCTTCAAATTTTTTCTGTAATTCTGATGCAGGCAGATCACCGTAAGTGAACATAACCGCATTAGATGGATGATAGTGCCGAGCATGAAAAGCTTTTAGTTGCTCCCATGTTAGTGAGGGAATAACGGCAGGGTCACCGCCACTGTCGTGATGGTAGGTAATACTTGGAAAAAGTGCGTTGGTAAACTGCTTCATCAAACGCGCAGTAGGTGCGCTATAGGCGCCTTTCATTTCATTAAACACAACGCCTTTATACGTGAGCGGTGAGCTGGTATCGCCTGGTTCGGTAAAGTCAAGGCGATGCCCTTCTTGCCTGAAGTCGAGCTCATCCAAGTTGGGGAAGAAAGTCGCATCAAGGTAGACATCAAGAAGGTTGTAATAATCTTTGCGGTTACGACTTGCAAATGGATAGGCAGTCCAATCACTAGAGGTAAATGCATTCATGAAGGTATTCAAGGAACGCCGCATCATCATGAAAAACGGATCACGCACCGGAAACCGCTTACTGCCGCATAAAGCGGTGTGCTCCAGAATATGCGCCACACCGGTTGAATCTTGAGGCACCGTAAGGAACGCGACCAAAAAAGCGTTTTGATCATCATCGGCCGCCAGATGAATATGACGCGCGCCGGTCTTTTGATGCTTGTACTCCTGGTACTCCAGATTTAGCGATTCAATAGGGTATCGTCTGACTTCATCAAATGCAGCTTGAGGCATCGGGGCTCCGGTGTGTTAGGGGATGGCGAGCGGCTAGTGCCCAACTATTGGGCCGAGCCGACAAAGGGTTTAGTGTATATCGATACTGCTTTTATAGGGACTGTCTGCCGTAAGTGCAATAGTACCGTACCCACGGTTCTATCTATTGGTGTTTCACGAGCGCGTAACGCCGGCACAAACTTAGTCAGATAGGGCGATCTTTGCGAATTCGGTACTAGCAAAGGTTTGAAACCCCTGACTTTCACGGACTATAAAGTAACTAGCCACGCGGTGCTTTTCAGCCAATGCCAACCCCTCATCAGGACCAAGCACCAATAATGCCGTAGCCCAGGCATCAGCCTGCATCGTAGTGTTAGCCACCACCGTCACAGATGCCAGCCCGTGGCTCACCGGATACCCACTACGCGGATCAATTATATGGGAATATCGCACACCATCAGTTTCAAACGCATTGCGATAATCACCGGAAGTCGCCACCCCACCACTTTCAAGCAACAGCCCCAAAGAGGGACTGTCAGCAGCAAGTTTTGTCACATCAACCGCAGGCCGCTCAACCCCGATCCGCCACGGATCATTATCTGCATTTCGACCCTTAACCCTTAACTCGCCACCAATTTCAACCAAGTAATTTGAATAGCCAAATGCCTCTACCTCAGCCGCCAATAGGTCAACCCCGTACCCTTTCGCAATAGCATTCAGATCTATTTGTAAGTCACCACGGGATTTCTTGAGTGCATTATTATCTGTATCCACTTGTAAATGCCGATACCCGACCCGCTGCACGATAGCCGTCACCTCCTCAGCAGTGGGAAGCTCATCGCTTTGCCCCTTGCCAAACCCCCAGCGCTTAACCAAAGGCCCAACAGTAGGATCGAAAGCACCACCACTAGCCGACGCAAGCTCAACAGCCGCCGCTGCAACAATCGTAAAGTCTGCAGGAACCTCAACCCAATCAGTGCCAGTATCTTCATTAAACAAAGAAATCGCAGAGTCACCCTGCCACGTAGACATAGCCGAATTAACCCGCAAAAGCGCCGCCTCGACAGCAGCCCTAAGCGCCTCGTGATCGGAGGCCTTAAGCTGTGGCACGATAACACTGTATGTGGTTCCCATAGTATCGCCAGTGAGCACAGGCACCTCACGCGAACAGCTGGCAGCGCTAAGGCACAGCACGACGGCTATCAGTAAGCGGTTGTAGATATGAGGCAGTGAGAACGACAAGAACATGTGAACGCCTGAGGAAAACGTTAGTGTAAAACAAGGTGCTGGACACAGCTAGTGTTGGGGGTATTTAGTGGTGGTGGGTGTAGATAGAAGCGAAAAAATGCTAGAACGGCTTTCTTTTTTTAGCTGGATAACACCGTAGACTTTTCTGTTCTTAGATCCCACGCTTACGCTTGTGGGTATCCGTAAGAGATGACGTACTATATTTGGTGTTAGGGCGGTGTTCTTTTTACTGTTAGATAATAATTAAACTTCACGGTTTTGAAGTCCCACGCTTACGCTTGTGGGTTTCCTTAGAAGATGACGAGCGATGGTTTATGTAGGTGCAGTGTTATTTTTGAGGTTAGATAATTATTAAACTTCACGGCCTTTTAGTCCCTCGCTAACGCTAGCAGGCTTCCTTAAGGGATGACGAGCTGTATTTGGTGTTAGGGCGGTGTTTTTTTTACTGTTAGATAATAATTAAACTTCTCGGTTTTGAAGCCCCACGCTTACGCTTGTGGGTTTCCTAAATAAAAAAGATAACGAGCGGACTCTATAAACAGCTTGGTAACTTAAATAATCGTTTATAAGCTAATAAGTCGGATAGAGCATCAGTAATAGTTGCAAACACGAGCTCGAAAAACATCCAAGGCCCCGAACCTTACTGAGCGTCGCGAACCACAAACCTTTCAATTGCCCGGAAACAAAAAAAACGACGTAGAGTGCCGACACTCACGAAGTGATGCTGTACCCGCGATTTTCGTTGTTTTTTGAAAAACGCGGCCTGTCAAGGGAAGCCCGCCAGCGTGAGCGAGGGTTT
Organism: uncultured Granulosicoccaceae bacterium; assembly: GCA_937927895.1. Lineage (GTDB taxonomy): Bacteria > Pseudomonadota > Gammaproteobacteria > Granulosicoccales > Granulosicoccaceae. The sequence continues at coordinate 76 of CALGKA010000048.1, read as the reverse complement.
AAAGAAGTTGATGCTTCGGTATTTACTAGCTTTAAAAATATAACTGAAGTAACTGCGTCTTTTTTTAGTAACCACA
>CALGKA010000047.1 GCA_937927895.1 uncultured Granulosicoccaceae bacterium | reverse complement strand
GGGTCACACATGCGAAAGTTCACCGCCATAATCTCACCGTCTTTTTGTAAGCTCTCATAATGCGTGGTGCATCCGCACTGCCTGCAAGTCTGAATAGCAAGTGTTTTATCACCCTGCACATAACTAATGGTGCCATTTTCAGGAGCTACAATACTAACGCTACTAATAACCACGTGCCCCCACAACGCACCTAGACGACGACAGATCGAACAGTTGCAATCAACAAGTTGTTTAGGCGCCACTGCAACACTAAATTGCACCGCCCCACAATGACACTGGCCTTTGTACATAACCCCTTCCTTTTGTGTACTTACCGCTACACACATAAACCTTTTGAACTAAGCCTAAGCGCTATACCATTCAACGATTGCAGACGCACAATCAATTGGCAACATTATCGCGAAGACACCGCTGTTTTTCACAGGATTAATTTCTACTGTATCTGCAACGCTACTATTAGACGTTCCAATTTGCACACCCTGCGTGAGCGTTAAGCCGTCTAGCGGGTACTGCAATCCTTCAGATGATGCAAACGTTACAGCAGACAGCGGATAGATAGAGACTCTGGTTTTTGCTGGCAAGTTTAAGATGACTGACTCACTACTGACTAACAAGACATCGTGGCTAGAAGTAAGAATGACTCTTTTATCATTGCTGTATTTGTGCATCACATGCAATGCCGCAAGTGTGTGGTCTAATCGGCGGCCACAAAACCCCGCTGCAATAAAAAAGGGAGCATCCACCGAATACAGGCACTTTTCAAAATCGGTTGAATCTTGTTCTGCTACCTTTTGCACATGCGTGACGCTTTCCCAGTGCTCTCTGTCATCTAATGAATCTAGATCACCCAAAATTAGCTTTGGTACCGCAGCACTGCCCAGCAACTCACGCAGGTGATTAGCACCCCCGTCCGCCGCCACTATTGGCAGGTGCTTATATTGATTGAGAAGCCCAATAGAGTGCTCGCCACCACCAATTAGCAGAACCGGATCGTCAAATTTCATAATTTCGGGCATAAATCAGCTTGTGTAGTAGGCAACGGGACATACATTGGTTATGATAAACACATTACTCGCTGGGGTGTAACACAACCGTGTTACTGAGAAATACCCATTGAACCTGAACCAGATAATGCTGGCGTAGGAAGTGAGCACCGACCCATACCCTCATGGCTCGTTCTGCATCGTCCTGCGTCTACAATTCTAACCGGAGACCAACGATGACAGATCTAATCAAATCATCACTACTACGCACCACCACTTTAGCGTGCGCGCTTGCCACCACACTTGTGGCAACACCAGCACTGGCTGCAGACAACACCCTAACCATATACACCTACGACTCATTCGCTGCAGACTGGGGACCGGCACCAGGCATAGAGAAAGCGTTTGAAGAAACCTGCAACTGCGACGTGCAGTTTGTGGCCGCTGACTCATCGATTGGTGCACTGCGAAAAATTCAGCTTGAAGGCGATCAAACCAAAGCCGATATTGTGCTTGGCCTTGATACCAATATTGCCGAAGCTGCCCGCGAGACCGGCCTGTTCACAGAACACGGCGCCGACACCGCAGCCCTGACGCTACCTACCGGCGCATGGACGGACAACACTTTCCTACCATTTGACTACAGCTATTTTTCGTTTGTATACAACAAAGAGAAAGTCGAAAAGCCACCTGCTTCATTTGCTGAACTAAACGCATTACCAAACGACTTTAAAATCGTTATTCAAGACCCGCGTTCAAGCACACCCGGGCTTGGCTTACTGCTATGGATTCAAGCAGCTTACGGTGACCAAGCCGACAATATCTGGAAGCAGTTAGCACCAAAGATAGTAACCGTTACCAAGGGATGGTCTGATGCATACGGCCTGTTCCTTAAGGACGAAGCTGACATGGTGTTGTCATACACAACTTCACCGGCATACCACGAGATAGCAGAAGATGACACACGCTTTGCCGCCGCTGCTTTTAATGAAGGCCACTACCTACAAATAGAAGTTGCAGCAATTGTAGAGTCATCTCAAAACAAAGAACTTGCCAAACAGTTTATGCAGTTCCTGTTGTCAGATACCGTACAAGATATTATCCCGACAACAAACTGGGTCTACCCGGCAACCACTACTGAGAAAGGGCTCCCCGAGGGTTTTAGCTCATTACATATGCCTGAAAAGACACTGTTAATAGACGGCGTAGAAGTTGAAAAAAGCCGCTCGCAGTGGATTGACCAGTGGGTAGAAACGCTAGCTCAGTAGGCAAGCGTAAACTCCTGCAACTCATGACCCACAACTTATAGATAAGAGGCTGTAATACATCACTACCTCTATCATTGAGCTGCAACGATTTGCCAGATCTTTATGGCCAGGCCTGCTTACTGCAGGCCTGTTATTGGTGTTAGCCAGCGTTCTTTTTTATCAACTGGCCATACACCCGACGACAAGTACCTTAAGCGTTGGTCCAAGGCTTTATAAAACACTGGGGTGGACCACGCTACAAGCTGGCTTATCCACTGCCCTTTCACTCTTGGTTGGCATCACACTCGGCTGGGCGTTAAGCCACCGCAGGCACTTTATCGGCCGCCGACTGTACGTAGCGCTATTATCCTCCGCACTCGTATTGCCAACCATAGTGGTGGTACTTGGCATTGTTACCCTGCTTGGCCGATCAGGCTGGCTGAACAAGTCCCTGCAGTATTTCAACCTGCCCACGCATGATGTTTTTATTTTCGGGCTGGCGGGCATTGTGATCGCACATTGTTACTTCAACGCATCGTATGTGGCGCGTACACTACTCAACCGATTTGAATCTATTCCACCACAGCAGGTTAAGCTATCACGAAGCTTAGGGCTGAATGCATGGCAACGATTCAAAATGATTGAACTACCTGCTATCTCAAGCAGCATTCCAACACTTGCCGTTACAATATTTCTATTATGCTTTACATCGTTTTCAATTGTATTGGTGCTTGGTGGCTCACCAAAGTACAACACGCTCGAGGTATCTATTTATGAAGCCATTAAACTCGACTTCAATTTAGGCCGTGCGCTTGGGTTGGCACTGACACAACTTTCGATTTGCGCCGCCTTAGTGATAGCAACCACCCGATTCGGCAAAGACAATCGCTTAATCGAAAACACTGATTCAAAATCGCAAAACTGGTCTGATTCTCTCGCAGTCTCTGCCATTCAAGTCTGCATTATTTTGGCTTTCGGCTTAATTTTCATGTTACCGCTCATGGCTGTGATTGTTGATGGACTAGCTGCTGACTTCAGCCAAATAGCCCGCGACCCGAACTTCCAGCGCGCACTAATTACAAGTTTAACCATTGCGCTGCTTTCCACTCTTTTGGTTCTACTGATTAGTAGCAGTCTTGCCATTGCATACACTACTCTTGCAACACCACAGAGACTTGGAAAATACAAAACCTCAAAATTCGTACTGCGGCTTTTAAGTTTTTCATCGACTTTATACCTTGCAGTACCTTCACTGGTGTTGGGCTTAGGCTTTTTTCTGTTGGCAAAGACTGTCGGCGGTAACAACAACCTTTGGGCAGTCGCCGCCCTATTGACGGCCAACGTATTAATGGTCTTGCCATTTGCTATCGGGACACTCGCACCAGCAATGATAAAAGCTGCCAATCGATACGACAAACTGGCATTTTCTTTGGGCCTGAAAAAATGGTCACGATGGCGTCTAATTGAATCACAGCTCCTACAAACAGAACTTGCTTATGCGGCAAGCTTAGCGTTTTGCTTTTCACTTGGAGACTTAGGCATTATCGCCTTGTTCGGCAATCAAGACTTCGTTACCCTGCCTTGGCTGCTTTATCAAAAAATGGGGTCTTACCGCACAGACGAAGCAGCAGGCATTGCCCTGATCATGCTATGCATTACGCTAGCTGTATTTTTGTGGCTACCTCTATTGATATCCAAGTATCGTAAAAGCGCAGAACCCCATGCTTAAACTTAAGTCAGTTCAATTTCAATACAACGCTGACAGCACGCTGTATGATTTTACACTGCAGCTTAAAGCGGGAACCATTGCAGGGGTTAGCGGGCGTTCTGGCTGCGGCAAGTCAACCCTGCTTGATTTAATTGCAGGGTTTCAAATCCCTTCACACGGTACGCTGCACTGGAATAATCGAAACTTCACATCCCTGGCGCCAGAAAAAAGACCTGTTACAACCGTATTTCAGAGCAACAATTTATTTGAACACCGGAACGCATTAGACAACGTAATAGTGGGAATTAACCCAAAAATCCCAAAGAGCGGATCCGAGGTAACACTCGCTAAAGAAGCGCTAGACACAGTTGAGCTGTCTGACTTTGCGCACACGCGCGTAAGTTTATTGTCGGGTGGACAACAACAAAGAGTCGCGCTTGCACGCGCGATCTTGCGGCAGTCACAGGTGATTTTACTTGATGAACCCTTTAGCGCACTTGATCAACAAACACGCCACTCTATGCTTACACTTATCAGGAAGCTTGCCACCGAAAAACAACGCGCTATTGTCATGGTGAC
>CALGKA010000046.1 GCA_937927895.1 uncultured Granulosicoccaceae bacterium | reverse complement strand
AACCTAATCTCTGCTGCTGCAATCGCTGGTCTACTACTTACTGCTGGTGCCGCTAACGCTTCTTATAGCCTTTCAGTACCAGGCGCTAGCACCACTAACGTACTTTATGATGTTGTCGACGGTGTCGCTACCGTCTACGGTACTGTAGAACAACGCACCGAGAGCAATCTTATTGCACAAGCGGTTGCGATGATCGACGGGGTTGATGAAGTTAACAACACTCTTCTAATTACTCAGTAATACGTTAGACCGTAAGCACCGGGACTTGCAAGAGCCCCACCCCCAACAGGAGTGTTTCCAGAACGGAGACACTCCTTTTTTTATGCCTGTGCTTTCAACTAAACCAAGAATTCTTTTGATATGTATTTCTCCATAAATCAAATACTTATCTAAATATCACACTTTTGTATATTTCAGGCAAAGCCACAGAAAGAGTGGTGTCCGATACTGCAGTCATTGGAGCGCAACACAGCATCCAACGAAACAAATTTCTTTTTTAACTTCACAAGGATATTAACCATGAAAAAACTAAACTTAATCGCTTCTGCTGCTATCGCTGCCCTACTACTTACTGCTGGTGCTGCCAACGCTTCTTATAGTCTTTCAGTTCCAGGCGCTAGCACCACTAACGTACTTTATGATGTCGTCGACGGTGTCGCTACTGTCTACGGTACTGTAGAACAACACACCGAGAGCAACCTTATTGCACAAGCTGTTGCGAATATCGACGGGGTTGATAAAGTGAACAACGCTCTGTTAATTACTCAGTAACTAAACCTCCAGCACTGGGACTTGTTAAAAGCCCCACCCCCAACGGGAGTGTCTCCAGTACGGAGATACTCCTTTTTTATGCCCGTGTTTCAAATATGCCAGGTTTTCATCTGCATATATCACCAATTAACTAGATATTAAATTAAACGATTCATTCCGTTGCACAAGCACTTGCTCTTAAGAAGCCATTCCTGGATTTTGCAAAACCCCAATGAACCGGCATCAAGTAGATGCGAAGGTGCACATTAGGTACACCTTTCTTTGCGATAAAAATTCGACCTTTTCACCACAGGTGCATATCCGGTGTTCTCATGAACTTTAGCCGCGCCGATTAATTCGACAGAATCGGTGTTTCGTAGTCGCTTGTCACTACCACCCAATTTTTAGTGCCTCGCGACTCGGTTGCTACTAAGGATGAAACGACAAGATGTCCTGGATAAACGAACCTATGATCCTTGCGTGCACAGCTTACTTTGCTGGTGCGGCCACACCTGGTCCCAACACTGCTTTGATAGCAACTACTACTATGCGGTCAGGCTGTCGGCTTGGTATGGCCAATGTTTTTGGGGTGCTTTGTAGCAGTCTTGTCTGGGGTTTGGTTTTAGCCTACGCCATTGCCGTTTCACGTAGTGCTGTGTCATCTCTGACCCCGCTGTTACAAATCGCGACTGGAATATATCTGGTTTGTCTCTCTCTGTTCTCAATACACTCAGCGTTGGCGGGTCATACAAAAAGTGAAATTGAAGATGTTTATAAACAACACCCTACACGCCAGGCTTTTGGGCAAGGTTTGCTTGTTTATGCATCCAATCCTAATGCCATAATCACCTGGATTGCAACGGTTGCCATTGCAACACCTAACACAGCATCGGCACAATCGGCATTTGTAGCCGTCATTATATGTTGGTTTTCTGGTGTGTTTATCTATAGTGGGTACGTGTTTTTGTTTGCACATCCAACAGCATCTGCTTACTACAAAACCTGTCATATCAAAATTTATATACTTGCGGCGATAATATTTGGCGCTACCGGTTTTACTTTACTGTCTTCGTACTTATAACCCGATACACAACAGTGTGCTATTTGAATGCCCATTACTCTTTTTCGGTATTCTGAAATGGTGCAGATGAGGGTTGCTCGATGATACCTTTGAAAAGTTCAATATCATCGAGCTCAATCCAGCCTTTTTCTGAGCGGCCAAACCTAAAAAACAATCTGGCTCCGCCATCTTTTAGAGAAATCGTTTCTATTACCTCGAACTCAATGAACTTTGTGGTCCATTGGTCAGGAATCGGGACTATCTTTCGCCCCGAATTTTCAAAACTTAAAGACGTCTTAGGATTAGTGACGCGGGTAATATCGACTTGCATGCTGGTCGCCTGGACTCCACGAACACGAAAACGGACGGTGTATATTTCCCCTGCAGTCACCTCAATGTCTCTCTGATTTAGGGCTATGTGCCAGCTCTTTTTTGCTGTTTGTTTTATTTGCAGGCGTAGCGTTCCATCACTGACTGAAAAATCAGCTAATGCAGCGTCCTTTACATAGGTTATCCATCCCAAAGACCCGTTATCGAAACTGGAGTTGACGAGTAGGTTTCCAGAGTTATTTAAACTAATTTTGGGCAGTAGATTAAGGTGGCTCAGTAATGAAAATACCAGTACTGCACCTAGGCCTGGAGCCAACAGAGCCTGCTTATTTAGTTTTGGCAGACCGAATTTACTCCCTCGGCTTTCACTCTCAGCGATTGCCGGTAATAAAAGAGTATCTGTAACTTCATCTTTAGTAGTAGTGCAACCTGCTGGTCGCGGTAGGTCGTTTTGCCAAAACGACAATAGCTTTTGATCTGCTTCTTGTGCCGTTACGTTAATTGCCTGAATTGACGGGCAACCGCCATTTTCCAGCAATGCATTCGCCTCCGTTTTATCCAGCCTTAGGGCAATCGCGACCATCACTAATTGCCGCCAATTATTGATTTTTTTTACCGAGCCGGTCCGCCAGTTTCGAATAGTAGACCGGTGAATGAAGTAAGGATTATCCATCATTGCATTTATCTGATTGGCAAGACGAGCATCGCCAATTGATGCACTTTTCATGTGCGATTCGAGCAAACCAGCAAGGCTGTTTGTATAATTCATTTCCACCGTTTCTTTTAACAAACCTACAACTCGCTTAGCAACATATCACGTAATAACAAAACGTAAACAAAGAGGTGCTTGCCTGGTGCACAACCGGTGCACGTGTTCAAGACATGTTGGTGCACAACTGGTGCATGCCTGAACTTATATGTAACTGACTTTTTCTGCAGCATTTGTCAACGAAATCGCTTCAGGACTGAACTCCCGCCTGGATCGCGGAGATAGGCTCTTTCCAGAAAGGATTGATGAGATGAATGGTAGCAACAAATCAACACTGACAGAAATTAGAACAGGTGATGAGCTGAAGAGCCAGATGAGGGTCCGAAAGCAAGTATTCGCATCAACCTCACCTTGCCTCGAAAACACACGCCCGCAACAATCCCATCAGAATATAAGCAATACACATTTGTATTGGTTAACCGTTGGTGAGAAATTCGGTCATTCTCTAAACGGAATCAGGCAGCGCTTACTTGGCTGGTCATGTACTACGCGCTGAATATTTCAATCTAAAACAATTGGAGTAGATCATGTGCGGTGTTGATGGCGGAAATATCTGATATACGTAAATTGATGTATTTGTTTTTATTCGATGCTTCTACACCTTTAGAGCATATCAGGCTAACAACGATGTTCATCTCGATTGCGCGAAATTGTCTAAACACACCTATGCTCAAACGCATAGTTCGTTAGGACAATCGTTATACATACCATACTCATTTATAAGACTCACTAATAAGTAAGATCTCTAGCACAGGGACTTTCCGAAGCCCTACCCCAACGGGAGTGTTTCCATAACGGAGACATTCCCTTTTTTATGCCTGTGTTTTCAACTAAACCAAATATTCCTTGCCATGATTTACCCGGGTAATCAGTTACTTATTCAAATATCACACTTTTGTATATTTCAGGCAAAGCCACAGAAAGAGTGGGGTCCGATACTACAGTCATTGGAGCGCAACACAGCATCCAACGAAACAATTTCTTTTTTAACTACACAAGGATATTAACCATGAAAAAACTAAACTTAATCGCTTCTGCTGCAATCGCCGCTCTATTACTTACTGCTGGTGCTGCCAACGCTTCTCATAGTCTTTCTGTACCAGGTGCGAGCACCACTAACGTTCATTATGACCTGGTAGACGGTGTTGCTACAGTCTATGGCACTGTCGAACAACACACCGAAAGCAATCTTATCGCTCAAGCTGTTGCGATGATCGACGGCGTTGAGGAAGTTAACAACACTCTTCTTATTACTCAGTAATACGTTAGAGCTACAGCAACAAGCCTTCCCGCAACCCCACCCCAACAGGGAGTGTTTCCATAACGGAGACACTCCCCCTTTATATGCCAGGCAGAGCGACAGGGCGGCATTTTAACTCCAGTGAGCATAAGTATTATGTGCCACCAACCCCAAGAGCCACTCCGCTGTCATGCCTCTCGATCTCGAACACTGGCTGTTCTTGAGAGCACGAATACGATGGTAGACCCCATGGAGCTCCTCTCCAATACAACGCGATGAATTGTGCCTAGTCGAATTTTTACTTTTGAAGGGCTACACGTTTTTTAACGCAGTAATCTCTCGACGGAATGGAAGTGCGTCGCCTATAGTAGGCTCATCCAGTTCTCTCGCATAACGATGCCCTGCATAGGTTGCCCAGGCTATTGGCCCGGGGGCCTCTGCATCACCAAATACTTTAATGCTTTTAATACCATGATCAGACCATTCATTTTGTTTTGCCTTTAGCTCGTGCCAAACGCTATCGTTGGGCTGCCTTGCGGTTACAAGCACTACGGCATCGCAGACGATGTTAGAAATTGTTGAGGTATACGTGCATTCACAATTGACGCCATTGGGTGCTATAGAACGGACCCCTTTGTTCAACACTATTTCAACACCCAGATTGGCCAGTTTCTTATGAATTGCGGCTTGCTCTAGAGTATTGTTCGTCCACTCCGACACATAAGCTGCCGGCGTGACAATGGTAACTGCAGCACCTTTTTGTACCAGCAACTCGGCTAATACGCCGCCCATGTAGTAGTGATCATCGTCATAGATCACCACATTGCCTGTTGGTAGATTGCCTGCCATAAGGTCATCGGGCGTATAGATTGACATAGCAGAATCTATTGCCATTGGCACAACATGAAAGCGCGCGACTCCGTCTTTTCTCCATGTAGAACCGGTGGCAATTGCGACGTGCTCAAAGCCAAACTCCAGTATCTCTTCTGCACTCAGCTTGCTGTCGTAGTAAATCTGCGCATTGTTGCGCTGACTCAATTGATATTCGCGGTAGTCTTTTACCCGACCCCATGCTGACAGCCCTGGTAGCTTGCTCTCAAGTCTGACTCTGCCGCCAACTTCAATACCTGACTCTGCCAGAGCAACGTCATAGCCGCGCATTGATAGCGCACGAGCCGCCTCAAGCCCGGCAGGCCCTGCACCTACAATCAATACATTTTCGGAAATCCCCTTTTTATTCATTTCTTCCGGGTGCCAGCCTTTTCGCCATTCCTCCATAAACGTCGGGTTTTGTGTGCAGCGTGATATTGACATGGTCATGTCACCGGTTATGCATATATTGCAGCCAATGCATTCTCGTATATCTTCAATACGCCCTTGTTCAATTTTTTTCGGTAAAAATGGATCTGCAATTGAAGGCCGTGCGCAACCAATAAAATCCAGAATGCCTGACTTCACTTGTTTGACCATCACATCGGGAGACGTGAATCGACCAACACCTACCACTGGTTTATCCGTGAGGGCTTTTATTCCTCTTACCAGATCTTGCTGTGCTGCTTCTTCCTTAAACCTTGAAGGCCCTGAACAGTCTTCCCACGCTCCATGTGCAAGGTCCCACAGGTCTGGGAGGTCATTGTGCATTTCAATAAAGTCACGGACTTCCGAGTTCGCAAAGCCAAGTTCACCAACCATTTCATCTAAAGACAACCGCAATGTGATCGCCATGCTGTCACCAACAGCGTCACGTGCATCTGAAATAACTTCTCGAACAAAGCGGGATCTGTTTTCAAGGCTGCCACCATATTCATCTGTGCGATGGTTGGTCGCAGTCGATAGAAAATGTTGAAAAATTCCAAAACCATGTGCACCGTATAGGCACACCAGATCAAAGCCCGCCATCTGGCTACGCTTAAACGCATTAACAAACCAACGACGCAGATCTTTTATATCTTGTTTGGACATCCCACGGGCATTGACCGGATCATTGGTAAAAGTTCGTATCGGTAAAGCGGTTGGCGCTAATGGCACCTCACGTGAGTAAAGGTTAGGTCCATTAATACCTGAATAGGCAAGCTGAATACCGGCGAGCGCGCCATGTTCTTTCATGCGATCTGACATTTTCGCTAGCTGGGGGATATCTTCATCGTCCCACAAGCGCAGCTCGATAAACGGTGTAATTTCAGAGCTGTGGTGCATCTCGCACTGTTCGGTAAAAATAACGCCCCAACCACCCTGAGACTTTACACCACGCATTTCAGCAGCAGCCGACGGATCACGATACCCACCGCCGTTACAATGCGGCACTTGATAAAAACGATTTTTAGCCTTTAGCGGTCCAATCTCCACCTCTTCGAAAAGGATATCGTAACGAGGATCACGTGCCATGGTTATGCGCCTTTGAAGCCTTGTAACACGTTGACTGTGTTAATTCCGATTTCATCAATGTCGTAACCGCCTTCCATCACAAAAAGTGTTGGTAACTGTAGTTTTGCTATATCACTACCGTAGGTTATAAAGTCCTTTGATTTCAATTTAAAGAAACTAATCGGATCGTTTTCAAAGGTGTCCACACCAAGTGATATCACCAACGCATCTGGCGCAAAGTCTCTAACTTTGGCTAGGGCGTCTGTTAATGCCGCCCGCCATTCATCGAATCCGGTGCCTGGCTTCATTGGGTAATTAACATTGAATCCTATACCGTTGCCCTCACCCTGCTCTTCGCTATAACCTAGAAAGTGAGGAAATGCGTCTGCAGGATCACCATGTAGTGATGCAAACAACACATCGTTTCGTTTATAAAATATATCTTGTGTGCCATTTCCGTGATGAAAATCCACGTCAACAATGGCAACTCGCGCTGCTCCTTGATCTAAAAACGATTGAGCAGCGATCGCAGCATTGTTTAGAAAACAATACCCACCGTACATATCTAATGCTGAATGGTGCCCTGGTGGTCGACACATTGCGAATACACCTTTATCTCCCGCCCGGACCTGTGCCGCACCTGTTAGTGCAACCTGGGCTGACCAATAAGCCGCCTCCCATGTGCCTTCACTGATTGATGTTTCTGACGCCATGGCATAGTAGCCAAGCTTGCCTTCAATAAAGTTCGGAATGCGTTGGCTCATACGGCGTGCTGGCCACGTTGTTGGAATAGCCTCACCAAGAAACTCTTCGGCCTGCCACATTTCCCACGCCACCTGCATGAACTCAACATAACCTTTACCATGAATTCTATAGATGGGTTTCATACCATGATCACTAGCATCAAGTATCGGGCCCAGGTTTTGATCCCTCACTCTTTTGATTATGTATTCAGCGCGTGAAGGTCTTTCAAAAGGTTCAACAAGCTGTCCGCCATACATTTCCGTTTTTGAGTTTCTTAGATTGTGTTTTTCAGAAAATATGGTTTTCATTTGTGCAACAACCGTTGATAGAAGGGCTGGAAAACTATGCCATTAAAGCCTGGTGCATGTCGCACCAGGCGATTCTCACTCGATAGACTCTTAAGTTCTATTTCTTTAGACGAGTCCACACGGCATCGTATAGAGCCTGTGCTTGCTGATCACATGCCTGTACAAATGTACCGTCAGGGGCGCCGTCTGGTGCGTTAAGCTCAGGAGAGTTTTTAATAGTGTCTTCAAAGAATGCCTCCGCACCGGTAACGCCTGCTTTGTATTGTGCGTAATTTGAAACCGCTGCAGCGTTCTCTGGCTCTAGCATGAAATCCATAAATGCAATTGCCGCTGCACGATTGGGTGCGTCCTTAAGCAACACGACATTATCCATCCATGCAACATACCCTTCTTTTGGAAATGCATATTCGATATTGGCACCCTCTTCACGCGCCTTGGTTGAATAGCCGTTAAAAATCTGGCCAACGGCTGCATCACCGGAGACGAGTACATCTTTAGCACCATCTGAGTTAAAAGAAACCCAGTTCTTTTTAGATGCCTGCAGCAGTGCATCAAGTTTTTTAACATCTTCTCTGTTGGTGGAGCATTGATCGATACCCAAATGCAACTGTGCCATTAATATCAGTTCACCCTGGCTATCAAGAACATTGATTTTACCTTGAAGTTCAGCCGGCGGATCAAACAACATGTCAGTGGTGTTAATGTCGCCTTTAAAAGCGTCGCGATTAACGGCAAAGCTGGTCGTACCCCACTGATACGGTACGGAGTGTTTGCGCCCCGGATCAAACGATGGATCTTTCCATGGTCCGTCAATGTTATCGAAGTTTTTAAGCTCTGTACTTTCGAAAGACTGCAGCATTCCTGAGTCGAGTAGAATCTTCACCATGTAGTCACTGGGTACAGCAACATCGTATGTGCCTAACGAACCGGCTTTGAGGCTAGCCAGCATGGCCTCATTTGAATCAAAGGTGTCCATGGTGACTTCAATACCGGTTTCGTCAGTAAATTTATTTAACAACTCCTGCGGCATGTATTCAAACCAATGGTAAATAGATAACTTTTCAGCAGCACCCGCAGCGCCCGTGGCCAATGCAGCTGCAAGAACTACAGCCCCCAGATGAAACGACTTTTGCTTGAAGGATCTTTTCATGTGTACTCTCCAGTTGAGATGTTGGTGTTACAAAATACGTAACATGACTATCTGCTCCGCTCCCCCAATTTACTGACATAATAGGAAAGAGAAACAAAGAAAACGGATACCAATAGCATTAAGGTTGAAAGTGCCATTATGTTAGGTTTTATTCCTTGCTTAACTGAGCCAAATATAGCGGTTGGCAAAGTCTCGACACCTGCACCTTTCACAAAATTGGTAATAATAAAATCATCAAGTGAAATGATAAACGCAAGCAGGAAACCGGAAATTATTCCCGGGGCCAACAGAGGCATCAGCACCTTGGTAAATGCCTTCCAGCGTGTTGCATAGAGGTCAATCGCAGCTTCTTCATAACTTTTCTCTATACCCTCTAGTCTTGCTGCTATTGGTAGATAGGCAAAAGGGATACAGAAAACCATGTGTGCAATCAGAATGGAAAAATAGCCACGTGTAATCCCAATGGCGCTGAAAAAAATCAACGTTGCCACTGCAGAGACTATTTCCGGCACCATCAGTGGTAAGTTGATTAGCCCGAAGCTTAAAGACTTTCCTTTAAATGAGTTTCCGCGAATCATTCCAATGGCAGCGGAGGTGGCAATAACCGTGGCAGATATACCTGCCATTGTGGCGATTGAAAGAGAATTCCATGCAGCGGTTTTAAATTTGGCTGCCTCTATCCCGAAAAATACATCTTGATACCACCGCCAGCTGAAACCACCCCACTTGGTTATAGACGGGGAATCGTTGAAACTGTAGATCGTGACAATTATCATTGGCGTATACAAAAGCACCAGACACAAAATGGTAAATGCTAAAAAACCCGGATAGCGGCGAACATCAGTTGTAGTGTTAGCCATCAGCGCGCACCGTTAATAGAGCGAGTTTGTTGGCGTGCATAAAACAGTAACACTACCAGCACCATCGACAATAGAATCATTGAGGCTGCTGCACCAAAAGGCCAGTTACCGGCACTGCCTTTAAATTGCTCTTCAATTAACGAACCGATCATGAAGGTTTTTGCACCACCGAGTAGATCGGGCGCGAGAAAAGCACCGAGACTCGGGATAAAAACTAAAATGCAGCCTGCTATTATTCCAGGTTTCACAACTGGTATCAGAATTTTTCGAAGTGTTGTCCAACGGCTCGCGTATAAGTCAAAGGCAGCTTCAGAGAGTGCGAAGTTATAGCGTTCAACGGCCGCATAAATGGGTAACACCATGAAGGGCAAATACGAGTAAAACAATCCGAGCTGCACAGCAAAGTTGGTATTCACAATATGAATAGGGGAATCAATCAAGCCGGTTGATATAAGGAACTGATTCAAGGGCCCGGTATCTCGAATTAAAAACTTCATAGAAACCGTTCGTATTAACAAATTAACCCAGTACGGTATGGTGATAAGAAACAACCATACGCCTCGCGTATTGGCAGGCCGCGTCGCAATAAAATAAGCAGTGGGAAAGCCGATGATTAAACACAACACTGTGGCTAGAGCTGCCTGCCAGATGGAGCGCGCAAAAATTGTAATGTACGTCCATTCAATAACCGGGGGCTCGTCACCAAATAGTCCACGATCAAATATAAATTGATCGTATGCAGCGAGGCTAGGCTCCCAAATCACACCACCCCTGAACTCTTTGGTCAGAAACGAATACACCAACATCATAGCCACAGGTACTAATAGAAAAAAACCGATCATTAACCACGATGGCGCAAGCAATCGAATTGCGATACCGTCGAACACACCTGCTGACGGTTTTTCTTTGGCACTGGTACTTGATGGCAGGCCTGCCATTAGTTCACCAACAGGCGGGCCGCGCCCTGATCTATGTGTATTGATGCGCGCTCACCGACCGCAAGATCAGTGGTAGACCCATGTGCGTTTTGCACGCGACAATTGATTTTTGTACCGTCATCAAGTAAGAGCTTGCACTGCGTGTCTGTTCCCAGATAGACATATCGACTTACCACGCCTGTGAGTGTGTCTTGGCCGGCTGAGCTTACTGTTGATTTAGCCAGAGAGATACGTTCGGGACGAATACTAATATGCGCGCTACTACCGGCCTCAATAGCGTCTGACACTACGCATTCCAGTCGCGTGTTGTTCCCAATCACACAGGTCGCGTGGCTGCCCTTGACTGATTCAACAGTTGCCGATAGCAAATTGGTTTCACCAATAAAATCCGCAACGAAGCGGTTGCCGGGCTGTTCGTAGATTTCTTTGCCCGTACCTATTTGCTGTAACTCACCATTTGACATAACCGCCATTCGATCTGACATAGTCAGTGCTTCTTCCTGGTCATGTGTGACAAAGATAAACGTGATACCCATTTCTTCTTGTATCTGTTTAAGCTCAACTCGCATTGAGTGGCGTAACTTTAAATCAAGTGCAGATAATGGTTCGTCTAGTAACAACAGTTTCGGTGAAGGCGCCAATGCTCTTGCAAGCGCTACTCGTTGTTGTTGCCCTCCGGATAATTGACCAGGCTTGCGATCTGCAAAGCCACCCAGTTGGACCATTTCTAACATTCGTCCGGCAACCGAGTTGGCTTCTTTGTCACTTTTGCCGAGCATCGTTAGACCAAAGGCGGCGTTCTGCAAAACCGTCATATGCGGAAATAAAGCATATTGCTGAAACACTGTATTTACTGGTCTTTTGTTAGCAGGCAAATTCTCTATGTTCTCACCGAACAAACGAATACTGCCTTGGGTGATTGTTTCGAAGCCTGCAATCATTCGCAGTAGTGTCGTTTTGCCACAACCTGACGGCCCAAGCAGTGTGAAGAACTCATTATTTTCTACTGAAATAGAAACGTCGTTTAGCGCGATCACGTCATTCGGTTTGACACCGTATACCTTTACAGCATTTCTTACTTCAAGTGCAGATGTATTCGCCAATGTAAATACGACTCCGAATTTATCTTGTTAGACTAAACGCTAACACGATATGGTAAAAAATTCATTTTGTACGCATTGCTACGGTTTTTATAAACCATGCTTACATGATCTCCTGAGACATCCCAGGAATATTTTTGACGTTGACCAGCCTTCGACAGTGATTTTCAAAGGCCATTAAGGTCAAAGGCTTGCGACTTTGGTTTAACGTCATAATACCGATCTTCATAGGCTTGTGCTTACCCGTGAGCTTGATTGCCTTGAGTCTGCGGCCATCCAAAGCAGTGAGGCTTTTAGGCCGAACATTAGCAATGGTATAGCCGTAACCATTTGCCACCATGGCGCGTACGACTTCCTGATTGCTGGAGCGAGCATGTACATTAGCTATTAGCTTTTTACTCTCAAACAAAGAGCTGAAGTATTGCGCACTAAACGGAAGATCCAACAGAATCATTGGCTCGTTGATAAGATCTTTTAAACTAAGTTCGTGTTTTTTTGCCAACGGGTGCTTGGTGGCAACCAGAACATACGGCGGTAGATCTACCAGTGCTTCAAAGCTCATGTCATCCGGTGCAGGCAGATCGTAGGTAATCGCTACATCAATATCCACCTGCCGAAGCATTTTCAGCATATTTTCGTGTCCGCCTTCTGAGGTCACTACCGTGACACCAGGGTTTTCACGGGTAAAAGTGTGAGATAACTGCGGTGCAAGCATAGGTGCTAACGTGATCATGCACCCAACAGACAACTGGCCGCTAACTTCATTATTTAATTCACTGGCTACAGCATAGAGCCCCTCCCCTTGTTTCAGGAACAGCTTCGCTTCATGCAACATACGACGACCGCTGGAAGTTAACGATAGCCCCTGAGCGTGATGCCGAACAAACAACTGTAACTGCAGTTCGGACTCAAGGTATGAAATAGCAGACGATATTGATGGTTGAGATATAGCAATTCTTTCCGCTGCAAGCTTAATACTCCCGACCTCTCCGGCGGCAACAAAATACTCAAGCTGTTTAATAGTGAAGCGCATAAGTCTATCGTTTATCTACTCGGTAGAATTCATTTCTGGTTAGACTGATCTTCTGGAATGACTGCTGTCCCATCTATCTCAACCAACCATTCAGGGCGGGCCAGTGCCTGAACTACAAGTCCGGTAGATACAGGATGCACTCCCTTAATGTATTCACCCATCGTGCGGTAGACTGCTTCGCGATGACGTACATCAGTGATGTACACAACCACTTTAACCAGGTGCTCCATCTTGCCGCCACACTCTTCAATTAGCTGTTTTATGTTTTGCATCACTTTATGGGTTTGTTCAACGGGATCGTGACTCATCAGGTTCAGCGCATCATCAAGATTTTGCGGGCATTGACCACGCAGAAAGATCATGGTTCCCCGGGCTACCACCGCCTGACATAAATCATTGTCGAGCTTTTGCTCCGGGTAAGTCTCTTTCGTATTGAACTTTCGAATTCGTTTGTGGGTCATGTGTAGTCTCTACTCTAACTTGCTGCAGTATCTGGCACTGAAGCTTCAGGAAAATAATTCAGGTAGGAACGCTGCTTAGCAATTTGATCAGCAAGGTACTTGGCATCATGCCAAACACCCCATATAAATGCAGAACCACGACGTGACTGCCAAGGCAGACCTAAAAAGTAGATTCCCGGTTCATTAGAAACTCCGCGTTCATGGTTCGGTTTGCCGTTATCGTGAAAAACATCTGCCTCTAACCAGCTGTAGTCAACGCCGTAACCTGTTGCCCAAATAACAGAAGTGATACCCGCATATTTCAGATTTAAGTCACGAATCGGTTTGGTAACGCAATCAGGATCAGGGTCAATACGATGCGCTTCGGTCTCTAGCGGCAGGTCCAATCCGTTGCGTTCAATATAGGCATCGGCCTCTTGCAACAGAGATAAATAATTTGCATCACCTGAGGCTATGTTATCTGCAAGGTCTTTGGCAAAAGTTACAGTGCCATCTTTGTACGATTCAGTCAGCCCTACCAGAGTCATTCCATTCATAGCAAAACGTCGAAAATCAACGGTAAACCCGCCATGTGAACCGCTTACTGCTATTGTCACGTGTTCTTTACCTGGCTCCATCGTTGTGGTGTCCCACTTACCCAGTACACCAAGCCACCAACAAAAATCACGACCACGATAACTGCGTGGTGGCCTTTGGTGCGGCCCCACTGACAAATAGACTTTTTTTCCGGCGCGCATCAGTTCATCAGCGATTTGAGATCCTGAGGAACCTGCACCCACCACTAACACCGCACCTTCGGGCAACTGTTGCCTGTTGTGATATGTGTTGGAGTGTAATTGCAGAATATCGGCGGTGGCTGGAATGATCGGTGGTATAACCGGTCGTTGAAACGGGCCCGTTGCCGCGACAATATTGTCCGCCTCGAACTTACCGTCGGATGTGTTAATTTCAAAACCGTGTGCCGCGTGTTTTTTCTTTACCGATTGCACCTCTACACCGCATCGAATGGGTGCATTGATCATTTTCGCGTATTGCTCAAAATAGCTCGTCACGCTGTCTTTAGAGGCGAATCCATCAGCAGCAACATCACTGAATTCAAGATTTGGAAATCGATCGTGCCAAGCCGGACCGTTAGCCATTAGAGAATCCCACCTCTCGGTGCGCCATCGCTCTGCTATCCGACTTTTCTCAAGTATTAGATGTGGCTCCCCGCAGTTGCTCAGGTGCTCACTCATGGCGATGCCAGCCTGCCCGCCCCCCACAATTAGAGTACCCGTTTTCTCAAACGACATTCCTATACCTCTCATAGCAAACAGGCGCAGTATCCTACTAAATACTAGTTTTGATAATTATCTATTTCCGACACCTTGCTTTAAATATACTGAATCAATGAGTACAAGTAAACACATTGCCATTTAATTCTAAATAACGACTTAACCCGGAATTAAACAAGCTACCCTTTCTTGTCGCGACTTAGCGTTAATTCGACGGCCCGTAAATAATAGGTAACTGCTTATAGATTCACGGTTAGGCTTACGATGAAACCTAATGAAACCTATCCAATGCCTGGACAAGCCACCTCAGGCAGCCAATTGCCTATGTTCTCAGAGTGGATAACAGCTGATGC
>CALGKA010000045.1 GCA_937927895.1 uncultured Granulosicoccaceae bacterium | reverse complement strand
ATTACAAGCCCACACGCAACCAATGCAGCGGATTTTGTCACTAGCCACAGAAATAGCGGCAATGCCAGTAAACTACCCAGTGCAGCAAGTGAAGAAATTCGAAACGCAAAACTTAACAACAACCAGGTTGCCACCGTTAATAAGCCAACTAGCCAAGTAACACCGAAGATCGCACCAAAGCTTGTAGCGACACCTTTGCCACCTTTGAATTGAAAAAACACCGGGTACAAGTGTCCAAGGACTGCAGCGATTGCGGTAAGGCCGATAATTAAAGGGGTAGCGCCCAGTAAATTGGCTATAAAAACCGGTACAAAGCCTTTGAGTGCATCACCTGCGAGTGTAATGCCTGCCGCCGTTTTGCCACCGACTCGCAGCACGTTAGTGGCGCCTGGGTTTCCCGAGCCTTCAGTGCGGGGGTCTGGCAAGCCCATGATTTTACACACGATGATGGCGGCCGAGATTGAGCCTATAAAATAGGCCGCTATCGGCAGTAGTAAAAGTGCACTGAGCTGCATGGCTAGCATTCTGAAAAAGTGAAAACCACAGTATGAAGGATACGGCGGCGTCATTCACTAAAAGTGCTCAACGTATAAGCACAAACCTATAGTGTTTCAGGCAGTTAGATCACTGGTGTGCATGCAGTCGTTATAGAATTACCGAGGTAGGTCGTTGACGACCGTTTAGAGATAGAAAAATTTAGTGGACCCAATAGATTTGCACGGCTTAGCACCTGATATGCGATTGCTTGCTAAAACCTTGCAGCGCCCACAGCAGCCGCAGGCTTTATCAATGCTTGATAGTGTGGTTGAACAGCTGCATGAACGGCTGGCGCTGTTAAAGGAACCGCCGACTCGCATTATGGATCTCGGTACCGGCGATGCAAGGCACCTGCGTGTGCTGCAAAATCTATTTCCTAAGGCCTCTATCATTGGTGCTGACTTAAGCATACAGCGCTTACAACTCGCCACTGCCAAGCGCCGCTTTTGGCAGAAACGGTCTTTATTGGTCTGTCTGGATGCTACTCACACACTGCCGTTTGCCAATGACAGCTTTGACCTGATCGTTTCAAATATGATGTTGCCCTGGGTGTTTAACCCTGATGATCTCATGCTCGAAATTAATCGGCTGCTGGTAAATGATGGTGCATTCTTTATTAGCACCGCTGGCCCAGATACGTTAATCGAACTGCGCACCGCTTGGTCTCAAATTGACGAAAGCCAACATATTAATGCCTTCATAGATATGCACGATGTCGGTGATCTAATGATGAAAGCCGGTATTGCCGATCCAGTGCTTGATACACAACGGCTCACGGTGACTTACAGTTCGGTGGAGACATTGCTTGAAGAGCTGGTCGGTTTGGGTTTTATCAATGTGCTCAGTGGTCGGCGCAAAGGCCTTACTGCTGCAAGCGTCAAGCAACGACTTGCTGAAGTGTATCCTCGGAATAAAAACGGGGGTATTGATGCCACACTGGAATTAGTGGTTGCGCATGGTTGGAGTGGCGTGCCTAAAGCTCCGCAAGGAGATTTCTACTTTCCGCTGGATCAGTTGCGTAAGCGCTAAACCAGGCTTTTTTAGTGCTTATCGTTGTAAAAACGCATTTATTGCACATTTTTTTCGCTCAATTTGGCTCAAGACTTGCCGCAGATAACCACTGTGGATTATCATAGATTTCAGTAATTACTGAAATTACTGAAATCGGTCTAATGTTTTGCCAAAGACGTTCACGCATATGAAACACGGCGTTCACGATCTCGAAAGTTCCTGAGGGTAAACTTTATAATATCTTGGAGCGGTAATCCCGTGTAAAAGGTAATGTTGGCAGGTGAACTATCGGCTTGTCACAATTGAGCGACATCGGTTGTTGCGCTAACATACACATGGTTAACCGACGGGCACTAATGTAATGGTCTTACGGCAAGTCAATAGCGATACGGGTGTTACCCAGATTGTCGTCCGTGCGAACCGATCAATGAGTTGGCGCGCCAATGTGCTCTTAGCTGCTTCATTGGGCGGCCTAAGTGCCGTTTTTGGTGGTGTTATTGCCTCGTTTGGCTTTTGGATGGTTTTGCCTTTTGCAGGCCTTGAGTTCTTGATGGTGTATTTCTGTCTAAGCAAGGCATACCGCCGGCTAGGCTACACGGAAGTGATCTCCATGGTAGGAGACAAGCTGTTAGTTGAAAGTGGATATAATAAACCAGTGATGACGTCGGAATTACCAAGTCACTGGACCAAAGTAAAATTTGCAGACCCATCTAGTGCTTTTGAAGTGGGCACGTTGAGTTTGCAGTGCAGTGGCAAGAGTTTGGAAATAGGCCGCGCTCTTGGTAAAGAAGACAAACGGCTGCTATATACAGAAGTATTGCGTTGCCTACACTTAGATGAATCCAAGCTCAGGCTGGTCAGCTGAGTTTTCGCCCGATTCCCGGGATTGTAATTGAATATTGTGCACAACCGGCGTCTGCCGGTTGTGTTGAGCTAAAATCTTGTTATTTGCCAATTGGAGAAGGTCCCAAATGAGGTCCCCAATGTCGTTAATATTGCGTGTGTTTGTGGCTGCGATGCTGCTGGTTAGCATTGCTGCGTGTACGGGCAATAATATGCCGGTTGGCGTTACCCCGATCAGTAAAGAAACTTATGGTTTGCACATGATGATCTTTTGGGTCTGCTGTGCGATCGGTGCGGCGGTATTCGCCGTCATGTTCTATTCCATGTTCATGCATCGGAAATCAAAAGGTGCGAAGCCTGCAGACTTCCATGAAAGCACGTTGGTGGAAATCATCTGGACAGCAGTTCCGTTGGTTATTTTGATAGCGGTGGCAATCCCTGCTGCTAAAACCCTGATTGCCATGGAAGACACCAGTGATGCAGAAGTGACTATTAAAGTCACGGGCTACCAGTGGAAGTGGCAGTACGAGTACCTTGATTCAGGTATCAGCTTTTTCAGTACTCTGGATGCCGAGCACAATGTTGCCCGTCAGGTTGGCTCTGGAGTCGATGTATCAAAATTTGATAACTACTTGAAAGAAGTAGACAACCCACTTGTATTGCCAGTGGGCAAAAAGATTCGTTTCCTACACACCTCCGCTGATGTGATCCATTCCTGGTGGGTTCCTGATTTTGCGGTTAAGAAAGATGCTATCCCTGGTTTTATCAATGAAAACTGGGCGTTCATTGAAGAGGAAGGCACCTACCGTGGTAAATGTACTGAGTTATGTGGTCGTGACCATGGCTTCATGCCAGTTGTTGTTGAGGCAGTCTCTGCAGAGAAATACGATGCGTGGGTTGCTGAAAATTCGCCTGCTAAAATAACCATTGCAGACAGTGGTGCCGCAGCCGGCGCAGCTGTAACGGCTACTGCTGACGCTGATGATGATCGCGAGTGGCAAATGGATGAGCTTATGGCTACCGGCGAGAAGGTATACAACCAGGCTTGTGCTTCATGCCATCAGGTAGATGGTAAAGGCCTTGCAGGTGCATTCCCTGCAATCGCTGGAAGCGCTATCGCCACCGGTGATCACGATGCACATATAAATATTGTTTATGCAGGTAAGCCTGGTAGTGCCATGGCGGCTTTTGCTGCTCAGTTGAGTAACACAGAGATCGCATCAGTATTAACTTACCAACGTAATGCTTTTGGCAATAACGTTGGTGACACCATTCAGCCTTCAGCTATCAAAGCATTGCGGTAACGCATGATGAATAAAATTACACTTACCCAATTGGAGTCGCTATGAGCACTGCTGCCGCAGGACACCACGAGCACGACCACGACGACCACGGACCGGCAAAAGGTTGGACTCGTTGGTTGTTTACTACTAACCATAAAGATATCGGCACACTGTATCTATGGTTTTCACTGGTAATGTTTTTTATCGGTGGTGGTATGGCGCTGATTATCCGAGCTGAGCTTTTCCAGCCTGGTTTGCAGTTAGTTGATCCATTGTTTTTCAACTCGATGACTACAATGCATGCATTGGTCATGATCTTCGGTGTGGTGATGCCTGCGTTTGTTGGCTTGGCTAACTGGATGATCCCAATGATGATTGGTGGGCCGGATATGGCGTTACCACGGCTTAACAACTGGAGCTTCTGGATCATGCCATTTGCTTTCACGTTGCTGTTGTCTACATTGTTTATGGAGGGCGGTGGTCCTGCAGGTGGTTGGACCCTTTACGCGCCGTTGTCATTGCAAGGGCCTGATAGTTTTGCGTTTGTGATTTTCGCGATTCACTTTATGGGTATCTCATCAGTGATGGGGTCTATTAATATTGTTGCGACTATCTTCAACATGCGTGCACCAGGCATGACTCTAATGCAAATGCCTCTGTTTGTATGGACATGGCTAATCACTGCTTACCTGCTTATTGCGGTTATTCCAGTACTAGCGGGTGCGGTTACCATGCTTCTAACTGACCGATTCTTCGGGACTAGTTTCTTTAATGCCGCCGGTGGTGGTGATCCAGTGATGTATCAGCATATCTTCTGGTTTTTTGGTCACCCTGAAGTGTATATTTTGATCTTGCCAGCATTCGGCATTATCTCAAGCATCATTCCTACCTTTGCGCGCAAGCCTTTATTTGGTTACGCATCTATGGTTTATGCAACAGGTTCTATCGCGTTCTTGTCATTCATCGTTTGGGCTCATCACATGTTTACAGTGGGTATGCCACTCGCAGGTGAAATGTTCTTTATGTTCGCCACCATGATGATCTCAGTACCAACCGGTGTAAAAGTCTTTAACTGGATAGCGACCATGTGGCGCGGTTCAATGACATTTGAAACGCCGATGTTGTTCGCCATTGGTTTCTTAGTCATGTTTACTATCGGTGGTTTGTCGGGCTTGATGCTAGCGATAACACCAGCTGACATTCAATATCACGATACCTATTTTGTTGTAGCGCACTTTCACTATGTGCTAGTGCCAGGGGCAATCTACTCAATAATGGCCGCCACTTATTATTGGTTACCTAAGTGGACTGGCAATATGTACGATGAAAAGTGGGGCAAGATTCACTTTTGGGTATCAACCGTATTCCTAAACGTGTTGTTCTTCCCAATGCACTTTGTAGGTCTTGCAGGTATGCCACGTCGTATTCCTGATTACAGCATGCAGTTTGCCGATTGGAATGCGGTAGCTACTATTGGTGCGTTTGGCTTTGGTTTTTCGCAACTGATCTTCGTTTGGGTGGTTCTAAAGTGTGTGAAAGGTGGTGAGAAAGCTACCGATGAAGTATGGGAAGGTGCTGAAGGTCTGGAGTGGACTGTGCCATCACCTGCGCCGTATCACACATTTGAAAAGCCACCAGCGCAGTTCAGCTAGAAAGCTGAACCAATAGGTAACTCATTTTGATGACAAAACAAAAACGCAATCTAAAAGTGCCAATCATACTTGCTGTGATTGCGTTTAGTTTTTACGTGCTGAGCATCTATATGCAAATGCAACAATCTACAGGCGCAGGTTAATGAGTGATTTACAGCGAGATCACAAACTGGTGTCTGGCAAACTTGTGTTGCTGGCGTTAGGAATGTTTGCTTTCGGCTACGTAGTGATGCCGCCGTTATACAGGGTTATTTGTGATATCACAGGCTTGAATGGCCGAACCAATTCGGTTGCCGCTGCTAACCCTGAAGGTCAGGCAGTTGAAGACCGCACGGTAACCGTAGAGTTTGTCTCTGTCGTGAATTCATCTGCCGCTTGGACCTTTACACCCACGCAGCGGACCATGGAAGTAATCCCTGGCAAAACGTACAAAGCTTTTTATACAGCAGTTAACAACACGGGTAGGCCTGCGGTTGGTAAAGCGGTACCTAGTGTTGCGCCGTCTTCTGCTGCTAAATACTTCAATAAAATAGAATGCTTTTGTTTTACTAAGCAAGAGTTTGAAGTAGCCGCAACGAAAGAAATGCCGTTGATATTTTTTGTTGAGCCAGACTTACCGCGTGGCATCGACACCATAACGCTTTCTTATACTTATTTTGATACGGGTGAAACCCCCGTTGATTTAACTGACAGTTAATACAAGACATAACAACAGGCCTGCTCAGTAGGCCCAATAAGCAGGAATACTAATGAGCTCACCAAGCAGTTACTACATACCACATGAGGCCAAATGGCCTATCGTGGGTTCAGTTGCGTTATTCACTTTTTTCTATGGCTTCGGCACTCTATTGAACGGTGGCACTTGGTTTGTAATGGCCGCGGGTGCTGCTTTGCTGGTCTTCATGATGGTTGGCTGGTTTGGTGAGGTGATCTCTGAATCAGAGAACGGTGCTTATAGCGCGCAGGTTGATGTGTCGTTCCGTATGTCCATGATGTGGTTTATCTTCTCTGAGGTGATGTTCTTTGCAGCATTCTTTGGCGCATTGTTTTATGCACGCACATTCTCAGGCCCTTGGTTGTCTGGTGCTGGTGAAGGTGGTGCTGCGGCTACCAACGCCGTTCTATGGTCCGGTTTCGATTATGTCTGGCCCAATAATGGCCCTGAGAAACTCGGTGGTGCTTACAAAGAAATGTCATGGTTAGGTCTGCCATTGATCAACACCATTTTGCTTTTGACCAGTGGTGTTACTTGTACTATTGCGCACCATGCGATTCAAGCGGGTGATCGGGCCAAAATGGTCAGATGGTTGTTAGCCACTTGTTTACTGGGTTTCTTGTTTGTCGGCTTACAAGCATTTGAGTACTACGAAGCTTACGCACACTTAAACCTTAAAATGACCACCGGTATTTATGGTTCTACATTCTTCATGCTGACGGGCTTCCACGGCTTTCACGTATGTATGGGTGCGATCATCCTGCTGATAGTGATGTTTCGCGGCACTCGCAAGCATTTTTCAGCCACCAATCACTTTGCCTTTGAAGCAGCTGCCTGGTATTGGCACTTTGTTGACGTGGTTTGGTTAGGTTTGTTTATCTTTGTCTATATTCTGTAGGCGAGCCCGGATAATTAGACCAAAGGGATGGGTTAATCAAAGTATAAAAAAGGGCACCTCTGGTGCCCTTTTTTATTGCTACTATGTTGTCACTACAGCAGAGTTATTAGCCTTGTTAAAACTGCTTATTAGGCAGTACTCCCGTAAGCCCTGCAATCACTATCACGAGAATAGCTACCAGTGACAATCCTATTCGCCAGGTGAGTGCTTTGACGGTACGTTTGTTACCGCTCTCGTCTTTGACTAGAAAAAATAAGCCTGAAAACAAACTAGCGATAACTGCAAGAAGCAATATGATGATAATCAGTTTGACAAGTAACATTAGAGTGCGTCGGTCAAAACACCAGAATAACACACCGCCAGGCTGAGCTTCGTGTGAATAGATTCCTTCAAAGACTGCTTACCCGTACCGGTGTGGTATCCAGCATCGCAGCGTTGTTGGTGGCTGTTATCTTTCTTCGCTTAGGTTTGTGGCAGCTAGATCGCGCTGCTGAAAAAACACACATTCTCGAGCGGCAATCACTTGCCACCACGCTTGAGCCGCTTGAGTCGCTTAAGCCGGGGGATGAGCATACCCAGCTCTATCGTCGCGTAAAGCTTGCCGGTATATTTGATTTTGATCGCCAGTTTTTGCTCGATAACAGAACGGTGAATGGTCAGCCTGGGTATGACGTGATCGTGCCGTTTTTTTTAGGCAATGAAGCGGCGAAGCCAGTGGGCGTCGATGGCGGTGAGTACATACTGGTGAATCGTGGCTGGATTGGCCACAGTGGCAATCGAGCAGTCACAATAGAGCAAAACGCTGAATTAACGGGACGGCAGTCTATTGAAGGTATTCTCGCGACGCCTTCTCGCGGTTTTACGCTGGGTGATGCGCTTGCTAATAGCGAAAATAATTGGCCAGTTGTGCTGCAATTCATTGACTATGAGACTATTGCAGCCAAACTAGATAAAATACCCCTCTTACCAGCAGTTATTATTGCTGCTGCTGGGCAGCCTGTAAGTTACGTATCCCATTGGAAGCCTGTTGCCAGTGGCGCTGAGAAACACCTGGGGTATGCTTTTCAATGGTTTGCGATGCTCGCCGCATTGATAGCACTTTACCTCTACCTGATGGTTTTTAAGAATGACCGAAACAACGCTTGAGAAAAAAACCTCGATCACAGTAAGCCGTGTGAAGCTACTTGGTCTTATGGGGCTGTACGCAGCACCGTTACTGGCGGCGTGGCTTTGGTTCGCTTATGTGAACGCCAATGAAGGCGCAGGCGTATCGGTAAATGGAGAGTTAATTCATCCGGCAGTGCCGCTTGAGCCGTTTGAGCTCTCAAGCGTTACGCAACCCGTGTGGGGCCTTGACGATATTCGAGGCAAATGGAGCATGGTGTACTTTGCAAGCGGCGAGTGTGACAAACAATGTGAAACGGCTTTGTATAACATGCGGCAAATTCGTTTATCGACCGGTCGCCGTATGGAGCGTTTACGACGCGTAGTAGTTACCCCCGATTGGCAGGCACTGCAGCAGAAACTTGAAAACGCAGATGAAGGGCTAGTGGTAGTAGGTGGTGGCAAGGGCGGCTTGCGATCTCAGTTTAGTAGCGCGCAAGATAAACTGCCCGCCTGTGATGGCTGTGTGTACATGGTTGATCCCAACGGTAATCTTATGATGCGATTTTCACCTGAGCTTGAACCCGCCAAAATTCTTAAAGACGTCAAGCATCTGCTTAAAGTTTCAAGGATAGGCTAGTGGTGAATCAATCTAACAATTCTGCAGAAACGTTAGCTGCTACTGATGGCGTTACCGCACCGTCTAGTGTGCTATCAGATTTACTAGAGTTAACCAAACCCAAGGTTGTTCTGTTATTGGTATTTACTGCCATTGTCGGCATGATGTTATCAGTGCCTGGTATGGTGCCATTGCAAGAGACTGTGTTTGGCATACTCGGCATTGGACTGGCCGCAGCGTCTGCTGCCGCGATTAATCACGTGGTTGATCAACGCGCTGATGCACAGATGCATCGAACCCGTAACCGTCCACTTCCTAAAGGAAATTTAAGCACAGCGCAATGTTTGTTGTTTGCCGCAACCTTAGGTGTTGTTGCGATGGTGTTGTTGGTAGCTTTTGTTAACGTGTTAACCGCAGTGCTAACGTTTCTGTCGTTGATTGGGTATGCATGTGTTTACACCATGTATTTAAAGCGTGCGACCCCGCAAAATATTGTTATTGGTGGAGTGGCGGGTGCTATGCCACCAGTACTGGGTTGGGCTGCAATTACTGGTGAAGTTACTGCTGAACCATTGCTGCTATTTCTTATAGTATTCATTTGGACCCCACCACACTTTTGGGCGTTGGCGATTCATCGCCGTGATGATTACGCCAAGGTTGGTATTCCGATGTTACCAGTTACGCATGGCACCAAGTACACCCGCGTGCAAATACTGCTGTACACCATATTGTTGGTGTTGGTCACCGTAGCGCCGTACCTTATTCAAATGAGTGGCTTACTTTACCTGGCTGCGGCAGTTGGGTTGGGTGTTTGGTTTCTATACCATGCAATTAGAATTCAGAACCCAGACCTGCCTAAAGAACCTATGCGTATGTTTGTGGTGTCGATTAATTATTTAATGGCGCTGTTCGCAGCCTTGTTAGTTGATCATTATTTAGCACTATTTCTGTAAGTCATTTTAGTTTCCTATTATTAGCTTCCCAGTATTCGTTTCCCATTATTCGTTTCTAAGGCCATGCAATAGCTTGATTGCATCGAGGTGACAGCGAAACACAAGTGCTTCAAAGTCGTTACAAATAGATACAGAAAGCTTGCGCTTGTCTGGCGCTTTTTAGCCTGGTAATACTTCTTTGAACCCCATCGCGTTTAGTAATAATCCCGCTGTTCGTAGCGTCGATTCCTTCACAGTCAAGCGAAGGCTGATTTGGTAACTTGCCCACAAAATCGATTCTAAAAAGCTGCGTAGTCGGCTTGAAATCTCCAGGGCAAATTATGAGTAAATTTATCGGCCAGCCGGCTATGGGTATTCCATTGACTATGGGTATTCCATTGATGGCTGTCGCGCTTAGTGCTGTCGGTCTGACTATCGGATTAACAAGTGCCTCTGCCAATTTGGGTGAGTACACGACCAGGGTTCCAGAGAGTCGTTTGTTCGTTAATGGCGGCCGAATCTTGCGTTGTGATCTATTCTTCAGTGCGCCAGGCATAAGCCCCGCTGTAGCGCCGAAAGGCTCGGAGCTTATGCAATCGGTACCACCCGTTGTTTGGCAGTACTCAGGTCTTTTACCGGTCAGTGATTACTTAAAAACAGTAGCTATTCACAGTGTAGCCAGTGACGAGAAGATTCGCCCATGGCAGGAAGTACAAAGCCTTTTCTATAGCGGCTTGCGTGCAGAAGGCGCGTATGATGCTGATGCTAAAATTGCCTATGCAGGTGCTTATGCTTTTGCTCCACGTTGGCCGTTGGTTGAGCTTAAAGAGGTAGTCGAAGAAGAGATCATTTACCCTGATACGGTTTTATACGAAGTGCAATACACGGCTCCAAAAATGAAAGGGCTGTCTTTAGAAGACTACCGTGCATTGGCTCTGCAAATTTTAGATCAACCAGATGCCGTTACATTGGATGATATTCGAAGCGTTGTTGATAGCGCAGATGCCGCTAATGTAAAAGTGCGTGAGCGTGCATCTCTGGGTGGTATTGGTAACACCAATACTGGAAGTTTTGAGGGTATTAAGGGTGGCCTAAAAGGTATTAAAACGAATAACGACGGCACTGTACGGCTAAGTAATGAAGGCATATTGGCCAATAGTGGCGATGCAAGCACTACCGAGGCTAGAAAAGTTGCAAGCGTAGATACAGAAATGCTTGGCAAAGAGTCTGGTGTTGAAGTGAGCATTCCAGAGGCGCTAACAGCTGATCAAGAAACTGCTGTAAAAGAGACTCTGGCTGAATCATCCGTCAGTGATATCGAAACCATGGTAGGCAAGGAAATCTTTAGCCTGGATGAGGAACTGTCTGAGGTAGTTGAAAAGCCACAAGATACTATGGTTAAAGATACTAGCGACGTTATGCAGTTAGAAGGCCCGCAAGATGAATGGATAATGCTGCCTGATGGTTCGATGGTACTGCGAAGTATTGAAAGGCTTTTATCTCAATAAGTTGTCGCCGTAAGTATTCGTCGTAACGTACGAATTGTAGGTACAAAAAAAGCCGCTCTTTTCTAAAGAGCGGCTTTTTTGTTTGTTGCAGTTACACGTTAATCTGGCGTGTAACAATTAGGCCTTTAGGCGGCGTCTAGTATGTGCGCTTTGAGTTTAGCCATAGCAGCTTTTTCAATCTGCCTGATTCTCTCAGCTGATACTTTGTACTCATCTGCCAACTCTTGCAAAGTAGATTTGCGATCATCGTTCAGCCATCTGCGCTGCAGAATGTCACGGCTACGTGCGTCTAGATCTTCCATTCCAGCGGAAAGCATGCTGTTTTGATCGTCGCTGTAGTTGGCGTTCTCGGCCACAAGTGCTGGATCAGCGTTGTCGTCAGATAAATACTCTGCGGGTCGTAAGGCACGCTTCTCAGAGCCATCGTCAGCAGTAGTGGCATCAAATGACATATCACCGCTGGTTAAGCGTGATTCCATTTCATACACCTGTGCTTCGGTAACACCCAGGTCTTTTGCTACCGCCGAAGCTTCTGCCGCTGAAAACCAGCCTAAACCTTTCTTAGAGCTACGTAGCTTAAAGAACAGCTTACGTTGAGCTTTAGTTGTGGCTACCTTCACGATGCGCCAGTTGCGAATAACGTATTCGTGAATCTCGGCGCGGATCCAATGCACGGCAAACGAGATGAGTCGCACGCCAACGTCCGGGTCAAAGCGTTTCACCGCTTTCATTAAGCCGATATTACCTTCCTGAACCAGATCAGCCAGAGGCAATCCGTAACCGCTGTAACTGCGTGCCAAATGCACTACAAAGCGCAGTTGGGACATAACCATTTGGCCAGCAGCATCGAGATCTTCTTCATCACGATACTGGCGGGCGATTTTCTGTTCCTGTTCCATTGTCAGGACTGGAAATGCGGATATCTTTGCAAGATACCCATTTAGATCATCATTGACCGCAGGCAAAGTCATCGCAGACGTTTTCACCATAGCTTGGGTCATATTTGTATTCTCCTAATTGAATCTATAATGCTATTTTAGCACTCGCAGAGTTAGAGTGCTAACAATGCAGTAAGTTCCCTTTTTATCGACCAAATGAAGCAATTAGCGTAGTGTTCTAGGGTAAAAAACCGTAATGATGTTCTAAGTCATTGATATGTTAGAACTAAATACTCTTTTCTCTACCAGTAAAACGGTCATTATTGTGCTGAAAACGGCAATAAATATCAGCGAAAGCATCTGAATTAAAGGCATAGATGCCGGTAAAATACCGGTGTAAGTGGATGTGTCAACCAAAAAGGACAGCGTGATGGTTAATCCCCAAGCCAGAAGAATGGCGGTGCAAATGGCCACAGTGGCCAGCAATAGGCTGCGCAATAAGTAGGGTCGCAGCATAGTAGAGCGGCTGGCACCCATTTGGTTCAACACGCGGTATTCCGTTTGCTGTCTTAGTAGATCGGTGCAGGTGATCCCATACGCCAATAGCGAGGTTACCAGCGCGGTTAACACCACACTTAAAATGCCCAGCGCTTTTGTCGTCTTGATCGCGGCAACGTTTTGCTGCAGCCATGCGGCATCTGCGTCAACAAAGTCTACTGTTGGGTGGCTGTTTAGTTCTTTGACCATAAAATCCAAGTCGTTGGAGTTTAGCGTCAGTGACGGTTGCAACGTGATCGTTAGGATTTCCTTGCGTTGAATGGTTAGGGTATCTACAGTTGTCGATTTGACTCCCTTGTTCAAGGCCAAATTATTGGCCAATATCGAAGCGTCAGTGGTGGTGACTTGTGAGTCCATAAACACAGTGATCTGGCGATTTTTCTGTAGATTGGCTTCGGCTGTTTTTAAGCTATTGGAAAAGATCGCCATGGTTGCCGGGATCGTTAGTGCCAGGGCGCACATGACAAAGGTTTTTTTAGGTGGGGTGCGAACCAGGGAGCCGACGGCATCGACTATCTGTGCGGTTAAGCCCGCGCTTTTACCGTAACGCGAAGGGGTGGGGTCGCGCCATAATTTGCGTAAAAAGCTAATTACTGTTGTGTTGTTCCGGTTCATATTGTTTTATTGACCCCTCTGACAATGTCAGTGTTTGGTAGTTGTTGGCTACCCGTTGAGCGTACGGCTCAAACGTTTTGCATGTAATTAATACAGCAGCACCTGCTGTATTAGCCTGATCTAACAACTGGATCAACAAGTCAGCAGTATCAGCATCAATATTTTCTATAGGCTCGTCAGCTAGTATTACTGGTGGCTTATGAATTGTTGCTCGTGCTGCTGATACTAATTGCCGAAGCGGCTTTGTTAGTCTGGTTACTTCTATATGTTGCTCTTCACGCAATCCGATAAATTCAAGCATTGCGTTTAAGCGCTCGTTTATGACGTCCTGGTCAAAGCCTGCCAGCTGAAGCGGTACGGAGATATTTTCGATCACCGATCGGTCTTCCAGCAGTGCAGGGGTGTTGGCAATCAACCCTATTTGACGCCTTAAAAATGGAATCCGACCAGCCGGAATGCCAATGAGGTCTAAACCGTCAACCCTAAGTGAGCCTTGATCTGGCGTATCGAATGCCATAATCAAGTTCAACAGCGTTGTTTTGCCCGACTGCGGCCCGCCACTTAGTAAAGTATAGGAGGGTTTTGGCAAAAACAGAGTCAAATCATTGAAAAGGTGCTGCCCATCGACAGTTTTTTGCACTTGATGAAAATGGATCAATTGAATCTCCGCATAAGCGATGGATTCACAAAGGCACAGACGTGCCGAATCATGTGGGTTTAATACTACCGTCAGGTGAATAATTGCCAAGCAGCGCATCTACAAAATCAGCAGCGTCAAACACGCGGAGGTCGTATATGCCCTCACCAACGCCGATAAACCGAATCGGAAGATTAAGTTCGTCTGCTAAAGTGAATAGCACTCCACCCTTGGCAGTACCATCAAGTTTTGTGACCACAAGGCCACTCACGTCAACTGAATTACCAAACTCGCGAGCTTGATTTAATGCATTCTGGCCAGTGGTGCCATCGAGTACCAGCAGTGTTTCATGGGGGGCATCCGGGTCGACTTTTTTCATTACGCGGCTGACCTTGCCTAGTTCATCCATTAAGCCGTGTTGAGTGTGGAGGCGGCCCGCGGTATCGGCAATAAGTACATCGATATTCCGTGCTTTGGCAGACTGAAGTGCATCAAAAATTACCGAGGCGGAATCCGCACCAGTGCCTTGGGCTACCACCGGTACGTTGTTGCGTTCACCCCACGTTTGCAGCTGTTCAACAGCTGCTGCGCGGAAGGTATCACCGGCCGCGAGCATCACTGTTTTGCCGCCGTTTTGCAGTTGTCGCGCGATTTTACCTATAGTGGTGGTTTTTCCGGCCCCGTTAACCCCAACCACTAGCAATACAAATGGAGAGTCGCTGTCTGGTATTTCTAATGCTTGTTGGCTTGGTCCTAAAAGGCTCGTCAGCTCGGTGCGTAAAATTGAATGTAAATCTTCAGAGCTACCTTTAGCTGCGGCTCGAACGGATTCGATAATTCTCGCGGCAGTTTTAACACTGACATCACTCATTACCAGTTGTGCTTCCAGGTCATCGAGGAGTTCATCATCGATTTTTTTACCACCAAGGAATTCGAGGAGTCCGCTGGTAAATCGCTTGCGTGATTTTGCTAGCTTGGCATCAAGACGATCAACTTCATCTTGAGGGATGTCTGCTGCGTTGCTATGCGGTCCATCTTCAAGATTACCGGTACTTTGGCCGGACTCGTCCGTGGATGGTTTTTTTCTTAGAAAACTAAATAGGCCCATTGTTTGATTTTAGCAGCCGTGCGATAGGGAAGTGATATTATGTTGGCAACAGTCTTGAGTGGTGGGTGACAGTCGTTTGCACCTACATCACAATAACCTTCCGGTAAGCTTTCAGCTGTCGACCATTATTATGAGTATAAATCAGCGCGGCGATGTACGCATAATTTCTGGCAGTAAAAGGGGCAGTAAACTTCGCGTTGTTGATGCGC
The DNA here is from genome assembly GCA_937927895.1 of uncultured Granulosicoccaceae bacterium. GTDB lineage: Bacteria > Pseudomonadota > Gammaproteobacteria > Granulosicoccales > Granulosicoccaceae. The sequence continues at coordinate 25,796 of CALGKA010000045.1, read as the reverse complement.
CGGGTTTGCGTCCTAGTGGTGACCGTATTCGTGAAATGGTATTCGCTTGGTTGCAAGATTCCATTGCTGACAGCCGTTGCCTTGACCTATACGCGGGTTCCGGAGCGCTGGGTTTTGAGGCGGCTTCACGGGGGGCTGCTGAGGTCGTTCTAATTGAGAAAAATCGCAAGGCTGTCGATATGCTGCGTGAAAATGCCCAGCGCGTAAAGTTTGAGCAAGTTGAGATAATTGCCGCTGACGCGACTGCTGCTGCTACTTATCAATCTCCTTTGTTTTCCAATGGTGGTTTTGATCTAGTGTTTATTGATCCGCCTTTTGCTGATGATTTGCATCAAGCAAGTGTTGATATTGTGCAGCGCCACCAATTGCTTAAACCAGCTGCCTCTGTGTATATTGAAGTCGACAAGCGCCAACAACCGCTAAATGTGCCTGAACACTGGCAGTTGCATCGTGAGAAAGTGGCCGGTGATGTCAGGGTGCAATTATATAGAGTGATTGCGACTGATTGATGGTCATGCAATGATGAATACACCAGTTTAACCTTTGCTAGTTTAACCGTACGGAAATTCACTTTGGATATCACAGCAATTTACCCGGGAACATTTGATCCAGTAACACTAGGTCATATAGATGTGGCAAGTCGCGCTGCAAAAATGTTTGATAACCTTATTATTGCAGTTGCTGCCAGCCCCGGTAAGGAGCCGCATTTTGACTTACAGCATCGCTGTGAAATGGCAGAACAGGTGTTATCGCAGTATAAAAATGTGCGTATAGAAACTTTTAGTGGTTTGCTGGTTGACTTTGTTAAAACTAAAAATGCTTCAGTGATCGTGCGTGGCTTGCGTGCGGTATCTGATTTTGAATACGAAGTGCAGTTAGCAAATCTTAATCGTCAGATGGAGCCTGGGATTGAAACTGTATTTGTGGCTGCGGCCAGTCAATATACTTTTGTATCATCGAGTATTGTGCGTGAAATAGCATCGCTAGGTGGTGATGTATCCCAATTCGTACATCCACTAGTTGAAGCTGCGCTAAAAGAGCGTAACAATAACTAGTGATCTCATCCTACGATTGCGAATAAGTGTAAGGAATTTACGATGGCCTTAATCATTACAGATGAATGTATAAACTGCGATGTTTGTGAGCCGGAGTGTCCTAATGGTGCAATCACTCAGGGTATAGAGATTTACGAAATTAGCCCGGCGCTATGCACAGAATGTGTTGGGCACTTTGAAACATCACAGTGTGTTGAAGTGTGTCCGGTTGACTGCATTCCTCTTGATCCAGGCAACATAGAAAGTCGAGTGCAATTGATGGATAAGTACCATCGCATTGTTGCTGTGAATCCGCAGGCCTAGCGTTTTTTACTATTAAGCGTTTTTACTTTTATGCGTTTTAGTTTTGGCAGTTAGAACAATAAAATGTTGAACGTTGGCCAATAGTTTTTTGTTTTATAGGGCTTGCACACTGACGGCATGGTTTACCTTCACGACCATATACATTCAGTGTTTGTTGAAAGTAGCCAGGCTCGCCTTTAGAATTAACAAAGTCTTTAAGTGTGGTGCCGCCAGATTTTATGGAGTCGCTTAATACGCTTTTAATATTGTCAGAAAGAGTGTTATAGGCTGCTGCAGTTACTCTGCCTGCAGCTTTTCCCGGTCTAATACTGGAGCGAAATAAAGCTTCACTTGCGTATATATTGCCAACCCCCACCACGATATGGCCGTTCATTATAAAATTTTTAACCGCGACTTTCTTTTTGCGAGAGTGACGGAATAGCGTGTCGCCGTTGAAATCATTGCTTAGCGGTTCCGGCCCAAGCTTGCGCAGTAGTGGATGAAGCTCAGCCGCTTCGGTAGTCCACAATACCGTGCCGAAGCGGCGCGGATCGTGGTAAACCAAATAGGTGTTACTGCCTAGTTCAAATATCACATGGTCGTGTTTACGCAGTTCAAGTGGCGCCTTTATGATTCGCAGGCTGCCAGACATACCAAGGTGCGTAATAATTGAACCAATCTTAGTGCCCGCAACAATGTATTTGCCGCGCCGTGTTAATGAGGTGACCTTAAGGTCTTTTATGTCTGATAGGGCTTTTGGTACGGGCCAGCGCAGTTGGCGTTGCCTAACTTGCACGCTTTTGATTTTTTTATTTAACAGGTACGGAGAGATACCGCGGAGCGTGGTCTCAACTTCGGGCAGTTCAGGCATAAAGATCAGTTTAAAAATAGGCTAGGGTGGTAAGTATACAGAAGGTCGTGTACACGAGGATACCAGCCATGAACCCGTATAATTAGTGCCCATCCATAAACGAACGCTACTGCGGTCGCCCCAGGTAGGCAATCTTTTACCGACTACAGGTAGCTATTTAGAATGACTAAACGCCTACATGTAGTAGGCAAAATCTCACGCACCTGGAACAACCTCGCTACGCGCTGTTTATGGATGGGCACTAATTAATTAGACGTGGTTTTTTGTTTGATCATTATGGTTTGTCGGGAAGCATAAGATCCGTTAAGCCAAGTGATTCTGCAGTTTTGTCGTTTAGTAAGTAATCAAAACCATTTTCATTGCTTAGGATTGCGCCAATCTCTGTTAGATGGGCGGTAAGATTCTTTGAGTGACCATCTTGCACTACGTTAATCTTTAACCCGGGGTTAGATCTATCAGTCGCATTTGGAGTGACATCAATAGCCTGCAGGTGTGACCAAATGTCGGGCTCAGTAAATTTAGTGTCACCGATGGTGACGCTTTCTACTTTGTCGGTAATTTTAAGATCAACAAATGCGTTGTTAACTGCATTAAGTAACGGCAATACGATGTCTGGTTGTAGATATACCTCGCCGTTGGCGCGTACGTATCTTAATTTACTCACGGGTTCTATAGTGCCAAAGTCAAAACGTGAGCCATTGAGTTTTAAAGTGATCGGTTCTTTAAAGATTTCATCTACCGGTAAATCAGCGCTTGCATACTTTCTTGGACTAAGTTTATTAGTGTCTAGAAGTGCTTGTATGCGTTGTTGATGGGCTGGCGCCGGTATTGGTTTTGTTTGTTGCCACTGTTGGTCTGATTTTTCGAACGCAAGCACTGCTTGTTCTGCATAAAGTACTTCAACAGATGATGGTGCATTGATAGGGTAGATTGAAAGCTTAGGTGTGGGTTGGTTGTATAGGGTCCCATCAAGCAAAATACCAGCGCCGAGCAATGCAGTCAGACCCAGTAGGGTAATGTTAGACAACTTAAAACCTCCCGAAATTGAATCAGCCATGTTGACGCCTATACCAAACGCCTGTGCTAGCTGCGAACATTAGTCCTGGAAGCAATAACAAAGCAACTCCGGCTAATGAAAACATGCTCAGGCGTGAAAGATTAACTTGCGCATCCGCGACAGTCGGCGCGCTAACACCTATCAATGCAGTGTCGTCGACACTCCAATTAAAAAGTCGATTACCCAAATCACGATTGCCACCGTTGGCAAGCCATGCGTCGGCTAGAAAGTCTCCGTCGCCTGCTACTATTACGCGTTGTTGTTTGTTCGCTTGCTCACGTTCAAGAGCAAACACTAAGGGTATAGAGCCACTGACCTCTTGCGGGTCATCACCAAATTCTACTTTGCCGCTTAGTGCGCCGGTTTCGGTCCATGCCTGATCACCCGATTGTGCCAATGCAGATACCTGCCATTCGCGGTCAGCTTGAAAGCTAAGCCCTACTGCTTGTGGGAATAGGGTGATGCTGGAAAAGCCCTGAGTGGCTTGGTGCTTGGTGGCGTAATTGTTCGCTATCGCAAAGTCCGGGCGGTCTACCTGCAGTTGTTGGGCGGCGATATCAATCACTACCCCTGGTAGGCGTTCAATACCAAGTTCTATAGCAACGGCAGTTAAGCCATCATCACTTGAAGGTTCAGTTAACCAGATTAGGTTGCCACCGTTGGATAGATAGTCGAGCAATAAAGCTACTTCGTTGGCGAGAAAGCGATTCATAGGTCCGGCTATAACGAGCGTACCCAAGGCTGCATTTATACTGGATTGCTCACTTAAATTGATAGTATCCAGCTCAAAGCCTGAGTCTGCTAGTTGGCGAGCAAAAAGCCCGATGTCAGCGTTTGTCTTGCCATCAATTGCACGTTCACCATGACCGACAGTAAAAAATAGTTTTCGACTGTCTTCGCGGGCCAGTCTCTGTACCGCGAGTGTTAAAGATTGTTCTGATAGTTGTGTTAAACGTTGCGTGCGATTTTGGTAATGTAGAAAAATTTCACCGCCGGGTGCAACATCAAGTGCACGCATGCGGGTTGGATCAAGTGCAGGGTCAGTAAGTGATACTGTTAAGTCGCTTTTATGTGCTTGATACTTACTTAGTAAATCCGTAACTGCTTCACTTAGGGGGTCAAGTGGGTTTATAAATACTTCAACATCCATTGGCCCGTTGAGCAATTCAACTGATGCAATTGACTCAGGTGCAAGTGAGTTGTGCGCCGCCGCTGTGACATCGATGCGAGTATAAAGCCGATGCCCGAAGATACATGCCATGCTTAAGCAAAGCACAATTAGCCCGGTGCGAAATAGAATGGGTGACATCAACGCTTTGGTGATGCTGGGTTTGCCGTTGTGGTGTGCAGCTTTCATTGTAGTGTTTCACCTCTAACGCGCTGCGCATCAAAACGCCAGATGCCGAGCGTTAAAAGAATGCCTGTGATCGTCACAAAATATACAATATCTCTTGAGTCGAGCAGGCCTTGCATAAAACTATGGAGGTGTGCAGATGGTGAAGCGAACTTCAGAAAACCATCGGCGCTGGTGGCGGCTGCAAACCAAAATAGTGCCATGGTCACAAAGCTTGCAAAGGCGGCTAATATTGGTCGACTGGAAATCGATGAATAGAATAGAGTCAGTGCCGTTACCGTTGAGATAAATAGCAATAATCCCAAGGCTGCGGTCATTAGGTGCGTGATATCTAGATCAACATTAAATGAAAGAATAGCCACTAACACAGTGCTGAGTGCCACAATCGCGTATTGAAAGAGTGTCGCACCTATAAACTTACCCAGAACGAATTGTGCGGCACTTAGCGGTAAGCTTAAAAACAAATTATAACGATTGGCTTGCTTATCACCTGCAACCAGCTGCATACACAGTAGTGGTGTCGCCACCATAAATACGACACTGACCGGTGCTAAAAAATTCACTATTAAGTAGCTGGATAAGCCGCCGTTTGATACCTGTTGCGCAGCCGTTGCTTGTAGCTGTATGTAGCGCTCAACCGCGGATAAAAATAGCCAGCCAAAAAGTAATTGCAATAGTCCTGCAGCTATCCATGCGAATGGTGATCGCAACAATACTCTTAGTTCATGCAAAGCTATTTGCGCGGTCATAGTTCAATACCGGTATTGCTGGTGTCAGTTTTAACGTTGTTGTGCGTTGTGCTAAGTTGACGAAAAACAGTCTCTAAGTAGTTATCTGTCTCTGTTATGCTAATTACTGTATGGCCGCGAACAGTCAGCATTGTTTCAAGGTGCTGCTTCATCATCGCGTTGCCTGTGACCAACCAATGTGCTGCACTAATTCGGCAGGCGGCCTCCACCCCGGGTAGGTTGGCAAGATCAATATCGGCGTTGTTTGTAAGCTTCAAATCGATCGTAACGTTATTGGCGTTTGATAACTGCTCAAGCGATGCATCTAAGATTGATTGGCCATCGTTTATCAACAGCACACGATTACACACTGAGCTCACTTCATGTAGATCATGAGATGAAAAGATAGTGGCTTGATCAGCGCTAAGTGTACTGACTAGCTCACGCATTTCAATAAGCTGTACTGGGTCAAGGCCAGTGGCAGGTTCATCAAGAATGAGAATTCGTGGTGAGTGTATCAGTGCTTGAGCAAGATTGACCCGTTGTTTAAAACCGGTTGATAAGTTCCCGATAATACGGCGTCTAACACCTGTTAGGGCACAGCGCTCGATAACATCATCGATTGCGTTTTTCATTTCTGCTTTTGGTAAGCGTCTCATGGTGGCAATAAACTTGAGGAACTCAATTACTCTAAATTCCGGGTAGATCGCCGGTTTGTCAGGTGCATAGCCAATGTCCATTCGAGCGGATATTGGATTTTGGTAGAGTTCGTTTTCGCCAATATGAACGACACCTGCGTGAGGTGCGAGCGCGCCTGCCAATACTTTAAGTAGTGTTGATTTGCCTGCGCCGTTGAGACCGAGAAGGCCTAACGTATCACCCTGGTAAAGATTGAAAGAGACGCCGCTTAAAATATGGTTTGGACCATAAAATACATCGAGGTTCTGTGCTTCAAGTACTTTCGGTGCCGGTGCTTTGGCAGTGATTGATGCGTGCGGTGGTGCGCGCCAATCGGACGAGTCGTCGGTCCAGCCCACAATTGGCGTGCTTGTCTTTGGCAGCACTTGTGTTTTCATTTCCCCGGCTTTCTCGGCAACAGGCTTTTTATCGCTCGTTTTCTTAGCGCTGGGGATCCCGGGCGTCAGCAGCTCTGGTTCGTCCGTTTTCATAACACCCAAGACTTCATTAGTATTCTTCACTGCAGTTGATTCTCAGCGAGCGGATTCATTGCTCGTCGGCTATTCGGATAGATTTGTAGAAATCTGTACTTTATTTATAGTCGATGGCTGGCAGATTTGGGGCGGTAGCAGTGTTTATTTGGGTGTTCGCCGGGGTAGTAATGTGGGCTGGGGCTTCGCGCCTGGGAAAGTCTTTAGAAGGTAAATGTTACAGGCACAAAAAAGCCCGGGAAACCGGGCTTTTCGTAGAACTTAGCGACAAATCGAGTTATTTGATCTTCGCTTCTTTGTATGCGACGTGCTTGCGAACCACAGGATCAAACTTTTTGATTTCCATTTTTTCAGTCATGGTGCGCTTGTTTTTGGTCGTGGTGTAAAAATGACCGGTACCGGCACTAGACACCAATTTGATTTTGTCTCTCATAATTCGCTCCTTGGGCTTCTTTTGGAAGCTATCCCATTGTAACTATGGGCTTTGCTAATGGGATCGTGTAGTTAAACAACAGGTTCAACTATAGATTTAACGGGTAAAATCTGGCGAACTATACTTTTTCGCCGGATGCACGTAGATCTTTAAGCACGCTATCGATACCTTTTTTATCGATAATTCTCATGCCTTTTGCAGATAGGCGCAGCTTTACGAAGCGATTTTCCCCTTCTACCCAAAACTTATGAGTGTGTAGATTGGGAAGAAACCTTCTACGGGTTCTATTTTTTGCGTGTGAGACGTTATTCCCACTCATCGGACGTTTGCCCGTGACCTGACAGATTCGAGACATGTGCTTTGCTCCGCACTTACATTTTGTACACTGAACCGCTTATTATATGAAGGATTTGCTGTTATTACCAATACTATTTTGGTTTCGAACCATAGAATCTCTACATGAGTGACCCAAAGAGCGTTAATTTGAAGGTATTGAAGGCTAACCTTCACGCTGCAGGGCTAAATCTGTGCAGCGTTTTTAGTGCCAGAAAATTATCTGATTCGCTGCAAAAAATTAAACTACCGTCGAATTGCCAGAATTTGCTGCTTATTGGTAACGCCGGATCTACGATTTGGGATCGCATGCCAGCAGAATATTTTGCACGCGATCACCCGATCGATGAATACTCGAAAGCCTGCGTCACCCAAGCGCTGGCAGAGCAAATTCCGTTGTCGTGCTGGCAGCTGCTGTATCCTCTTGAGCCGGATTTGCGTATGCCGCTGCAAGACCTGGGTGTCCTTGCCGGATGGCATAATCCCTCACCGCTTGGGATCGGAATTAGTCATCGTTACGGATTATGGTTCGCTTATCGAGCGCTGGTGGCGCTAGATGCAGAGATTATCGAAGCCTTTAGTGCCGATAATAGTGCCGTTAATGGCGCTGATGAACTATTGGCTGATTTGGAATCACCTTGTGTCAATTGTATTGATGCTCCCTGTTTGAGTGTATGCCCGGCCAATGCGCTGGCAAAAGTGCAGCCTCCAAATCTGAATGCCTGTGTTAAGTATCGATGTGCAGAGCAGTCGAGTTGCGCGAGTACTTGTGTCGCCCGGCAGGCTTGTCCGGTTGCTCGCGAGTATCAATACAGTGATGCTCAGATTAAGTACTTTTATGATCGCTCTTTGGTGTCATTAAAGCGTTGGGTTAATAGTGGTGGTTAAGTCGTGAGTTCGTTTATGAATTTTAAGATGGCAAAATGTAATGGATAAAGTTTTTCTAACTGCGCTGCGTACTACTCCGGTAATAGGTATTTATGACTGGGAGCGCGAGATACGTCAGAATGTAATTATAGATTTAGTGATGGCAACCGATATATCACGCGCAGCCAAAACAGACGATATCCAATACACGTTAAATTATAAAAGCATCTCTGACCGGGTAGTTGAATTTACTAACGATAGTAGTTTTGGTTTGATTGAAACATTGGCTGAAACCATTGCCAATATTGTTATCAATGAATTTAGTGTTCCGTGGGTGCAAGTCACTGTGCACAAGCCAGATGCTATTGAAGTCGCTAGTGATGTTGGAGTCACTATAGAGCGTGGTGATCAATCAGTGATGGCTGAGTAGTGTCAAGATGATACCCCTGGATCTCCCAGCCTTTAGTGCAGAACAAAAAGAGTTCAGTGATCAATTTGTAGAGCGCTTACGTGCAGAAGTTTTAGCTCACGGCCCAATCCCTTTTAGTGAGTATATGCAACGTAGTCTTTATGACACAGAATTTGGATACTATGTTAACGGCTTTAGTAAACTAGGTGCTGATGGTGATTTTGTAACCGCTCCTGAAATCTCCAATCACTTTGCGGCGTGCCTTGCAGCGCAGTGTTGCCAAGTATTTTCAGCTTTAAGCGCGCAGGGTCTATCAAGCAGTGTGTTAGAGTTTGGAGCGGGTAGTGGCAAGCTTGCTGCCGACTTATTGTTAGCGCTTGAAAAAGCAGATGCGCTTCCAGAGCGATATTTCATACTTGATGTTAGTTCGGATCTACAGCAGCTACAGGCGCAGTCACTTAAAGATGCACTGTCCGCCGATATCTTTGAGCGTATACATTGGCTCAGTTCGCTGCCGGAAAACTATAATGGTGTAGTGATAGCTAACGAGGTGTTAGATGCATTCGCTGTAGAGCGTTTTAAAATAGCAAACGGTGTGGCAGAGCGTGCAATGGTAGCCGCAGGCCCTGAAGGGTTTGTATGGCAATTCGAATCCCATCAAGCAACTGCGAAATCGGTTGGCTCTATAGCCTCAGATCTGGATGCCGATTTTTCAGAAGGGTATCAATCTGAATATTGCCCTATGCTCGCTCCTTGGTGGCAAGCGTTATCTGAGATGATTAATCACGGTGCGGTAATCGTTTGTGACTATGGTGCAGAGCGCCGTCGTTACTATTCGCCAAAAGCATCTGACGGTACGTTACGCTGTTTTTATCGCCATACGGTTCATGGTGATCCGTTTGCACGCCCGGCCGTACAAGACATCACAGCAGATGTCGATTTCACGGCGGTTGCTATTGCCGCCACCGAAGCAGGTTTAGAGTTGCAAGGCTTTACACCAATGTCTCAGTTTATGTTGTCGCTCGGTGTGCTAGAAAGACATGAAAATACAATCCAGTCACTAGAGGAGCGCGATCAAATTGTGGCCACTAGCGACCTTAAGCGTGTAATCCTTCCACAAGAAATGGGTGATCGCTTTATGGTGATCGGGTTTTCTAAAGGGCTGGAAGTTGCCCTTGATGGTTTTTCGAAAGCTGACTGGTCACGGCTGCTTTAGCCTACTAAAAAGCTGGTCTAAATTAGATCGGCTGCAGCGCTTTAGACCGGCTGCAGCGCTACTCGGGTTTTGGTACCTCAACCGTTAACGTTTCTTCGTTGTCGCCGTGAACTGAGTCTGCTGCAACGATAGTGATCATTTTCACAGTCGCTGGAATCTCTACTCGCAGACTGCGAGTAAACGGTTGTTCGTTGACATGTGGGTGGGCTAATACTCGGGAGCCTAAAAGGTTCCCTTGCGGGTCTAGCACGTCCCATCGATTGGCGTAGTGATCCCAGCCGGTATCGGCATGAGCAAGTGTTACACTTATGTTGTAAATGTTGTTGCCAGCGGAGACTATCGCAACGTCAACTATTTTGGCGTCGTCGGCATGTACGTGATGGGTTGGTAGAAAACTGATGGCAACTGCTACAGTTAATGTAAGCGTTAGATAAACGCCAAGTAACCATGGTTTTGTCGGGTTGGCTTGTGGTAATTTTAGCATGTGGTTTCTCCTGTTGTAATGCGTGACCTCTCGTAGTTTTATAAGTTCAAACTGAGCAGCCACTTTCACAGTTTGCCAGAGTGTTGCTACTCGCACACAAATTTTATGGTACGAAATAATGAATTCTGAAGTCGTTGGACCAAAACCGGTATCCCCTGTGTGGCAATTTGTCTGCCTGCTAGCACCTGTCGTAATGACAGGCTTTTATATGGTCTATGCCTTGGTCGGTCTGATAATTGATGGCAGCGATAAAATGAAGTGGAGTGATGAAGCGCTGCAGGTAGGGTCCCTTGTGACTCTTATTATTGTCGTGATGAATGTACTGGTTATGTTGTACGCCTATTATCATCGACTTCGATTTTCGCATCTCCTTTGGGTATCACCTATTACGCACATTAGCATCGCTGCGATCCTGACCGCATTAATTGCAACTCTAATTATTTAATTACGGAACTGAATTGAGAAAAAGCGGTCTATTTGTTGTACCCAGAAGTTTTGCATGTAGTGAAAAGCGATGACTGATCAGCGGCTTAGTCTGTTGGTTGGTAAGCAGGTTGGCCCGCTTTTATGGCGGGTTTGGTTTGCGTCAGGGCTTGGTCTGGTGGCGTTGGTAGTTTACTTATCACTAGCTGACATTTACTTGCCCGTAATAACTTCTACTTTCGGCGATAAAATTAATCACTTTATAGCGTATGGTGCGCTGATGGGTTGGTTTGGTCAGTTGTATCAAACAATTCGTAAGCGCTTGATCATAGCGATTATTTTATTGTTTTTAGGTGTGGTGTTGGAATTTGCTCAAGGTGCTACAGGCTATCGCTATTTAGATTGGGTTGATGCAGTAGCGAATTCATTCGGCGTGCTGATCGGTTTGCTTGTTCTGCAGATGGGTGCTGGGAATATCCTGCTAATGATTAATAGGTGGGTGTTAGACAACAGAAAACATTAATCACGGCGTCAGTGAAGATTCGAGCTCATGCTTGATACGCAAGCCGTGAAACAGAGGTAGTGCACTTATGTATGTACTTAAAACTTTTTTTGCAGTAGCGATCTTTTTTTGCAGCAATCTTGCTTTCGCATTAGATAACTCCGCTGAGTGGCCAATAACGGACTTTACTAATAGTTCCGTTGATCACAATGAAATAATGTCCGGCGGGCCTCCTAAAGACGGCATTCCAGCCATAGATAAACCCGTATTTACAGATGTAGCGAAGGCATCTGAATGGTTGAAGGAAAAAGAGCCGGTTATTTCAATTCAATTAGATGGTGTAGCAAAAGCCTACCCCATATCTATTTTAATGTGGCATGAAATAGTAAACGATAAAATTGGTGAGACTGCAGTGTCAGTTACCTTTTGCCCTCTGTGCAATGCGTCCATTGTTTTCGATCGTGAATTAGACGGTGTACTTTATGATTTCGGTACAACCGGGCGCCTGCGTCGCAGTGATATGGTGATGTATGATCGTCAAACGGAATCGTGGTGGCAGCAATTTACCGGCGAAGCAATCATTGGCAAGCTGAATGGTGCAAAGCTTACGCAAATACCATCCAATATTGTGGCGTTTGAATCATTCAAAAAGCAGTACCCGAAAGGGCAGGTGTTGTCTCGGGAAACGGGTTTTCTACGGACCTATGGCCGAAATCCTTATTCTGGTTACGACGATATAAATTCTTCACCGTTCTTGTTTCGCGGTGAAATAGACAATCGCTTGCGACCTATGGAGCGTGTCTTGAGTTTCAGGCCTAACAATAAAACATTGTTGTTTGATCTTACATCTTTAAAAGATAAGCCTGTGGTAAATGCAGAATTTGAAAATACACCCTTTGTTGTACTTGCGTTTGAAGATATGAATTCAGCGTTAGATAAATCAGAGATCAGTGCATCCCGCCTGATACCATCGGCTGCCGTTTATAGTTCTGTGCTTGATGGCAAGACGCTTAACTTTCAAATTGATGACGGTATAGTGACCGATACAGAAACAGGTTCCGTGTGGAATATTTTTGGTATTGCGGAGGAAGGCCCGCTCTCTGGCAAGAATTTGCAACAGCTTGATCACGGGGTGCATTTTGCATTTGCATGGTTAGCTTTTGATCCAGAGGCACAGATATTTGAGCATTAACGGGAATGAGGCGCAGCAAGTGTTTGTCGCCTCTGACTATCCCGCCTCTGACTATGTAGCCTCTGACTATAAAGAATAATTAATTTGGCATCTTTGGCTGTGGGTAATTCCCTTGTGGGTAATTCACTGGGGATTGCATTTTACGTGCGCTACGGGTTAAGTTAAGGCAAAGGCTTTTTCGGGTTTTCACTGTGTACGATTTATCGCAACAGGTACTCCGGACAGATGCAGCAGGTATGCCGCTGGAGTGGATCAATTACCAAGACGCTGTGCGTTTCTATCACGCTGGGCGTGTGGCGTATTTTCTTGGTGGTCCGATCTATAAATTGCGTGGTGGAGTAAATTCGCTCACAGGGATTCAGAGTGAGATCGAAGTTAACGCAATAGTTGCTACCCATGGTACTAACAAAACGCTAACTCACGCATACATTCCACCATTGAGTAACCGTACGCTTTTTAAGCGCGATGGTCATATTTGTATGTACTGTGGTCAGCACTTCATGACATCACTTTTATCCCGTGACCATGTAACGCCTTTGTCACAAGGGGGTGAAGATCTGTGGCAAAACGTAGTCACCGCTTGTAAGCGCTGCAACAATCATAAAGCGGGTCGTACGCCAGAACAAGCTAACATGAAGTTATTAGCCATTCCGTTTAGACCTAATCACGCAGAATATATTTATCTTAAAGGCAAGCGTGTGTTGGCAGATCAAATGGACTTTTTGCGTTCGCATTTCCCGCGTAAAAGTCCGTTGCGTAATCGTGAAGATGGCGTTCAACAAAGCCCTGTGTTTGCGCCAAAAAACTAGTAGTCTTTATCAAAAAATAAATAACTAAACTAATGTGTTTTTTTATATTGTTTAATAACTGTTATCCGCGCACTACGAATTTCACTGCTGATACGATCCGACTTGCCCTCTGAATTGATTACTCTTTTTGCTATATCGCCTGTGTCTATTGCCTGTAGTGAGGTTAAAGCGCCACGAAGAAAATCTGCTTGAGGGTATAACCTATCTTCTAAACCTTTGCGGCCACGAGCATCGGCTTCACACACTTGCAAGTACGTTTCAAAGCGCTCGGGTTTGCGAAATGCATCTAGATTAGAGATTAGTGTAAGTACGCTTGTGGCTTTGAGCTCTAGCGCTCTATGGCAGTGCGAGTGATATCGTGCAGTAAGCACAGCGAGTTGCCGGTACTCATTTGGCACACGTAGGCGCTTGGAAAATACTTCCGTTATATCAGCGCCGCGGTCTTCGTGACCGTGATGCTTTGGCAGTAATTCTTTGGGCGTTGTAGCTTTGCCGAAGTCGTGGCAAAGAGCTGCAAACTTAGCGACTGGATCATTGGTTATTGAACTGATTTGCTTTAATACCATTTCATTGTGAATGCCACAATCAATTTCCGGGTGATACTCCGCCACTTGTGGTATTCCATATAGTTGATCAAGCTCTGGAAAAAGCACTGCCAATGCTCCACAGGCCTTTAGCGCATCAAAAAAGGGCTGTGGGTTTGGAAAACTAAGTGCGCGTTGGAATTCAGTCCAAACACGCTCGGTAGATAAAGCTTGCAACTCACCAGACTGTGTAATTTCGGTCATTAGTGCGATTGTTTCATTGCAGATAGTAAATTCGAATGACGCAAGTTGCGCGCTAAACCGTGCGACTCTCAGTACTCTAAGCGGGTCTTCAGCAAACGCCTCAGAGACATGCCTAAGTACGCGCGCTTCTAAATCGTTGATACCACCGTAGGGATCAATAAGGGTGCCGTTGGTATCTTCAGCAATGGCGTTGATGGTGAGATCCCGCCGCATTAAATCTTCTTCCAGGGTAACGTCAGGCGCTGCGTTGAACTCAAAGCCCTGGTGTCCAGGCGCGACTTTGCGTTCCGTGCGCGCCAGTGCGTATTCCTCATTTGATTCGGGGTGTAGAAATACCGGAAAGTGTTTGCCAACTTGACGGTAACCGAGTTCTAGCATGGTTGCAGGTGTGGTCCCCACCACCACCCAATCGCGGTCTGTTGCGGGTCGCGCTAGTAGTTTATCGCGCAATGCACCGCCGACAAGGTAGGTTTTAAGCTGGCTATGGTTACTCAAAATCGTAATACCGTATTATTTAGTTCGGCTAAGCTATAAGGATACTATGTTGATGGTTTAGTTAGATATAACAATGATTCTTACCCTATGAAATTTCTATCTCTAAGGCCTCTATGGCTGAATTCGCATTCTAATATCAGTGCTGGAGTGAATCCTGCTCGTGTATGGCAAAACTCTGGCAAGCTATTGTTTGTAATGGCAATCTTATTGTTGCTAAGTGGTTGTAGCACGGTCGGTTATTATTCGCAGATAATTTCCGGCCACATGCGCATAGTGATCGGCAAAAGCCCTGTAGATGAGATAGTGGCAGATGACAGCGTAGATGACAAAATCAAGCATCGCTTGCAGGTGGCTCAGCGGGCTAGGCAATTTGGTATTAAGCAATTGCAGCTGCCCGATAACAATAGCTATACCAGTTTTTATGACACGGGCAAAAACTACGTTACCTGGAATGTAGTGGCGGTTGAAGAGTTTTCTTTTAAACCTAAAACATGGTGTTTCCCGATTGCCGGCTGTGTTTCTTATCGTGGCTATTACGCTGAACAGGATGCTAAAAGTTATGCTGCATCACTGGCGGACGAAGGTTTTGATGTTGCTGTCAACGGTGCTACTGCCTACTCAACCCTTGGTTGGTTCAGAGATCCGTTGCTAAATACCATGCTTGCGCGCAGTGATCCTTCTATCGCAGCGTTGTTGTTTCATGAGCTCGCCCATCAAAAACTGTATGTCGGTAACGACAGCACGTTTAATGAGTCTTTTGCATCGTTTGTTGAGCGTGAAGGATTAAGGCGCTGGCAGGAAAATCAAAAAAAATTACACCCGCAACAAAATTCAAGCCAAATGATAGCCGAACTAGATGCGAGAAAGGCACGGCAGAAAGACTTCATCGCGTTGTTAAAAAATACCAAAGACGATCTTGAAGAGCTATACCAATCAAGTATAGATATTGATGCTATGCGAGAGCAGAAAAAATTGCGCTTTAAAAAAATGCTTGAAGAATACCAACAGTTAAAAGAATCATGGCGTGGTTATGCAGGCTATGACGGTTGGTTTAGTCGTGACCTTAACAATGCAAGGCTCGCATCTGTAGGCACCTACAATGATTATATTCCAGCATTTCAGGTGTTGTTTGATGAGTCTGGTGGATCGTTTGAAAAATTTTATAGTGCCAGTCAGGAGCTTGCCGATCTTGATGCAGCAGCGCGTACAGCTGCTATGCAAGCACTATTGGCAAAGGTGCCAGCGGCAGGTGCTGATCAGTAGCGTCAGCACCTGACTGATTTTACTTGGTGGCTGATTTTACTTGGGAGTGTCGCGGCGTGCCATCTCACGATAATGCTGTAATCTACTTTGACGGTTCATTTTGCCAAGGTAGGTCGGTACGATCTTTTGTACCGAAGTTGCTTGCTTAGCATCGCAGTCTTCGCAGATACTATCGATTTGCAGAGACTTATAGTTATCGCGGCTAAAAGGCTTGCCCGGAACAAGCTCCATCATAAACGCCTGTACTTTTGCAATAGCGTTGGGTAGGGGGACAATTTTGCGTTTGATCTCAAGCACTGCTGCTGTGTACTCGACAATTTCTTGCAGGGTATAGATATCGGGGCCGCATAGATTGATTGACTTACCTATGCTTTCTGGGTCACTGATTGAATCCACTATGGCTTTGCTTACATCGCCCACATAGACGGGTGCGAAGCGAGACTCTGCACAAGCCAATGGCATAAATGGCATCGCTTGTAGAAGGTTGGCAAAGCGTGTGTATAGGCCGTCACCGTTGCCGAAAATAACCGAGGGGCAGAATATAGTTACTGGCAGGCCAGAGTCTTTTAGTAACAGTGCAGCACGGCCTTTGGTGCGCAGGTATTCACTTGGGCCGTTTTCAGCGTCAGCGTGTAGAGAGCTGACTTGAATGATTCGGCTGGTATTTTGTTCACGCGCAGCAGTAATAATATTTTCTGCCAAGGTAACGTGGGCTTTTTCAAAATTAGCGCCTACACTGTTATTCAGAATGCCGACCAGATTAATCACAACATCTTGATTTTTAAAAGCGCGTGATAAAGCAGCTGGATCATATGGGTTTACTTGAATAACGTTGACAGTCGGTACCACACGCAGCGATCGCATTTTTCGATCATCGCGGGTGAGCACGGTAATATTGTTTGTTTTGCCATCTGGCCCAGGGCGAGATAACTGATCGGCGAGTTCCGTACCTAGGAATCCGCTACCGCCAATGAGACAGACATTTTGTGTGTTGGACATATTTGTAAGCCTGATCTGTGTGGTTTTCAGGTGAAATTATCCGGTTATTTATCCGACAATAAGGTCTAGCCTGAAGAACCTTGTACCCGGAGCTGATGTAAGCGCCGTGTGGTTGAACCGTTTTGAGTAATTCACTGATTATAGCGATGTTCTTGCCAATGGTGTGAACTGCGTTGTGCTGGTGCCATTGTGGGCGACACGCTTGGTTCTTTGTTAGGCTGAGCAACTGAACGAGAATTGGAATCAAATCTTGATGTTAGAGCCTATGTCTCCCCAACTCCCCAAATTTGAAGATCATGCCGCGCAGACGGTGAAGACCACTACGTGCTACATGTGTGCGTGCCGATGTGGCATCAAGGTAACCTTAGAGGGCGAAAAAATTCGCTTTATACAAGGCAACCCTGATCACCCTATCAATAAAGGAGTGCTTTGTGCCAAAGGCAACGCTGGCATAATGAAGCAGATGTCTCCGGCCAAATTGACCCAGCCTCTAATTCGTAAAAAAGGCTCAGAGCGTGGTTCCGGTGAATTTGAACCGATCAGTTGGGACGATGCTCTAGACCTACTCACTGAGCGCCTGCGCCATATTCGCGCTACTGACCCTCGCAAGCTTGCCTACTTTACCGGCCGTGACCAAATGCAGGCACTGACTGGGTTTTGGGCATCGCAGTTTGGCACTATTAATTGGTCGGCACATGGTGGGTTTTGCTCAGTCAACATGGCAGCCGGTGGTTTATACATGATTGGCCAGTCATTTTGGGAATTTGGTGATCCCGATTGGGAGCACGCCAAATACTTCATGATGTGGGGTGTGGCTGAAGATCACGCGTCTAATCCTATAAAAATTGGCATAGAAAAACTCAAGCGACGCGGCAGTAAGTTTGTCTCTATTAATCCTGTGCGCACGGGCTACCAGGCAGTGGCTGATGAGTGGATCGGAATCAAGCCAGGTACTGACGGCTTGTTAGCGTTGTCGTTTGCACATGTGTTACTAAAGAATGATTTGTTCGATAAAGACTTTTTGTTGCGTTACACCAACGGCCCGCAGCTGGTTATTTGTGCTCCCGGGCAAGCGAATGATGGATTGCTACTGCGAGCTGATGCCACAGATGATAAAAGTGATACTCAGGTTTGGAGTTTGAAATCGCAATCGATCCAACCGTGGAGCGATGTTCACTGTGAACCTGCGTTGTTTGGTGAGTATCAAACCGCTGATGGCGTGACCGTTAAAACGGCAATGACACTGCTTGCCGAACGATATCTAAGCGAGGAATACGCGCCACAGAATATCGCCGATAAAATCGGCGTAGATGCTGACACTATAGAGCGCCTGGCGCTTGAAATGGCGCATGTCGCCTTCAGAGAAACAGTAGAAATAGATACCCCATGGACGGATTGGGCGGGCCGTGAACACAAGTCGTTTATTGGCCGACCAGTCGCGATGCATGCCATGCGCGGTGTTTCAGCACACAGTAATGGTTTTCAAACGTGCCGTGCGATTCATTTGGTTCAAGTGCTGTTAGGTGCGATTGATTGCCCTGGCGGGCATTTGGCAAAGCCGCCTTTTCCCAGGCACTTACCACCGCCGATAAAACCTGCAACAGAGATGGCGCCGAATACACCTCTAAGTGGCCCGCCATTGGGCTTTCCAACAGCACCTGAAGATTTAGCTATTGATGCTAATGGTGACCCACTGCGAATAGACAAGGCTTATTCGTGGGAAGCACCGATCGCCAATCATGGCTTAATGCACATGGTGATCAAGAATGCTGTCAATGAAGACCCCTACGCAATAGATACCTTGATGTTATTCATGGCCAATATGGCCTGGAACTCGTCTATGAACACCGCCCAAACGCAAGACATGCTGCGTCAAAAGGGTGAGGACGGTGAGTACAAAATACCGTTTATTGTTACCTGTGATGCCTTCAATAGTGAAATGGTGCAGTATTCCGATTTAGTGTTGCCTGACACCACATACCTTGAACGCTTTGACACAATATCGTTGCTTGACCGGCCGATCTCTGAACCACACTCCGCCTGTGACTCTATACGCCAGCCGATATTAACCCCGGATCGCGATGTTCGTCCGTGGCAGGAAGTTATGCTTGAGGTCGGAGCGCGTTTGGGTTTCCCTGCACTAGTCAAAGATGATGGTCAGCCCAAGTATCAAGGCTATCAAGATTTTATAGTGAACTGGGAAAAGTCACCGGGTATTGGTTTTTTATCAGGTTACCGTGGCGAGCACGGAGAAAAATCATTGGTCGGTGAACCTAATCAAAATCAGTGGCAAGACTACATAGACAACGGCTGCTTTTTTGAATATGAAATTCCACCGCATCAAAGATACTACCGTTTTGCTAATAAAGATTATCTGCAGTGGGCTAAGAGTGTCGGCTTTAATGGTCACGATGGCCCGATAGTGATGGAGCTTTATTCAGAGACGCTGCAAAAGTTTAAATTGGCAGGCCAGGGTTTATATGATGGCCCGCAACCTGTAAAAGCGGTCGACAAACAACGCATGGCTGAATATTTTGATCCTATGCCGTTTTGGTATTTGCCGCTCGAGCAGCAACGAATATCGTCAGAAGAGTATCCTTTTTTTGCTGTTAACCAGCGGCCTATGTTTATGTATCACTCGTGGGATTCTCAAAATGCGTGGCTGCGGCAGATCATGGCACAGAATTATTTATATATGAATCGAAAGCGCGCTGAATCACTTGGCTTCACAGATTTACAGTGGGTCTGGGTAGAGTCACACAACGGCAAAATCAAAGTGCAATTGAAGCTTATGGAAGGTGTTAACAGTGACACGGTATGGACATGGAATGCTATTGCTAAGCAACGTGGTGCCTGGGGTTTAAGTGACAATGCCCCTGAGTCAACGCTCGGCTTCCTAATGAATCATTTAATCAGTGAGACACTACCGACTGACCCTGCAACAGGTGATCACAGTGAAAACAAAAGTAACTCTGACCCTATAACTGGCCAGGCAGCGTGGTATGACTTACGAGTAAAGATTTCTCATGCAGTGGCGTCTGATGCAAAAACCGATGAACAATCACTACCGCAGTTTGAGCCGCTAAAACCATTGCCGGGGCAGGCTCCATCGCCCGAAGTTATGCGTTATTCGGCAGGTCGCCAGGTTAATTTGAAGCGTAGTTTTAAAGACACCATTCTGCGAGGGTTTAAATAATGAAGCTTGGTCTGGTTATTGATCTTGATACTTGCGTTGGGTGTCATGCGTGTGCCGTGGCTTGCAAGCAGTGGAATACTTCAGGTACCAGTGGGCCGTTATCTGATTACGAACCTTATGGCGCTGAACCAAGTGGTGTTTGGTTTAATCGTATCCGTCACTATGAAGTAGACGATTACCCAAACAACAAAACCATTAACGCACCCATGTCTTGCATGCACTGTGAAGATGCTGCGTGTGTAACGGTGTGTCCGACAGGTGCTTCATATAAGCGGCCAGAAGACGGCATTGTGTTGATCGATCAAGATAAATGCATGGGTTGTAACTATTGTTCCTGGGCATGTCCTTATGGTGCAAGGGAGCTTGATCGGGAATCAGGCACCATGAAAAAGTGTACCTTATGTGTTGATCGTATTTACGATGAGAATCTGCCGGAAGCAGAGCGCCAGCCAGTCTGTGTATTAACGTGTCCATCACATGCACGGTTCTTTGGAGATTTTGACGATCCAGACTCTGAGGTTTCCAAACAAGTGCGGCAGCGCAGTGGTTATTCGATGATGCCAGAGCAAGGGTATCAGCCTACCAATAAGTATTTGCCCCCCAGACAGCAACCTGCGGTTGAAACTCATAAGCCCAGACAAGTCAGCCGTGAAGAACACAGTGCGGAAGATAAACCTATGGCTCAGATCCAGCGTTGGATCGCACAACAACTGAAGCGACAAGCCTAATGCATCCGGCTATTTCTGTAATTTGTTTTACTCTTTTTTCAGGCGCGGGTTATGGCTTGCTTTCGTTTCTGTGTCTAGACGATCTATTCGATCTAAATTTCAACTTGTCATCTGCGCGCCACATGGGTTTAGTCGTAGTGGCGCTGGTACTGATAACCGTCGGCTTGTTGGCATCGACACTACACCTGGCTAATCCGCGTAATGCATGGCGTGCCTTTTTTCGCTTTCGTACATCATGGTTGTCACGTGAAGGGGTATTCGCTGTGCTGTTGTATCCAGTGGCGCTGTTTTGGTTGTTTACGCTTTGGGGTTCAGATGCAGGTGGTTCTAAAGTCCTTGCAGCGCTTACGTTTTTGTTATGTATTGCAACTTTGTTCTCTACGGGAATGATTTACGCCTGCCTTAAAACCATTCGTCAGTGGAACACCGCGTTAACGCCGACTAACTATATCTTATTGGGCTTTATGTTGGGCAGTTTAGTTCTGGTGGCAAGTGGTGCCGGCAATGTGACCATTGCACTCATTATGGTGGGGGCTGCGGCGTTGGGTAAATTAATTTACTACTATTGGATCGGACAACCCGCAGGGCCTACTATTAATTCAGCGCTGGGTTTTACCCGGGCCACTGTCAGATTGCTAGATGTTGGCCATGGTGAAGGTAACTTTCTAACCGAAGAATTCGGTTATGAAGTCGCTAAAGCCAAACTGATCTGGTTGCGATTAATCAGTATTGCACTGGCGTTTTTACTACCCGCGCTATTGTTGTTGGCCTTTGGTGCTACAGCCGGCATACCCGCTATGTTGTGCGGGTTTGCCGGAGTATTTGTAGAGCGTTGGTTATTTTTTGCCGAAGCGCGCCATGTGGTTAATTTGTACCATGGCGCGCAAGCCACTTAACACGCTACTTAAGCGTGTGTGGTAGGCAGGGTAGGATGCTTGCTTGCCGCGTATTGCACTAACGACTTAATGGTTAGACCCTGCATAGTCACAGACATAATCACAATAATGTAAGTGATGGCAACAATAATGTCTCTCTCTTGCCCTTGTGGGAGAGACAGCGCTAACGCTACCGAAATACCACCTCTAATACCGCCCCACGTTAATATTGAAATAACGTGTGGGTGAAAGGTTTGGCGTAGTTTAAGTAGCGATACCGGTATGCCAACGGCAATAAAGCGTGCTGCAAGGACTACGAAAAACATAACGACTCCAGCCAGTACGTAGTCACCTTTAATACCCATGACAATGACTTCAAGACCGACAAGCATGAACAGCACGGCATTGAGAATCTCATCTATTAGTTCCCAAAAGGTATCAAGGTTTTCACGTGTGGTGTCGGTCATGGCAAAGCTTCGGCCTTGGTTACCGATTAACAAACCTGCTACCACTATTGCGAT
This sequence comes from uncultured Granulosicoccaceae bacterium, assembly GCA_937927895.1. Lineage (GTDB taxonomy): Bacteria > Pseudomonadota > Gammaproteobacteria > Granulosicoccales > Granulosicoccaceae. Next base: position 3,747 of record CALGKA010000045.1, on the reverse strand, counting down.
TGGGCCTGAGATATGTAGCGCACGTGCTGCGGCGTATCCACCCATTACAAGTGCAAGAGTTAGCAGTACTTCAACATGATAGTTGTCGATAGATTTGACTAGTTTGTAAGTGAACCAACCAATGACGAATCCAAATAGTCCGCCGCCGATGGTTTCTTGAACAAATAGTTTTGCAGCGCCCATTGGGGTTGCGGCATGGCCATCACCAATCGCTATGCCCAGTACAATCAAAAACACCACCACCGCGATACCATCATTGAAAAGTGATTCGCCTGCGATCTTAGTCTCAAGCGATTTACTGGCGTTGGCGGTTTTTAGAATAGCCAGCACCGCGACAGGATCTGTAGGGGCGATTAGCGAGCCGAAAAGCAAGCAATAAATGAACGGCATCTGTAGACCAAACCAGCCGAGTAAATAATAAGAAGTAATACCCACAATAAATGTGCTGGTGATAACGCCGACCGATGCCAATATGCCGACCACCCAGGCCTTGTCTCGCAGTTCATTCAGATTAATGTGCAATGCGCCTGCGAATAACAGGAAGCTCAGCATTCCTTCCATTAACGTTGCGTCAAAATCGACTCCGGAAAGCAACTTTTCCGTATACTCGACGCCCATAGTGATGCCCGCTTTAGATAGCAGCACCATCAAGACAGAGAAAACCAGCGATATAAGCATAATGCCGATAGTGATCGGCAGGCGGATGAAACGATAGTTAAAATAGGCAAACAGCGCCGTAACTGTCATAAGGAGACTGGCTGTACCGAATAAGTCCATTGCGAGTTTCTGTGGTTGTGGAAGGTGGATTTTCTGTCTACAGCATACGTTAAAACGCTGAGATGCAATATTATAGAACTAGAAAACTATTTTAAAACTTAGTTGCCGGAAGATAATCACCTACAACACCCATTGATTGGCCAAAGAACAGCCCTACAACTGCCGTAATTTCGGAATATTTTGATCGCAAATTTTGATTACAACGTACGTGAGTCCCACAAAGCACGCAATGTGACGCTAAAAGTCAGTCGTCGCAGTGGGCTTGAGGTTGTGGTGCCTGAAGGTTTTAATAGAGACTTACTACCAGAAATTTTATCTTCACGACAAACATGGATAGCCGGGCAGCTTGAACGATTTGAATCGTTACCAGGACGTTTCGAGCAAGATTGGCCGCCGCAGCGCTTAGCCTTAGAGGCTGCAGGCGTATGTTTTGAATTTGATTACAGCGAGGTGTCGGGTAATCGGCTGAGCCTGCAACAAGAGGGTGATAAAATTTCCGTCTCGATGCCTGCTGAAGCGGATGATGAAAGTCTGGCAAAGCTGCTGATACAGTGGCTTAAAGGCTATGCTAAACAGCATTGCTCTGAGGTGGCTGAGGAGTTATCGCGTGAGTCTGGTTTGCATTTTGAAAAGCTTATTGTACGTGGTCAGAAAACCCGTTGGGGTAGTTACTCTTCGCGCGGTACGTTAAGCCTGAACTACAAATTATTGTTTTTACCTGAGCGCTTGTTAAGGCATGTGATTTTGCATGAGCTCACGCATTCAGTACAAATGAATCACTCGGAAGAATTCTGGAACCTGCTAACCACACTCGATAAAGACACTGTTGAAAATGACAAACAATTGGGTGAGGCTTGGAAGTATTTACCGGCATGGCTCGAATAGGCGGTGCTGAGTATAAATTACACAGGCACTATAATAATATATACAGGTGTAATTTTTAAATAGAATGAATGCTAATTCTAGAGTCACGGTTGATCCGCGCGCAGCCTACCAAAACGCGCTCGATTCAGGTCAGTTGCAGCCAGACCCATTGCAAGCACAAGTGGTGGAGCAGCTGCAAAGTTTGCACGATCGACTAGTCGCTTCACTGGCACCCGGTGCTCGCGAATCGCAGCCGAGCCAGGGTGGATTTTTTAGTTCACTTTTTCGAAAGCCTGCTGATCCGCCCGTTGTGAAACCAGCACGCGGTATCTATCTTTGGGGTGGCGTGGGGCGTGGCAAAACTTTGCTGTGCGATATGTTTTACGCAAGCTTACCGACCGATAAAAAAAAGCGTGTGCATTTTCATCGTTTTATGCAAAGCGTGCATGACCAGCTTGCGGGCATCAATCATGAAGAGTCACCGCTTGAGCTTATTGCTGAAAAAATTTCTCAGCAATGCGTGGTGTTAGTGTTAGATGAAATGCACGTAAACGATATAACCGACGCCATGTTGATGAGCGGTTTATTACAGGGATTGTTTAAACGTGGCGTCTCTTTGGTGACTACTTCGAATATTGAACCCGACAATCTTTACAAAGACGGGTTGCAACGATCAAGATTTTTACCGGCAATTGCGGCGATAAAAAACAATGTTGATGTTATCAACTTAGGCGGTGACATAGACTACCGCATGCGCCTGTTGCAAAATGCCAAAGTATACCGAGCGCCACTTGATGAAAACTCCGACGCAACGCTTGAAGCGCAGTTCAAAGGTTTGGTAGCAGCAGGTGAAGTGCAGGCTAATGGTTTGCTTGAGATAAACGGCCGTGAACTGCAAACGGTTTTACTGGCCGATGGAATTGTTTGGTTTGAGTTTGAGGTACTTTGTAATAGCAACCGATCAACCGATGACTATATAGAGATAGCCCGTTCGCACCACACGCTATTGCTGGGTAATGTACCGATTTTGGATGATACCAGCAACAATGCGGCTCGGCGCTTTATCAATATGGTTGATGAATTCTATGATCGTGGTGTAAAGCTTGTGGTAACCGCAGCATTAGCCCCTGAAGAATTATATCAGGGCAGCCGATTATCTTTCGAGTTTGATCGAACCGTTAGTCGCTTAAGTGAAATGCAGTCTTCTGAATATTTGGCGTCGCCACACCTTTCGTAGCGACTGTTTGCAGGTCTTTAGCGTAAACCCTCGTAGACAACCTAGGGTGCGTCATCGCCTTTAGCAGGTGCATCAGTTGTTTTTGGCTTTCTTGCGCTGGCGTGCTTTTGAGTACGCCATGGTGCGCGCCTTGATTTTTCACCTTCTCGCTTGCCACCTTCAGGTTTTGCTTCTGCGGATTCGACGTTTTCAGGTGCGGTGCTTACCTGCTCGATATTCTCGATAACTGCCGTATCTTGCGCTGGCTCGTTTGTATTGTCGTTGTTTGAGTCATCGGCATTGACTTGACCGGCCTGATTATTATCCGTGCGAGGGCGACGAGCGTTTCTATTGCGTGGGTTGCGCTGGTTTGGATTACTGTTGCCATTGGCTTTGCCGGACGCTTCGGCTTTTTCTGCCGCAATTTGTTGTTTCGCAAAACGGGCTTGGTCTTCTCTATACCAGTCAGTACCGCGGAATTGATCATCACCAAATGGGTCTGGAGTGCGGAAGTTAAAGCTGTTGCCGTTGTTGCGGTTTTGGCCCTGATTTTGGTTACGGTTACCACTTGGTTGCTGACGTCCGCCGTTCTGTGGTCGGCGATTGCCTGCGTTGTCAGCGGATCTTTGTGGTCGCCCCTGGTTCTGAGGTCGGCGTTGTTTTTGTGCCGGTCTGCGGCGTTGATTCGCGCTTTGGGCATTCTTGTTTGGCGAACCATTCTTTGCGTTTGCGTTTGCGTTTGCGTTTGCGAATCGATTAGTGGCATCTGCATTACCATGCGTTGAGCAAAGTTTTTCCTAAGATATGATCTAACGTTGCCTGCCTTGAGGCATCATTTCCTAGTTCGCCGCTCGAAAAATCAAATTTTGTTACGCTGTTCCCATGAAAAA
>CALGKA010000044.1 GCA_937927895.1 uncultured Granulosicoccaceae bacterium | reverse complement strand
GCGATCACAGTCGCCGGAAACAGGCACCGAATCCGCAGCAAGGCGGATCCAGTTAAGCCACTTCTGCTGCCCGCAGTGGTGTTTAGCGGAATTTTCCAGTTACACTTCGCTCAACACAAACGGGGTACTTCGGTACCGCCCAATGACATTACACCATTGCCTCCGGGGAGCTTCGATATGGGCCAACAATTGATACTCAGCATTGATCAGGGAACCACGAGCTCACGAGCCATCCTGTTTGCAAAAGACGGCACATCGCTGTTCACCGCGCAAAGAGAATTCACACAGCACTTTCCACACTCGGGTTGGGTTGAACATGATCCCGAAGAAATCTGGCAATCCATACTGACGGTGTGTGAAGAGGCAGTTAAAGCGGCGACCGATGACGGACACAGCATTGTAGCTGCGGGCATAACCAACCAACGCGAAACCACTGTGGTGTGGGATAGAAAAACAGGCACTGCTGTATACAACGCAATTGTCTGGCAGGACAGGCGCACCTCGCCACTATGCGCCGAGTTAAAAGAAGCCGGTCATGAAGCAGGTTTTGCAGCAAAAACAGGCCTGCTTTTGGATCCCTATTTCTCTGGAACAAAAATAAAATGGATTCTTGATAACGTTGATGGCGCGCGCGCTCGTGCAGAAAACGGTGAGCTGGCGTTTGGTACGATGGACAGCTTCTTACTTTGGCGCTTCAGTAACGGACAAAAGCACATTACCGATGCAACCAATGCGTCACGTACTTTGATTTACAACATTCACAACAGCGAATGGGACGACGAGCTACTCAATATTCTTAGTATTCCGAAATCACTATTGCCTGATGTACAAGACAGCAGCTCCGACTTCGGCAGTATAGATAAAACTCTTTTCGGTGAAGAGATACTCATTGGCGGTGTAGCTGGTGATCAACAAGCGGCAACGTTTGGTCAGGTATGCTTAGAACCCGGCACTATAAAAAGTACTTACGGCACAGGTTGCTTCGTTATTTTAAATACGGGCAGTGACGCACTACCTTCAGACAACAAGCTACTCACTACCGTTGCCTATCAACTCAATGGTAAAACCACTTACGCAATTGAAGGCTCTATATTCGTCGCCGGCGCTGCCGTGCAGTGGTTACGCGATGGACTCGGTGTGATTACATCTGCTGAAGAGACTGAATCGATGGCGCAAAACCAAGCTTCCAACCAAGGGGTTTATTTAGTACCTGCGTTCACTGGCCTGGGTGCTCCCTACTGGAACCCGGATGCACGCGGTGCACTGTTTGGCTTAACCAGAGACACAGGGGTTGAGCAAATCGTTCGCGCGACACTTGAGTCTGTCGCTTTTCAAACCTATGACTTGTTTAAAGCAATGGCCGATGACGGCGTCACACCGACTAAAGTACGCGTTGATGGTGGAATGGTTCAGAACAATTGGCTGTGCCAGTTTCTGGCTGACATCCTTAACATTCCTGTACAACGCCCGGTACAAACTGAAACAACGGCATTGGGTGCTGCTTACCTTGCAGGCTTACATGCAGGCTTCTATAAGAACCATGATGATTTAATCGCTAACTGGAAAATTGATCGAGAATTTACCCCTTCAATGGAAGCCGCTGAGCGCGAAACCTTGTTAAGCGGTTGGAAGAATGCTGTAGCCGGTGTGATTCATCAGTCACAATCCAGTACCGCTATTGAAAGCTAATTAGTGCCCATCCATAAACGAACGCTACTGCGGTCGCCTTAAGCACGCAATCTTTTACCGACTACATGTCGTTATTTAGAATGACTAAGCGCCTACATGTGGTAGGCAAAATCTCACGCACCTGGAACAACCTCGCTACGCGCTGTTTATGGATGGGCACTAATTAGCTTTTACGCCACATTAAAATTCTATTGTTGGCAGGCATGGGGATATCTTTATGAAGTGTCAGCTCACAGGCATTGGCGATTACTTCAAGTTCGCCCTTGTCTCTTATACCCATGTGAGGCTGCTCCATTCTTAGTGCGGCATCAAACTGCGCATTGCCTTCACTGGTATGCTGGCCTTTAATTTTGAACGGGCCGTATAAAACAAACAATGCACCGGCTGTGATCTTGCGTGCTACCACTTGAAACATAATGGCGACTTCTTCAATACTCATTATGTGAGCAGTATTGGCCGAATAAGCAAGTGTGTAGGGTGTGCCAGGCAGCGCATCAGTCTGCCTGCTTTGCGTAGCCTGCATCGCCAACTCGACCGGCTTTGATATATTCGCTAAGCCTGTGGATTGAATCGCTTTACTTAACGACTCAAGATGCTCTTGTTGCTCAGTCGGCTGCCACTGAAGGTGTTTGAATCGATCACAAAGATAAATGGCGTGTTGGCCGGTACCGCTTCCTACTTCAAGTACCGTTGTGATATTAGCAAACGTGCTTGCCAATGCATCGCCAATGGCCTGCTTGTTGCGATCCGCAGCAGCGCTATAAGGCTGATTCAATTTTGCATACTCTTTTTAACACTCACAACAATGGTTGAGCCTTACTTATTGGGAATCGTCAGCGCAATAAACACAGGCTTTTTCTTGCGATGGATCAACACAGCAACAGTGCTTCCCTTGTCAGCATTTCTAGCCAATTGCTGCAGTTGTAGATTGGAGTGAATAGTCTCCTGGTTAAATGACACCAGCACATCCCCTTGGGCAATACCTGCTTGCGCTGCAGGCCCATTCGGCTCTACCTCACCGATAAGCAAGCCATTTTTTACATCGAGTGTGGCTTTTTGTTCTTCATTTAGAGCAATGGACGTTAGGCCCAGTATGCTGTTCTTGTTATCAGCAGGGTCAGGCCTTTGGCCTCGGTCTTCTTGTAACTCTCTTATGACGACTTCAAGTGTCATTATTTCTTTGTTGCGTATTAACTCAACCGTGGCCAACTCACCCACAGGCGTATTGCCAACAACAGGCGGTAAATCAGAAGACTCATCAATGGATTGTTGATTAAAGCTCAACAATACATCGCCAACAATTACCCCGGCATCAGCCGCTGGACTACCATTGGTAACTTGGGTAATTAACGCGCCAGTGGGTCGGTCCAAACCAAATGACTTTGCTAATGACAGATCGACATCTTGTATCATCACGCCAAGCCAACCGCGACTCACGTATCCACGCTCACGCAGTTGTTCTGCCACTGAACGCACTACATTTATTGGGATCGCAAACGACAACCCCATGTAACCACCCGAGCGGGAAAAGATTTGTGAGTTAACACCGACAACCTTGCCGTCTAAGTCAAACAACGGTCCTCCAGAGTTACCTGGATTTACCGCGACATCCGTTTGAATAAAGGGCACATAGTTTTCGGTCGGCAAACTTCTGGATAGCGCCGACACAATTCCCTGCGTGGCGGTGTATTCGAAGCCAAACGGCGAACCAATCGCCAACACCCACTGGCCGACTTTTAATTTGTCTGAATCACCCAAAGTGAGTATCGGCAGCCCACTGGCTTCGGTTTTCAAAAGTGCAACATCGGTACGTTCATCGGTACCGACGATTTCAGCGTCGAACTCCCGGCCATCGGGCAAACCAATGGTTATTCCGCGTGCATCTTTAACCACATGAGCGTTGGTTATAATGTAACCGTCTTCGCTCAATATGAATCCAGATCCGAATCCTGCTGACGGAACAGCGCCAGGCGGATTGCCAGAACCATCTGGCACGCCTTCAAAAAAGCGACGGAAGAATTCTGGCAGTTCCTCTTCATTAAAATTTGGCAACGTATCAGAGTTACCATCAGCGGATTGAGTCGAAGAAACGGTCACTTTTACGACTGCCTTTCCCTGATCTCTTACCAAACCTTCGAAATCTGGTAAATCTATCGCATAAGTGCCGCTTGACGTCGTGACAAAAAACGTAACCAGAAACAATCTGAAACATAAACTTATGTGCCGAAACCTATCGCAGGTGATGGCAGAGAAGGGCGCAATGTGGGATGATGCCCTGTAATTCTTTGTCGCTTTCATGCTTCTTGTCATAGTTGGCTCCGAGCATTGGTCAAGAATTGTTCTGAACTGAAAAGTTCCAGGGAAGCAAGTCGTTCGTTGGTAGTACTTTATGTCGGTTACTCATGAAGTTACTAGGGAATGTCTTGGTTGTTACAGTAAATTAATCGTTTGGGTATCACACTTTTGGATACCTCCGATCCGCAAGGTGTTCCGCAGACAAGTACGTTTTCGGTACACCAATCAGTACGAGTTTAATACATGCGCATACTACTAGTTGAAGATGATATGGAGGCGGCGGGTTATCTCGTCAAGGGTCTCAATGAAATAGGTCATGCTGTTGACCACGCAGACGACGGAGAGTCTGGCCTAAGCTACGCAAAAACAAATGCCTATGATTGCATGGTGATCGACAGAATGATGCCTCGCAAAGATGGCATCTCTATGATCGAAGATCTACGCCGCAGCGGTGATAACACACCGGTACTTATTTTAAGTGCACTGGACGACGTCGATGAAAGAGTCACAGGCTTACGTGCTGGCGGTGATGACTACCTCACCAAGCCTTATTCACTGTCTGAATTAAACGCACGACTGCAAGCACTTTCGCGTCGCGCGCAGCCTGAAAACGCTGTGACAACTCTTCGTGTTGCAGATCTGACACTAGATCTGCTCAAGCACAAGGTCACTCGCGCCGGTAACAACATCAACCTACAGCCGCGAGAATTCCGATTATTGGAATACTTAATGCGCCATGCAGGCCAAGTGGTCACTCGCAGCATGTTGCTTGAAAACGTATGGGATTATCACTTTGACCCGCAAACCAACGTTATCGATGTGCAGATTAGTCGTTTGCGCAGCAAAATAGACAAAGATTTTGAACAACCTCTGCTACACACTGTACGTGGCGCAGGTTACAAACTGGTTGAAGGCTAAACGCCCCTACACCGTTTGTAGCACCGGTTTTAAAGTACCAGTCTATTCATGTAGCCCGCAATGCGGGCTACATTTGTTTTAACCCCTTGCAACGCAACTATAGCCATTCGCCTGACAACTCTCGCTTATACTTAGCCTTATGAATATCAGGCTGTTCAGCACCACCGCCTTTAGGCTCACCATTATCTATGCTGCGCTATTCAGCCTGTTCTCGGCTGTTACGCTCGGCTTTATCTATTGGTCTCTACGAGATGAAATTGAATCTCAAGTAGATGCGCGCCTGCGCCTGGAAACTGACTTTCTAGTCAATCTATACAAATCCGGCGCACTAGATGAACTGCTCGATGCGATTCAACAGCGCAATGAAGTGGATTCCTACGGCCGATTCTACAAACTAGAAAGCGACGGTAGTGAACTCAACGAAAGCAACGAGACCGAATGGCCATTAAAAATAAAATCGGTCCGCACTCACAGCACGCAACCGATGGGCGATGTCGATAAAGACTTGCCGGCAGACAACCCGCGTACAACCCTTCCTATGCGTGTCGCTCAAACTCAGTTTTCTAATGGATTAAAACTTACCATTGGTCACGAGATCAGTGATGAAAAAGCACTACTCGATTACACCTTTGCACTAGTGGTTGGTGCAACTGTTATCACGCTAATCTTTGCTGTACTCGGTGGCATCTGGATGAGCATGAGCGTGCTCAGACGTATAGCAAGCGTTAGTGAAACCGCTGGAGAAATCATGAGTGGTGCGTTCTCTAGACGCATACCGGTTACCGAAAGACGCGATGAATTTGACACGATAGCAGTAAAAATCAATCAGATGCTAACCCGAATAGAAGATCTTATGGAAAGCATGCAACAAGTGACAAATAATGTTGCGCACGACTTACGCAGCCCGTTGACCAGACTGCGTAACCGTCTTGAAGTCACACTGCTTGAGAATCGTACTGATGACGAATACCGGGATACCATCGAATATTCAATCACTCAAGCTGATGGCATGATCCACACATTTAACGCCATGTTATCTATCGCACGCCTTGAAGCCGGGCTTGATAAAACCGAATGGGAGCATGTACCCATGGGAGAATTGGCCGGTGAATTAGCAGAGCTTTATGGTGCTGTAGCGGAAGACGCTAATTTGATCTTTGTTGATCGAATTAACACCAACCCGGTGTTCTATGGCAACCGTCACTTGCTCGCTCAAGCGATTACCAACCTGCTTGATAACGCAATTAAATACACCCGCGTCGGTGGTTTGGTAGGCATATACCTATCTGGAAACGATCAAGAATTTACCATCACTGTGACCGATAACGGCCCCGGTATTCCAGCCCATGAACGCAATCGTGTACTACAACGATTTGTACGGTTAGAGAACGAACGTAAATCACCGGGGAATGGGCTAGGCTTAAGCTTAGTACAAGCAGTGGCACGCATGCACGGCGCGGAACTAAGACTGGCCGATAATCGCCCGGGGCTTGCAGTGAGTTTGGGTTTTCAAGCTCGGGCCGTTAAAAACGCTGCAGCATAAAATTGCAGCGGCTTTCGCACTTGCTGACTACTCTATATTTTGTACTTGCTCACGCATCTGCTCAATCATCACTTTTAAGTCAACCGATAACGCTGTGGTTTCAGAGTCAGATGACTTTGAACTTAAGGTGTTGGCTTCACGATTAAACTCTTGCACTAAAAAATCCAGGCGCCTGCCGACCGGTTCATTACGTTTTAAGATGTCACGCAATTCACTCAAGTGCGCGGTCAGTCGATCTAGTTCTTCATCAACATCAAGCCGCTGCGCAATATAGACAAGCTCTTGCTCTAATCGAGCGGTATCGTGCTCTACGTTGAGCTCTACAATTCGGCTCATCAGCTTGGCATGTTGTCGCTCAATAAGCTGTGGGCGTAGTACCCGCACTTGCTCTACGATCTTTTCTATTTCAGTACAACGATCAGTGAGCATGGTGGCGGTTTTTTCACCCTCACGTGCGCGAGTATCTATGTAGTCTTCAAGGGTGGTATCAAAAAGTTCTAACGCTAACTGCTGCAGCGGTCCGAAATCAGCCTCGGCCTGACCGACTACTCCCGGCCATCGCAATACCTCAAGCGCTGACAATGGCTGTGATTCACTGAGCTCTATTGATTGCGCGGCAGCTACCACTTGTGCGGCAAGTGCTTCGTTGACCGCTATTTGGCTGCTGACTTTTTGTGAAGGCTTAAAACGCAGCGACACCTCAACTTTGCCACGACTAAGCTTGGCATTTAACTTGTCACGCACTTGCGGTTCAATGAGGCGCAATTCATCAGCGAGCCGAAGCGATATATCAAGGTAGCGATGATTCACCGAGCGCATCTCCCACACCAGTGTGCCCCAATCATTCACTGTTTCTTTACGACTAAATGCAGTCATGCTTTTCAACATCAATTTATCCTGTGAGATGACTCGGTTTTAAGCGCTGAGAACTGTATCATGGGCGCAATACCAATACTTGTTTGAAGCAGTAAAAATTAAACTGCTTTGTAAATATTCTAAGGAAACTTATGCGCCCCAGCCAACGTGCTAACGATGAACTCCGAGAAGTAACGTTTACCCGAAATTTTACCTGTCATGCCGAAGGCTCGGTGCTAGTCAGTTTTGGCAATACAAAGGTTATATGCAACGCAAGCATTGAAGATCGAGTACCCCCTTTTTTAAAGGGTAAAGGCAGCGGTTGGATCACGGCAGAATACGCTATGCTACCAAGGGCCACCAACACCCGCTCCAGAAGAGAAGTCACGGGTGGCAAGCAATCCGGTCGCAGCATGGAAATTCAACGACTTATCGGGCGATCCTTACGTGCCATTATTGATCTTGAAGCGCTAGGCGAAAAAACCATCACCGTAGATTGCGATGTGATTCAAGCAGATGGCGGCACCCGTACCGCCTCAATTACCGGCGCATACGTGGCGCTCAGTGATGCCATTAATCATTTGCTTGAAAAAAAGAGCCTTAAGAAAAACCCAATGCACGGACAAGTGGCCGCAATCTCTGTTGGTATCTATAATGGAACGCCGGTCCTTGATCTCGATTACGCAGAAGACTCCAACGCTGAAACAGACATGAACGTCGTAATGAATGAAGCAGGTGCATACATTGAGCTACAAGGTACGGCCGAAGGTCATGCTTTTCATGAGAAAGAACTTGAATCTATGTTGGCATTAGCGCGCAAGGGCATTTCAGAAATTGTTATCGCCCAGCGTGAAGCACTGAGCTAGCTGCAACATGGCATCAGCAAATAAATCGCAATGTGTCCTGGCCAGCGGCAACAAAGGTAAACTCGCAGAGCTATCTAATGCGTTGGCAGACCACGGTATAGAGCTTGTATCTCAGTCTGAGTTTAAGGTCACTGAAGCCATTGAAGATGCACCTACTTTTGTAGAAAACGCGTTAATAAAAGCGCGTCATGCCAGTCGTAGTACAGGCTTAAGTGCACTGGCAGATGATTCCGGGCTAGTCGTACCTGCATTAAACGGTGAACCGGGTATTTACTCCGCTCGCTATGCCATGCAACCAGATGTTCTACAAAAGCCCACTGATGCAGACAATATCAATAAACTGCTTGAGCAATTACAATCCCATAGCGATGCAGAACGTGCGGCCTACTTTGTTTGCGCTCTTGTGTACTTACGCCATGCAGATGATCCAGAACCAATAATAAGCACAGGCCTTTGGCACGGCAGTATTCTGCACGCACCTGAAGGTGAAAACGGTTTTGGCTACGACCCTGTATTTTATTGCCCAAAAAATAAAATGGCATCAGCCAGTATGAGCCGCGAATTAAAAAGCAGTGTAAGCCATAGAGCCATCGCGTTGGAGGCACTAAAAACACAACTTGCAGATCGCACGTTGTGAGGCACTTTACCGAATACCCGCCGGTAACGCTTTATATCCACTTTCCGTGGTGTGTAAAAAAATGTCCATACTGTGACTTTAACTCACACGCCGTCAAAGATGAGATCCCTGAAAAACAATACATAGATGCATTAATCGCAGATCTCGAACAACACGCTCCCGATATTTGGGGCCGTGCTATCGAATCTATTTTTATCGGTGGCGGAACACCCAGTTTAATTTCAGCCGCAGGGATTGATCGAGTATTAGCCCAGGTACGGGCGCTAACTAAACTTGAACCACGAGCAGAAATAACCTTAGAAGCAAACCCGGGCACCGTTGAACAACAGCGCTTTCAAGAGTTTTATGCTGCAAGCGTTAATCGACTCTCAATTGGTGTGCAAAGCTTCAACGACAAGCACCTTAAAACCCTTGGAAGAATTCACGATGCAAATAACGCTATAAAAGCTTGTGAAACTGCCAGGCTTGCAGGCTTTGAAAATTATAATATTGATTTAATGCACGGGCTGCCTGATCAATCAGTGGCAGAGGCAGTTGCAGATGTTCAACAAGCGATCGAATTGCAATCAACGCATTTGTCTTATTACCAGTTAACGCTTGAACCCAATACTCTGTTTGCAGCTCAGCCACCAACGCTTCCCGATGAAGATACACTGGCAGATATTCAAGAGCACGGTAAACAGCTCATTAACGATGCCGGATACTCACAGTACGAAGTATCAGCGTATGCAAAAAAGGGTAAGCAGTGTCATCACAACCTGAATTACTGGCGCTTTGGTGATTACTTAGGCATTGGTGCTGGCGCGCATTCAAAATTGAGCTTTCCAGCCGACAATTCAATCATTAGACACAGCAAACCTCGCCACCCTGCCGAGTACATAAAAACCGCTACCAGTAATGACAGAATCAGAGGCCTTACTCATGTGAGTCCGGAAGAAGTACGTTTAGAGTTTATGATGAACGCACTTCGCTTAAGCCAGGGTTTTGAAATTCACGATTTTGAACAACGCACCGGCGAACCCATTGCGGTAATACGAGCAACGCTCGAACAAGCCGAAAAGCAAGGTCTGCTGACTCGAACGCTGGAAAAGATTCAAACCACCGAACAGGGCGCTCAATATTTAGACACCCTGCTGGAGTTATTCATGCCCGAAGAAAGCGGCAATAACAGCAGCCGTGTTATTCCAATCAACGCGGTCTAATTCGCTAGAATAACGGATTACCTTAAAATTGCGGCTCGAAACTATGGAAGAGTACGACATTGACTGCCCCTACTGCGGCGAGCGCATCGGTATTTTAATCGACTGCTCGCTACCTGAGCAGCAATACGTCGAAGATTGCCAGGTTTGCTGCTCACCCATACTGATTAGTGTCAGCACCGATTCAGATGGACAAATCACCCGGGTCAGCACTCAACAAGAAAACGAGTAATTAGTGGCTGTCCATAAACAACGCTACTGCGGACCACCCAGGACACGTGATCTTTCGCGACCCTATATAGTTATTTAGAATGACTAAACGCCTATATAGGGTATGCAAAATCTCACGCACCTGAATGATCCTCGCTACGTGCTGCTTAGGGACGGACACTAATTAGGCCTCCGCGGCTTAAAATCGCACCACCGTGGACTACCAATTGGCCTATTGTCACCAACTTACCATCTGGCTCACACTTGTTTAGATTGAATACCCCCCCATCTTGCACTACACTGGCTGGCTGATTAGTAAATTATCTACCCAACCCGCCTACGCCAGCTAGACCGCCGCACCGCGGGCCGGTCAGCTCCTAAGCGAATAAGGACTAAAATGAAAGCAGATACACACCCAAAATACGAAGAGATCGCTGTCTCGTGCAGCTGTGGTCACGCATTCCAAACCCGTTCAACGATCGGCAAAGATCTAAACGTGGAAGTATGCTCAAGCTGCCACCCGTTCTACACCGGTAAGCAGAAGATTCTCGATTCGGCTGGTCAGGTAGACAAGTTTAATCGTCGCTTCGGTAAAAAGAAATAACACAAACCAAAACACCGAGTGCGGGCCACTGGTTGGCCCGCTCAAATTTCCAAAGCTTATAAACAAGCTCTCAGCAGCGCTTAACAGGCTTATCTTATGAAGCCATCAATTGCTGCGAAGTCTGATCCAGACGCCTTTTACCTGATCGACAGCAGTATTTATATCTTTCGCGGCTGGCACTCAATGCCTGCAGGCCTGACCGACAGTAAAGGTCGACCAGCTAACGCCGCCTACGGCTTTATTGAATTTTTATTTCAGCTTTTATCTCGCCGACAACCGAAACTGCTTGCCTGCGCGTTCGATGAAAGCCTTAACACCTCTGCTCGCAACGATATTTACCCGCTATACAAGGCGAATAGAAGCAGCGCACCACCAGACTTAAAAGCACAGTTCAGCATGTGCAAAGATTTTAGCCATGCAATCGGCTTAACCACACTCGCAAGTGGCAACTTAGAAGCCGATGACATCATCGGCACGCTGGCTGAGATCGCGCGGGATCAGGGTACTCACTGCGTGATTGTGTCCGCCGACAAAGATCTTTGTCAGTTTATAGGCGAAGGCGATGCTGTCTGGAACTTTGCCCGCGACCAATGGTTAGACGCACGATTAATAGAAAAACGCTTCGGTGTTCGGCCGCACCAAATTGCGGACTCATTGGCCATTACTGGAGACAAGGTCGACAACATTCCGGGGGTCCCTGGTGTTGGCACCGCCACTGCCGCGAAATTATTAGTTAAATGGGGCAACTTATCTGCCCTGCTCGATAACACTGATAAAGTGGCCGCCATGAAGTTCCGCGGTGCCAGTCGGGTATCTGAATTACTACAAGAGTACGCCGATAATATAAGACTCTCACGCAAGCTCACCGGTCTGATTCCAGACCTAACTGTGAGCCCGCAATTGACCGACTACCGCATTAGCCCTGATGCTAGTGCAATGGAAACCGTCTTTGACCAACTAGGCTTTAACGATAAGCGCCGAACCCGATGGCACGACCTGCTAAACAAAAACTACGCAAGCGCGTAACTGATAAAGACCGCCACAATGGCCCTGAAGGTGGCAAAGTTATTTTGCTTAATAAGCCTTTTGGTGTAGTCAGTCAGTTCAGCGGTGAAGACACCACACTGGCAAGCCTGGTTCCTATAAAAGGCGTTTATCCCGCTGGCAGATTAGATAAAGACAGCGAAGGTTTACTGCTACTGACCGACCACGGCAAATTACAACACCGCATCAGCCACCCAAAGATGAAATGGCAGAAAAGCTATTGGGTTCAAGTAGAAGGCCAGATCACTGATCAAGCATTACTGCAATTGCACGCGGGTGTGATCTTAAAAGACGGTCCAGCTAAAGCGATCAGCGCGACTCAAATAGAGCCACCAGAGCTATGGCCTCGAGACCCGCCCATTCGCTATCGAGCCACTGTACCCGACAGCTGGATCAATATTACGCTTGGGGAGGGCCGTAATCGGCAAGTGCGAAGAATGACCGCCGCCGTTGGCTTTCCGACCCTTCGACTGGTCCGGCATCAGGTTGGAATGTGGGAAATTAACAACATTTCGAGTGGTAAATATCAGACAATCGAACTGTCATCTGAGCAAATTCTTCACCTCTTGAGCGAATAATTGACGCTAAGTATTGGCAGATTTTAATGTAAATCTTACCTTTTGGTGCACCACTTTCCTTGATTTGTAGGTTCAAACGTATCACGATACATCTGAATTTACTTGAATTGCGATAACTTAGATCGACCTTCTGATAATTTACCTGTGTTTTCAGTCGTAAATGACCGAAACCAGTAAGCTTCATAGTTAGATTGTCAGAGTGAGATGTTGTTTTTAAACAACGAAACCATTCACACGGTTTATCCAATGAAGCGCAAAACAAGCGAATCTTTTTAAATAACAATTTTAATTACCCCTGACGCCGAATTGCCCCGCCAGAAAGGCAGCGGCTCTTTTTACACTTACTGGTGACTTGTCCTGCGGAGGGACTTATTCAAATGAAATTAGCAAAAAATATTGGAGCACTCGCGTCAGCGGCGGTTATCGCTGCTTCATTGTCCGCATGCTCAACGGCAGGCAAGATGAAAGACGGCGTGACCGGCTCTGCCTCAAAAGTAATGACTAGCACTGGCGACGCTTTGAACGGCGGCGACGCTGCGATGGCTGACAAAACTGCAGAGCTTGATTCAAAGGCTGCTGAATTAGCAGTACGTTCAGCAGAACTAGATAAGCGTGAGTCTATGCTTAAAGCACAAGCAGCTGCTGCAACTAAATCTAGCAGCGCTGCAGCTGGTGGAAACTACGGCGCTGGTGATCTACTACCACCGGGTGCTAAACCAGGTCAGTGTTTCACACGCCTTTGGGTTGCACCACAGTACGAGACTCTTTCAGAGCGCGTTCTAGTTGAAGAAGAAGGCATGCGAATCGAAGTGATTCCAGCTAAGTTCAAGCAAACTAAAAAGCGTGTACTTGTAAAAGAAGCTTCAGAAAAGCTTGTTACCGTTCCTGCTACTTTCAAAACAGTGAAAGAGCGTGTGATGGTAAAAGCAGCTACCAAGAAAATACTACAGGTTAAGCCAATCTATGAAACTGTGACTGAGCGCGTTATCGACAAGCCAGCTCACACTACATGGAAAAAAGGCACAGGCCCAATCCAGAAAATCGATGAGACTACTGGTGAGATCATGTGTTTAGTAGAAGTACCCGCTACTTTCAAAACTGTGAAAAAGCGTATTTTGAAGAAGCCTGCTTCAACAACTGTGCAAGAGATCCCTGCGGTTTTCGATACAGTAGAAAAGAGTGTTATCGCAACACCTCCGACTACTCGCAAAGTGGCAATCCCGGCTGTGTATAAAACCATCACCGTCACTGAAGAAGCTACACCTGCAAAAGAGAACAGGATTAAAATTCCTGCTAAGTACGCAACCGTTACTAAGCGCAAGCTAACTAAAGACGGCATGATGGATTGGCGCGAGATTCTTTGCGACACCAATATGACAACAGGTCGTATCACTCAGATCCAGCGTGCACTTCAATCTGCAGGTTACAACCCAGGTGCAATTGACGGCGTAATTGGTGGTGACACCATGAAAGCAGTTAACGCTTTTCAGCGTAAGAAAGGACTACCGGTTGATAGATATTTGAATATCGCCACTGTCCGGGCACTAGGTGTTTCGCCTAAATAGCTCAAGCTACACGCGTAATTCTTTGGTGGTATAAACCACCAAAGTCGCAGCAAGCCAGTCAATCCTGGCGATACGCTGTAAACGTTGTAATTAACCCGCACCGGCTTCCGGTGCGGGTTTTTTTAAATTGTTAACCTTCCTTCGTGTCATATTATTGTTACACTGCCTTCCCGGCGTCAGAAAAATAGCGTTTTTCTGACATGATGTATCTAGGCGATGTAGGAATATCCATGTTTCCAGAGAGTACCGTAGCAAAAGGAACCGCTGCGATCGTCTCATTTCTCCTGCTGATATTGCCACCGGCGATATTCGCGGATGAAACTTACGACGCAACCTTAATGGCTGTCGAACATATCGACACCGGCCTTTACACGCATAGAGTTTCTGTACAGGTGGGTAACCGTGTCGAGCGTTTACTTGTCAACGAACACGCCCACCTCAATAATTTAAACATTCGTACAAGCGACGGCAGTTCACTAGAACAAACCGGCATTGCATACAGCGGAATCGTCGAATCACAGCCTTCTTCCTGGGCACGACTAATGATCGATGGTGACTTCATTTCGGGCACCATTAACTCACAAGGAGAAAGACACCATCTGTCTTCTGGCATCGCGCGTAAAACGTTCGCACAACCGTCTGGCCGCGATTCTATTTTACTACCACCCATTCAGTCGAATGGACGCCAAGCACTGGCCTTTGAACGAGCACTAGCCGACGAGCTTGATCAGTTTGAAGAGATCCAGTTTCCAGTCACCGGAGAACTTATAGACCGAAACGGCGAAGTCACTCGTGTGGCCAATATCGGCTTAGTAATAGATTCATCGTACATAGAAGCCACTGGTGGGCAGGGTGTTAACAGAGCCATTGGTGTTATCAATTCGGTTGATGGTATTTACCGAGAGAAGTTTGGCTTGGCACTTAATGTAGACGTTATTTTAGTTATCACAGACAACACCACGCTTAACCTTAAAGGCATCACACTAAAAGACAACTTAGATCTTTTTCGCGATTATCGAATGTCGACGGATCGACTACCTGCAGACCTAAGCTTAGTACACCTGTTTACAGGTTCGAACCCTATCCAAGACGACGACTCTGTCGGATTAGCTTACAAAGGCTCCGCCTGCAGGACCGACGGCTATGATGTCAGTATGTCTCGTCCGTTTCAGTTTGCAGTCATACTGGCCGCGCACGAGATTGGCCACAACCTTGGTGCGACCCACGACGATGAAACAACCGAATGCGTTGATATCAATGACCACCTGATGTTTTCAGTGATCAACCCGACTACTACCCAAGAGTTTTCAAGCTGTAGCGTCACCGATATTAATACACGCTTGTCGCAGAGCACTTGCTTTGCTTCAGCCATTGATATTGATTTACACGTCGCACAAGTTGAATCCAACCAAATACTCGCAACCGTTACCAACACTGATAGCGCGCGCGCTTTCCCATCAGCCACGCTAACTGTTAACCTGAAAAACGCTTCTATTGCAGCGGCACCTGCTTCTTGCGAGCTTGAAGATCCTTCAAAATTGATCTGCACCATCCCTGCAACATACGCCGGTGATACGCAAGACGTTGCAGTAAAACTTCGACTAGACCCAGATAAAGAACGAACTATTAATGTTCACTTAGAGCCAGTTGGTTTTTTTGATTTAAACCAAACAAACGATGATGTAGAAATTATTATTCCTGGTGTGCCTCAACCACTAGCAGGCACGGGCGACGTCACAGTGCAAAGCACCGGTGGTACAGCTGTGGCAAATGACAGCACTCCTAGTGATGAAACATCATTCGAAGGTGGTAGCAGTGGTGGTGGTAAACTAGAACCGCTTTTACTATGGCTGTTGCTATCGAGCGTTATTTATAAATACAGTTTGATTCGTAAAAAGCTTATATAGCAAAGCTTGTTTAGCAAAGCTTATATAACAGACCCACTAGTAGGTATTGCACTTAAGACCGCCGCTGTACCGATGCATCAGCAATTGACATTAACGCATCTTTATATTCACTCGCAGGCAAACACGACAAAGCCTCTTTAGCTAAATTAACCTGCTTTTGTGCCTGTTCAATTGTGCTCTCAACCCCGCCTGATTGGCACACCAGCTTAACCACTGATTGCACCCTCTCATCCGATAATTGACCAACCTCTTGAGCTGCCAGTAAAGCCATACGGATTTCATCAGCCGCCTCTGTTGAAACAGTTTGCAGTGCGTAAATTAATGGCAAAGTCGGTTTGCCCTCTGCGAGATCATCACCGGCATTCTTACCTAGTTCATCGCTATCGGCAGTGTAATCAAGCACATCATCAATGAGCTGAAATGCTACACCTAGCCGCGCACCATACTCGGCCATTGCTTGCTCTTGTGCAGCATCAGCGTTGGCCAACACTGCACCAAGCTGGGTCGCGGCTTCAAATAATTTACCGGTTTTTGCAGCCACCACTTCCATGTAGCGTTGTTCGGTTACTTCGGCCTCACCAATATTCATCAGCTGCATTACTTCACCCGCCGCTATGGTGTTGGTGGCAGCCGATAATATTTCCATCACGCGCATTTGACCGACTTCAACCATCATTTCGAATGAGCGGGAGTATAGAAAGTCACCCACCAACACAGCAGCCTCATTTCCCCACACATTATTGGCGGTTTCTCGCCCGCGTCGAAGAGCGGAGGAGTCTACAACGTCGTCATGTAGCAACGTGGCGGTATGAATAAACTCAATAATGGCTGCAATATTGGTATGGTAATTACCCTGATACCCTTGCGCCAAAGCAGATAACAACACCAGCTTTGGACGCAGCCTTTTGCCCCCTGCACCGATTATGTAGTGCCCCATCTGATCGATGAGCACAACATCTGACTTTAGAGCTGTCTGAATTTTCTCATTTACCTCAACCATTCCTTCTGAGACTAGATCGTCAATAAGGTTGCCGGGTCGCAGAGTTTCAGGGTTGAGAGGCGCTTCTAATTGACTCATTGTTTGGGTCGGACTATCATTGGAGGGTTTTCTGCGCCTTTAAAGCGCATTTGTAAGAAGCTCCCCGATTGAGTTATCGAGCGGTTTTGCCCGAGGCCTCATATTGTGGAACACTTGGCGCTGCTGTTTATCGTTATCTTTCAGATCGAACTGCAGAACAAATTATCGGTCTATCGTTCGTTTGACGCTAGTAAAAGTTGCACGGACGGTAGTAAAAGTTTCAATGTTGGCGTGAATTCGCCCGAGATTATTAACATGGCACATAAAAAAGCTGGTGGTAGTACCCGCAACGGTCGCGATTCTGAATCCAAAAGACTCGGCGTAAAAAAATACGGCGGCGAAGCCGTGTTGGCTGGCAACATCTTGATTCGTCAACGTGGCACTAAAGTGCACGCAGGCACAAACGTCGGTGTTGGCAAAGATCACACTCTTTTCGCAAAAGCGCATGGCGTGGTTAAATTCCACACCGGCGGTCCGAAAAACAGAAAATTCGTCAGCGTGGTTGATGCTACGTAAGTAGCTCACTTGCACCGCACTGACAAAACCCCGCACTGGCGGGGTTTTTTATTGGCGGGCATTTTTTGCACGCCATAAGGCACGGTACTCAATCATGAAATTCGTCGACGAAGCAAAAATCAAAGTTATTGCCGGTGACGGTGGCAATGGCCGCCTTGGCTTTCGTCGCGAAAAATATGTTCCCCGCGGTGGCCCTGACGGTGGTGATGGCGGCGACGGTGGCAGTGTCTATTTAGTTGGCGATATCAATATCAATACCCTGGTCGATTTTCGCCACACACGAACCTATGAAGCAGAACGCGGGCGCAATGGCGGCGGCTCCAATTGCACCGGCCGCGCAGGGCAGGATAAATACATTCCTGTGCCAATCGGTACAGTCGCCAGTGATTTTGCAACCGATGAAATTATTGGCGATATAGTCGAAGACAAACAAACCTTGTTAGTCGCTAAAGGTGGACTACACGGTTTAGGCAATGCGCGTTTTAAAACGGCCACAAACCGCGCACCGCGTAAAACCACCAACGGCACACCAGGCGATCGGCGCGAGCTCATTCTTGAAATGAAGCTGCTGGCAGATGTAGGCCTACTGGGATACCCGAACGCTGGTAAGTCTTCTCTTATTCGCAAGGTATCAAGCGCTAAACCGAGAGTAGCCGACTACCCTTTTACAACGCTTCATCCTAACTTAGGTGTTGTGAGTATTGAGCCTTACCGAAGTTTTGTAATGGCAGATATACCAGGCTTAATCGAAGGCGCGGCCGAAGGCCAGGGCCTGGGTATTCGATTTCTACGTCACTTAACAAGAACCGGTTTGTTGCTGCATATAATTGATCTGGCCCCGTTTGATGATCACGACCCTGCAGAAGCTGCATTGGCACTGATAAATGAACTTAAAAAGTTTGATGAAGAACTCGTCGGTAAGCCACGTTGGTTAGTATTTAATAAAATGGATTTAATGCCTGAAGACGAGTGGCAAGAAAAAATACAAAGCACACTTAAAACGCTTGATTGGCAAGGCCCATGGTATGGCGTCTCCGCTGTTGATGGCCGGGGCACAGAGGCATTGTGCGCAGACATCATGCACTACGTCGAGCTGCAACAAGAACTAGAGCGGGAAGAGGCTGAACTTGAAAACAAAAGCCCACCAGAGAAACCGCCCCATGAAGTAGTCGATGAATCGAGCATTACCGGCAACAATCCTGACGATACGCCCAACGACGCTTCATAGACATATGTTAACTTGGCGGCTGTTAACTTGCCGGTCGTCATTAAACCGCTTTGGTTAGCGCTATACTTGCAAAGCCTAACTGCAAAACATCACTTAAACTTTTTAACTTTACTTATTGCCATGCAAACCACTGGTTCAGACGATGCAGGTAACAGCCCAACAAAAAAACGCTGGGTGGTGAAGATTGGCAGTGCGCTAATCACCGCTGACAACGGCCTGCATTTAGATAACATTCATCAATGGTCACGCCAATTCGCCGCCTTAATGAATGATGGCGTTGAGCTCGTACTGGTTTCATCGGGCTCAATTGCTGAAGGCATGCATCGACTGAAATGGTTTGAGCGCCCAACTGCAGTACATGAACTGCAAGCCGCCGCCGCTGTTGGACAAATGGGCTTAGTACGCGCCTATG
The DNA here is from genome assembly GCA_937927895.1 of uncultured Granulosicoccaceae bacterium. GTDB lineage: Bacteria > Pseudomonadota > Gammaproteobacteria > Granulosicoccales > Granulosicoccaceae. The sequence goes on along the minus strand of CALGKA010000044.1, from coordinate 33,540 downwards.
AATCAGAGCTACAAGCGCATGGCTTAAATACCGCACAAATACTGTTAACTCACGATGACCTAAGTAATCGCCAGCGATACTTAAACGCAAAGACTACACTTGCCACGCTATTAAAACTGCATGTGCTGCCAGTGATCAATGAAAACGATACCGTCACTACCGATGAAATCAAAGTCGGTGACAACGACAACCTAGCAGCCTTGGTAGCTAATTTAATTTCTGCAGATCAACTGATTATTTTAACTGACCAAAACGGTTTATATGATCAAGACCCGGTTAAGAACCCAACGGCTACCTTAATCAAACAGGCAGACGCAGGTGACCCTAAACTTTTTGAAATGGCGGGACCTAGCAACAACCGACTAGCTACCGGCGGCATGCAAACCAAAATACTGGCAGCCGTTCGCGCCGCCCGCTCTGGCACAGATACCGTCATAGCCTCTGGGCGCGAGCCCGACGTTCTACTTAGGCTTCATAGCGGTGAAGCAATAGGCACCAAGTTGACCGCCACACACAAAAAGTTAGTCGCACATAAAATGTGGCTCGCCAACCAACTAAAGGTGACCGGCAGTTTGCAGATCGATAGCGGCGCACTGGAAAAAATGAGGGATGGTGTCTGCAGCCTGTTACCGGTTGGTGTCACAGGGGTGGAAGGCCAATTTCGGCGCGGCGAACTGGTCTCTATTTGCAGTGCTGAAGGAGATGAAATTGCGCGCGGATTAGTCAATTACAGCGCGACAGAAGCAACGCTACTGGCGGGTTGTAAGAGCGATAAAATTTTGGAACGGCTCGGCTACGTGAATGAACCAGAGCTGGTTAACCGAGACAACATGGTGGCGGTCAATGCCCGCCACCATTAAAACGTTTAGCTTACTACTACAGTGCGCGTATTTGAGCGTTCAAACGGCTCTTGTATCGAGCAGCTTTGTTCTTGTGAACGTGGCCTTTACGCGCCATGCTATCAAGCACAGGTACCGCTGCCGTGTAGGCCTCAGCCGCTGCTGTTTTATCGCCAGTGGCGATCGCACTAACGACCCGCTTCACATGTGTTCGCATCATGGAACGCATTCCTGCGTTTCGTGTGCGTCTTGTTTCCGCTTGACGGGCGCGTTTTTTGGCTTGGAGGGAATTCGCCAAGTCAGTCTCCTAGAAGAATTGCAAATGCAACAAAGCAGTATCGTTCGTGCTCATTCTGTTGTCAACCGTTTGCGGTCGATTTTGGCCGATTTAAACGGTTTTAGCGCATCTGCAAGCAATGTCAGCAGAACTTTCGTTCTAAGCAAACAAGCTTGATGGCGCAACTCCAATGAAACAAGCCAAATTCAGTTTGCTGCGCTCAGGCTCTGTGGTCAGCGCTATGACCTTGTTGTCGCGGATTCTAGGTTTCGTGCGCGATCAAGTATTTGCCTACACTTTTGGCGCAGGCTCATTGACTGATGCGTTTTTGGTGGCCTTTAAAATCCCCAACTTTCTGCGCCGACTGTTTGCAGAAGGTGCCTTTGCGCAGTCGTTTGTGCCGGTGTTTTCCGAGTACAAAGAAACCCGCTCACCCGATGCACTACGCGCGCTGGCGACCCAGGTAAGCGGCACTCTCGGCTGGATAGTTTTGCTGCTTAGTATTGCTGGCAGTTTGTGCGCGCCTGCTCTCATCAACCTATTTGCACCCGGCTTTGAAAACGGCGGTGAACGCGCTACCACTGCCACTGCATTGTTGCGAATTACTTTTCCGTACCTGTTTTTTATCTCTTTAGTGGCCTACTGCGGCAGTGTTTTAAATACCTTCCAACGATTCGCCGTGCCGGCTTTTACCCCGGTGCTACTCAATGTTTGCCTAATAACAGCCGCACTATGGGGCAGGCATTTTTTTGAAATTCCAGTTACAGCCCTTGCATGGGGGGTGTTTGCCGCAGGCCTTACCCAACTGCTTTTTCAATTGCCTTCACTCTATAAGCTTGGGCTTTTAACGATGCCAAAGTGGGGTTGGGCAGACAGCGGCGTGCAAAAAATACTCAAATTGATGCTACCTGCCATATTGGGTTCGTCAGTGGGGCAAATTAACTTATTACTCGATACTATTATTGCCTCATTTCTAGTGGCAGGCAGTTTGAGCTGGCTGTATTTTGCAGACCGCCTGGTTGAGTTTCCACTAGGAATATTTGGCATTGCGATCGCCACTGTTATTCTGCCTAGACTGTCGGCCGCACACTCTACCGACAAACAAGGTGATTTCAACAACACCATGAGCTGGGGCTTTAGAACCGCCACCCTGTTGGCCTTACCATCCGCCGCTGCCTTGTTGATATTGGCCGCCCCGCTAATTGCTACACTGTTTGGCTATGGAGAGTTTCAACCAGACGATGTACGAATGTCCGCATGGGCATTGCGCGCCTATGCACTAGCATTACCGGGCCTGGTAATGGTGAAAATATTTGCCCCGGGCTTTTTCGCACGCCAGAACACCCGTACCCCGGTCCGTATCGGCATAATTGCGATGGTCAGCAATATGGCCTACAACATTATATTGGTCGGCTTATTGATGCTGGCAGGGGTACCGATTGCGCATGCCGGACTGGCACTTGCGACCGCATTATCTGCCAACCAAAATGCCTTTATGCTTTACAGACGCCTAAAGAAAGACAATATTTACATCCTACAAAATCAAGACACCGCCACTTTGTACCGTGCCCTATTAGCAACCTCTGTGATGGCGCTCGTGATTGTATTGATCAACCCGACCATAGATGCATGGCTGGCAATGCAGGCAATCGAACGCGCTAGCCACTTAGCCGTTATAATCTGTGCCGCTACACTTGCCTATGGCACGACCTTATTTGCAGCGGGCTTTCGCCTCGCGAACTACAGGACATAAACTTGATTATCACCTCCGCTATTAGCCTCAACAAGCGCTAGCCTCAACAACAGGGTCGAAGTAATTTCAGTGGAACTTATACGCGGACTGTACAACGTGCGAGAAAAGCATCGCGGCTGTGCAGTGACTATCGGCAACTTTGATGGAATACACCTTGGCCATCAAAAACTAATTGATACGGTATGCCAACAGGCTACCGCTCATCAATTACATGCGTGCGTGGTGAGCTTTGAACCACTGCCAGTAGAACTCTTTGCCCGTGGTGAACACCCACCGCAAAGGCTCACAAGCTTGCGCGAGAAAATTTCTCTGCTGAATAAGCTACAGCTTGATCAGTTATTGGTGTTGCGCTTCAACCATGCCTTGGCGAATACAACGGCCGCTGATTTCATAAAAAACGTACTCATAGATGGCCTTAATACTCGCTACTTGTTAGTCGGTGACGACTTCCAATTTGGTAAAAATCGCGAAGGCAATTTAGCCACCCTTACCGCTGCCAGCGAGCAATACGGTTTTGAGCTACAGCAGGCAAGCACACTGAGGGCTTCCGATGCTCGAGTATCCAGCACTAGAATTCGCGGACTTCTGGTTGAGGGTAATCTCGATACAGCAGCAGAATTGCTAGGGAGAAGCTATTCTCTACAAGGACAAGTTGAATACGGTGCACAGCTGGGTCGTACATTGGGCTTTGCTACTGCGAATATTGCACTAAAAGGTCATAATCCACCGTTGCGCGGGGTGTTTGCTGTAAGCGTAAATGACCCACAATCTGACCTTGCGGAGCACGGAATCGCAAATATCGGGGTAAAACCAACTGTTAACGGAATACGTTTGTGTCTCGAAGTACACCTATTGGATTTTTCAGCTGATTTGTATGGCAAAAGACTGCGAGTCAATTTTTTGCACAAGCTCAGATCAGAAAAGAAATTTTCAGGATTAGATGAATTAAAAGCCGCTATTGCAACGGATGAGCAAAACGCACGACAATGGTTTGCCCAGCAGACTTAAACCGTTTTTAACTGTTACGCTTTACTATATTAGCTTGGTAAAAAGTACCACCAGACAGAGACTCCACAGTGAGTAATTACAAACATACTTTAAACTTGCCGAAGACCGACTTCCCCATGAAGGGGAATCTTGCCAATCGCGAACCGGAAATGCTCGCGCGTTGGAAAGAGCTCGATATCTATAAAAAAATTCGAGACGCTTCAGCAGACCGTGACAAGCAATTTATTTTGCACGATGGCCCTCCCTACGCGAACGGCGATATTCATATTGGACATGCGGTAAATAAAGTGATCAAGGACATGATCATCAAAAGCAAACAGCTCGATGGTTACGACTCCCCGTACATTCCGGGTTGGGATTGTCATGGATTGCCGATTGAAAACAAAGTTGAATCTGAAATTGGTAGGCCCGGTGAAGCCAAAAAAGATCGCGGCAACGCCGTCGATGAGGCCACCTTCAGAGCCCGTTGCCGCGAGTATGCAACACAACAAATCGATGGCCAACGGGAAGATTTCAAACGCCTGGGTATATTTGCCGATTGGGACAAACCCTACTTAACCATGGACTTTGAAAACGAAGCGGGTATTGTGCGCGCGCTCGGCAAGATGATTGAAAACGGCCATGTCTATAAAGGCACACGACCCGTTTATTGGAGTATCGGCGCACGCTCTGCATTGGCTGAAGCAGAAGTTGAATACCGAGATAAAAAATCAACCTCTTTAGATGTCAGGTTTAGCGCAGTTGATAACGATGCGTTTCATAAAGCCTGCAATAGTGAACGCGCAGAATTACCATTATCAGTCATTATCTGGACCACCACACCTTGGACCATACCGGGTAACCTCGCAGTCTGTGTAAACCCTGAACTTGAATACTCAGTAGTTGAATGCGACTTAGGCAACGGCCCTGAGTGCGTCATTCTGGCCACGGAATTAGTTGATAGCTGCATGCAACGCTATAGCTGTGAAACCTATAAAACCGTTTCAATTTTTGCAGGCACCGCAATTGAAAATTTTGATCTGCAACATCCGATCTATGATCGTACCTCGCTAGTGGTGCTTGGTGATTACGTTACTATTGAAGCAGGCACAGGTGCAGTTCATACCGCACCTGATCACGGTGTTGATGACTTTAATACCGGTAAAAAATATGATCTTGGCCTGCTTAATAACGTTAGCGCTAGTGGTACGTATGAATCGTGGGTAGAGAAATTCGCCGGCGAACACGTGTATAAAGTTGAAGAACACATACTTGATGAACTTAGAAGCGCCAACAAACTTGTACTAAGTGAGTCTTTTGAGCACAGCTACCCACACTGCTGGCGTACCAACACTCCGATTATCTTTCGAACCACGCCACAGTGGTTTGTCAGTATGGAAAAAGCAAACTTACGTGCTGATGCACTGGCCGCTATCAAAACGGTACGTTGGGTACCGGCGTGGGGTGAGGCTCGCATTGATAGCATGATCGAAAAACGCCCGGACTGGTGTATTTCAAGACAACGCTATTGGGGTGTTCCGATCCCACTGTTTATTCATAAAGAAACCGGTGACATGCACCCTGACTCACTACAAATACTAGAGCAGGCAGCACAGCATATTGAAAAAGGCGGCATTCAAGCCTGGTTTGATCTAAACACCGATGACTTTATAAAAGACAATCCAGATGAATACGATAAATCAACGGACGTACTGGACGTTTGGTTTGACTCAGGCACTACTTATGCGCACGTGTTACAACAACGCGGCCAATCGTACCCAGCCGATATGTATCTTGAAGGTTCAGATCAGCATCGCGGTTGGTTTCATTCATCGCTGCTTACTAGTGTTTCTATTAACGGTATCGCACCTTACAAGCAAGTACTGACTCATGGCTTCACTGTTGATGCCAAAGGCCGCAAAATGTCTAAGTCAGTCGGCAACGTGATCGCACCGCAAAAAGTCATGAAAACACTTGGCGCTGATATTATCCGCCTATGGGTATGCTCAGCTGATTATCGTGGTGAGATGAGCGTGTCCGATGAAATACTTAATCGTATGTCTGACTCTTACCGACGTATCAGAAATACCATTCGATTCTTATTGGCTAACACTAACGGCTTTGACCCAACTTCAGATTTAATCCCAATTGAAGATATGCTGGCACTTGATCAGTGGGCTGTAGATCAGACACTGACATTGCAAAACGACGTTCGCACAGCTTTTGAAGACTATCAATTTCACACCGTTTATCAGCGACTGCATAACTTTTGCACCACTGAGCTAGGGGGCTTTTATCTTGATGTCGTTAAGGATCGCCAATACACCACTCAAGAAAACAGCCATGCACGTCGCTCAGCACAATCGGCGATGTATCACATTGCTGAATCTATGACACGCTTAATTGCTCCGGTTCTAAGCTTTACCGCTGAGGAAATCTGGCAGCACCTTCCAGGTCAGCACAGCGAAACAATTTTCACTGAAACCTACTACGAACATTTAAAGCCTTTGGCATCTGACTCGCTATACAACAAAGAAGAGTGGGACACCATTGTGCAGATTCGAATTGAAGTATCGCGCGCACTTGAAAAGCTTAGAACATCAAAAGTTATAGGTGGTTCTCTTGATGCAGAGATAAATCTTTATTGTGATGCCGACACTAAAACTCTGTTAGAACGCATTGGTAACGAACTACGCTTTGTTCTTATCACCTCTGAAGCAGGTGTTGCTGGCTTAACTGAAAAACCAGACACCGCTGAAAAAGCAGAACTAGAGCAAGGTGAACTCTGGATTGATGCTCGCCCGTCAGTGCAAACAAAATGTGATCGCTGCTGGCACCATAGAGCCGATGTAGGCAGCAACGATAACCATCCGACACTGTGCACACGTTGCGTGCAAAACATTGATGGCGATGGCGAGCCACGGCAATTTACTTAAAAGATTCTATCGGTACCTGGTACGCATGAAGAAAATATATTTTGGCTTAGCAACTTTGGTGATTTTGCTTGATCAGATCACCAAGTGGATAGCGAACACACAGCTGACGATGCATGAGCAGAATCCGGTTATGCCGTTTTTCAACTTTACGCTTATGTACAACTATGGGGCGGCTTTCAGTTTTTTGAGTGATGCCGGTGGTTGGCAGCGGTGGTTTTTCACCATTATCGCGAGTGTAATCAGTATTGTGCTAATAGTCTGGTTATTTAGACTTAAGGACCATGAAAAATGGCTGGGCTTTGGTTTGGCGCTGGTGTTGGGCGGTGCAATAGGTAATGTGATCGATCGAGTGCGGTTTGGCTACGTGATAGACTTTATTCAATGGTTTGCCAATTGGGGAGAAAAAACTTTCTATTGGCCGGCCTTTAATATTGCCGATGCGGCAATCTTCACAGGCACTGCTTTTATTTTGATTAGCTCTTTTTTTGTAGACGACAATCCCGAAGATTATTCTCAGGATAATTCGATTACAAATAAAACCTAATGTTACTAACTTATAGATTATTAGTGAGCACTCCATGGAAATTCTAATGGCTAACCCGCGCGGGTTTTGTGCAGGTGTTGACCGCGCGATTGAAATCGTTGAACGCGCACTTGAGCTATTCGGTGCTCCTATATACGTTCGCCACGAAGTGGTTCACAACAAATACGTGGTAGACGGGTTACGCGATAAGGGTGCTATTTTCGTTGATGAACTGCATGAAGTGCCCGACGACAGCACAGTGATCTTTTCTGCTCACGGTGTATCAAGAGCGGTTGAACAAGAAGCAGATTCACGCAAACTACAAGTGTTTGATGCTACCTGTCCACTCGTCACTAAAGTACACATCGAGGTTGTCAAATATGCCCAGGAAGGTCGGGAAGTGATATTGATAGGTCACGCTGGTCATCCGGAAGTAGAAGGCACTATGGGTCGCTACGATACCCAATGGGGCGGTCGTATTCTATTAATAGAAACCCCAGACGATGTAGACGCACTAAAAGTAGAAGATGCATCACAACTTGCCTTTGTTTCGCAAACAACGCTATCTGTTGATGATACACAAGAAATCATTGAGCGCTTAAAAGCCCGCTACCCACACATTGCAGCACCGCGTAAGGACGATATCTGCTACGCCACACAAAATCGCCAAGACGCTGTAAAAATTCTCTGCAAAGACGCAGACATATTATTGGTAGTGGGTGCTGAGAACAGCTCTAACTCTAATCGCTTGCGCGAGCTAGGTGAACGCGCAGGCATTCCTTCGTACTTAATTGCCGATGCCAGCGCAATAAAAGCAGAATGGCTTGCCGAAGGCTTAAAGATTGGCGTCACCGCAGGTGCTTCTGCGCCTGACGAGCTGGTACAACAGGTGATCAGCCATCTCAAGAGTTGCGGTGCCACCACGGTTAATGAAGTAGAAGGAGTGGTTGAGACCATCTCTTTCAGCATTCCTAAGCAATTGCGCCGAGCAGATTCAATAGAACCTTAATCTTAACGCCCTAACCTAGTGGCACCAGTCGCCAGAATAACTAAGATTTACACCGCGCTTAAGATACGCGATACCTTATCGGCCCAACTCCTGCACGATAAAGCACAGCATGTAGGGCTTGGTGGCGGGTTTTACTAAAGGATGTGACGTACCACACGTTAAGTAACAAACTGCTCAACCTTAAAATATTGCCGCCGATGGTCTTCCATAGCAATAACAAAACTAATCATGGGCGTGAAACGTGTTCAATTTCGACTCTAAATCATCTGCTGCAGCTGACACTGAATCTAACGACATCGGTGAACTAATGGCACTCGCTGCCCGGTTAACTCCTCTTTCAGAGTTGAACGAAGCGAACCGAATTACTATTTGCAAGTCGGCCACTATAGTTAATCTCAATCGTTCGACAGCACTTGCTGCTAATAAAGAACACAGATGGTATACCTATGCTATCGACGGGCAGATAGAGGTTAAAAATGCCAAAGACAAAGACGATGTTGACACGGTCAGCGCTAACAGTGACCGCGCACTGCATCCTATTTTAAAAGAGTTTACGCAACACCACTCCATCACTACAAAAACTACTGCTTCGATGGTGCGTTTTGGTCGTGAGCTGTTCGATATTCTGCTCAAAGAACAACAAAAAAATGCCACCAAAGTACACGATGTCCGGGTTACGGAACACGACAATATTATTTTCGATAGCATCGTCGAATCTTTCGAGCAACGAACAGTAAACCTAAGTTGCCAATCTGCAGTCGGTGCAAAGATAGCCCTGCTAGTAAACAAGGGTACGTTGGGAATTCCGGAGCTATCGTTGGCACTAGCCGCTGACCCTGCACTTACCGCACACACTCTACACGAAGCAAACAAGCTTGCTGGTGCTGGTGAAACTACGCAAACCATGCGCGGTGCTATCACCCGACTTGGCGTAGAAAGCGCCAATCAGTTAGCGTTAAAAATTCCTTCGGAGCAGCAATGGAAAGCAGCTAACCCTGTAATAGAACAGCTCATGGCAAACTACCAACGCCGTGCCACACTGACTTCAGCTATCTGTAAAGTCTTCGCTAAGCAGCTTCCTCACTTGACTGATGAACGCGCCCACTTGATCGGCTTAATGTCTGACATCGGTGAACTAATGGTGCTTGGTCATGCCAACAAACACCCAGAGCAGTTTACCAATGCAGAATCAATTCAAAATTCTGCACGCAATCTTCGCGAACTTGTAGGCACGTGGTTGTTAAGTGCCTGGGGTTTCAATGAGAACTTTATTGAGGCGGTTGAATCTGCACGTGATTTTTATAGAAATCACACCGGTGAAATCACTTACGCAGACTTAGTAACTGCAGCGATCCTGACCATCGAGAGCGAATTGCCGGAAAGTGAAACTAAATCTATTCCAAGTGTTGTAAACCTACTACTGCCACGGAAACTTCAGCAAGCAGGTATTGATCTACAAAACCCACAGATGATCATGAAGATGGCTGCTACTGAACTAGAAGGTCTAGAGCAACTACTTGCTTAAATCGGCCTACTTATCAGCTGAATCAAATAGTCTAGCTTTTTAGTAACGGTACACAGCCCCTGTCAACGGGGGCTGTCGTTCCACCCAAAGACACCCCACACTGCCCTACTGTGTCAGGGTTTCGTGTTAAAATACCTCCGACATTCTCTAGTACTGCTCTCTGCGCTTTAGCTTGTGGCAAATGCCTGCGCAGGGTTCAGGTAATCTTGCCTTAATCTACAGATGAAGGCGTTGGAGCTATTTCACACGGGGGTTCAAGTGCACACCATCCGATCGAGCCGACTTGGCTTATCTACTTTTTTGTTGATTTGCCTTTTCGGGATCTCAAGCTGCGCGACTCTTACTGCAAAGCCGATAAAACCAAGTGTTGAGCTGATACGCATTACACCACTGAATATTAGTCTCAGCGAACAAAAGCTGCGCTTTGACCTGAAAGTCAGCAACCCTAATTCGTTTGCCATGCCGATTAAAACGGTCGATTTTTTGGCCCGTTTTAACAATACCGACATTGCCAGCGGTAAAAGCAATCAGTCAGTCACTATCGATGCTAACAGTGAGGCCATATTGTCACTTGATGTCACCGCTGGACTCGACCGATTAGCAAGTACGCTCAGCAGCTTACTACACGGTAAATCAATAAACCTGGAATATCAGCTCTCGGGCAGCGTTGAAGTCACCAATTGGCCAAGCCCAATTCCCTTTAATGTAATAGGTGCAATGGACCTGAACGACACCTAGCAGGTAAAATTGGCCATCATCGGAGTCGTTCGACTGAGCTCATCGTGAGCCTCCGTAGTGCACACCGCGGAATACAAAATAGGTTTACGATAATAATATGCTCCGCCCTTTAATAAACGAAGCCAGAATTAACGAAGACAATGTCAATTGTTCAGCCAACGTCGGTTGTGCAAAAGGCGTGGTTCAGCCGCTGCGTAAAGGCCATACTCCGCCCTTTACAAACACCAAAAGCGGTAACAAATTTAGCTATTCAGACTTTGCCAGGCAATTGGCTAAACAACCTATGTCAACCGGCGCCATCGCCCCTTCCTCACAATCACTTGCCCGACAGGTAGTGAACCAGGCAGATTTAAACGACGCGATGACTGTTGTGGAGCTGGGACCAGGAACAGGAGTTTTCACAGAACAGATTATTGCCCGGCAATCAAGCGACGCTTTGTTTTTTGCCATAGAGCTGAATCCAGCATTTGTGCAGGCAACTAAGAGTCGCTGCCCAAGTGCACGGGTTTATCATGATGCTGCTATCAGTCTTCCAGAACAACTGCAAAAAAATGGCCGTGCACATGCTGACTGTATTGTTTCGAGCCTACCTTGGACTATCTTTGATGAACAAGAACAAGACGAAATTCTTAACACTATATCTGCTTCGTTAAAACCTGGTGGTGTGTTTATTTCAATCATTTATCTCGGCGCTAAAATTAGATCACGCGGTCGATATTTTATTAACAACCTGCCAGCACACTTTTCATCAGTGGATAACACACCAACTGTTTGGCGCAATTTGCCTCCCACACAAATTTACCGATGTGTTAAATAAAATATGCGAATGAGCATCACCTCATTGTTGTTTTTAAAAAACCTTTCTGCAAAAAAGGCAGCAGCCGATACCGGGCCGGATGAAAACAACACGGCAACAGAACCCGATAAAAGTCGCAAAGAACGTTTTTCAGATTGGTTATCTCCAAAGCCTCAAGAGATCAAACTATTCCCCGGTGAATCTGAAATATTTCGCAAAGGCCTGATACTCGTAACCGACACCAGACTGGCGTATATAGATCCGTTTGATCGCATGTTAAAAACCTATATGTTCGAGCACATGATTAGCGTGCATAAACAGTTTTATCGCACTACATTATTTAATAGGCGGTTTTGCAAAGGCTTACTCTTCATTACGCTGTTGGTTTTTTTAATTATTCTAACAATTGATCTTCTCGATAGTAATTCAAAGGGCTTTTTTCTAATTTACGTACCCTTGATCGCAAGCATTGCAATCGGTTTAAAGGTATGGAACGACATGAAGCCTCGTTACTCACTACACTGGAGAATGAGAGACCTTACCTATGGTGAAATTGTTATCGAGCCTTTACTACGGGAACGAATCATGGGCAACAATAAGCGCGAAGAGTTCATGAACGAACTAGCAGAAGCTATGAACCAGGCTTTGTCTGGTAAATCCTGGTGGCCCACAAACAGCACCACCCAAACACATGACAAGGATCTTGAAACACAAGCAACACAAGCTGAAGACAGACCAGCCCTAAAACTTGTTACTGAAAACTATGAGTAAGGCAACCTACATGCCTTCGCGCCCCACCTGCGTTAATGCTCAAGTCTATTAAGCATAGTACACTGCATTAATGATCGACAACATTATGGTTGATTGCACCATAAGCATTGGCGGAAAACCGGTTAAATAAGCTATAGTCGGACTATCTAGACAATACGAGCGATAGCACAATGACAGGTGTAGTTGACTGGAGTATACCGCGCAATAGAAATACCGGTATTTTGTTGTTCGTAGGCTTTTTGTTGTTGAGCCTGTCAGCCTTTAACCCCTTGCTTGAAATGCTCGAAGGCACACCACTATGGATCTTTCGAGGCGCATGTATAGCAGCCATTATCTATAGCGTACATGCGCTCTTCACACCAAGCGCCATTGTGATGTTATTCCTTGGCTTCTCCGCCGGTGTTCCCATTTTGCTTATCTTTGGCTCGCTTAGCGCCTGGCTGACCGAGGCTGGATTAGAAAAATCCGCCGTGACTTATTTTTCATGGGCAGCTCTTGGTTACTCATTTAAATTCGTCTGGGCGCCTCTGGTCGATAAACTTCCTCTTCCGCTACTAAGCAGAACTCTTGGTCGTCGACGCGCCTGGATACTGCTATCGCAGTTTGCTGTGATTGGCGCAATTCTGCTAATGGCTTTTACAGATCCTGCAGCCGGTAATAGCGGATTGACCATGATGGCGCTTGCTGCAGTGGCACTTGGCTTTTCATCTGCCACCCAAGATATTGTTATTGATGCATATAGAATTGAAAGCGCACCAGCAGAAGAACAGGCAATGACATCTTCAACGTATATTGCCGGCTACCGCATAGGAATGATTGTAGCGAGTGCCGGTGCTTTGTTACTGGCAACTAAATTCGGCTCAACAAAAGAGTCCTATAGCTACACAGCATGGATGTACACCTATGCTGCGATGGCGGCTGTGATGTTAATCGGTGTAGCAACTACACTCATTATAAAAGAGCCTGGTCAATATCGTGAAGATCCGAATAGATACAAGGCCTCAGATTACCTTCGATTCTTAGCCATTTTCACTGTCGCTGTTCTTGCGTTTATCCTCACTTTTAAATTAAGTTCCGGCATCGTTAGCGACTCTAAAGCCTACCTAAAAGAGGCACTCGACAATCGCCATCTAGCGAGCTTTATCGTATCCACCGTTCGCTTGGCGGTAGCAGCCTGTATTTGCGCGTTAGTCGCTTTTGGATTGGTGAAAGCAGGTATCGGTAACAAACAAATGATCACCGAAGCCTATGTAGATCCCGTACGCGATTTCTTTCGCCGCTACGGCCTGAGCCTGGCCATATTGTTAATTGCACTTATTGGTTTGTATCGCGTATCAGACATTGTTATGGGCGTAATTGCTACCGTGTTTTATCTTGATTTGGGCTACACCAAACCAGAGATTGCAGCGGTATCAAAGTTCTTCGGACTCATCATGACCATAGCCGGTGGTCTCATGGGTGGCTTCCTGGCAGTACGCCATGGCGTTATGCGAATACTATTTCTGGGTGCTGTACTGTCTGCGATAACTAATTTGCTGTTTATAATTTTGGCAAAGTCAGAACCGAGTATCCCTATGCTGGTTGCTGTTATCGGCGCCGACAACCTGTCTGCAGGTTTAGCCAGTGCTGCGTTTATTGCTTTTTTATCAAGTCTTACCAATGTGTCTTTTACGGCAATGCAATACGCAATATTTAGTTCGGTAATGACACTGTTCCCGAAAATCCTTGGCGGCTATTCAGGTTCGATTGCCGAGTCGATTGGTTACCCGAATTTCTTCACCATGACTGCACTACTGACATTACCTGTGTTGTTATTGATTTTCATTCTGCGAAACAAATTCAACGATAAAGTCGTAATGAAGGCCGCATAAAACTTACACTTCTATTTTGAAGTCATAATCAATAACGAGGGGCGCGTGATCAGAGAAGCGCTCCTCCCGATACACAGACGTTTTTTTCACACTTTGGCGTAAGCCTGATGTGGTGATTTGATAATCTATTCTCCACCCTGTGTTGTTGGCATAGGCCTGCCCGCGATTAGACCACCACGTGTATTCATGTTCTATTTGCTCTATAGTTCTAAACGCATCGACAAATTTATGGGTTTCAAATAATTCTGTCAGCCACTCTCGCTCTTCTGGTAGAAAACCAGAGTTTTTCTTATTGCCTTTCCAGTTTCGAATATCTGCGTTGGTATGAGCAATGTTCCAATCACCACAGATAATATATTGTCGCTTTCTTTTTTTAAGCTTCAATAGATGCGGCATCATAAGATCCATCATGCGAATCTTAAACTCTTGCCGAATATCACCTGATGAACCTGAAGGCATGTACAAAGACACCACCGACAAGTTGCCATAACAGGCTTCCAGGTATCGCCCCTCACGGTCGATGAGCTCATCACCTAAACCATGGATAACGCGCCTCGGCTTGGACTTACAATACAGCGCAACACCGCTATAACCAGGCTTTTCGGCATCGTGTAAAAAGCGATGATAGCCTGCAGGGTTAAACAGCTTATCTTCTAACTGGTGTTCTTGCGCCTTCGTTTCTTGCAGGCAAATAACATCAGCACGTTGCTTTTTCATCCATTCAAAAAAGCCTTTTTTGCCAGCTGACCGTATTCCGTTGCAATTTAATGTGATGATTTTCAAAGCGCGTTCCCAGCCTAAAAATGTGAATGTTCGCACACTATTCATGGCTCGTCCCAGCAATAAGCCTATTGATTAGAGCCTTTTTTATATTACAAAACCAAAACAAAGCCCATATCTGATCGCGCGACTCAATTTATTTCTGAATCTCCCGCTATAAACAAGGAAGAAAGGATCACAAACATTGAATAGTTACAGTCCAAGCTCTGATCAAGCTTAACGGAAACCGGGTTTTCGACAGTGAATAAGTTTTACCAAACTAAAAAATTGACAGCCTCTAAGCAACCGCGGATAGAGCTTTGCCTGTCTCGGGGTGCGGCCGCTGTAATTGTGTTCGCCGGTTTAGCGCTGATCGCTACACCCGCTAGTGCACGTTGGTACAAGTGGGTAGACGAAAGCGGCAATATCTCTTACCAAGACCGGCCACCACCGGCAAACTTTGAAGAGTCTACTCAGGTATTGAGCAAAAGCGGCGTAACCCTGCAGACCATCCCAAGCAAACAAGAACAAATTGAAATTGATCGCCGGAATAAAATTCTGGCTCAGAAACGCCAACGTGATAATGCTCTTGTAGAGGCATTCCCGACCGAATACGATTTAGTCTCATCACGAGACAAACGTGTTCTGCATATTGACGCATCTGTTGCCCGTATGTACGACCAGCTCATTATTCTAAACACCCGCTTGGGCTCAATAGAGACGAAAATAAATTATCGTATTGAACGCAAGCTAGGTGTAAGTGAAGCACTTGAATCTGATCGCTTAGCGGTTCTGCGAAGCATCGATAGCACCAATGCGCTGATCAAATCAAAGTTAAGTGAGCGCCGTATGGTAGTGACTCAGTTTGATAAAGATCTGATTCGCTATCGCGAATTAAGAGCAGGTGCCGCAACCGCAAGCTTTGCTGATTAAACTAAATGTGCTTCGCAAGTCTGCGAAGCCCAATCAACGGCGAGTGTCTATGCTCGCCGTACCTCTTAACTACCACAAACACCCTCTGCCTAACTGGCTCTTATTTGAGTTCCAACACCCGTGTCTGTGAATAGCTCTAACAACACAGCATTCTCAACCCGACCATCAAGAATAGTGGCTGATTGAACACCGCTAGTGACTGCTTCAAGCGCACAGTTGACCTTCGGCAACATGCCACCATAGATTGTTCCGTCGTCAATCAACGTTTTGATATCGTCTGGATATAAACCCGACAGCAGCTCCCCGCCCTTGTTTAGGATTCCCGAGGTATCGGTTAGCAGGAGCAACCTTTCAGCATTCAACTTAGCAGCCACCGCACTGGCGACAAGATCTGCATTGATGTTGTAGCTGCTGCCATCAGAGCCGACACCAATCGGTGCTATTACTGGTGTGAATCCACCTTGACGCAAAGTTTCAAGAATCGACTGGTCAACTGAGCTAACCACACCTACCTGGCCTAGATCGCCTTCTCCTTCTAGCACCATCGGTTGTGCGCTGATCAAGCTACCATCTTTGCCGGTTAAACCCACCGCAGCACAGCCCACTTGGCTGAGCATAGTGACAATGCTTTTATTAACCTTTGCCCCAAGCACCATCTCCACGACATCCATCGTTTCTGAATCGGTGACTCGCATTCCTTGAATAGTCTCGGTTTCTTTTCCGAGCTGACCGAGCAGGTCTTTAATTTGCGGACCGCCACCGTGCACAACAACGGTATGAATACCAACCTGATTCATTAGCGCGATGTTGCGCGCGAAGCTTTGTTTTAAAGTCTCGTCGACCATTGCATTACCACCGTATTTAACAACGATGGTCTTACCGGAAAATTTCTGGATATAAGGCAGTGCTTCGTTGAGAACACGAGCAGTATCGTGCGCAGCAGTTGATTCCAAGGGGCTCTCCTATTCGCCCCTTTGCAATATCAGTCAGGGACGACTATCAAAACGGTAGTTCAAGATCCGGATCAACACTTTGCATTGCAGTGCGAAATTTGGCTTGAACCTCATCTAGGTCTGATTGTGAATCAGCTTCGAAGCGAATTACAAGAGATGGAGTGGTATTAGATGCCCGAACCAGACCCCAACCGTTTTTATAATCGGCACGCAAGCCATCAATAGTGGTCAGCTTTGCATCACCAAAATCAGCTTTTTCAATAAAAGCGGTCATAAACTTATGGTGCTCGCCTTCGGCGAATTTGATCCCGAGCTCCGGCGTATTGAAGCTGTCTGGGATCTCACCAAATATCTCACTGACCGGACGATCATCACGAGAAACAATTTCCAGTAGACGTGCTGCTGAATACAGTGCATCGTCAAATCCATACCAACGCTCTTTGAAAAAGATATGGCCACTCATTTCACCACCAAGGGCCGCACCTGTTTCTTTTATGCGGGCCTTAACAAAAGAATGTCCGGTTTTCCACATTTCAGGCTCACCACCTGCTTCAGTAATGGCCGCAGGTAATAGTCTAGAGCACTTAACATCATAGATAATTTTAGCGCCAGGGTTGCGATCAAGAATGTCTCTTGAGTAAAGAATCATTTGGCGATCTGGCCATATGATTTTGCCTTTATCGTCAATCACTCCAACGCGATCACCGTCACCATCAAACGCCAGACCGATCTCTAGATTTTCTTTTTTAACCAAAGCCGTAACATCAACCAGATTCTCTACTTTAGATGGGTCAGGATGATGATTAGGAAAATTGCCATCTACCTCTGAGAAAAGCTCATGCACTTCACAGCCAAGCTTTTTAAACAACTCTGTCGCACAAACACCTGCCACACCATTACCGCAGTCTGATGCGATACGCATAGGTCGGGATAGTTTGATATCACCAATGATGCGATCTAAATAGTCACTTAATACTTCTTTTTCAGAATACTCACCTTCACCACTAGCAAGATCATTGTTAACCAATCTTTGATACAGCTGTTGAATCCCATCGCCAAAAAGCGTGTCTCCGCCGATCATCATTTTGAGGCCATTGTACTCTGGCGGATTATGACTGCCGGTCACCATAATGCCGGTGCCAGTATTAAGGTGGTAGGTAGAAAAATAAAGTACCGGCGTTGGCACCATGCCAATGTTTATAACATCGCAACCTGTGCTTTGAATACCACGGGCAAGGGACGCGATTAGATCCGGCCCAGAGAGCCTGCCATCACGCGCTAGGTTAACGGTGTTCTGGCCGCGGACCAATGCCTCAGAGCCAAATGCACGACCAATTTGCTCACAAGCATCTGGAGTTAAAGCATCGGCAACAACACCTCGGATGTCATAGGCGCGAAAAATGGAAGCATCGATATTCATCATACAATCTCTATTGGTTGGGGCAGTTTCAAAGGTTTAGGCCTTTTAAGCTGTTTCCGAAGTAGATTAAAAAAGCATTAGGGTTAAATGCAGGAAACTCGCCAGAGCTGACTATTTTAACCCTATTTCGCAAAATCAGCAGCCGGCTTGATACGGGCTAGCTCTGCCCGGAGGAGCCAAATCCGCCCGCACCGCGATCAGAGTTACCGAATTCGTCAACAATCTCAAATGTAGTTTGCACCACTGGCACAATCACAAGCTGCGCGATCCGATCACCCATTTCGATCGTAAATTCCGTTGCTGACCGGTTCCAGCAAGAAACAAACAACTGACCTTGGTAGTCAGAGTCAATCAGGCCCACTAAATTGCCCAGCACTATGCCATGTTTATGACCCAATCCAGAGCGCGGCAAAAGTAAGCCTGCCAAGCCTGGATCAGCAATATAAATAGCCAAACCAGTGGGGATTAATTCAACAGAGCCCGGCGCCATCGTTAAGCTCACATCAACGCAGGCACGTAGATCAAGCCCAGCTGAACCATCAGTGGCATGACTAGGCAAGGGTATTCCATTACCGATGCGTGGATCTAGAATTTTTACCTGCAAGGACTGTTTGTTAATAGCCACTAGATACTGTTCCTTAATCTATCTGGTTGTAAACCTGAGAAGGTGAGGGACTTATTTTGCAGAGTAACGATCACTGATCAATGCTATCAGGCTATCCGCCAAAGTGCGTTTAGATTGCAGGCCAAAAGATTGTTCGCCACTATTCCAATACACCTCTACAGTGTTTTCATCTTTACCAAACGTACGGCCATCTGACACCAGGTTAGCGACAACCATATCGAGATTTTTGTTTTTTAATTTGCCTCGCGCGTAGTACTCAAGCTTCTGTGTCTCTGCAGCAAAGCCTACACAAAAGGGCCTTTCTTTAGCTTGCGCTACTGTGGCTAGAATATCGGGGTTGCGCTCAAGCGTTAACGTCATTTCATCTTCTGATTTTTTTATTTTTTCATCAGCAGGTGCTACGACTCGATAATCGGCTACTGCCGCAACCGATATGAAAATGCCATCAGATGATATACGCGACATCACCTCACGCTGCATATCTAGCGCGCTGGACACATCAATGCGTGTTACCCCTGCAGGTGTAGCTAAATTTACCGGACCACTAACCAAAGTAACAAGCGCACCTGCAGCATGTGCAGCTTCTGCTAAGGCATAACCCATTTTGCCACTACTGTGATTACTTATAAAACGTACCGGATCTATTCGTTCCCTGGTAGGACCAGCAGTGATCAATACCTCTACATCATTAAGTGACTGGTTTAGACTATTGCCTGAGTTATGCACAGTAGGAGTCGATCTTGCGGAAGGCCACGGATTATTTAGTAAGTATTCAATAATTTCATTGGCTTCCCACATTCTCCCGGCACCGGTTTCACCACAGGCTTGTGATCCAACCCCTGGACCAAGCACCATCACTGAACGGCTTTTTAACGTTATTATGTTTGCAAGCGTCGCGGCGTTATCCCACATCATGCTATTCATCGCGGGTGCTATTGCGATTGGTGCTGTAGTCGCTAAACAAAGGGTAGAGAGGAGATCGTCAGCTAAACCAGCTGCTATCTTCGCAATTGTATTGGCGGTAGCGGGGGCGATCAAAACAACATCTGCCCAACGTGCTAATTCAATATGGCCCATGCCTGCTTCTGCTTGTTCATCTAGAAGCTCAACGTGTACCGCATTACCAGATACTGCTTGAAACACTAACGGTTGAACAAACTCACAGGCGCTGGAAGTCATGACCACCTGCACTTCAGCGCCCTGATCAATTAATCGCCGTACAATCTCAGGTGCTTTATAGGCGGCAATGCCTCCCGTTACACCCAAAATTACTTTCTTTGTAAGCATACTCATACCCTTATTGTATCAGCCTGATTCCCAAGCGATGAGTAAAGGATTATTAACCATCATCGAAGGATGAGCGTCACTATGACAATTTGTCGAAATAAGAACTGATCGATAGCCCACGCTTAGAAAAAAACCAACACTTCTTCACATGGCAATCACAGATGTACCTGTCAGTGAGCGGCCGCGAGAGAAGTTATTGTCGCGTGGTGCTGAAACCCTGACCGATGCCGAACTATTGGCAATTTTTGTGCGCACTGGAGTACCGGGGCGCAGCGCAGTAGAAATCGCTCACGATATCATCGCTAAGTACGGTGGCCTGGTCGAGTTGCTACAAGCGACCAAATCAAGCTTTTGCAGCACAAAAGGACTCGGGCCCGCGAAATATGCCCAGCTGGCAGCCGTACTCGAAATGGCCAAGCGCTATCAATTTAGCAAAGCTGAAAAAGGCGCTTTTCTAGAATCACCAGATGCCGTTAAAAGTTTGGTTGCACTGCAAATGCGAGATTTAGAACACGAAGTATTTGCCTGCCTGTTCCTGGACAACCGACACCGCTTAATCTCATACGAGGCTCTTTTCCGCGGCACTATTGATAGCGCTTCTGTCTATCCAAGAGAAGTGGTTAAAGCAGCACTTTCTTGCAACGCGGCAGCAGTCGTACTGGCACACAACCACCCGTCCGGGGTTGCCGAACCTAGCCGTGCCGATATAGACATAACCGCCAAACTCACTAAAGCGTTAACCCTTATTGATGTCCGTGTGCTTGATCATATTATTGTTGGTGGCAACTACCAGGTTTCACTAGCCGAGCGCGGTGAAATGTAAGCCACTAAAATTTCGCATAAAAAAAGGCGACCCCGAGGGATCGCCTTCTCTAACTTCTTTGCAGGTGAATCTTAGTTGATAGCTTCAACTCTGATTTCTACCCGACGATTCAAGCGACGACCTTCAGCAGTATCGTTACTTGCGATCGGTGCAGTCTCACCTAGGCCCGATGCAGTAATTGGCACCTGACCAAACGCATCTTGCAAGGTAGCTTTCACTGTCTCTGCACGACGCTCTGATAAGCCCTGGTTGTACTCGGTAGAACCACGGCTGTCTGCGTGACCTACTACATCAATCAACTCGATATCAGAGTAAGACTTAAGTTTGTCTATAAGGGTAGACATTTCACGGTTGCCCTGACCAGTCAGCTGAGCTGAATCGTAAGGGAACAACGCGCGACCACTAAGCACTACCTTTTCAACTTCAGCTTGTGTATCAGCTTCAGGTGCTGCCATTTCCGGCTTCGGTGGTGGTGGTGGTGGCGGCGGTGGAGGCGGTGGCGGTGCTACTTCTGCTTCTGGCTCAGGTGCTTTATCAGCCATCATTGCTGCTTTGCCGTCGGCGTCGCCATCTTTGCCTTCACAAGACCCAATCATGGTTTCATCGTCAAACTTAGAGGTACGCAAACATCCGTCCCCTGAAAGTCCAACTACGCTACCTGCTGAGGATGCGACATAACTCTTTGTCGCCTTCAATGCTTCTCCGTCTGAAGAAGCTCCACCGCCCGCTAACGTGCCGCAACCTGTAAGGATCGCTGCTGCCATAGCGACGGACAGGAGTTTTATATACATGGAAATCACTCCGATTTTGCAAAATCTCTAATTAAAATTCTTAAGAGCAGAATCCGTACGTTTCCTACTCACCCACAGGTGCACACACTAACGTGCTTGTTTATTAATACCGCGAAGGCGACGTAGTGACGGCTAATACTTTAGCCGGACCACTGCACGCAACCCGTCACTTATCAATCAACTGGTTCACAATTTCATAATACGTACACGGTTGACCGAATCCTAACACAACTTATACAGGTAAGAACAACCTTTG
Organism: uncultured Granulosicoccaceae bacterium; assembly: GCA_937927895.1. GTDB lineage: Bacteria > Pseudomonadota > Gammaproteobacteria > Granulosicoccales > Granulosicoccaceae. The sequence continues at coordinate 11,668 of CALGKA010000044.1, read as the reverse complement.
CTTGGTCACAATCTTTGCTAAAGTGGCTTGTGTGCGACCTTTTGGGGCGTTTCGCCCGTGTATTCCCGTTATACGTCAATAATTTAATGTTTCATAAGTTGTACAAAAAAATACTGCCCGATGTGTGTTGTCTTTGCGACAGTCGGGGGCTTACTGGCTTAGATTTGTGTGAAAAATGCCACACTGGCTTACCCCATAACCACAAATATTGCTTACGATGCGCGATTCCCCTGGGCCAAAAAAACGCCGTTTGTGGCCGTTGTCTGACTCAACCAAACGGGATTGATCACGCAATTATCCCCTATTTGTACCGCCCACCTATAGACCACATGATCAAACGACTCAAATTTTCGGCGGAGACCAAATATAGTCGCCTGGCCGGCGAGCTACTGGCTGATGCCGTCACTAACCAATCAACGTTTGCTCCAGACATTATTGTGCCCGTACCCATCCATAAAGAGCGCTTACTCGAGCGCGGATTCAATCAGGCCGAAATGATCGCCCGTACCGCAGCCCGAAGACTGGACTTGTCGATTGATTGCGAGATAGTACAGCGCTCTAATCTTAAATTATCGCAATCTAAACTCAGCGCTCGCGAACGTGAAGCCAATATTCGACGTGCATTTACAATAAACACAGACCGAATAGAAAGCTTACCAGTGGAGGGTTTACATATTGCGATAGTCGATGATGTCTACACCACCGGGGCAACCGCTCGTGCAATCGCACGGCAACTAAGGAAAGCAGGTGTTAGCACGATCAGTATTTGGGCGGTTGCACGCACTGCGTAAAATTGCGGTTCTTATAAATACTAAAGCAACCACAACCTTAAGCGACTAAGGCTGACCGGAATCAGCCGCTGTCATTAACACCCGACTCAATTGCGGATCGCTTTTTTGCACTGAGGCGGCCAAAAATTGTTCAATTTTTTGATCAAGCTCAGCACTAAATGTTTGCAAGCGATGACGCTCTTGATTGATATCAGTCAAGTTTACTTTTAATTGTCGCTTTAGCTCTGCTAAGCCTGATTGCAATCCTCGGTGCAGACCTCGATACACTGAATCAGACATTGAAGGCACAAACAATTTTTCAACCATAAAGGGAATCACCCAACCAATAGCTGCGAGCAACAAGCCATTCACTAGAAAATCAAAGCCCACATAAGCTGTTCGATCAGCAGCACCGGCAATAAAACCATTCACCACTCGAAAGGCGACCCAGGCAAGTGCCGCTAAAGGCAACAGGATTTTTAACAGTGAAGACCCTTTTGCTACCAGTCTCTGCCACTGAGTGCCCGGTGCCTCGATTGTTGAATTAACAGAGGCTTTCAGATGGCTTACGATAACTGCACTGCCATTAGTGTTGGCTATGTCATTTTTTTGAGCCATCACCGCTGATGGCACACCGTGTTCATTTTCAGCCAACGCGAATTGCTGCAAAAAGTCATTCATTCGCACCTCTTGCCAATTATCCCACAAGGCGGCAATATCCGATTTAGACGCTATATTCTCAGCCACCTCTGTGTTTGACGATTTCCCTGTCAAAGATTTCAAAACGGTATTAATCGCACCGGTTTTTTTATCATTAAACAACGTACTGTACGCTTTAAATGGTGCATCAAGATGCGCGATTGATGCACTTTCAAATTCTTCAAAGCGTTGATCAAAACTTGACTCCATATGCTCTGAATTATTGGCAACCAGGCTTGCAGTTTCCTGCTGTAACCTTTGCTGCAAAGTAGAAATGCGTTGTATCCAACCTCGCTCTTGCAAATGATTTATTACATTGCGTTTGGCAAGCGATTCTATTACCAACACTAATTCGTCAAACTGATCTTCAGCATGCGCTGCATTGCAGACAGTTCGAAACACCTCAGGAGCCTTGAACCCGGTAGACTGAAGCATCTGTGTAAAGTCAGAATATTGAATGGGGTCGGCTTTATCCCACTGATTGATCACAAATAGCCAAGCATGTCGGTAACCATTATCAAGCATCATGCGCCAGCCTTCAGCATCTTTATAGCGCTCTGGTGTCACTACATAAATAAGTAAATCAATGTGTGGTAACCACGCCAAAACCTGATCTTTATTTTGAGTTTCATCACTATCAAAATCTGGCATATCAACCCACATAACATCTGATAGCTGCGAATTACTGTGCCTGTTTTCAGAAAAACGATCAGCGGCAAAGTGCGCCGGTAAGCCATCAAGTTGTACGTCAGTATGTAGGTAGGCAGTAATTTCCATGGACGTTGGCCGAACCACACCGGTACGCGCAATATCAGCCCCTGCCAGGCGGTTTAGCAATGAACTTTTACCAACACCTGTACCGCCGAATAAACCGACCACCAATGGCCGTTCTTCAGATAGGAAGAGATCTACCGGGCTCTTAGTTCCAATAGTCGACACTGTTTCACTAGCGCTCCAACCAGCGTTATTTAGCTCGCTATTAAAGCGCTGCGCTTCATCAAAAAGCTGCCTTGCATTTTTTTCAGACATTACCTGCTTCCAATAAGGCGGTGGCGCGCTTCAGTTCCTCTTCTGAAAGATGAACTTTCGGGTCTGCAAGTTTAAGCCCGATCTCAAGCAATGGTTTCCGTACTTTTCTGTGTAAAACTGATTGCACTTCCTTTTCTTGATACGCTGTTAATTGCTTTTGTATTCTTTGCATGTACTGACCTAAAGCACCTTCGGTTAACATGGTAGTAAGTGAAAGCATTGCTGGGGCTAATACTAAATCGATGGCACCAAGCCCACCCGACTTTACCGCCAACACGACTGCCGCAGCATCAGCGGTGACCCTCGCGGCACGCAAGCTATTTAGTGTAGCCGGTTGCTCCTGTAGATTTTGATAGAGCGATTGAGCCGCGCGATCAATTTCAACTTGTAACATCGTCTGATAATTATCTAGACTTTTACCGTACAAGCTATTGATTTCAGTTTCTGTGAGCTCAATATGGGTTCGCAGTTTACGCCATCCCGCACCCGAGGCGCTTACTTCGCGGGCCGCTAGTGCTGCATTTAACGAGGCAATTGTATGTTTGCTAAGTTCATCAAGCAGACGACGCTCTTCATTTCTGTCATCTTTTAAGACATGCGATGGCGCTTTTGTTTTTGCTATCAATGTGCGCACAGGCCAAGTAACAGCACTACGGATCTTGCTCAACGGCTTAGCAAGGCCTGGTAGTTCGAGCAGCACCAGCAGCTCAGACAAAGCTAGCTGAATCACTTCTTTGTGCCGATCACTATGGATATATTCAGCGCGATAGCGATCCATGCTTCTATCCACCACCATATCAACCATGGCGCTGTATTCACGTTGCAAAGTATGCTCCGCGCTTATACCTGCAGTCCAGCTAGACCAATGTGATCGTAAATAATCGAGCGTGTCGTCTTTAAGTTGTGCAGGCTCACGACGACCCAAATGAAGTGTAACCAGTTGACGTAATTGCACGAGCTCTTCGCTTGCGGCAGCGTCAGCTAAGTTATTTGGATATTCATCTATAAACGATATCGGTGGTAGATCAGATGTGGGCATTGCTGTTTGATATTTTTTTTCAAGTGATGCTTTAAGTTCTTCACGTGGTGCAAGCGGTACTTTGTTCATTACCAACACTATCGGTATTGAGCGCGCAATGAGTGACTCGAGCATATTCCAAACTGTTTTATCAGCGTACTTTTCTTTACTGACAACAAACACGAGCAAATCGGCCAGTGCTATTGCCTTTAATAACGGCGCTCGGTAATCAAACGAATTTACAGAGTCAAAATCGGGGGTGTCCCATACAACGGTATTTTGAAAAGTTGCGTTGGGTTGCATTACCTCTTGTAGGGAGTACTCAGCTAACGCCTGTCTATCGAGAGCATGCTGCTCAGAGCGACTCAAGCCACCGAAAAACTGTGTGGCCCAGTGATCAGGCTGCTGATAAGTGTTGGTTATTTCACTGACTACATGGAAGCCCTGGCAATGTACGGTAAAGCCTGCTTGAGCACTTGATTCTGCAAGTGATTGCTGCAGCAATAGATTAACGACTGCACTCTTGCCTACTTGGGTCGGGCCAACCACCACCACCTGCAAAGGGTAGTCGGTAGTACCACCTGTCTGCCCGGCGACGCTCTTACCCAAAGAGAGCTTGGCAAGCGACGCTTGTGCTATCGCAAGCGTTGTCAGTGAATGTTTGTATTCAGCTTCCTCGTTTGCGCTCAGTGGATTGTCAAGCAACACTTCATGGCGCTGAATTAATTGATTTATAAATTCTTGCACAGCTTTTTTAATTCACCCTAATCTAATTTACGGGCTAATAAGCATGTCGAGAAACATACCTAAAAAAATAAACCCACCCATATGATTGTTTAACCTAAATGCTCTAAAACAAGGTGCGGGCTCACGGGTCTTAATCAACTGCCATTGACGCACCAAAACAGCAAGGGCTACTAACAAACCAGCAATAAAAAACAAACTCAATCCATTTTTAAGGCCAATAGTGGCAACTGAACCAAGTACAATAAACTGCAACAACATAACAATTGTCACATCACGCTCAGCAAACAGAATAGCCGTTGATTTGACACCAAGTTTTAGATCGTCCGGGCGATCCACCATGGCATAGATGGTGTCATAAGCTAGCGCCCACATGATAGCAACAATATACAATGCCCAGGCGACAGGCGTAACCACACCTAGTTCTGCGGCACTGACCATCGGCACAGCCCATCCAAATGCTAAACCCAGAAATAATTGCGGCCAATGGGTAAAGCGCTTAGTAAACGGATATAAAAAAGCCAAACCTACCGCCACAAACGAAAGCGCAATGGTTAAACGATTCATGGTCAAAACCAAAAAAAATGAAATAATAGATAACCCTGCTGCCACCATCAACGCCTCTTTAGGAGTTACCGCACCTGACACAATCGGTCGGTTTTTAGAGCGCTCCACAGAGCCGTCTATGTGTCGGTCTGCAAAATCATTGATGGCACAGCCTGCCGATCTCATGAGGAAGGTTCCAACAACAAAAACAATAAGCACAAGCCAGTCTGGCCTGCCGTTAGAGATAATCCAAAGAGTCCACAGCATTGGCCACAGCAGCAATGCCGCGCCAATAGGATTATCGGCACGCACTAGGCGTATATAGTGATGAAGGCGATCTGCAAACAGTGAATTCTTATCACTTGATGGCATAGTTGTTATACTTTCATTGAATCGGGCATTCGATACCGCAATTATAAACGTCTACCCCACCGGGTTCGGGTTTTATTCCGCTCGTTATCTACTATTTAACCGCTAGCAGAAATAAAACACCTAGCACAAGGAGCTTTCGTGAGTTACCAATACGATTTAATTGCAATAGGCGGTGGAAGTGGCGGTGTCGCAATGGCTAGACGTGCAGCAAAGCACGGTGCCAAGTGCGCGGTTGTAGAGTTTGACCGCCTTGGCGGGACTTGCGTGAATCGCGGCTGTGTACCGAAAAAGGTCATGTGGAATGCGGCTCACATCGCTCACACAATCAATGATGTAGCAGGGTACGGATTTGATGTAGAACAGAAAGGTTTTGACTGGAATAAACTGGTCACCGATCGTGAAAAATACATCGCAAGGCTAAACGGTATTTATGAAAAAAACCTGGCCAAAGAAAACGTGGAGCACCTTCAAGGCTTCGGGTCACTAGTTGACGCACACACTGTTAAGGTCGGTGAAAAAAACTATACCGCAGAGCGCATTCTACTAGCACCCGGTGGTACACCCACAGTGCCTGACATACCGGGTGCTGAACATGGTATTACGTCAGACGGTTTTTTTGAGCTGACAGAAATGCCAAAGAAAGTAGCTGTAGTAGGTGCAGGCTATATAGCGGTCGAGCTTGCGGGTATGTTGCATTCACTTGGAGCAGATGTCAGCCTCATTATTCGGCGTGAGCATTTTCTGCGTGAATTCGACGATCTACTCTCAAGCACCCTTACTCAAACCATGAACGATGAAGGCTTGAAGATCATCAACAACACAGAGCTCGCAGAGCTAAAGCGAGACGGCACAATGATACAAGCCACCACAAAAGACAATCGCGACCTTGGTAGTTTCGAACAAGTTATTTGGGCAATCGGCCGACGCCCACTGTCTGCTGAACTGACACTTGAAAACGCCGGTGTCGAAGTTAATCCGAATGGCTATATACCAACAGATAAGTGGCAAGCCACTAACGTTGACAACATTTTCGCTATAGGCGATGTCACCGGTCGTGAACAACTTACACCAGTGGCTATCGCTGCCGGAAGGCGCTTGGCCGAACGACTGTACGCTGGAATGACCGATCGACATTTGAATTACGACAACATAGCGTCAGTGGTGTTTAGCCACCCACCTATTGGTGCGGTCGGTTTAACAGAGACACAAGCTCGAGAGAAATTCGGCGATAATGTTAAATGTTATCAAGCATCGTTTACTCCGATGTACCACGCTTTTACCAAGCACCCGCAAAAAACCGCAATGAAATTAGTCTGCACTGGTGCGCAAGAAAAAATTGTCGGCATTCATATGATTGGTGCAGGGGTAGATGAAATGCTGCAAGGATTTGCAGTAGCAGTAAAAATGGGTGCCACGAAAAAAGATTTTGATGACACTGTTGCGATTCACCCTACAAGCTCTGAAGAGCTCGTTACATTGGTGTAACGGGTAACGCTACGTTTTTAACCCATACCCGTAAGCATAATTTTAAGCGCAATGTATGGCACCAGGTTAAATGCCGTGATAATCAATTTATACATTGCGAGAAATTTAAAATATTCAGCTTTTATCGCAGTCTCAGGTAGATTTAACAGCTTGCTGTGCACACGGGGTATAAATTGGCTACCCATAATCATCGCAAGTGTAAACACCGCAAGCGTTACACTGTTGATGACAGTACACCAGCCGAGAAAGGTGGTTAACTGTTCTAAAGTGATGCTCATAGGACCTCCCATTTAGCCCAGGCTTCTTTTTACTCTAGCACTAGCCTTTCTTTTTACTGACTAATTGCAGCGCGGCATCGAAATTTGCTTGCATAAATGACGCAAGCTCTTCGAACTGACTATCAGTCAAATCAGCAAGGTCTTGATTATTTGCAAAAAGTGCATGTAACTTTTCACGCCTTGCAGTGATCTTATCCGTAACACCTGAGACTTTGTCAGAACAAGCAGAGGGCTCTTCTGAGGCTGGCTCATAACATTTTCTAAGTTTGTCGAAAAACTCCAACGGATCTCTGTGCTGCAATACTGCAACCGCTTGATCAAACCACTCTTGAGGGAAAACTTCACGACCAGCTTCTGCCGCCTCAACCGTACTAGAGGCATTCTCACGATTCATCGCTTTGGCAAAACCATCGATGGTGTACCCAGCGGCTTCACGAAGTTCACGTAGATACTCACCCGCTTTTTGCATTTGCTCATTGAAGTGTTCTTCGATGTGTTCATGCGCATGATTTTCTTCAGTACTCGCAGCACTGTGCCCACCGTTTTCGGGCTCACTGTATTTAGCTTTTGTAGCCGAATTTATACCATCGTCTAACTTCCTGGAAAACTCAGTAGCCATTGAAATAAATTCACCGATCACCCGTGCCGCCTGTTCGCCCGCATCGGTGTATCGCTGATTATTATCTGAAGTGTGACGTGAGTCCATAAGGAAAATCCCGTGTTGTATCAATTAGCTCTCTATCAAAACCAAGATAAGGACGTTTTCTGAAAATTCTAGAGTTCTATGCAGCTATTACCTTTTTCCAGCAGCCGTTTTAGGCAATGAGGCTAGCCATTGATTAATCAGCAGCCTGGCAATGGAATCTTGCCGTGGTAACTTCGGGCCGCTGCCTTCATCAGCCCATTCACCAAACTGATGTACTTCATCAGCGCTGAACCAGTGCGCTTCAGACAGTTCATTTTTATCAATCACAATATCTGTATTCTTAGCGCTCGCGATAAAGCCCAACATTATCGACTGCGGAAACGGCCAAGGTTGCGATACAACATAAGTAGGATTAACCACTCTGATACCAGTCTCTTCGAATACTTCTCTGATCACCGCGGCCTCAAGTGATTCACCTGTTTCAACAAATCCGGCCAAAGTAGATAAACACCCTGTAGGCCATGCAGGACTGCGACCTAACAAACATTTACGTTGGCCCATGCTATCGGTATGTTCAACCATCATGATCACTGCCGGATCAGTACGTGGGAAACAAAGACTCTCACACGAAGTACATTTCATTGTATGACCAGCAGCGATAAGTTCATTGGCAGCGCCACATTTAGTACAGTAGTTATTATTACTCTGCCAATGAGACAAACCACGAGCATAGGCGAGAATCGACGCCATACTATTTGCAAGCGTCGGCCCTACTATTCTTAGATCAACAAAGCTCGTGTCGCTGTAGCTCGCACACCACTGCAGCGCTTGTTCATCATTACACTGCATAGAGAAATACGGGGTATTATTGTCCAGCCCCAGAAAGGAACCAGAATTACGCACAATACCTAACGCATTAAGCTCGGCATGGGTGGCGGTAATCGGATCAAGACCTGCGCTTACAAGGTGGGTATTTTTCTGCATGGGTAAGACCCTACAGTCAGGATCAGTCCACAGCTTAGCTATCTGCTCGGGTGATTGACGCAACGCATCAGCCCGATCTAAATTCATTTGAGTGTATTGAAGTGAACTGACCACCACTGAAACCTAAGCTTCTAACTAATGGTCAGTCTAACACTTGCCCGTACCCGGGTTACAAGCGATATGGTCAAAAGCGTTTAATCTGAAGTTGCTCGAAAAAAGCTTGTATAACCGCTCAAGACTACCAGGCATAGCCAATAAACGCGCTCAATGATGTTCCATCAACCAGGCCATTATCAGATTCTAGATCGACATTTAAATTAGGGCGGTATTCGATATCAGTAAAACGCAGGCCGATCCGCGCATCACGTAATGAATTACGCCCACGATCATATGATGCGCCACCATAAGTGGTTAGTGCGTATTCAACGGTATATCCAACAGCTGAATCAAACTCAACAGCACCTGAGCAAATCGAATTAATATCGCAGCTATAGCCAACACCGGTATGAGCGGTTAGACCGACACCCAGCTCACTGGCGCCAAACTGTCGTAAAAGCATGAGATCAAAACGGATTCGATCAAAAGTCGAAGCGCCATTGCCACGCTGTGCAGAGTCAACTTCATAACCGCCGGTTAAACGAAGGTTCGTATAGGGGTCTACTGCCATTAACAAACCACCATCAATAAAAAAACCACCACCACTGCGTACTTTTTCTACATCACCGTACTGATCTGTAAATCTCGCTATTACATCACCACCGGCGCCATAACCTATGGCTAAATATGGCGACAAATAAGGCCCACGGTATCTATCTTCCTGCACGGTTGATTCAGGCTTAACAATAATTTCGTGATCAGCGCTCGTTATTACGGGGATCATTATTAAAAACATCAAAGCCAAAGATTTTATCATTTTGATTTTCATATTCATTCCATTGTGCTCAGTGGGTTTCTGAAACGGCACCTCAATCAATAGTTTTAAACTGAGGTGATCATTAACAGGAACATTTACAACAATGATTATTTTCATTGATTAACACTGAACCAAAACTGACCCACCGGTATTAACCACACCCCATACCTGCAGAAAGTTTAAAAAAACAGCTACACTGCAATAAAAATAAGCAGGAGTTGACCATGTGCGGTCGAATGAACATATCTGATCACGAGGGCATTCAGTGGCTGCTGGATCAGCTTGGCTTGGTATTACCCGAAGATCGATTCACAGCCAAGTACAACGTCTCGCCAACTTCAGCCGTCTGGGGTGCACTGGTCTCCCGCACAGCCACCACACTTGAACCCATGCAGTGGGGCTTCATTCCGCCATGGGCAAAAGAGGGGCAATTTAAACGACCATTATTCAATGCTCGATCCGAAACCATTTGGGAAAAGCCATCATTTAAAAATCTGATTCGCCGTTACCGCGCCATTGTCCCAATCAACGGCTTTTACGAATGGCAAAGGCAAGGGAAATCTAGAATCGCCAACCACATAACTTTAAAGGATTCTCCCGCGATGGGACTGGGGGCAATAATACAGGGCCACTCTGATGGCTACAGCCAATGCTGCCTGATTACCGCAGAGGCTAACTCGCAAATGCAAGATGTTCACAACCGACAGCCGGTAATCATTAAGCCGGAAGATATGGAAGCCTGGCTCAATGACGACAACGAAAAACACATCAATCAGTGTATGCAACCACTGCCTGCAGGTGCATTTGATATAAGAAAAATAAGCGATTATGTGAACGATGCGCGCAACGATGGACCAAACTGCCTGAATGATCGTTCGAGCGACTTAATCACTCCACCAGAGCCTGAAGACGAATAGACTTCACGCGTTGTTCGTCTATTCCAATGTTTGCTTAAGTATTTCGGGTTTTCGCCGCTACGATGGCATCAAACTTTGTCTGTTTAAATCCTCAAAGTAATGTTTAACCAGGAAGCACAGCCGGTAGGTAGCCGGTCAAAAGTTGTATCAATCATGGGAAAGAAAAAAAACACTAATAGAATTCTCATAACTGCACTCGTATTAGTCACTATCACAATGACTACATTGCTTGCAGCGCTTGCCTATCAGCAATTACAAGGCATTCTTGCTGCTCTACCGTTAACAATACTCGCGCTGATTATTGTGGCGCAGCTGATACTCTATAAGTGCTTTTATACGCAGCAATCAAGGGCCACAAAGTACTCGCTATTGAGCCGAAAACTGGTTCAAGTGCAAGCCAAACAGCGCCGCGACGAGCGTCACGCGCTAAAAATTCTCAACCACATTAACGCAGTCTCTGATCAAAACCCGACCCATGCGAGCATCTGGCAAAAGCCGTTACTTGGATTCTCCGGCGATCTGGCTATCGCATGCGAAAGCACTTGTGGAAAAAAATACACGCTGCTAGCTGATCTGACAGGCCACGGAATAGCTGCCGCAATGGGAGCAGCACCGGTGGCTTCTATTTTTCAAGCTACTGCCAAACGCGGCTTACCTGTTATTGATATTGTTATTGAGTTAAATAATCGACTGGAACAACTTCTGCCAGCTGGTTTCTTTTGCAGCACCGCCATCATCATGAGTGATCAAGGTAGCACGACAATCTGCAACGCAGGTTTGCCAGACATACTGGTCTGCAATGAAAACGGCGACCTGGTAGACACTGTTAAAAGCGAACAACTACCCTTTGGAATTCAAACAATTGAACCCACTGACGTGCAGCTGTTCACAGAAAAGTATCACACCCCCCATCAACTATACGCAGTGACTGATGGCTTAATCGAAACGGTGGGCACTAATGATGAAGTCTTTGATATGGGCACACTTGTGTCATTGGTCGCCACTAAATCGACCGGATCTAGTCGAATTATTAATATCAAAGAACATTTTGAATCGTTAACTAAAGATTCCCCGCAGAGCGACGACATATCTATTGTTGAGGTAATGATCTGTTGACGGAGTGAGGTCAAAATCATTCGCTGGCCCGGATGGTGGGGAACTGATCCCAGAGGAAATTACAGCAACTAATGAGACTTACTTTCTCATAAAAAAAGGCGGTAAATTGGTGGGTGATACTTCGGTTGATCCCACCCTTTTAATTACCGTT
>CALGKA010000043.1 GCA_937927895.1 uncultured Granulosicoccaceae bacterium | reverse complement strand
TCATTTGGTTTGCAACAAGGCGAAGCTTGCAGGCAATAGTTATTCTCTTTTCAAGAGCTTCAACGCAGTTGCGAGCCCAATGCCGAGCTCCCGAAGGGGCGATTGATCAAAGTGCGCTCAGAATTCGTTACAGGCTCATTTTTTAACTACCATCGCGATTTTTCTTATCAAATTAGACACTTTGATTGATCGACTCATATGTGCAATCTATTTGTTCCAGTACACTAGTGCTTTAGTAGTGTTTTCTTTAACTATTCAACACCTTAACTTGACAATCAATTCTGGTGGGATATTATTCCCATCATGAATGAAAACACCGCGCCCACCGTCTTAAAAACTGGCATCCACTTTATCGGGCGTTGCATCATCGTGGGCTTACTGACGCTTACATTTAGTTGTGATAGTTCTGTTGCCATTCCCTCAGGCACGCAGGCAACCGACCCACAGACTTCGACTCCACCACAAACCGATAGTTCTTCCGTTGCAGACAGCGGCAATACAAATAGTGGTAATGACAATGCAACAGGGGGCACTGCATCACCCGTTGGTGGTGCGGCACTGAATAACCTTGAAGATACAGCTGCCGCTCGTCTGTTAGCACAAGCCACCTTTGGTGCCACCCTTGACAAAATCAACCGTGTAAAAGCATTAGGCATTGAAGGCTGGATTGATAATCAGTTTACCCTTACAGGTTCCAGTCATCTTCGTTACGCACAAAACAATGGCAACGCAAGTAATGCAGAAGCACGAATCAACAAGTGGTGGTTGGATTCCATAGAAGGTGAAGATCAACTGCGCCACAGAGTGGCATTTGCGCTTTCGCAAATTTTTGTTGTTTCAGATGTCCAGCAGACACTTGGCAATGCTCAACTGGGCCTGGCCGACTACTACGATACTTTGCGTAAACAGGCCTTTGGAAACTACCGGGAGCTATTGGAGGAGATAACTCTTAGCCCCGTCATGGGCGTGTACTTAAGCATGCTGCAAAACGCCAAAGCAGACCCTGCCACCAACACCCGAGCCGATGAGAACTTTGCCCGTGAGGTTATGCAGCTTTTTACCATCGGTTTACATGAACTAAACATTGATGGCACTCAAAAACTACAGCGAGGTCTGCCAATAGCCACTTACACACAAGCCGATGTAGCTGAGTATGCGCGTGTGTTCACTGGCTGGAGCTATGCCAACACCGATCGTTGGGATGCCAAGCCATTGAGTCAGTACGCAGATTTTCTTAACCCGATGGTACCGTACCCCGAATACCATGATACCGATGAAAAGCAATTGCTACGCGGAGTGGCATCACCAGCTGGCCTCACAGCTGAAGAAGACCTACAAATAGCGCTAGACAGTTTATTTAATCACCCGAATGTAGCGCCGTTTATTAGCAAGCAACTTATATTGCATTTGGTCACCAGCAACCCAACACCTGCATACGTAGCACGTGTAGCGACTGTGTTTAACGATAACGGTGCTGGCGTGCGCGGCGATCTTAAAGCAGTGGTACGTGCCATTTTACTGGATACCGAGGCCAGAAACGGCCATACCTCTGTGCCTGATTTTGGCAAGCTACGCGAACCCATATTGCGTTTGACGCACCTATGGCGAGCCTTTGATGCGCAGTATGCTAAGGGCGCCAACGTGTATTCTACCAACGCACCGCAGCTAAAGAATGTTTCCGAAACATTTGGGCAAACGCCACTGGGGGCATCCTCGGTGTTTAATTTTTTTCACCCCGACTACGCACCACTCGGCCCACTAAGAGACGCAGGCCTGATAGCCCCTGAAGCTGAAATTTATTCTGAAAATTATGTGTTATCTACTAACACCTATATAAGCACTTATATTCACAAATTTTATGACGCAGGTAATGATCAAACGGGGGCTACATTTCAAACGTATCTTAATATAGAACCACAAACTAGCAAAGCCGCAGACCCAGACGCACTACTCGATGAGCTGGATTTGGTTTTGATGTCCGGGCAAATGCCAAGTCAGGTACGCACTATTTTACTAGAACACATGATTGATCTACCTGACGACCTTACAGGTCGGTCACAGCGCGTTAGAGACAGCATTTCATTGATAATAACTTCACCTTCATACCTTGTGCAGAAGTAACAGACTAAAACATACGAGCAACACTTATGCGTAAGAACTATAAGAGTCGAAGGGAATTTTTAAAGCGCGCTTCATATGCCGCTTTACTGGGCAGTAGTGCTGCTGCTGTTAACGGCAAGATGTCACTGATTGGTTCAGCGCTTGCCGCTCAAGGTGATTATGCTAACCTGCCCGGCTATAAGGCCCTGGTTTGCGTGTTCCTATATGGCGGTAGTGATTCGTTTAATATGTTTATTCCAGCAGAGCAAGGCTTGTTTGAGCAATACACGCAGGCACGTGGGCAACTGGCCTTACCGCAAAGTAGTTTACTTGCAGATTCTAGCGCTTCAGTTTTATTCAACCCGAATCTCACAGGCCTACGTGATATCTACAATGACTCTAACTTAGCTATCGTCCGAAACGTTGGCAATCTTATACAGCCGGTTAATCGATTACAGTATCAAAACAACCCAGAGCTTATTCCTGCAGAGCTGTTTGCCCACAACCATCAACAAGAGCAAGTACAAAAAAGTTGGTCAAGCCGCCCTACCGGTTTAGTCGGGGCTGGTTGGGGTGGTCGAATGGCAGATCTACTTATGGAAGCTAACAACACCAATTTGACGCCAAGTTACTCAATGAATAACGCCAATTTTTTTCAGCCCGGTAATCGCTCAAGCCCTATCGCTATCAACCCTTTAACCGGTCCAAGGTTAATGGCTTACCTTGATAACAATACCAACACAAACAGTGATCAGCGCGATGCAACGTTAGAGAAGCTAATGGCGCTCTCTACACAGCACCCGTTAGAACAGTTTGCACAGTCTTCGTTTATAAACGCTCGTACAAGCTCAAGAGCATTGTCAGGTGTTATTGATGCGAGCCCTGATTTTGGGCCATTAAACACCAACAATAAACTGGCTGTCCAGCTACGTATGGTGGCACGTATGATATCAGGGCGTGATCAACTGAGTATGAAACGGCAAGTCTTTTTTGTAGGACTGGGAGGTTGGGATACCCACGACAATCAAACCCCGCGTCTTCAAACGTTAACAGCAAATTTAAATGAAGGCCTCGCAGATTTTAACCGGGCACTTAAAGAACTGGGTGTCGAAAACCAAGTCACTACTTTTACAAGCTCTGATTTTGGTAGATCACTCACTATTAACGGTGACGGCTCCGATCACGGCTGGGGCGGCCACTACTTAGTTATGGGTGGTGCCGTCAACGGTGGCAAACTTTACGGCGACTGGCCAGAGTACGCAGTCGGTGGTGCCGATGATGTAGGAGACAAAGGCAGGATCATACCCGGTATGTCATTGAATCAGTTTGGTGCAGCCCTTGGTTCATGGATGGGGCTTTCTAATTCAGACTTGTTAGATGTATTCCCTGATTTACAAAATTTTGATACTGGTTGGCAGCAACAGTATGGATTGTTTACCGGGTAACGGCTGAAACGTTATCGATACTGTGTGTCTATGGGTGAGTCCTTTAAACGCTTTAGAATTTTCTACCGGAACATCTAGCGTACTTTGTAACCCACATAACTCGATAATTATTCCATAGGACCGACTCGCTTGAGCACGCCAGTCCGCAAAACCAGCGTAACCGCTAACAACGGTACTCACAACTCCAACAATCGCATTTAACCGACGATACATTTTAATTGTCTGGCGAGCAATTTGCATTCTTTGCGTATTAGCCAAACTCAGGCTCTAGCGGCTCTAGAACAGCTTTTCTACGTTGTTTAACTGATTTCATTCGCGCATCAACTTCCTTGATAAAGGCACGTAGAGACTGTATGTCTTGCCGCAACTCACCAGGGTCAGGACGATTGACTGACAATGCTCTAGACTTGTCGTGCCCAGTCATCCACTCTGAGCTCTTCGACATACCTTCGTCTACTCTTCTGCAGTCGTCATCAAGAATTTCTACCTGCATCAACCTCAGCGTGCTTACATCTGTATCATGGCGCTTAACCGTTTCATTCAGTAATTTTCGTTCGACAAACGCCTCCCTGTTTCTCGGAGAAGATTATATATGTTAGCTGCTTCTTTGTTATATTTTTGCTCGTCCACCTTTTGGTCAGCCGCGATCTCATTGATTCTCTTGTCAAGAAAATTAAGTCGCTCTTTGACAGGCAAGGCCTCCCATGGAAGCCCCTCTATACATTTTCCAGGAGTTCTATCGAACCTTTTTACTGTCTGGACCATGAGAGGAATACCGGCACAACGTTTCTCGATCTCCACAAGAAAAGCGATGTTGTGCGTAAATACAATCACCTGTCTCTGCTTCACTTCAGCAACAAGTCGGTCAGCTATTTTTCGACTATAGTCGTGGTCGAGTGACGATACTGGATCGTCCAGCAAGATAGGGGACATCAGTTGTTCGGTTATTCCGAACAACTGCGACAGATGGCAAAGCCTACAAGGTTCAACATTATAGCCTGCAAGTTGTGAATAATGCCGTGATGAAACGCGCCAGGTGGATCTACAACAACCTGCAATCGTTTGGCGCTCAGCAATTGCATGTTCAACCCCGCCGTTACGTCAGTGGCGAGATGCAGTTTTATCTGGGCCGACGTTACGTATTGAAGGTTGTGGAAGACACTGAATCTGCCCCGCTGGTAAAAATGCAGCGCGGGAAGTTGTTAGTCCACGTGACAGACTTCGAGATTAATAAAGCGGAGCGTGTCAGAGCACTTCTGAAGCAATGGTATCGAGTGCGAGCACAATACACTTTCAATGCGAGACTGCAGGAGCTGCTACCGCTAACGGACTGGGTTACTGAACTGCCGGAATTCCGTGTTCTGTCGATGAAAAAGCAATGGGGAAGTTGCTCTGCACAGGGCACTCTGATGCTCAACCCGCACTTAGTCAAAGCCCCCAGGGACTGCATCGACTATGTACTTTTGCATGAGCTTTGCCATATCAAAGTATACAATCACGGTGAGCGATTTTATCGATTACTTGGGCAAGTGATGCCGGATTGGAAAACAAACAAACGACAGCTGGATAATATGGCCGAGTTGTTTCTCAATGATTAGAGATCACAACTTATCATTGCCAAATTTCATTGCCAAATTCATTCCGTGCTTATCTCCAGATATACGGGAACATAAGGCAATCGGTTTGACTATCACGAGTTATAGAAATTTATCCCTGCCAGCAACACTTAGGGGGTCAAACACTATGGACTTATGGTTAAAAAATGACCGCCTTAATTCAAAGCGTTCATCTCACCTCAAGTAATACCCGCAAGTGCTAACGGTTTCTCGTTTGCACTGTGCACCACCAACTGCGGGTATGGGATAGTCCAACCGCGTGCATTAGATTCTTCAACGCAGGCTTGTAAAACTAATCGCTGTAATTTGTAGTAATGATTAGCTAACGTTTTGTCTGCGGTAACATAGACCAAATAATCCAGTGAAGAGGCGTTCGCTTCAGAGAGTTCTACCAGGAGGCCGGATATTT
>CALGKA010000042.1 GCA_937927895.1 uncultured Granulosicoccaceae bacterium | reverse complement strand
ACGTGTGCAACTGATCGGCGATGACCCGGTCTTTCCTTCGTCTTTTAACGTCGCAACCGCTGCACAGGTATCTATTGCAAGTGCCGCAGGTATAGCAGCTGAGTTAGGACACACCAGAGGATTACCACCGCAAACCGTTACCGTTGATCGAACGCTGGCGGCTATAGAGTGCACATCACACTTTACACTTAACAATAAAACAACACCGAAGTTTGCTGAATTATCTGGCTTATATCAATGCAGTGATGGCTGGCTGCGTTTGCACGCTAACTTTGATCATCATCGTGATGCCGCGTTAAAAGTAGCAGGCCTTCCCACCGGGTCAAACACACCAAGAACAGACCTTGAAGCAAAAGCACTTGATTTTAAACGTGATCAACTAGAACTGGAAATTCTAAACAATGGTGGTGCTTGTGCCGCCGTTCGAACGTTTGCACAGTGGGATAACCTGCCGCAAGCTAAAGCGGTTGCAGAGCTTCCATTAGTCGAAATAACAAAAATAGGAGAGGCTGCACCAAAGCCGCACGCACGCTTAAGTAAAGGGCATTCACCGCTCTCAAACATTAGAATACTAGACTTAACGAGAATTCTTGCAGGCCCGGTCTGCGGTAGGACACTTGCCGCTTATGGTGCCGATGTTATGTTGATCAACTCGCCGAAGCTTCCCAACATAGACAGCATAATAGAAACCAGTCGCGGAAAATTATCAGCTCATATTGATCTCACAATGGATAGCGGTAAAGCCGCACTACACCAGTTACTAAAAGAGACACATGCCTTTATACAAGGCTACAGACCAGGGGCGATTGCAGCGCATGATCTATCACCTGAAACACTTGCTGCAGACTACCCCGGTATTGTTTACACCTCTTTAAGTGCCTATGGACGCAAAGGCCCCTGGAGCAACAGACGCGGTTTTGATTCACTGTTACAAAGTGCCAGCGGAATTAATATGGCTGAAGCTGCAGCCAAAGGCGTAGACACCCCAACAGCACTGCCTATGCAAATTCTAGACTATGCCAGTGGTTTTTTAATGGCGTTCGGCACACAAGTCGCGCTGCAAAAACAAATCACTGAAGGTGGCAGCTGGCATGTACAAGTATCGTTAGCACGCACTGGTTTGTGGTTACGCTCTCTTGGTCAATATAGCGATGGCTTGCAATGCAGCGCACCGGATATAGACCCATACTTGCAAAGCTACCCTTCACGTTACGGTGACTTACGCGCACTGCCGCATCCAGCGCAATTCTCACAAACTCCTGTTCATTGGCAGCACCCCTCTGCACCACCAGGCACACACCCACCCGTTTGGCCGAATTTATAACGTGTTGACATTACGTAAGTCATAACTTACCGTAAGCCATGACTTACGAAACCGTGATCACAGCCCTGGCTGACAATACTCGTCGGCAAATACTGGAGCAGCTTCGCAACCAACCCGCAACAGTTGCTCAAATAGCTGCCAAACAACCGGTGAGCCGCCCAGCCGTATCACAACATCTTCGGATACTGCGCGATTCAAATTTAGTAAGTGTTACGCCGCAAGGTACAAGTCGCCTCTATTCAGTCAACGCGTCGGGCTTAACAGAGCTTAGACGTTATCTCGATACATTTTGGTCTGATGCATTAGACGCCTACAGCAAAGAAATTAATAAACAATACGGAGAAAAGTAATGCCCGATCCAGTGATAAAAACCATTGAAGTTGCCTGCACCCAAGACCAGGCTTTTAGTACTTTTGTTAATAAGGCCAGCAGCTGGTGGCCATTGGATAAAAACAGTGTCTCGGCAATGAATGGCGAAGTCGCTAAAACTGTCACTATAGAAGCCAAAGAAGGTGGTGCAATTTATGAAATTGGCCACGACGACACTCGACACGAATGGGGAAGCGTTACTACTTATCAGCCATCAGAGCGCCTTGTTTTGAACTGGCATATTGGCTTGCCACCACAAAAAGCCAGTACAGTAGAAGTAGTATTTACTCAGCTCGATAACAATAGAACACAAGTCGTGTTAACTCATAGTGATTGGGAAGTGTTTGGTGAAAAGGCCAATGATATGCGTGAAGGTTATAATAAAGGTTGGGTAGGTGTTTTTGAACAAGCCTATGCTTCACTTTGTTCGACTAATGCGTAGCGGTAATTTTTTTTTGTAAGCACGCTCAAAAAAAAATACACCCGTCATCTTTTGGGAAACCCACAAGCGACAGCGAGGGACTGACTCGTATGCATTCTGAGTTTGCATGGTGTAGCTTGAACTATGGAATTTTGGTTTTGTGCGGTTTGTTTCTGTATATGAAGCATGGTGAGATCGGGGTGGTTAGTCCCACGCTCACGCTTGTGGGTTTCCCTAAGAGATGACGAGCGGTGGTTTGGGTTGGTTCGGTTTTTTGGGTGTGATGATAATTAGGCTTCAGGTTTCTTTAGTCCCTCGCTAATGCTGGCGGGTTTCCTTAAAAGATAACGAGCGGTGATTTGGGTTTGTAGGGGTGGTGTGGTGTTGCGGTTATTGCCGGCCTATATGAGCGTTGCGAACCTCGGTCTTACAAGCAAGGTAGATGTAAAAAAACTTACGTAGAGTGCCGACACTCACGAAGTGAGTCGGTTAACGTGCTTTTTGTTGTTTTTTGAAATCCTGTGTAGTGGGGTCAAAGCGCCATGGAGGGCGCTTTGAGCGCGGTGCGCATGGATGTGCCCATAGTTGACAATAATGGGCGCGACCCCACGTAGCATGATTTCAAAAAATGGCGAAGCCACCCGAAGGGCATCAAGGTAGCAAGAAAGACTTTTGCCTGCTTTTGGTCTTTTTAAAAGTAGGGCCGCCGGCAGGGCAATGCCGAGGGAATTAGACGCAAACTGAAATACACAAGGAAAAACAAAGAATAAAAATCATAAAAAAAGCCCCATAGCTGGGGCCATCTGCGCTTATGGAGCTTTTGGAGTCTCGTATGGTTTTTCTTTCTGGAAAGAATCCCAGATAGTCTCATAGCCTACAAAACCTTTTTCATTGGCTGGCATTTGGCGGGTTTTTACGTACTCTGCTTCGCCTTCAGGGACTACAGGCCGCTCTTTGCTTGGCTCGCTCATGATATTAATCTCTCTTTAATTTCAACAAGGAATTTGGTTTGCTGTATGGACTGATTTTAGCACAGCAATACGGGCTGACACTTTTGTGTATGGGACCTGTGTGGGTGAATCCTATAGTCCATCACACCTGTAACGTGGCACATAGTTGCTGAGCTTGCTGCAATCGCTCCTGTGCCTTTTGCTTGTAGTGTACAAAGTCAGTTGTGGCGAAGAGATCGCACAGCGCCTGGAACTCAAGCACTGAGGCCTCCGCCATATCGAGGTAGTCTGATTCGGCGGCTAGTGCCAGCATTGCGGATGCTCTGTTGGCTTTGATCATCGCATGGGTTAGTGGCGCTGTGGTTTGATCCAGTGCTTTTAGTACCTCTTCATACGCCGGTATTGACGCTTCTAAAGAAAGAATATCTTCTTCGTGCTCTCCAAGCCCTTGCAGTACAGCTGCTATGTTGTTTTGCGCAATGATCCATGCAAACAGGTTTTTATCTTTTGGACGCGCACTAAGCCCGTTGCGAAACGCCACCATAGATTGCTCTAATGTGCGTGCGCCACGACGCTGTGCGCCGAGTTGGTATAATACCGTACCGATGCTGCACAGTGCGCTTGACCATTCATCTGGTGCTTTGTCTCGTGGTAGAGCGGTAACTGCTTGGGTGTAGGTTTGATGCGCTTGTTTAAGCATGCGATTGTCACTTTCAAGGTGACCAATAGTATGCATAACCACGGCAAGGCTATAGGTGGTCTGTGCCCATTCGTAAGGGCTGTGTTCCTCTGTACGTATCTCCAGCGCTTGTTCATATGAAAGCGCGGCTTGCTCCAGGTAATGCACGCTACCGCTGCGTTGGCCAATCAGGCCCATGACATCGCCAATGTTCTGGTGAATGGCTGAAAGACGTACAGGGTCGGTCTCACGATCGGTCATCATTTGCATGCCTTGCAACAATTCTATGGCTTGCTGAAAAACGTGTGCTGCACCTAAGCGTAGTTCTCTGCGATCTGCTTCATCTTGGAGGGTCTCTAGTGAGTTGGCCCATTCTATAAGCGTTGGTTTGTCTGCGCTGAGTTCAAAAACGGTATTTTCAAAACGTTCTATAGATTTACTCAGTGCACCGAAGACTGGCGAATCAGCATCGAGAATTTCGAGTAGTTTTCGATCTCTTTGGTAGCGCCATTGAAAAGAAACCCCAAGCCCCGGAGCTAATAGTGTTTCTGCGTATAGGTGATGAGACAATTGATACTCCGCACAAAGAAAGAACTGTGATACGTGCGCGGTAATGCAAGCGCACGTAACAGATAAAGCGCTTAGTTAATTGGCTTTACTTTTTGATCACCAACAATGTCAGTAAGATCTGGCTCTGCGGCTATCGGGCCGCCATTGGCTATCTCTTCATCGGTGGCGTCTCTTACCGTGAGAATATCCAGTCTGAAGATGACTTCCCGACCACTGAGTGGGTTGTTGCCATCAATGGTTATAGAGGTATCGTCAATGCGGGTGACATGAAACGTTTTAGTAGCGCCCGATGCGCTCTCCATTAATATTGAGGTACCTACCTGATGGTATTCCTTGGGTACATTTTCAAGGTGATCAGTGATTACCAGTGAATCGTCACGCGGGCCGAAAATGGTATTGCAGTCTATTGGTACTTCTATTACATCACCGGGGAGCTTGCCTTCAATTTCAGCGGTCACTTGTGGCGCGAGTATTTCATTGACGCCGTGTACATAGCCTATCGGGAATTCAACTTCTGTGAGTACGCTTTTTGTTTTTGCGTCTATCACTTTGTACATTAGTTCAACCAGTTTGCCATCGGCTACTGGATCTTCCATTGGGGTGTTGCTCATAGTTGTTTCCGTGCCAGCGGTTTGCGGGCGGGGGTAGTTCGTAATAAACAGTTACTGGATACCCTAAAAAATGGATGCGCCGTATATGTTGATCTCATCTTCTTTGTTGTAGCCAAGTACCATTCGCCCGAGCCATTCACCTTCTCTTTTGGTGCTGCGCATGCGGTATAAGGCTGTTACGTGTTCGTTGCGTCGTATAAGGCCAAGGAAATCGTAGTTGGGATCCAGGCTGCGGGTTAGCTCGCTTTTGGCGAATTGTTTGCCAATTTCAACTTCGTTTAGACCGAACAGCATTTCATAAGAGAATTTACGTATAAATTTTCCGTATTCACCTTCATTGGAATAACGGATAAGGTCTTCCCACATCGGATGTGCTATCGCTATGATCTCATCATCTGTGTGTTCGAGTATATTCATATGGTATCTACAAAACTCTTTGGGGGTAGAGTGGGCACCCTCTGGATTGAGGGTGCTGTGTTAGTGCTAGAACCTTGGCTAGAACCTTGGCTAGTGCCTGGCTTGTTAAGCTACGTTCTCTTTTTGATCAACTTCTGTCAGGTGATAACAAGGCGCTTTTTCCATTGTGTATTCACCGGTCGCTGGATCACGTCGTGAAACGGTTAGTACGTGCCAGTTTTCATCGTCGAGTTTAAGGTGATCACCACGGTAGTAGTAACCAGGCCAACGTGTCTCTTTACGGAAGAGCGTATGTTGAACCACAGACTCTGATGTTAAGTGACGGTGCTTGATCTCCCAGGCGCGTAGAAGTTCGTGTATGTCTTCTGCGGCAAGTTTTTCCAGATCTTCTTCAAGTGCCTTGAGTTTCTTTAAGCCAATGTTAAGTAGCTTTTCATTGGTCATGTAGTTAACCGTTACACCACCGGCGTATTCATCCATTAACTTCTGTAGGCGGTCAAGCGCCTGACGTGGGTTAATGTAGTTAGGGTTGACCGAGCCTGCTGTGATCTCATTGCGATAGACGCTGTACGTTTCCATTGGCTTGTAGATCTCTTCTTTACGGCGTGCAATTTGCTCGTCGGAGATACTAATGCCTTCGGCTTTTCCATCGTCTATATAGGCGTTGGCTGCCTTTGCAGCTAGTCGGCCTTCGGTGAACGAACCTGAAGAGAACGCGTGTGGCGTACCACCCACGGCATCACCAGCTCCGAACAAACCTTCTACGGTGGTCATGCGGTTATAGCCCCAGAAGTACTCAGGCGGTGATAGATCTTCAGGGCCGGAACACCATGCCCCACAACCAGTGGCATGTGAACCCATAACATAAGGCTCAGAAGTCGTGAGTTCCGGGTTTTCATGCTTTGGATCAACATCGGTTGCGGCCCACAGTACCGCTTGGCCGACGGTCATGCCAAGGAAGTTGTGCCAGCCGATTTCTTCAAGGTGTGGGTCTTGGAAGGCTTCCATGGTTACCATGTGAATCGGACCACGACCAGCGCCTACTTCTTGAATGAATGCGTGGTTACGCAAGCACGTTGGAATAGGGCGATGAGTAGCGTGTGATACTTCAGGGTCCAGGTATTCTTTGCCTACGATCTCTTGCAGTGAGGGCCACCACTTTGACTCGTACTCTTCACCCATGCCGTTTTGCGTGTAGGTTTTAAGGTGTAGGAAGTATGCGCCTACCGGGCCGTAGCCGTCTTTAAAGCGCGCCAGTACAATTCGATTTTCCATTTGGGTCATCTTTGCACCAGCACTGATCAAGAGACCATATGCAGAGCCTGAAGACCATGGAGCGTACCAAACTCGGCCCGCACCTTCACCCACTGAGCGAGGCTTAAAAATATTGGAAGCGCCACCAGCGCCGACAATAACAGTTTTTGATTTAAATACGTGGTAGTTACCAGTACGCACGTTAAAGCCTACTGCACCTGCGACTCTGTTTTCTTTTGAATCATCCATCAGTAAGTGCGTTACACAGACCCGGTTGAATACTTTATCGGCAGATTTTTTCGCAGCATCCGCAACGATAGGTTTGTATGACTCACCATGGATCATGATTTGCCAGCGACCTTCACGCAGAAAGTTGCCCGATTTAGGGTCACGCATTAGCGGTAGGCCCCATTCTTCAAAGTGGTGCACGGTTGAATCAACGTGGCGCGCCATATCAAAGAGTAAATCTTCACGGACCATGCCCATTAAATCTATACGTGCGTAGCGCACGTGATCTTCAGGGTTGTTTTCACCAAAGCGTGTGCCCATGTAACAGTTAATGGCGTACAAGCCTTGAGCGACCGCACCGGAGCGGTCAATATTCGCTTTTTCTGCAATAACAATTTTTTTATCTTGCCCCCAGTAGCGGGCTTCGAATGCGGCACCGGTGCCACCCAGGCCTGCACCGCAGACCAGGATGTCGATGTCTTCTTCGACAACGGTATCAAACTTTTTCATTAGTAGTAGACCCCTTTCTTCATCTCCAGGCCATTTGACTCGAGTGTGTGTAGACCGCCTTCATCAAAGCGAATGTACTTGGGCTCGTTAAATAGTAGCTGGCTATCGCGTTGTTCTTGCGTTGGGGAGTCAGCTGCACGTAGATCGTGTGTGCCGCTACCCCAGGGCTTGGTGGTGATAGGGGCTAATAGTTCGACATCTTTTTTATCGTTGCGGAATTTTATGCGCCAGGCAATAGTGCCTTTTTCTTCGTCGCGCTTTACACGAACAGAGTGACCAAGCGGGGCGAAGTCTGCGTAGCCACGAACATCAATGGCTTCATGTGGGCAGGCTTTAACGCATGAATAACATTCCCAACACATGTTGGGTTCAATGTTGTAGGCACGTCTAGTGGTGGTATCAATGTGCATGATGTCCGAAGGACATATATCAACACAGTGGCCGCAACCGTCGCATCGTGTCATGTATACAAAAGTAGGCATCGTATTTTCTCCAGACTCTTAATTAGTAATGTGTAGGGGGTTCGCGTTTAATACCAAGGCCCATATTGGGCGGGTTGGTACCCATGTATTCGGGGATGTCAGGGAATTTAGCCTGAACCTGTGGATCTGTTAGATCGAAGTCTCCCGGAAGTCCTTCGCGTGACCCATCAGCCATTGCCACTTTCTTTTGAAAGGCCGCAGCAGGCTTGAAAAACATGTGAGCAAACTTAGACCAATAAACGGTGCCAAACAAAACGGTTGCACTGAGTATGAACAGCCCAAACAGCAACATTGAAAAAGCACCCGTGCTGATGCTTTGAAAGATAGACCAAAGGAGGGCAAATGTTGCCATGGCCAGAAGCCCGAGAATGAAAATGTCTCCGCGGCCGTTAAATTGATTCCATTTGGCGCCATCGGAGACTAGATCTACGCGAATGGCAAACCAAAACCAATAGCCGCCAACGCACAGACTTAATGCACCGAGGTGCCACAGGAGGTTAACTAGTATCGGGGAGCTTTCGCCGTTGGTGTAGCCAAAGATCAATATGGCACTGGTGACTACAAAGAAGATGAAACCGTACATGGTCATTAGGTGTGAAAGGCGTCGGCGCTTGTTGCAAAATTCTGATGAAGTGAGGACTTCACTGGCAACCGTTTTAACAGCCAGGCCGGCTTTTTTGCCACCGCCAATTTTTACCTTTGCGTTTGCCTGGGCTTTTTTCGAGTTGGCAAAAAAGTATTTGGCGCTCTGTTTATGAAGCATATCGAGCACTGTGCCGCCGATGACGAACAAAATCATCAGGACAACATAGAACTTCATTGCCGTTGGCGATACCATGGTCGCGATTTCGGCGAACGGGTTATTAATAAACATTAGTTTGAAGTCTCCGGCATTGTTGGCAGCTATTCAGGCAGTTATTGAAGCCATTGGAACAGACGCAACCGCAACAGAGCGTTTGGCCCTGTTACACCAGGTGCGACCTGACAATAACCCTTTTAGTGTGAACGATTTGTATTCGAAAGCTGGATAGGTCCGTGAACACAATCCCCCAAGCTTAGACCAGAATTGTATACATTTAAGCTGCGCGCCGATACTTCCAAAGCATCAATGTGGCGTGATCCAGCATGACACCTTCTTATCTGAGAAGTTAGCGACAATTAACCTCTAATTCGAGTTTATTTCTTCCCTTGGTTCGCAACTAATGAACGCTAATTGTCGTTCCCGAATAAAACGCATGTCGATTATGGTCAAAAAGGTATCTACAGAAGTCATCTCGGTGGCACGATGCCCGGTGGCACGCTGCGAGTTCTGTGTGTGTCCTTAGCGGGTGCTTAGCGGGTGGTCTGAGCTGATTCTTTCTGGCTTGAAATTATTCCAGTTGAGAGTCTTAGTAAGGATTTGCGAAAAATGTAGTTTGGACAGCATTGCTTGTTAAGAACGGTAGTCGTAAATGCCACTAATGCTAGAATGCTACTCTATATTTTTTATCGGTCGTTTGCTGAAAGCATGAATTTAACTACCTACAGCGATTGCCAAAAAACGTGCGCCAGTTTCAAGGCAGGGTTTCCGGTTCATAGGATTTCACCCTAGTGGCGATCCCAAAGCTTGATGGCAACCTCAAACGTGAGGATTTAGACGCCTTGCTAACGCAGGCGGGAGAGGCGAGCGAACTTCTCAAGGCGCTGTCGCATGAAACGCGACTGATAATCTTGTGCCTGTTGGCTGAACGCGAAA
The DNA here is from genome assembly GCA_937927895.1 of uncultured Granulosicoccaceae bacterium. Classification (GTDB taxonomy): domain Bacteria; phylum Pseudomonadota; class Gammaproteobacteria; order Granulosicoccales; family Granulosicoccaceae. Next base: position 5,833 of record CALGKA010000042.1, on the reverse strand, counting down.
TGTCAGTGTCTGAAATTGAAGAGATTGTCGGTCTCCCTCAGGCGGCGGTTTCACAACAGCTTGCAAGGCTGAGATTAGATAGATTACTAACAACCCGACGTGACGGCCGTACGATTTATTACCGACTAGCCGATAGCAAAGTATTGCCGGTGATTGAAGTGGTTTACGATTTATTCTGCAAGCCAGTGCGACCGAAAAAATAACGTTATCTAAAATAGTAAACTAGTAGCTTAGTTAATGGAGGCGAACCCAAATGGACCTATTAGAATCTGCCTGGGGTTTGGCTGTTAGTGGATTAGTGTGTGGCATTTTTATAGGTGCGGTTGCAAGGCATAATCACTTTTGCACATTAAACGCCCTGGAGCGGCATTGGTATGCTGCAGATAGCAGAGGCTTACGTGCGTGGGTATTGGCCGCTACAGTCGCTATGATCACCACGCAACTGTTAATGGCAACTAATATTGCCCCCGCACAAGATAATTTTTACCTCAATACACCTTTGCATTTGCCCAGTGCAATTTTTGGTGGAATACTTTTTGGCTTTGGTATGGCGTTGGTAGGTACATGCGGCTTTGGCGCGTTGGTACGCCTTGGTGGTGGTAGCCTAAGATCCCTTATTATTGTTTTTGCGATCGGCATAGCCGCATTGGCAATGCAGCGTGGCTTGTTTGGTACTTGGCGTGTTGCTTTGCAATCAAAATATTCTATTGATTTCTCATGGGCCGGTAGCCAATCAATTGGTGATATCGCAAGCGCTTTAACCAACTTGCCACTACATTACCCAATTGCGCTTATCGCTGCATCCACAGCGCTATTTTGGGTGTTTAAAAGCGCGGAATTTAGAAGCTCTGCCAGGCATGTATGGTCAGGTCTGGCTATAGGTCTTGCTGTGACATTTGGTTGGCTTGTTACCAGTAGGTTTCAGGCAACACTTTTTGAGCCTGTGCAATTAGAGTCCACCTCTTTTGTGATGCCGAACGGCGAATTTATTATGCAGCTTGTTGCTAACACCGGTGCCGTTCCTGATTATGGTATTGGTATGATAGTGGGTGTTGTACTGGGTGCTTATCTGGCCTCAAAGTTTTCTGGCAATATTAGGTGGGAAGCATGCGATTCTGCCCCGGAGTTAGCACGTCATCTGTTTGGAGCGGTGCTAATGGGTGCGGGCGGTGTGCTGGCACTTGGTTGTACTATTGGTCAGGGTGTTTCTGCTATGTCTATGATGGCGGTATCGGCACCTATAGTTTTCGTTTGTATATTGATTGGCGCAAAGATGGGGCTGAGTTATATATTGGGTGACACCCCTGAGTTTTTTAAATTCAATTGATCTGCATCGCTATTGCTTGCATAAACAACAGTGTTGTTTTTAGTGCTTTTTGTTGTCTAGTGTACTGGAACAAATATATTGCACATATGAGTCAATCAATCAAAGTGTCTAATTTTAATAGATAAATCGGGACAACGGTAACTCATAGAGCCTGCAACGAATTTGGTGTGCACTTTGATTAATTGCCCCTACGGGAGCTCGGCATTTGGCTTGCCACTGCGTTGAAGCTCTTGAAAAGAGAATAACTATTGCCTGCGAGCTTCGCCTTGTTGCAAAGCCAAATGACGAACTCTCAAATGCACACTCTATTTGTTCCAGTACACCAGCCTGCATTTTTCAAGCAATAAATAGACTGCGCGCACTCAGACTCTTTACCGCTTGATTCTCAGTGAATGCCGCTTGGCAGAGTCGCTTGAACAAGCTATACAGACAGGCATAAAAATAAAACGTTTTCGCAATGCCTGTCCCTATAGATGATCGATGTAGGCATTGGTACCTCGTATTACCGTATTAGCGCGAAGCTCACCCTGATCGGTGTTGACTATCGGCTTGTCATTTCCCTTGTTTAGCTTAGTAGCTTTGACCTCCCGTGCTTATCAACGCGCCGGCGCCCATTGCGGCGCGTGCTAAACCACGGCAACAGGCCATCGGCGATCAAGTAAAGCCGTAAAGCCTACAACGTTGTAAATCCTGTCTTTCGCTGCAGGATTACTCAAACCCAGATAACACCGATCTCCGCTTTTCTATTCACGGCCTGTCCATGTTGATTTTACCTCCTGTAGGCATCAATAATCAGCTTAAGAAAATTAGACTCATCACTATTCAAATTTGAAGCCGGCACAACTATACCTCCATTTTGATTCGGGATTTTTTCTCCTAAGATAGCAAGCGCTACTTCATATAACTTACTAAGCAAAGATATATTCAAGCCCTGAGGCCCTGTATCTAATTTCTTAAGGTAGTCATTCAAACTACTGATCCTACTACTTTGCAAAGTAAAATCAGCCGACTGGGTTTCGAAAGGTAAGGCCATTCTCCATATTGCAGTCTGCAAGACTGTGTTTTGCCAATTATCCGCAAATAGATCTGTGTTGCTTAATATAACTCTTTTTGGAAATCGCCCACCTAACACATTCCCGTCTACACCCTCTGTTCGAAAACTCTGCAGCCCCGATGCAACCGCCCCGACAACATCAGCTTGAGACACATGGGTTCCTCCTTCAATCCATAGAGCATCAACAGCAACATTGATAGGATGAATAAAACAATTATTGACAAGACCCTGAGTGGCACTTTTATCAAGTACATTTAAACGTTTTTCTAAAAACTCTTTCTGATCTAACGGTAACTCCTGAACATCCAGATTGTTAAGCCATTTTGTTAAATCTCTTTCCTCAGTACACCATGGGCATTTTTCTTCCGACCAATTAGGGAGAATGACAGACTCAACTGCGTGTATAACTGCTTTCTCCCCGTCTTTGCTATTACTCCAACTACGATATTTAACTATATTATCGCTATCCGCTACTGACTCCGCACGCATCACACCTATAAGAAAATCCACTCTACCTCGAAACCCAAGGTCTCTAAACTCACCTTGAAATAACGCAAGTGAGGTTCCAGTAATACAAACATCGTCTATTACCAAAACACGGGTGTCTTCTGGAAGAGTACGAAGACAATTAGTAAGAACCTTATTCTCAGAAATGCGGAATGTAGAGTACAACTCTGGCTTACGCTTACCAAGATTAACGACCATTTCTTGTATATTTTCAGCAAGCTCAGTACTAGCAGAAGATTGAGCTGAAACCAATATATCAGGTGGGTTACTTGCACATACTTTTTCAACTATGGAGTAGAGCTTCTTTCTAAAACCAGTATGTAATAAAAGTTTTTTCACTTCGATATAAATCGCGTGATGCCGACCAGTACGATGGGTCTCAATAGTCCCGGATTCTGAATAAGTTCGATGGACCTGAATAGCATCTATACCAGCATAGGCACTAAAGAATTCTCGGCTTTTATCTAACAGCTTTTTGTTTATATTCACGTTACTAACTTCGTTCGCACATTCCAATATATTTGGCATATAGCTATCTGGATCAATAACAAATATCTGATTTGCACCGACTTCAGATTCACTTTTATATTGAGCATCGATCAAACTTTCTATTTCGCAGAGACTTAATAATTGCGATATGTCAGATTCCTTAAACGAATAGATAGAAACATAGCTTGCCGTATTCACATAACTCAGCTCCGAAATATCCTCAATAAGCTTTCTCAAAGAAAGACCAGTCGCTGTAGCACTAAAAAGAAACAATATATTAGCAAGTCGATTCTCCCTCAACCCTTCAACGATGCTATCGAGCTCACTACGACTATCGGGGTCTTGTCCGTAATACTTCGAGAGAATATCAACATAGAGTGGAACTCTATGCTTCATATTAATATAGTTAGTTAACCGCCGAGAGGCATTCAATGCAATCGAAGATATTGTCCACGTATCTATAACAATCGAATCCACATTCCTTAAACTAGGTATTAACCAAAAGAACACAATGTCCAATACATGGATAGAAGATTGAATATTCCCGGTCCGGATGAACGAATTCACTATGGCACCCGATGGGGACTTCATATACGTACCTTCAGGCGACTTTGGAAATAGGGCCTTACTTCCCCTCAAAATATCCTCTAACTCAAGCTGCCGCAATTCCTCCACAAGGCAGGCATGCTCACTAGCGGGTAGCGGATATTCACCTTTGTGAATTTGCTTTACTTTTATTTTAAAAGAGTTCGAATAAACAATAAGTATCTTGCATCGAGGGGCGCGTTCGATAAATCGCTTTGAATTCGATAGAACATCTGGATTTAATTCAGCAGATTTTAGTTTACTGAACCTCAAAACCAATAAATCGATATTCTCTAAAAAAACTCTCATGTCATTCGCTAGATTTTCTGCACTATTTATTTCATCCCACTCAACCAAAAGTAGCTGCCTCTCACTCTTTAAGGTAAATTCCTTGAAATTACTACTCACTTCACTCTACCGTCGTTGATCGTTTTTTTCTTCGTACTACTGGCGCCCAGTGCTCTTCCTCTATTGGAATGAGTATATTGAAGTGAGTTCCTACTACCTCTGCAGGCGGCCTAGGTAATTTCACATCTCTGAATTGAATGTCTTTTCCTTCAATTCTCTCAGTTTTTTTAATTTTGTAAGTAGAATAAAAATAGGTCCAGCTTGAGTTACATCTAACAGATAGAAACCCGTTCATATCTTTAACTGCATTAACAATAATCTCAAGCCCTTTACCAGCACCTTGGCTTAGCTTATCGCTAGACCTATTTTCTTGGACGATATGATTAACTACTTCCGTATCACTTTTCCCTTCAAGCTGTGTATCCATTCCACTTCTTTTGTACCACGCGGCGATGCCCTCCCCCATGTCCGAAACACAAACCTCGAGATACTTCCGTGTAGTTTTTTTTGGCAATTCGTCCAAAAATAATCCGAGCTCTTCGAATTCTGTCGAACGGTATGTGATTTGTTCAGACGAAACTGCCATATGCTTCTTTACAGAAAAATATCGCACCCCTTCAATTAATTCCATTTCCTTACTATGCCTATTGCATGAAAACCGTCCATGTTTTTTTGTGTTTTCGAATATTTCAAAGACTGCGTCCAACATACTATCGTAGATGCCACCCCTTGGAAGATGGATTGAAAGTTCCTTCTCCAGCATCCCCCTAAGGGTATTCTTCCATTCAGAGGAGACGAATGAGCCACGTATTTTATTTAAAGCCCGAAAATGTGTTGGATCCGAAAATTCAGGGTCCACTGAAAAACATTGTAGTCGGCCACCTGATGTGAATTTTTTCTTGCTGAACGGACTACCTAAGTGATGGACTATCTCACTTTTCGGTAAGTTGACTATAGTCCCGTTTTTAGCATTAACTGTATCCGCAAGATACAATGCAGTGATCCCCGCTGGCACTGACCACAACTGGTCAATCAATTCTCCAACTTCTTTACTGCCTGCTGGCTCAGCATAGTCAGTAACTGTGAGTCTACATCGACGGGACAATGTTAAAATCAACAAAAACATCCATGTTTCTTTAAAAAAAATATGCCTAGAATTTCTTGGTAAAAAAAGATTAACCTCACTTCCCTGCACACACATATGTAACAATTCTTCGACACCATGTGTTCCAGTCTTTGTATTTAGCTCCTTATAACTTATTACCTTCATATTGAATCTCATTACCCAACACTTTAGTGTTCAAGTTTAATTGGTCACTGATTTAGAGGAATTATAAAATAAATTCTCTGTGGTGCTTGGTGGAAGCCCACCGTTATATTGATGCCCTATGTGTCAACCTGATCCCATACAGCCAAAGAATGGGATAACATATATTTCAGGGCTTATGATACAGGAATAAAATAGAGTGCCTAAGAAAGCGTCAGCAAGGCTAGATACACAGGTTAAGCCCGATCCTAAGTTA